>JAZBOL010000059.1:0-21961 GCA_036351115.1 Lysobacterales bacterium | reverse complement strand
TTCCCATGACACTGCTTGAACTTCCGCCCTGAACCACACGGGCAGGGCTCGTTCCGCCCCACTTTCTTTTCATCCCGGACGAAAGGCTGCCCCTGGGGCTGCCCCTGCGCCTGACCCGGCTGCGGGGTCTGCCCGGGCTGCGGCGCGGCACCGGGTATTGGCGCGGCGCCGGGCACGTTGGCCTGCGCGCCCGCCGGCACCGGCTGGGGCGCCGGCTGCTGGGGCATGGACGCTGCCGGATCGTGGCGGTACTGCACCGCCGCGTCGGTTTTGCGCTGCTCTTCCACGGCTTCCACGTCTTCCTCGGCCTTGACCTGCACGCGGGCCAGCAGCTTGACGACATCGTGCTCGACGTTGTCCATGAGCGAGCTGAACATCTCGAAGGCCTCGCGCTTGTATTCCTGCATGGGCTGCTTCTGGGCGTAGCCGCGCAGGTGGATGCCCTGGCGCAGGTAGTCCATGCGCGCCAGGTGGTCTTTCCACTGCTGGTCGAGCACGTTCAGGGTCAGGGCCTTTTCGAAGTGGCGCATGACCTCGGGCCCGGTCTCCGCTTCCTTGGCGTCGAAGTGGTTGTTCACCGCCTCCCCGACGCGTTCGCGGATCACCGCCTCGTTGGTCAGTTCGCCCGCCTCGGCCCAGCGCGACAGGGGCACCTGGATGCCGAATTCGCCTTCCAGGGCCTGTTCGAGGCCGGCCAGGTCCCACTGCTCGTCGATGCTGTCCGGCGGCACGAAGTTGTTCACTACGTTGTCGAAGACGCCGCGACGGAATTCAACCACCGTATCCTTGATGTCCTCGAGCTCCATGAGGTCCTGGCGCTGCTGGTACACGACCCGGCGCTGGTCGTTGGCCACGTCGTCGTAGTCCAGCAGGTGCTTGCGCATGTCGAAGTTGTGCCCTTCCACCTTGCGCTGGGCGTTTTCGATGGCCCGGTTGAGCATGCCCGCCTCGATGGCCTCGTCTTCCTTCATGCCGAAGCGCTTCATCATGCCGCCCATGCGGTCGGACGCGAAGATGCGCATGAGGTTGTCTTCCAGGGACAGGTAAAAGCGGGACGAGCCCGGATCACCCTGGCGCCCGGCCCGGCCGCGCAGCTGGTTGTCGATGCGGCGGCTTTCGTGCCGCTCCGTGCCGATGATGTGCAGGCCACCGGCCTCGAGCACGGTGTCGTGGCGCTTGGACCATTCCTCGCGCAGCTGCAGCTTCTGTTCGTCCGTGGCGGCTTCGCCCAGCTCCGCCAGCTCGGCATCCAGGCTGCCGCCGAGCACGATGTCCGTCCCACGACCGGCCATGTTGGTGGCGATGGTCACGGCGCCGGGGCGGCCCGCCTGGGCCACGATCTGGGCCTCACGCTCGTGCTGCTTGGCGTTGAGCACCTCGTGCTTGATCTTGCGCTTCTTGAGTTTCTTGGAGATCAGCTCCGAGGTTTCGATGGACGTGGTGCCCACGAGCACGGGCTGGCCGCGCTCGATGCAGTCCTCGATGTCCTCGATGATGGCCTCGTACTTGGCCTCGGCCTTGAGAAACACGAGGTCGTCCCGGTCGTCGCGCACCATGGGCCGGTGCGTGGGGATCACCACCACTTCCAGTCCGTAGATGGTCTGGAACTCGTAGGCCTCCGTGTCCGCCGTGCCGGTCATGCCGGACAGCTTGTCGTACAGGCGGAAGTAGTTCTGGAAGGTAATGGACGCGAGGGTCTGGTTTACCTTCTGGATCGGCACGCCTTCCTTGGCTTCCACGGCCTGGTGCAGGCCGTCGGACCAGCGGCGCCCGGCCAGGGTGCGGCCCGTGAACTCGTCCACGATCACCACCTCGTTGTCCTTGACGATGTAGTCCACATCGCGCTGGAACAGGTGGTGGGCCCGGAGGCTGGCGTTCAGGTGATGAACCAGGCTCAGGTTGTTCGCGTCGTAGAGGCTGTCCTCTTCCTTCAGCAGGCCTTCCTTGACCATGAGGTCCTCGACCCGGGCCATGCCTTCCTCGGTGAGGTAGATCTGCTTCTGTTTCTCGTCCACGGTGAAGTCACCGTCCGGGACTTCCTCCGGGTCCGCCGGGGTCTCGGCGCGCTCCAGGTGCGGCACCAGTTTGTCCAGGCGCACGTACAGCTGCGGCGCGTCGTCCGTGGGGCCGGAGATGATCAGGGGCGTGCGCGCCTCGTCGATGAGGATCGAGTCCACCTCGTCCACGATGGCGAAGCTGCGGTCACGCTGCACGCGCTGGTCGATGCTGAAGGCCATGTTGTCGCGCAGGTAGTCGAAGCCCAGCTCGTTGTTCGTGGCGTAGACCACGTCGCAGGCGTAGGACGCGCGCTTGGCCGCCGGCGTCATGCCGGGCACGGCCACGCCCACGGTGATGCCCAGGGCCTCGTAGACCGGGCGCATCCATTCCGCGTCACGCCTCGCGAGGTAATCGTTGACCGTGACCACGTGCACGCTGCCGCCGCCGAGGGCGTTCAGGTACACCGCCAGGGTCGCCATGAGGGTCTTGCCCTCACCGGTCTTCATCTCGGCGATCTTGCCGTCGTGCAGCACCATGCCGCCGATAAGCTGGACGTCGTAGTGACGCAGGCCCAGGGTGCGGACACTGGCCTCGCGCACTGCGGCAAACGCCTCCGGCAGCAGGCTGTCCAGGGACGCGCCGTCGGCGGCTTTGGCGCGGAATTCTTCGGTTTTGGCGGCCAGCTCCTCGTCGCTCAGAGCCTGCATGTCGGGCTCGAGGTCGTTGATCTGTTGCACCTTCCTGGCCAGCTGCTTGACCAGACGGTCGTTGCGGCTGCCAAAAACTTTGGTAATCAGGGCGTTAAGCATGGTCTTGGATCGTTGTTTTATGAGGTATCGCTGGTTTAACCGGGGCGTACGATCCCTCGCGCACGTACTACCGGCACGCTCTGGATGTGGGGCCGCGGGCCGCATTATGCAACACTTTGCGACCCGGCGATTCGGGGTATGCTGAAGGCATGGTCGATTCACGCAGGAAGTCGGAGACGGGCGCCCAGTCCGTGAGCGAAATCGCCGGCGCCGACGCGCGTGGGCTCGGCAGATTGCTCGGTCGGGCCAGGCACCTGGACCGCCTGGACCGTCTCGTGGCCGGGGAACTCGACCCGCGCCATGCCCCCCACGTTCGCGTCGCCAACCTGCGCCAGGGTGTACTTATCCTCGCGACCCCGGTGGCGCCCATCGCCCAGCGCATCCGCATGGAAACCCCCCGCCTCCTCACCGCCATCCAGGCCGCCTTCCCGGGCGAGGTCGAGTCGCTGGAGGTGCGGATCACGCCGGACCTGCCGCCTCGGATCCAACTCTGAGGGACCCCGCCCCAAACCCTCAGAGTTGGCTGGAGGGTGGGCATGCTCGAGGTACAGAAACATTGGGGACGCAGTGTGCGCCGAGGCCATCGGGTGAGGAAACATCCTGGAATGTCACGAGGACGAAGACGGCAGATTCCAGGGAGGCGAAGGTCCTGTGACTTGTCGATGCCGAGTCCGGCGGGTTTCCCCCGCCCCGGAGGCCCCGATGCAGGGCTCGGCGGGCTTCCCCCGCTTCGGGATCAATCGGGTTCGCTGCCGAGTGACCCGGAGCGACTGGGACGGGCCGCAGGCCCGAGGTGAGCAACTCGATAGGACAACCCTCGTGATGGACACCGTGCGAACCGCTCCCACCAAGCGCAGGGGAACGAGGGAAGCCGAAGGCCAGCGAACCGATCCCGAAGCGGGGGAAGCCCGCCGAGCCCGCACGAGCCGCCCCGATCCCAGGCGGGGGAAACCCGCCGGATACCGAGTTGTCGAAAAGTTACAGCGCCTGAGCCGGCTGCGTGTAGGAGATCGGCGCCGTCTCCGCGTCCTCGAAGGTCACCTCTTCCCAGGCCTCCGGCCGCTGCAGCAGTTCGCGCAGCAGCAGGTTGTTCAGGCCGTGGCCGGACTTGTAGCCCGAGTACGCGCCGATAAGGCTGTGGCCGAGGAGGTAGAGGTCACCGATGGCGTCGAGCATCTTGTGCTTCACAAACTCGTCCTCGTAGCGGAGGCCGTCTTCGTTGAGCACGCGGTAGTCGTCGAGCACCACGGCGTTGTCCAGGCTGCCGCCGAGCACGAGGTTGCGTTCGCGCAGCATCTCGAGGTCCCGCACGAACCCGAAGGTGCGAGCGCGGGAGATCTCCTTCAGATAGGAGGTGGTGGAGAAATCGATGCTGGCGAAGGAGGTGTGCGATTCGAACACGGGGTGGTCGAATTCGATCTTGAACGACACCTTGAAGCCGTCGAACGGCTCGAAGCGGGCCCACTTGTCACCTTCCTTGACCTCCACGGGCTCGAGGATGCGAATGAAACGCTTGGCGAGCGATTGCTCCTCGATACCGGCGGACTGCACCAGGAAAACGAATGGACCGGCGCTGCCGTCCATGATCGGAACCTCGGCGGAGCTGAGGTCCACGTAGCAGTTGTCGATGCCCAGGCCGGCCAGGGCGGACAGGAGGTGCTCCACCGTGGACACGCGCACGCCCTCGTGGGTGAGGGTCGTGTTCATGCTCGTGTCCCCGACGTTGAGCGCCGTGGCCGGTATGTCCGCGACCGGGTCGAGATCCACGCGGCGGAACACGATGCCCGTGTTGACCGCCGCGGGACGCAGGGTCATGAGCACTTTTTCACCGGTGTGAATGCCGACACCCGTGGCACGGATGACGTTCTTGAGGGTTCGCTGTCTTATCATTATTCAATACCCCGCTGGCGGGATTGCGGCGCAGTTTACCACAGGCAAACGCCAAACTCGCGCGCTTTTCGGCAAATACGCCACAACTTGTTGTAATTTAACAACACCTTAACTCGCTTCAGTGTGACAAATTCGGGTCACCATTTTCCCATTTCAACCCTGTCCGACGCCTGAACCCGGCCAGCACCACACCGGAACCACGCCAGAACCCGGAAGGGACAACTCACCCCGCCTCAGTCCGCCTGGTTGCGCAGGAACGCCGGCACCTCGAAGTAATCGATGTCGTCCTGGGTCTCGAAGAGCCCCGCGGACTCGGTCATGGTGTCGGTCTTCGGCGGCGCTGAGAATTTCGGTCCGTCCTCCCGGGACCTCGCATCCGCTTCCTGGGGCTCGAAATCGCCCGTCGTCCCGGTCTTCTTGAAGGTTCTCGGCGTGTCTTCCACCGCCCGCAATCTCGGGCGCTGCTCACCGAGGCCGGTGGCGACCACCGTGACGCGCAGCTCGTCGCCGATGTCGGGGTCGATCACCGTACCCACCACCACCGTGGCGTCCTCGCTGGCCAGATCCGCGATCTCGGTACCGACTTCCTCGAATTCCTTCATGGTGAGGTTCATGCCGGCCGTGATATTCACCAGAACGCCGCGGGCGCCGTTCAGATTGATGTCCTCCAGCAGCGGGCTGCCGATGGCCTCGTTCACCGCCATGAGCGCCCGGTCGTCGCCGCAGGCCTTGCCCGCGCCCATGACCGCCGTGCCCATCTCGCTCATGACCGTGCGCACGTCGGCGAAGTCCACGTTGATCATGCCCTGGCGGGTGATCAGCTCGGCAATCCCCTGCACGGCGCCGTGGAGCACGTCGTTGGCCGCCTTGAATGCGTTCAGCAGCAGTGCGTCCTCCCCCAGCACCTGGGGCAGCTTGCTGTTGGGAATGGTGATCAGGGAGTCCACGGTCCGGGAGAGCTCCTCGATGCCCTGCTCGGCGATCTGCATGCGCCGCTTCTGCTCAAAGCCGAAGGGCTTGGTGACCACGGCCACGGTCAGGATGCCGAGTTCCTTGGCCGCCTGGGCGATCACGGGGGCCGCACCGGTGCCGGTACCCCCGCCCATGCCGGCGGTAATGAACACCATGTCGGCGCCCTTAAGCAGTTCAATGATGTGATCCCGGTCCTCGAGCGCCGCCTGGCGGCCCACTTCCGGGTTGGCGCCCGCGCCGAGGCCCTTGGTGACGCTGGAGCCGATCTGCAGGGCCGCCTTGCCCTTGAAGGAGCGCAGGGCCTGCGCATCCGTATTGGCCGCGATGAATTCGACGCCTTCAATGTTCGCGTCGATCATCTGGCTGACGGCGTTGCCGCCGCCTCCGCCAACGCCGATCACCTTGATCGCTGCGCTGGGTGTGTAGTTTTCCACCAGTTCAAACATGGGTATTGCTCCTCTCGCTCGCCATTGTGTTGGCCGGCTGGTCTGTGTGCCGCCGGTGCCTGTGTCGTATGGCCCGGCTCAAATAAGCCTCTGTCGCCATCGCTGTGTCTTGCTCAGAATTCACCCCGGAACCACGTCTTGACGCGGTCCACCAGGGACATGCCGTCGGACCGCCCGTCGAAACGGCGTCCGGCGTTTTCCACCTGGCTGCCATAGATCAGCAGCCCGACTCCCGTGGCGTGCACGGGATTGGATACGACGTCACTCAAACCGGTGACGTACTGCGGCGTGGCCAGGCGGACGGGCATGTGAAACACCTCCTCCGCCAGGTCCACCGCGCCCTCGACCTTTGCCGCGCCGCCGGTCAGTACCAGGCCGGATGACACGAGGTTTTCGTAGCCGCTGCGCCGCAGCTCGGCATTGACCAGGGAAAACAGCTCCCGGTAACGGGCCTCGACCACCTGCGCCAGGGTCTGGCGCGCCAGGCGGCGGCTCGTGCGCTCACCGACGCTCGGTACCTGGATGGTTTCCTCGCTGCCGGCCAGCTGTTCCAGCGCACAGCCATACTTGATCTTGATGTCCTCGGCGTGCTGCGTCGGTGTCCGCAGGGCCACCGCCAGGTCGTTCGTCACCTGGTCCCCCGCAATCGGGAGGCAGGCCGTGTGGCGGATCGCGCCATGGGTAAACACGGCGATGTCCGTGGTGCCGGCGCCAATGTCCATGAGACACACGCCGAGTTCACGCTCGTCGTCGCTCAGGGCCGAGTAGCTCGACGCCAGGGACGTGATGATCGGTTCGTCCACGGTCAGGGCGTTGCGGGTGACGCACTTGCCGACGTTCTGTACCGCCGCCAGGGCCGCCGTGACGACGTGCACGTGGGCCTCGAGGCGCACGCCCGCCATGCCGATGGGCTGGCGGATACCGTCCTGGCGGTCGAGGACGTACTCCTGGGGCAGCACGTGCAGGATCTGCTGGTCCGCGGCCAGGGGGATCGCCCGGGCCGCTTCCAGCACCCGGTCCACGTCCTGCTCCGTGACTTCCTTGTCCTTGATGGCCACCGTGCCATCGGAATTCTGGGACCGGATGTGGTTGCCCGAAATACCGCAGAACACCGAGTGAATCTCGCAGCCGGCCATGAGCTCGGCCTCCTCCACGGCTCGGGCGATGGCCTGTTCCGTGCTCGCCATATCCACCACGACACCCCGCCGCAAACCCCGGGAGGCGTGGGAACCGAGACCGATCACCTCCACCGAGCCGTCCGGTTGTATTTCTCCCACGATCGCCACGACCTTGGAGGTGCCGATATCGAGCCCCACGACCAACGATTTTTCCGGTTTTTTCGTCATTGCCTTTTCATCGGTTGTCCGCGAGCGCGTCCGGCGACTCGTCGGTAAAGGATTCGGGCCACTGCACCGCGAACCCGTTGGAATAGCGCAGGTCCACGCGCACCGGCGCCACGCCCCGCAGGTCCCGGAGCGCATACCAGGCATTGGCCAGGCGTTTCACGCGCGCCATGGCGTCCTCCCGGCCAATATTGACGGTGGTGCCCTGCACGAGTTTCAGAGTCCAGGCGCCTCGCGGATCCAGGGTGATGCGTTCGATGACCTGGCCCGCCGGCTGCAACAGGTCGTTGAAGGCCAGCCAGGCCTCGATCACCTGCGTGGCGCTGTCCGTGGGCCCTTCCAGCCACGGCAGGCCCTGGATGCCCTCGGCGCGTGGCACGGAGAACGTGTCCCCGTTGGTGGCGATCAGCTGTCCGTCCACCCAGTGCGCGACCGGCACGTACTCGGTAACGTAGAGCCGAATCGTGTCGGGCCAGGTCTTCTCCACCACGACCTGGTTGACCCAGGGCAACTCCCGGGCCGCGGCCTGGATCGCCTGAGGATCCACGGAGAAGAAGCTTTCGTTGACCAGCGGCGCCGCGGCCTTGCGCACCTGCTCGGCACTCACTCGCTCGAAGGCGCCGTCCACCTCGAGCCAGCGGATGGGCCAGCGGTCGAGCTTCACCATGCCGAACCACACCCACACGACTCCGGCCAGGGCCGCAAGCAGCAGGATGGCGCCGATCGTGCGCCCGAGGCTGCCGCCGTAAGGCTCGAGCCGTTCCGCCTGGTTCGCCGCGGAGCTCACAGGCTCGTCTCCAGGATGCGCCAGACCAGCTCGTCGAAATCGACACCGATCACCGCTGCGGCCTGGGGCACCAGGCTGTGATCGGTCATGCCCGGCGCTGTGTTCACCTCGAGGAACCAGGCTTTGCCGTCGTCGTCCAGGATGAAATCCACCCGCCCCCACCCGCTGCAGTGCAGCGCCTCGAAAGCGGCCAGCGCCTGCGCGCCGAGGTCCCGTTCCTGGTCCGCCGGCAGTCCGGAGGGGCAGTGATACCGCGTGGTGTCCGACAGGTACTTGGCCTCGTAGTCGTAAAATGCGTTGGGCGTCTCGATGCCGATCAGGGGAAGGGTCGCTTCTCCCAGGATGCCGACAAAGTATTCCCGTCCTGCGACGCCCTGCTCCACCACCACCGTGTCACTGTAGCGACGCGCCTCGGCGACGGCCGGGGCGAGCTCGTCACGGTCCGTGACCCGGGTGATTCCGATGGACGAACCCAGGCCCGTGGGTTTGACGAACAGGGGCAGCTCCAGGTCCTGGCCCACGTCGAGGAAGTCCGAGTCGCCCGCTTCGATGACCCGGAACGGCGCCGTGGGAATCCCGAGGCGCTCCCAGACCCACTTGGAGCGCACCTTGTCCATGCTCAGCGCGGAACCGAGCAGGTCCGACCCCGTGATGGGCACGTGCATGAGCGACAGCGCGCCCTGGATGGCGCCGTCCTCGCCGCCCGGCCCGTGCATCAGGTTGAAAACGCGGTCAACTTCGCCGCGCCGGATCGCGTCGAACAGCGCCGGGGCACCGTCACAGACCGTGTGCGCCACGCCGCTGCGCGCCAGGCTCGCGGACACGTCCGCACCGCCTTTCAGGGACACTTCCCGCTCGGCGCTGTCACCGCCCAGGAGCAGGGCCACCCGGCCGAAGGCTCCGGGATTGTCGACGCGGCAGGGGGCGATCGTGCTCATGGGCGTGTCTCCCCCATCGCCTGGTCCCGCAGGATGCGGGCCACGCGGTCCATGCTGCCGGCGCCGAGGAGCAGCAGCAGGTCATCGTCCCGTACGAGGTTCGACAGGGCCTCCGGCAGGTCCTCGACCTCCGGCACCAGCACCGGATCGACCTTGCCGCGCACCCGGATCGAGTGGCAGAGCGCCTGGCTGTCGATGCCCTCGATGGGCTTCTCACCGGCGGGGTACACATCGCTGAGCACCAGCACATCCGCGTCCGACAGGACGCGACTGAACTCGTCGAACAGGTCTCGCGTGCGCGTGTAGCGATGCGGCTGGAAGACGACGACCTGCCGGCGCTCCGGCCAGCCGCCCCGGGCTGCCGCGAGCGTCGCCTCGAGCTCCGTCGGATGGTGGCCGTAGTCCTCCACCGCATGCACCCGGTGCCCGCCGAGGCGGATATCGCCGATTTCCGCAAAGCGCCGCCCCACGCCCTCGAAGGTCTCCAGGCAGGCCGAGGCCGCGGCCACGTCCAGGCCGAGTTCCCAGGCGATGGCCAGGGCGCCCAGGGCGTTGCGGACGTTGTGAATGCCCGGCAGATTGAGCGCCACGTCGAAGCCGCTGTCGTCACCGGGCAGGTGCACGGTGAAGCGCATGATCCGGCCGTCCTGGCGCACGTTGCTGCCGCGCACGTCAGCGGCTTCGTCCAGCCCGTAAGTCACCACGGCGCGGCTCACTCCGGGCACCAGCTCGCGGGTCACCGGGTCATCGATGCACAGGACGGCGGCACCGTAGAAGGGCAGGTGCTGGAGGAATTCACCAAAGGCCGATTTGAGGTTCTCGAAGCTGCCCTCGTAGCTTTCGAGATGGTCCCGGTCGATGTTCGTGATCAGGGCGACCACCGGTTGCAGCAGCAGAAAGGAGCCGTCGCTTTCGTCTGCTTCGGCCACCAGGTACTCGCCGGTGCCGAGGCGCGCGTGGCTCCCCCAGGCGTTGACCACCCCGCCGATGACGAAGGTCGGGTCCTGGCCCGCCGCCGCCAGCAGGGAGGCCACGAGGCTGGTGGTCGTGGTCTTGCCGTGTGTGCCGGCCACGGCGATGCCGCGCCGGAAGCGCATGAGCTCCGCCAGCATCTGGGCCCGCGGAAGGATGGGAATGCGGGCCTCACGGGCCGCTTCGAGCTCCACGTTGTTCTCCCCGATGGCCGAGGAGGCCACCACCACGTCCGCGCCCTCCACGTTGGGCGCGGCGTGCTCGAGAAACACCCGGGCGCCCAGGGACGTCAGCCGGCGCGTGGAATCCGATTCCTGCAGATCCGAACCGGTCACTTCGAAGCCCTGGTTCACGAGCACCTCGGCGATGCCGCTCATGCCGGCGCCGCCGATGCCCACCAGGTGCACGCGACGCACCCGCCGCATGGGTTTCAGATGTGCGCCGGCGCCGCTCATGACTTCACCTCCGGACCGGCTTTCCCCGGCATCAGGGAACAGCATGCGTCGGCCACGGAACGGGCGGCATCGGGCACGGCGCAGCCGCGGGCGGCCTCCGCGAGCGCCAGGGTGCGTGCCCGGTCGTTGACCAGTCCATCCAGCTCGGCGGCCAGCGTACCCGGGTCGAGGCCCGACTCCGGCACCAGCAGCGCGGCGTTCGCGGACACCAGCACCTGGGCGTTGGCCGTCTGGTGGTCATCCACGGCATGGGGAAACGGCACCAGCACGGCGCCAACGCCGGCCGCGGCCAGTTCGGAAACGGTCAGGGCGCCGGAGCGGCAAACGACCAGGTCCGCCCAGGCGTAGGCTTCCGCCATGTCGTCGATAAAGGGGGTCACGTCGGCTTCGACGCCGAGCCGCGCGTAGCGCTCCCGGGTGGCCTCGAAGTCCGGCTCGCCGGCCTGGTGGCGAACCACCGGGCGACGGTCTTCCGGCAGGTGCGCCAGGGCCGCGGGCACGGCCGTGTTCAGCGCTCGCGCACCCTGGCTGCCGCCGGTGATGAGCAAACGACCGGGGCCGGACCGGCGCGCCCAGCGCGTGGCGGGATCGGGCAGGCTCGCCACGCTGTCCCGTACCGGGTTGCCCACGGTCCTGCCGCCGGGCAAGGCGCCGTCGAAGGCCTGCAGCACGACCTTCGCCATTCGCGCCAGGGTTTTGTTGGTGAGGCCGGGAATGCGGTTTTGCTCGTGCACCACGAGGGGGGTTCCCCCCAGCCAGGCCGCGAGTCCACCGGGACCGGCCACGTAGCCCCCGAAACTGACGGCGCAGTCGGGACGGCGGCGCTTCATGGCATTGCGCGCTTCGTTGACGGCGCGACCCAGGCGCACGGGCAGGGCCAGCCAGCCGGTCAGCCCCTTGCCCCGCAAACCGCGGATATGCACCGGGTCCATTTCGATGCCCGCCGGCGGTACCTTCTCGAATTCCATGCCGCCTTCCGCGCCCAGCCAGGTCACGTCCACCCCCCGGGCCCTCAGCGCATCGGCCACGGCGAGCCCCGGGTAGATGTGCCCGCCGGTACCGCCGGCCATGATCATGACGCGCCCGCTCACAGCTTCACCTTGCGCGGGCCGACGCGGGACTTGAGGGTCCGGGCGGCATCGCGGTGCAGTTCGTAACGGATGCGGAACACGATGCCCAGGGCGACGAAGGTCATGAGCACGGAGCTGCCGCCGGAGGAGATCAGCGGCAGGGTCAGGCCCTTCGTCGGCAACACGCCCAGGTTGACGCCGATGCTGACCAGGGCCTGCAGCCCGAGCCACAGGCCGATGCCGAAGGCCACGTTGCCGGCGAAGGGCCGGTCCTCCCGGTGGGCCCGGGCACCGATGGCAAAGATGCGGGAGATCAGCACCATGAACAGGGCCAGCACGAAGGCCACGCCCAGCAGGCCGAATTCCTCCGCCAGGACCGCGAAAATGAAGTCCGTGTGGGCCTCCGGGAGGTAGAACAGCTTCTGGATGCTCGCGCCGAGCCCCACGCCGAAGAGCTCGCCCCGGCCCACGGCGATCAGGGCCTGGGTCAGCTGGAATCCACTGTTGAACGGATCCTGCCAGGGGTCCATGAAGGAGACGATGCGCCGAAGGCGATAGGGCTCCATGGCCGCATAGCCGAACACCGGCAGCGCCAGCATGCCGAGCACGGCGATGTGACGCCAGGCCGCGCCCGCCAGCCAGACCATGCCGCCGGCCACGGTAGTGATCACCGCCGCGCTGCCCATGTCCGGCTGCGCCAGCAGCAGCACGGTCAGAATCCCGGCCAGCCCCAGGGGCTTGAGCGTGTCCAGGAACACGACGTTGATGCGGTCCGCTTTCCGGACCAGGTAGCCGGCCATGTAGAGGATGAACATGATCTTGACGGCTTCGACCATCTGGAACTGCATCGGTCCCACGCGGATCCACCGCGTGCTGCCGTTGACCGTGTGGCCCAGCCCCGGAATAAACACGAGGAGCAAGGCGAGCACCGCCAGGAAGAACATGAGCGGGCTGAAGCGCTCCAGCAGCTTAATGGGAACGGCTCGCGCCATGACCGCCAGCACCAGGCCCAGGAACAGGTACACGAGATGGCGGACCAGATAGTGCGCGGAGGCCATGCCCATACTTTCCGCCACGGCGATGGAGGCCGATCCCACCATGACGATGCCGAGAGACACGAGCAGCAGCACGGGCACGAGCAGCCAGAAGTCCACGGCGCTTTCCCGGGGTGCGCGACCGCCCCGGGAAGCCTGCTGCCGTGTGACTGCGTGGTTCATGCGCGGGCCCTAGCGAATCTTCAGGGTCGCGAGACCCATGAGTACGAGCACCACGGAAATGATCCAGAAGCGCACGATCACGCGCGGTTCCGGCCAGCCCTTGAGCTCGAAGTGATGGTGGATCGGCGCCATGCGGAAGATCCGCTTGCCGGTCAGCTTGAAGGAGGCCACCTGCAGGATGACCGACACGGTCTCCATGACAAAGAGCCCGGCCATGAGCACGAACACCAGTTCCTGCCGAACCAGCACCGCGATGAGGCCCAGGGCCGCCCCGACCGCCAGGGCGCCGATGTCACCCATGAAGACCATGGCCGGATAGGTGTTGAACCACAGGAAGCCCAGCCCCGCACCGGCGAGGGCCGCACAGAAGATCACGATCTCTCCCGTGCCGGCAATGTACGGGATGCCGAGGTATTCGCTGATCACCGTGTTGCCCGTGGCATAGGCGAAGACACCGAGCGCCACCGCCACGAAGACCGCGGGCATGATCGCCAGGCCATCGAGCCCGTCCGTCAGGTTGACGGCGTTGGAGAAGCCGACGATGTAGAAATAGGTCAGGACCACGTAGCCCACACCGAGCGGCAGGGCGAAATCCTTGAAAAACGGCACGATGAGCTGCGTCTCCGCCGGTGACTCGGCGGTGGCGTACAGGTAGGCCGCGGCCGTCAGGCCGGCGATGCTCTGGAGCAGGTACTTCCACCGGGCCGGCAGGCCGGCGGAGTCCTTGAGCACCAGCTTGCGGTAGTCGTCGATCCAGCCGATCACGCCGAAGGCCAGGGTCACCAGCAACACGACCCAGACGTAGCGGTTCGACAGGTCGGACCAGAGCAGGGTGGCCAGCACCAGCGCGAACAGGATCAGCGCCCCGCCCATGGTCGGCGTGCCCGCCTTGGAGAAGTGGGACTCGGGGCCGAGTTCGCGAATCGGCTGCCCCACCTGCCGCCGCTCCAGGCGACGGATGAACGAGGGGCCCAGCACCAGGGACAATCCCAGGGCCGTCAGCGCGCTGAGAATGGCCCGGAGGGTCAGGTAGCCGAACACGTTGAAGTCCGGGTTGAACCCGGCCAGCCAGTTGAAGAAGCCCAGCAGCATCAGCCTACCTCCACCCGGGGTGACGGGTCCCTGCCGTCATAGCGGCGGACCAGCGCATCCACGACCGCCTCCATGCCCAGGGAGCGTGAGCCTTTCACGAGGCAGGTGCGCGGGGCCGGTCCGGCTTCCGCCAGGTCAGCCAGGAGCGTTTCGACGAGGTCCTGGCGCCGGCCGAAGTGACGGGCGCCGACACCGAAGGCCTCCACCAGGTGCCGGGAGTGCTCACCGGTCGCATAGAGCCGGGCGACGCCGAGTTGCTTGGCGAGGACGCCGAGCTCGGCATGCATGCCGTCACTGTCGTCGCCGAGCTCCCGCATGTCACCCAACGCCGCCCAGGTCTCACCGTCGGATGCGGCGAGGACTTCCAGGGCCGCACGGACGGAGGCGGGATTGGCGTTGTAGCTGTCGTCGATGACCGTCAGCCCGGACCCGAGCACCAGGCGGTTGAGACGCCCCGCGACGGCCCGGGTGTCCGCCAGGCCCGCCTGGATCGCCGGGAGGTCGATACCGAGGGCCAGGGCCATGGCGGTGGCCGCGAGGGCGTTGGAGACGTTGTGCTTTCCCGGAAGCGCCAGCTTCAGCTCGAAGCTGCCGCCGGGCGTGTGAATCCGCCAGCTGCCCTCGCCGTCATCGTGCACGGCCCGGACGTCGGCGCCGTCCCGGAAGCCGAAGGTCAGGGAATTGCGGGCCGTGGTGCGCTCCTGCCAGAGCGGCAACCACGGCTCCTCGATGTTAAAGATGGCGAAACCGTCGGTGGGCAGGGAGGCGTAAATTTCGCCCTTGGTCCGGGCGATACCTTCAACGCTGCCCATCCCCTTGAGATGTGCAGGTGAAACATTGGTAATTACGCCCACGTCCGGTTTCGCCAGGCCAGCCAGGTAGCGGATATCCCCGGCTTTGCCGGCGCCCATCTCCAGCACGGCGAAATCGTGTTCCGGCGCCAGCCGGAACAGGGTGAGGGGCACGCCCAGCTCGTTGTTGTAGTTGCCGGACGTCGCCAGGACCGTTCCGGCCTGGCCCAGGATGCTGGCGAGCATCTCTTTCGTGGTGGTCTTTCCGTTGCTGCCGGTCATGGCGGCCACGGGAGGATCGAGCTGGTCCCGCCAGGCCGTCGCCAGTTCCCCGAGGGCGTGCAGCACGCTGCCGACCCGCAGCTGGGGCACCCGGCTGTGCACCGGGCGCTGGACCAGGGCAGCGACCGCCCCGGCTTCTTCGGCCTGGCTGACGAAGTCGTGCCCGTCCACGCGCTCACCGGGCAAGGCGGCAAACAGCATGCCCGGCTCCACCGCGCGGCTGTCGGTGGTGATGCCGGTAAAGGCCAGCTGGCTGTCCAGGCTGACCCCCAGGATGCCGGCCGCGGCCTCGAGTTCCATGCGGATCATGCGGCAGCCTCCAGCACGGCCTGCACCGTGGCTTCGTCACTGAAGGGAATCTTCTGGCCCGCGACTTCCTGCCAGGTCTCATGGCCCTTGCCCGCGATCAGCACGATATCGCCCGGGCCGGCCTGGCCGATCGCTGCGCGGATGGCGGTGGCCCGGTCGGGCTCCACGGTGACGTTCTTCGGCGCCTTCATGCCCCGGAGCACGTCGTTAATGATGGAGTTGACCGACTCGAAGCGCGGATTGTCGCTGGTGACGACCAGCCGGTCGGCCAGCGACTCTGCGACCTGACCCATCTGGGACCGCTTGCCCCGGTCGCGGTTACCCCCGCAGCCGAACACGCAGGTCAGGTGGCCGGAGAGGTGATCCCGCACCGCCGCAAGGGATTGCGCGAGCGCATCGGGTGTGTGGGCGTAGTCGATGACCACCACGGGCTGTCCCGGAGCGCCGCCGAGACGCGCCATGCGTCCGGGCACGGGCTTCACCGCCTCGAGCTCACGGACCGTGTCGCTCCAGCTCATGCCCAGCAGCGTCATGGCGCCGGCGGCGGCGAGGAGATTCAGGGCGTTGAACTGGCCGAGCAGGCCCGTACGCAGGTCCGCCGTTCCCCAGGGGCTGTGGAAGCGGAGGGCCATGCCGTCGCCGTCCATGCCGAGGGTTTCGGCGGTCAGCTCGGCCCCGGGCATGAGCCCGTAGGAGAGGACCTCCCGTTCCCCGGCCAGCGCCCGGATCCATTTTCGCCCGGTCATGTCGTCACGATTGATGACGCAGAAGCGCGGCGCGTAGTCCGTGAACAGGCGCAGCTTGGCGGCGGCGTAAGCATCCATGTCCTCGTGAAAGTCGAGGTGGTCCCGCCCGAGGTTGGTGAAGATGGCCGCGTCGATCTGCACCGTGTCCAGCCGGCCCTGGGCCAGGGCATGGGAGGAGGCTTCCATGGCCAGGTGGTCGGCGCCCGAGTCCATACAGTGGGCCAGGATCCGGTTGAGGGTGAAGGGGTCCGGCGTGGTGTGGCTGGCTGGCTCCAGCGCATCCAGGGGTCCGAAGCCGAGGGTTCCGATCAGCCCGGCCTGCCCGTACTCCCGCTGCCAGGCCTGGGCGATGAAATGTGCCACGGAGGTCTTGCCGTTCGTGCCGGTGACCGCGGCGATGGTCATGTCCTCGCTGCTGGCAGCCCAGAATCGCGAGGCCAGCTCGCCCAGGCGTGAACCCAGGGAAGGCACCTGGACGAGGGGAATGTCAATGTCCCCATTCTCGAAACCACCGTCGTGCAGGATGGCCACGGCGCCCCGGCGGACCGCGTCTTCGGCGTGCTGCATGCCGTGCCCCTGCGTGCCTCGCACCGCGACAAAGGCGAAGCCGGGCTCGACCTGGCGGGAGTCCATGACGATACCCGCAATGGCCACTTCGGGCACTTCGGACTGGCCCGCCATCCACCCTTCGAGCAACGCGCGCAGGCTCATGCCGTAGGTCATGGCGCGGCTCTCCCGCCAGGCGCCGCGCCGGCCTCGCTGCGCGCGATGGCGGCCTGGTAATCGTCAGGCGCGATGTTCATGAGGCGCAGGGCGCCGGCCATGACGTTGGAGAAGAGAGGTGCGGCCACGTCGCCGCCGTAGAACTTGCCCTCGGAGGGGTCGTTCACCACCGCGATCACCACCAGGCGGGGATCGCTGGCCGGCGCAAAGCCGGCAAAGCTGGCGATGTAACGCGACGCGTAGCCGGCGGCGCTGGCCTTGCGCGAGGTGCCGGTCTTGCCGGCCACACGGTAGTTGGGAACCCGGGACTGCTTGCCCGTGCCTTCCAGCGTCGGCACCGTTTCAAGCATGTCCACGACCTGGCGGGCGAGCCGCGGATCGGTGACGGAGATCGGCGGGTTGGCGGCGCCGAGCACCAGGCTGGGCTGGCGCAGCCGGCCCTCGTCCGCGAGTACCGCGAAGGCCTGGGCCAGCTGCAGCGCCGTGACGCTCATGCCATAGCCGTAGGAAATGGTGGCCTGCTCGACCGGTCGCCAGCGCCGATGGTTGCGAAGCACGCCGGCGGACTCCCCCGGGAACCCGGTGCCGGTCGCTTCACCGAAACCCATCCGGGTGTAGGTATCCCACATGAGCTCGGCCTCCAGCTCGAGCACGAGTTTGCTGATGCCCACGTTGCTGGACTTGGTGATGATGCCCGTCACGTCCAGCAGTCCGTAGTTCCGATGGTCCTTGATCGTGTAGCCGGACAGGTACAGGTAGCCGGGGTTGGTGTCCACGGGCGTGGCAGGGGTGACGCGCTCGTTTTCCAGCAGGGAGAGCACCGCGAAGGGCTTCATCACCGACCCCGGTTCGAACACGTCGGTCACGGCCCGGTTGCGGCGACCGTCGCTGTCGCCCGAGAGCTGGTTTGGGTTGTAGGACGGCTGGTTCGCCATGGCCAGGACTTCGCCGGTAGCCGCGTCGAGAAGCACAACGCTGCCCGAAGCAGCCCCGTGCTCCAGGACCGTGCGCTTGAGTTCGCGGTAGGCCAGGTATTGCAGCCGCCGGTCGATGGTGAGGCTGAGGTCCTTGCCGGGCTCGGGCTTCCGGACGATCTCGATCTCTTCGACCGTACGCCCTTTGCGATCCTTGATCACACGCTTGCTGCCCGGCGCGCCCTCCAGCCATTCGTTGTAGGCCAGCTCGAGCCCTTCCTGGCCGATGTCGTCGATGTTGGTGAAACCGATCAGGTGCGCGGCGACCTCACCTGCCGGGTAAAAGCGCCGGTACTCTTTTTTCAGGTGAACGCCGGGAATGTCCAGGTCGGTGATCGCCTCGGACAGGGCGGGATGAACGCGGCGCTTGAGCCAGACGAACTCCCGGCTCGCGCGCTGGGTGAGTTTGCGCTCCATGGCGTCCGCGTCGGTGTTGAGGGCCTCGGCGAGCTCATCGATCCGCTCGGGGTGCTGCAGCAGGACCTTCGGGTTGACCCAGACCGAGTCCACCGGCGTGCTCACGGCCAGCGGTTCGCCGTTGCGGTCACTGATGATGCCGCGGGTGGTCGGCAGATCCACCTCGCGCAGGAAACGGGCCTCGCCCTGCCCCTGGAGGAAGTCGCTTTCCATGACCTGGAGCTGCAACGCGCGACCGGCCAGGGCCAGGGAGGCGACCCCGAACATGACGATCAGCCCGTAGAGGCGCTTGACGGCGAAGGTCTTGCTGCCTGCGTCAGTCACGGCTGAATCACCAGGATTTTCGTGGCTTCCGGCGCCCGCATACCCAGTTCGTTGCGGGCTTTCGCCTCGATCTGGCCGGCGTCGGCGAGCCAGGCCTGCTCGAGCTGGAGCCGGCTCCACTCCGCCATGGCGTCATCCCGGGCGGCCTCCAGGGTGCCGAGCTGGGTGGAAAGCTGTCGGGTCTGGTGACGCGCGTACACCACGCCGAGCGCGCTGGCCACGTCGACGAAAAGTACGATGATCAGAATCAGAATGCGTGCGTTCAACCGACCTTCTCCGCCACCCTCATGACCGCGGAGCGCGCCCTGGGATTAGCGGAGATTTCGGTATCGGAGGGTTTACGGGCCTTGCCCAGCAACTTCAGTCGCGGAACCTGGTCCGGATGCTCCGGTAGGTTCCTTCGGACCCGGCCTGGTCGTGCGGCTTCTCGAAACGTCCGCTTGACCAGGCGGTCCTCAAGGGAGTGAAAACTGATTACCACCAGCCTTCCCCCCGGGCGCAACTGCCTTATGCCGGCTTCTATGCCCTTGGCCAGGTCTGCCAACTCATTATTGACCTGAATTCGGATTGCCTGAAAGCTTCGTGTGGCCGGGTGCTTTCTTTCGGGGCGACCGAGCATTTCCTCGATCAGCTCCGCCAGCTGCGTCGTGCGTGTCAGCGGCGTGCGCCCCCGTTCCGTCACGATCTTCCTGGCAATCCTGCGCGCATGGCGCTCCTCTCCGTACTCCCAAAGCACACGGGAAATCTCCCGTTCCGGCGCATCGCGAAGCCATTCGGCTGCCGATACGCCCTGTGTTGGGTCCATCCGCATATCCAGAGGTCCGTCTTCCTGAAAGGAAAACCCACGCTCCGGGTCATCCAACTGGGGAGATGAAACGCCGATGTCCAGCAAAATGCCGTCCACCCCGTCCTCGACGCCCCAGTCAAGGATCCACTGCTCGAGATCCGCAAAACTCCCCTGGATAAAGGTCACCCGGTCATCGAAACCCAGGCTTTCCCTGCCCGACTGAATTGCCGTCGGGTCCTTGTCCAGGGCGAGTAAGCGTCCCTGCTCATTCAGCCGCGCGACGAGCGCCCGACTGTGTCCACCCCTGCCAAAAGTGCCGTCCACGTAGGCCCCGTCTTCGCGGGTTACCAGTGCCTCGATGGCCTCTTCCAGCAACACGGGTCTGTGCTGCCCCGTGCTGGTGAAGTCTCGGCTCATCGGGACTGCAGGACACTCCCGTCAATCGTTTCGAAACCCGGCACGGGTGGTCAGAGCACCAGGCTTCGCATCTCGTCGGACGCCGTGTCCCCGAGATTCATTTCTTCTTCCTGGCGCCGCTTGGCAAGGGTGGCTTCGTTCCAGATTTCAAACTTGTTCCCCATGCCGAGCAGCACCATGTGTTTTTCCAGCCCCGCTACCTGGCGAAGCGTCGCCGGCAACAGGATTCGACCGCTGCCATCCGGTTCCACCGGTGTGGCGCTGCCGACGAGCCGTCGTTGCAGGCTGCGGTGGGCGGCGTCGAAGGTGCCCAGGCCGAGGACCTGGTCCCGCATGCGCTCCCAGTCTTCCCGTGGCGTGAGCCAGAGCGCCGGATCGAAGGCACTGTGCGTGAGCACCATTTCCCCTGCGCACTGCTCGTCGATGAGCTCCCGGTAGCGCGTCGGGATCGCGAAACGCCCTTTGGCGTCCAGGTTGATGGCGGTCTCACCGAAGTACACTCAAATCCCACTTAGCTTCACTTTATGCCACTTATTCCCACAAAAATGCACGTTATAGAGTTCGCGAATCAATGTCAAGCGGGGCAGACACTTAGGCGCCGACGAGCGGCCTGGCCCGGCCTGTGCTCCCCAGCCCGAGCAGCCTCGCTCACGCGCCTTGCAGGGCCGTGGCTTAAAGATGGCTTAGCGCGGGCAGCGCCATGCTATGCTCGCGCTCTCCCCACGTCGGCACCCCCATGAGCGCACTCAAGAAACAGCTCGCCCGCTTCGCGCCGTGGCTTCCGGCCCGTATGCGCCAGGCGCGCCTGTGGTGGGGTGATTCGCGGCGGGACGCCAGCATGGACTACGAACTCGACGGCATCGTCCTGCCTGGTGACGAGCGGCTGATCAGCCCCGTGCTTCACCGCGCACTCAGCCAGGGACGCTACGAGGGGGAGGAACGAACCCATCTGCCCGGATTACTGCAGGACGGCGACGTGGTCCTCGAGCTGGGCGCGGGGCTCGGCGTGGTCTCGACGCTGTGCGCCCGCGACGAGCGGGTACGAAAAGTGGTCACGGTGGAGGCCAACCCGGACCTGATCCCCTACGTGCAGGAAGTGCATCGCCGCAACGGGGTGACCGACAAGGTGTCGCTGATGCACGCGGTCGCCTTGCCGGCACCGGATGTGGACGAGGTGGATTTCTTCGTGCGCAAGGACATCTGGGCTTCGTCCCTGAACGGAAAGATCTGGGGCTGGGACCGGAAGGTCAGCACGAAGGTCGTGGACCTGCATACCCTCGTCGAAGACCTGGATCCCACGCTCATGATCGTGGACATCGAAGGCGGCGAGGTGCAGCTGCTCAAGGACTTCTCACCGGGCAACCTTCGCCACGTCTACGTGGAAATCCACAAGCAGGTGATCGGGCCCCGCGGCGTGCGTTTCGTGTTCAACCAGCTGGCCCGGGCGGGCTTTGCCTATGACCCGGCTTTCTCAGCCCGTGGTGTGGTGACCTTCACGCGCATCCCCGAGCCCCCGGGCGCCGGCTGAAGCCGCACGACATCCGGACGACGACGGCAGGAAAAAACCGGAGAAGGGGGTGCGAGCCGGCCGATAAGCCGGGTTCTGTCGTGGACAATCATTCATCTGGGACCACCGTCACCGATGGCCTCCTGCGACCTACCCGAAGGCACCGCGGGCCGCGGCATCGCCTTCCTATTTGGTCTTGCTCCGGGTGGGGTTTACCTAGCCACAGCGTGTTACCACCTGCGCGGTGCGCTCTTACCGCACCTTTTCACCCTTACCTCGACACAGACGTGCCGGGGCGGTTTGCTTTCTGTTGCACTTTCCGTGAGCTCGCGCCCCCCAGGCGTTACCTGGCACCCTGCCCTGCGGAGCCCGGACTTTCCTCCCCCGGCATGACCGGGAGCGATTGCCTGGCCGGCTCGCGTTGGTATTTTCGCCCATATCCTGCGCGAGGGACAGAGGTCGGCGGGTTTTCCCCGCTTTGGGATCGGGGCGGTTCGTCCGGGCTCGGCGGGCTTCCCCCGCTGCGTGATCGGGCGGTCGCCCTTCGGGTTCCCTCCTTCGCCTGCGCTTGGTGGGACCGGCTCGCACGGTATCCATCACGATGGTTGTCTTATCCGGTTGCTCGCCTCTGGCCGCTTTGCGGCCAGTCCCAGTCGCTTCGGTTCAGTCGGCGACCGCCCTGATTGATCCCGCAG
>JAZBOL010000058.1:0-37829 GCA_036351115.1 Lysobacterales bacterium | reverse complement strand
TCTAGCCAGAATTTGGCGGAACAATCATCTCGATCTACGTGCACGTGCGGCGGTTCACCGGGTTCGTGGCTGTACCAGTAAAATCGATAAGGCCCATCTCTTAAAACTGTTGGCAATTGCCCTCCCCCTTAGAGCACCTAACTTCAAATTAGCTGGAAGGGGGCGCGTATGAACGCGCCGGGGGTGGATTTTTGAGGGGAGAGCAAATCATTCCATTGATTTCCTTTAATTTTCAGTGCCGACTTTACTTGGGGAAAGCGGGAATCGTTCCTTTTAAACAGCTTAATCCCTACAGTAAAAAGGTCAACTGAACGCCAGAATTCCAAACGCTTTTTCGATAACTTTCCTGCATCAGGAAACGGGGAAAGCGAGATGGCGGAAGTTCGGCTCCTGGATCGGCTACGCGCTGCAATTCGGGTTCGCCAGTACAGCCTCGCTACGGAACGGGTTTACGTCGATTGGACGCGGCGCTTCATCCTGTTTCACGGCAAGCGACATCCGGCCGAAATGGGCAAACGGGAAATCGAAGCCTTCCTGACGCACCTCGCGGTGCATCGTAGCGTCGCCCCCAGCACGCAAAACCAGGCGCTACAGGCACTGCTGTTTCTGTACCGCAACGTGCTCGAGGTGGATCTGCCCTGGCTCGATGAGGTCGTGCGCGCCAAGCCCAAACGGCGCGTCCCCGTGGTGCTGGGTCGTGAAGAGGTCGCCGCCCTGCTCCAGGCCGTTTACCGTGCCCAGGCATTGCCCGTCTCGTTGCTTTACGGCTCGGGTTTGAGACTCATGGAATGCCTTCAGCTCCGCATGGGAGATGTGGATTTTTCCAGGCGCACCATTCGAATTCACGCCGGCAAAGGCGGAAAAGACCGGGTCACCGTGTTACCGGATCACCTGGCGGAGGCGCTGAAACGCCAGCAGCAACGGGTCCGCTTGCTCCACGAAGGCGACCTCGAGGCCGGTGCGGGTCGGGCGAAACTCCCCCGGGGCTTGCGCCGCAAGCTCGGTAAATCGACCACGCGTTTGTGCTGGCAGTTTCTCTTTCCAAGCAAAGGGCTTTCGGAAGACCCGCGCGACCCGGGGTCCTGGTACCGCTGGCACATTCACCCATCGACGGTCCGCAAAGCGGTCTCGCGGGCGAGCCAAAAAGCCGGTATCCACAAACGCGTCACGTGTCACACGCTGCGCCACTCCTTTGCCACCCACCTGCTCGAATCGGGCACGGATATCCGCACGATCCAACAGCTGCTTGGGCACAAGGACGTCCGCACGACGATGATCTATACGCACGTCGTGCGCCGCGGCGCCTTTGGGGCGGTCTCCCCGCTCGACGTCGAGCAGCCGGGCCGCTTCGCTTAGCGTCGATGGACGGGGTGTGTTTCCCGCCGGACCGATCCGGGGCGCGGCGTGTCAGCTTTTGATGCCACCTTTTGTGAGTTCGAGCGGGTCGAGCAGTTCCTTGAGCTTGTCCTCGTCCAGGTCCGTCATGTCCAGGGCCACGTCGAGGATGGGCTTACCGGCCTTGTAGGCGGCCTTCGCCGTGGCGGCGCCAAGCTCGTAACCGATCACCGGGTTCAGGGCCGTCACCAGGATCGGATTGCGGTCCAGGGCTTCGTTGATGCGATCCCCGCGCACGGTGAACCCGTCGATGGCCGAGTCGGCCAGGGCCGTGCTGATGCTGGAAAGGATTTCCAGGCTCTGGATCAGGTTGTAGCCCACCATGGGCAGCATCACGTTGAGCTGAAAGTTGCCCGCCTGCCCGCCGACGGTGATCGCCGCGTCGTTGCCGATGACCTGGGCGCAAACCATACAAGTGGCTTCCGGGATCACCGGGTTCACCTTGCCCGGCATGATGGACGAGCCCGGCTGCAGCGCCGGCAACTCGATATCGCCGATGCCGGCGAGCGGGCCGGAGTTCATGAGACGCAGATCATTGGCGATTTTCATGAGGCTGCAGGCGTAGGTCTTGAGCTGACCGGACAGCTCCACGGCCGCGTCCTGGGAGGAAATGCCCTCGAACAGGTTGCGCGCGGACTTGAAGCGGAAGCCGGTGGCGTCGCGCAGCGCCATGGCCATGCGCGGCCCGAATTCCGGGTGCGCGTTGATGCCCGTGCCCACGGCCGTGCCGCCCTGGGGCAGCTGACGCACCCGCTTCAGGGCGCTGCGCACGCGGCGGATGCCCGAATCCACCTGCGACGCCCAGGTCGCGAGTTCCTGGCCGAAGGTGACGGGCATGGCGTCCATCAGGTGCGTGCGGCCGGTCTTGACCACCGTCTCCAGCTCCTTCGAGCGCTTGTCGATTACCGCGCGCAGGTGCTTCATGGCCGGCACCAGGCTCTCATGGCCCAGCAGGCAGGCGCTGACCTGGATCGCCGTGGGGATCACGTCGTTGGAGCTCTGCCCCATGTTTACGTGATCGTTCGGGTGCACGTCGATACCCCCGTCCCGGGTGGCCAGGTGGGCGATCACCTCGTTGGCGTTCATGTTGGAGCTGGTACCAGAGCCGGTCTGGAACACGTCGATGGGAAAGTGCTTGTCGAACTCGCCCTCGGCCACGCGCTTTGCGGCAGCCTGGATGGCCTCGGCGCGCTCGGCATCGAGCAGTCCCAGCTCACCGTTGACCCGCGCCGCCGCGCCCTTGATCAGGCCCAGGGAGCGAATGAAGGCCCGCGGCATGGTGAGGCCGCTGATGGGAAAATTCTCCACGGCCCGCTGGGTCTGGGCGCCCCACAGGGCCCAGGCCGGGACCTGCAGTTCGCCCATGCTGTCGTGTTCGGTGCGGGTGGCGTTGTCGTGTGCGTCGTTCATGGGTGGAGGGCTCCGATAAAACCGATCAGATAATCCCTCATTATACGATTTGCGGGAGCATGGTTTGCGGTCAGGGCGCCGGGCGCGGTGTATCATTGGCGCCGCTTCGAAACCCGGGATGCTGATTCACCATGGAACTGTCCGCCCTCACCGCCGTCTCTTCCGTGGACGGCCGCTACGCCGGCAAGACCGCCGTCCTGCGCCCGATCTGCAGCGAATACGGCCTGATCCGCTACCGCACCATCGTCGAGGTGCGCTGGTTCCAGGCCCTGGCGCGTTTCGAGGGCTTCGATGCCCTGGCGCCCCTCGACGCTGAAGCCGACGCGTTTCTCGACGAGTTGCTGGCCGGCTTCGGCGAAACCGAGGCGCAACGCGTCAAGGAGATCGAGGGCACCACGAACCACGACGTGAAAGCCGTCGAGTACCTGCTCAAGGAACGCTTCGCGGCGCACGCCGACCTGGCGGCGCAGTCCGAGTTTCTGCACTTCGCCTGCACCTCCGAGGACATCAACAACCTGTCCTACGCGCTTATGCTGGCCGAGGCCCGCAGCGACGTTCTGCTGCCGGGCATGGACCGCATCATCGCGATCCTCACGGATCTCGCGCACGCCCACGCCGAACAGCCCATGCTGTCGCGCACCCATGGCCAGACCGCTTCCCCCACCACCCTGGGCAAGGAATTCGCCAACGTCGCGGCGCGGCTTCGGCGCCAGCGCGAACAGCTGGCGGCGCAGCCGATCCTGGGCAAGATCAACGGCGCCGTGGGCAACTTCAATGCCCACCTCAGCGCCTGTCCGGAGCTCGACTGGCCGGCCTTCGGCGAGGCCTTCGTCACCTCCCTGGGGCTCGAGTGGAACCCCTACACCACGCAGATCGAACCCCACGACTGGATCGCCGAGTACCTGGATACGCTCGCGCGCTTCAACACGATCCTCGTCGACCTGTGCCGCGACATCTGGTCCTACATCTCCATCGGCTACTTCCGGCAGAAGACCGTGGCCGGCGAGGTGGGCTCCTCCACCATGCCGCACAAGGTGAACCCCATCGATTTCGAGAACGCCGAGGGCAACCTCGGCGTGGCCAACGCCCTGCTCGCCCACCTCGCTCAGAAACTGCCGGTCAGCCGCTGGCAGCGCGACCTGACCGATTCCACCGTGCTTCGCACCCTGGGCACGGCCCTCGGTCACGGGCAGATCGCCTTCGCCTCGCTGGAAAAGGGCCTGGGCAAACTGGAAGTCAACGCCGAACGCCTGGCGGCCGACCTCGATGCGGCCTGGGAAGTGCTTGCCGAGCCGATCCAGACGGTCATGCGCCTGCACGGCATCGAGAACCCCTACGAACAGCTCAAGGCCCTGACCCGCGGCAAGCAGATCACCCGCGAGTCCCTGGCCGAATTCATCGATACGCTGACGTTGCCCGACGCGGTGAAGGACGAGCTGCGCGCCCTGACTCCCGCGGCCTACACCGGTGTCGCCGCCCGGCTCGCGCGCGAGCTGCCGGCGGGCTGACCGGACCGCCTCCCAGAGCGTGGACGCACCGCTTCCCGGCCTGGACGTCGAGGATTTCCTGGCCAACCGCTGGCAGCGTAAGCCCTGCCTGATCCGCGGCGCCCTCGCCAACTTCGACTGGCCCCTGGACGCCAACGATCTCGCCGGCCTGGCCTGCGAGGATCAGGTCGAGGCGCGCATCATCACGGGGCCGGATGATCACGGCGCCTGGACCCTGGAGCACGGTCCCTTCGACGAGGACCGCTTCGAGACCATCGGCAACGAGCGCTGGACCCTGCTGGTGCAGGACGTGGAGAAGCATTACCCGCCCCTTGCCCGGCTGCTCGAGCACTTTCGCTTCCTGCCGAGCTGGCGCATCGACGACCTGATGTTGTCCTTCGCCGCACCCGGCGGTTCCGTCGGCCCCCACGTGGATCAGTACGACGTGTTTCTCTGCCAGGTCGAGGGTCGGCGCCGCTGGGAAATTGCCGAACGTTTTGACCCGGCCAGGCGAGAGGATGTTCCCGTGGACATGCTGGCGAGCTTCCAGGCCGAGCAAAGCTGGGACCTCGAATCCGGTGACATCCTGTACCTGCCGCCCGGCGTGGCGCACCACGGCGTCGCCCTGGACCCCTGCGTGACCTGCTCCGTGGGATTCCGCGCGCCCAGCGCGGCGGACCTGGCCCTGGGGCTGGGCGAGTGGCTGGCGGATCGAACCGGGGACGGGGGGCGCTATCGGGATCCGATGCTCGCCGCAGCACCGGCCACGGGAGAAATCGACAGCGCCGCCCTCGAACGCTTCCGCACCCTGTTGGCAAGCACGCTCGAACAGGATGAAGCACTCGCAGGTTTCATCGGGCAATTCATGAGCCGCTATCGCCAGGCCCACGAGCCCTTGCCCATACCCGGCGAGGACGGACGGGCGGCGTTGGAATCGGCCCTGCTTGAAGCTCACAGCACGACGACCGACTGGATCACGCATCCCTGGGCGCGGTTTGCCTGGGTTCGGGCCAATGACGATACGGCCCGGCTCTTCGCATCGGGCCGGGAGTACGCCTGCACCCCGGGTTTCGCCGAGTGGGTCTGTCGCGGCGCTGGCGCAATTGACGCGCCTGCCGGCGTGGACCGGACCTGCCTGACCGCCCTCGCCCGCAACGGCCATCTGATTCCCGCGGGTGACTGAAGGCCCCGGATAGCAGACAGTTCGCCCCGGCGTTTGTGATATATCACAGTCGATTTTCCTGTAACTGCCCCGCCCAACCCCCTATAATCCCTGCTTCGCACCAATTGGCCCGCCACAAAACCAGCACAACGCGAGCCGGCGGGCACCACCTCGTCACACCCAATATCCAGGCAGATACAGATCACCATCGGGACCCCATCGTGAGCGCACAGCTGCAGGAACTTCTCGCTTCTTCTCATTTCAACGGTGGCAACGCCGCCTTTCTCGAGGCCCTGTACGAACAGTGGCTGGAGGATCCGGACCAGGTGCCGGAGGCGTTTCGCGCCTACTTCGACCGCATGCCGGGCGCCAACGGCGCGGAGCGTGGCCATCTGCGCATCCAGGAGCACTTCCGCAACCTGCAGCCGGGCCGGGGCATTGCCGCCTCCACGGCCGCCGCCGGCTACGACGATTACAAGCAGGCCGGTGTGCTGCGCCTGATCAACGCCTACCGGGTACGCGGCCACGAAAACGCAAAGATCAACCCGCTGGGCATGGCTCATCACGAACCGGTGCCGGACCTGGACATCGGCTTCCACGGCCTGGATCAGGGCGACCTGGATACGGAATTCAACACCGGCTGGCTGGCCGCGCCGGACCGCATGAAGCTGCGCGACATCGTGGCCCTGTGCAAGCGGGTCTATACCGGCAGCATCGGCGTCGAGTTCATGCACATCGTGGACACGCCGAAGCGCCACTGGCTGGAAGAGCGCCTGGAAGGCTGCGGCGGCGACTACCAGGTCGACAGGACGGAAAAGCTGCGCATCCTCGAAATGCTGACCGCCGCGGAGGGCCTGGAGAAATTTCTGCACACCCGCTACGTCGGTCAGAAGCGTTTCTCCCTCGAAGGCGGTGAAAGCCTGATTCCCCTGCTCTACGAAACCGTGCAGCACGCGGGTGCGGGCAAGGTGGAGGAAGTCGTCATCGGCATGGCGCACCGCGGCCGGCTGAACGTGCTGGTCAACATCCTCGGCAAATCACCGTCCATGCTCTTTGACGAGTTCGAGGGCAAGCACGACTATGACCCGCGCCGTTCCGGCGACGTGAAGTATCACCTGGGCTACGCATCCGACATGGACACCCCCGGGGGCAACGTGCACATGGCGCTGGCCTTCAACCCGTCCCACCTGGAGATCGTCGACCCGGTGGTCGCCGGCTCCGCGAAGGCGCGCCAGATCCGTCGCGGTGACGACAACCACGACCAGGTGATGCCGGTGCTGATCCACGGCGATGCGGCCTTCGCGGCCCAGGGCGTGGTGTACGAGCTGTTCCAGATGTCCGAGACCCGCGGCTTCGGGGTGGGCGGCACACTGCACGTGGTGATCAACAACCAGGTGGGCTTCACGACCAGCAACCCGCACGATGCGCGCTCGACCCTCTACTGCACGGCCATCGCCAAGGCGGTGCACGCGCCGATCTTCCACGTCAACGGCGACGACCCGGAGGCCGTGCACCACGTGATGAAGATTGCCTGCGACTTCCGTATGCGCTTCAAGCGGGACGTGGTCATCGACCTGGTCTGCTATCGCCGTCACGGCCACAACGAGGCCGACGAGCCGGCAGCCACGCAGCCGGTCATGTACAAGATTATCCGCGGCATGAAGACCACCCGCGCCAAGTATGCCGAGCAGCTGGAGAAGGAAGGCGTTATCGAAGCCGGGCATGCCCGCCAGCTCATGGACGACTACCGCGGCAAGCTCGACCAGGGCGAACAGGTCACGGAAGTCGACGACAAGCCGCGCCGCAACGAACACGCGGCCAACTGGCACGACTACGACGGCGACGATCCGTTCCCCGAGACCGACACCACCTTCGACGGGAATCGCGCCCGCGAGCTTGCCCGGCAGCTGACCGACTTGCCCGAGGGCTTCAAGCTGCATGCCCGCGTGCAGCGCATCATCGACGACCGGCGCAAGATGAGCGCCGGCGAGCTGCCCATGGACTGGGGCTACGCGGAGACCCTGGCCTACGCAACCCTGATCGACCAGGGCCACAGCCTGCGACTGGTGGGCCAGGATTCGGGGCGCGGCACCTTCTTCCATCGCCACGCGGTCCTGCACAACCAGGAGGACGGCAGCACCTTCACGCCGCTGACCACCATCGACCCGGACAAGTACGTCACGGTGATCGACTCGCTGCTGTCGGAAGAAGCGGTCATGGCCTTCGAGTACGGTTACGCGACGGCGGCCCCGGAAACCCTGGTGATCTGGGAAGCCCAGTTCGGCGACTTCGCCAATGGTGCCCAGGTGGTCATCGACCAGTTCCTGGCGGCAGGCGAAACCAAGTGGGGCCGCCTCTGCGGCCTCGCCCTGTTCCTGCCCCACGGTTACGAAGGCCAGGGCCCGGAACACTCTTCCGCGCGCCTGGAACGCTTCCTGCAACTGTGTTCCTTCGGCAATCTGCAGGTGTGCGTGCCGTCCACGCCCGCACAGATCTTCCACATGCTGCGTCGCCAGATGCTGCAACCGACGCGCAAGCCGCTCGTGGTCATGATGCCCAAGAGCCTGCTGCGCAACAAAGCGTCCACTTCCGACTTTGCCCTGGTGTCCGAGGGCCGCTTCCAGCTGGTCATCGACGACAGGAAAGTGGCGAAGGCGAAAAAGAAGAAGGTCAAACGCGTGGTGCTCTGCTCCGGCAAAGTCTTTTACGACCTCGATGCGAGCCGGGATGAACAGTCTCTCGAGGACATGGCCCTGGTGCGCCTCGAACAGCTGCATCCCTTTCCGGACGAGGAACTGGTGGAGGTGCTCGGCCGCTACCCGAACCTCGAGGAGGTCGTCTGGTGCCAGGAAGAACCGAAGAACCAGGGCGCCTGGTACCAGATTCGCCACCACCTGCAGGATGCGTCGGGCGAACACAGCCTGTTTTACGTGGGCCGCCGCCGTTCGCCCTCCCCGGCCACCGGTTACTTTTCCGTGCACGTTGCGGAGCAGGAAAAGCTGGTCGCCGACGCCCTGACCCACGGTGAAGGCCAGCCGAACTGACCGGGGCCTTTTCGCTGAGCCGGCGCTGAGCCGACGATCGCGGTCCACACGCGAACCCTCATTCAGAAACGCGCAAGCACAAACACTCGATCGATCAGAGGATCATCATGAGCACAGAAGTCAAAGTACCCGTCCTGCCCGAATCCGTGGCTGACGCCACCGTCGCCGCCTGGCACAAAAAGCCCGGCGACACCGTGCGCCGCGACGAAAACCTCGTGGACCTGGAAACGGACAAGGTCGTGCTGGAAGTGCCGGCCCCGGTGGACGGCGTGCTGAAGGAAATCGTCAGCGACAGCGGCGCCACGGTCACCAGCGACGAGGTGCTCGGCGTCATCGAGGCCGGTGAAGTGGCCCCGGCGGAACCCGCTGACGACAAGCCGGCCGGCGAATCGAAGGATAAGGCGGACAACGCCGGGGCGAAGTCGGACGAAAACGCCGCCGCTGAGCCGGTCAGCACGGACGGCGAGAAACTCAGCCCCGCGACGCGTCGCATTGTCGAGGAGGAGAACGTCGATCCGAAAGCCGTGGAAGGCACCGGTCGTGGTGGCCGCCTGACCAAGGGCGACGTGGTGAACTACCTGGCCGACGGCGGCGCCCGCGGGCCGGTTGCCGGCACACGCACGGAAGAACGCGTCAAGATGACGCGGCTGCGCTCCACCATCGCCAAGCGCCTCAAGGACGCCCAGAACACGGCGGCCATCCTCACCTCCTTCCAGGAAGTGGACCTGCACGCCGTGCAGCAGCTGCGCGCGAAGTACAAGGAAACCTTCCTGGACACCCATGGGGTCAAGCTGGGCCTCATGAGCTTCTTCGTGAAGGCCTGCTGCCACGCCCTGAGCAAGTTCCCGGTGGTCAACGCCTCCCTGGACGGCGACGAGATCGTGTACCACGGCTTCATGGACATCGGCATCGCCGTGTCCACCGAGCGGGGCCTCATGGTGCCCGTGCTGCGCAACGCCGAGAGCATGACCCTGGCGGAAATCGAGGCCGGCATCCGCCAGTACGCGGTGCAGGCCCGGGAAGGCACCATGAGCCTGGAAGACCTCCAGGGCGGCACCTTCTCCATCACCAACGGCGGCACCTTCGGCTCCATGCTGTCCACGCCCCTGCTCAATCCGCCGCAGAGCGCGATCCTCGGCATGCACAACATCAAGGAGCGGCCCGTGGTGGTCGAGGGCGAAATCGTGGTGCGACCGATCATGTACCTGGCCCTGAGCTACGACCACCGCATCATCGACGGCAAGGACTCGGTGCAGTTCCTCATGGCCGTCAAGGAAGCGCTGGAGGATCCCGCGCGCCTGCTGCTCAACCTGTGAACCGTGACCCTGTAAAACCTGACATTGACTGCCGGCGGCGCTCCACCTGGGCCGCGCCGCGAGCGGCAATCCGGAGACTGAAATGTCCAAGCAATACGATGTGATCGTCATCGGCGGCGGCCCCGGCGGCTACGTGGCCGCGATCCGCGCCGCCCAGCTCGGCCTGAAAACCGCCTGCGTGGAGAAGTGGGTCGGCAAGGACGGCGAACTGGCGCTCGGCGGCACGTGCCTGAACGTGGGCTGCATCCCGTCCAAGGCCCTCCTCGACTCGAGCAAGCACTTCCACCACGTGCAGCACGATTACGCCGATCACGGCATCGGCGCCAAGAGCGTCTCCATGGACATCGGCCAGATGCTCAAGCGCAAGGACGGCATCGTGAAAAAGCTCACCGGTGGTGTGAGCATGCTCTTCAAGGCAAACAAGATCGACAGCTACCACGGCACGGGCAAGCTCCTGAAAGACCGCGTCGTGGAAGTCACGCCGGTGGACGGTGGCGAGGCGGAAACGCTCACCGCCGAGCACGTGATCCTGGCATCCGGTTCCGTGCCCATCGCGATCCCTAACGTCGAATTCGACGGTGAGCACATCGTCGACAACGTGGGCGCGCTGGACTTCGGCGACGTGCCGGGCAGCCTGGGCGTCATCGGCGCCGGGGTCATCGGCCTGGAACTGGGCTCGGTCTGGAACTGGCTCGGCGCGGACGTGACCCTGTTCGAGGCGCTGCCGGACTTCCTGGCGGCCACGGATCCGGACATCGCCAAGCAGGCCGCACGAATCTTCAAGAAGCAGGGCCTCGACATCCGCCTTGGCACGCTCGTGAAGAGCGCCGAGGTCAAGAAAGGCAAGGTCGAGGTCACCATCGAGGACGCCGACGGCGAAAGCACCCTCACCTTTGACAAGCTGCTCGTGTCCGTCGGCCGCCGCGCCTACACGGACGGTCTGCTGGCGGAAGACAGCGGCGTCAAGCTGACGGACCGCGGCCAGATCGAGGTTAACGAGCAGTCGCAGACCACGGCCCCGAACGTCTGGGCCATCGGCGACTGCGTGCGCGGCCCCATGCTGGCGCACAAGGCCTCGGAGGAAGGCGTGGCCGTGGCGGAACTCATCGCCGGCAAGCCCGCGCACATCCACTTCGACACCGTGCCCTGGGTTATCTACACGGATCCGGAAATCGCCTGGGTCGGCAAGAACGAAACCCAGCTCAAGGAAGAAGGCGTCGAGTACCGGGTGGGCACCTTCCCCTTCGCCGCCATCGGGCGCGCCCTGGCCAGCGGCCAGACCGACGGCCTGGTCAAGGTGATCAGCGACGCGAAGACCGACGAACTGCTCGGCGTCCACATCATCGGCGCCTCGGCCTCCGAGATCATCGCCGAGTGCGTGGTGGCCATGGAATTCCACGGCTCCGCGGAGGACCTCGCGCGCATCGTACACGCCCATCCGACCATGTCCGAAGCGGTCCACGAAGCGGCCCTGCACGTGGACAAGCGAGCGATTCACCGCGCGAACTGACGCGCGCTTAACGGCGCTTTGCTCGCCCCTGCGACAAAACCATGACGGCCCGCCAGGCGGCGGGCCGGTTCCTGACCGGCAGGCAACGGACTCCTTAACGCGCGAGCCACTTCTGCCCTGTTACACTCGTGCGCTTTCAGCATGAGGCCGTGGCCATGGGCGCATTCCCCGACCGCTTCCAGGCGTTCCGAATCCACAACGACGAGGACGGCTACCGGTCCGGCGTCGAGACGGTCCGCCTCGACGATCTCAGCCCCGGCGACGTCACGATCCGCACCCACTACTCCAGCGTCAACTACAAGGACGCACTGGCCGGCACCGGCAAAGGCAAAATCGCCAGCGTGTTCCCGGTCACCGGCGGTATCGACGTGGCCGGCGAGGTGGTGGCCTCCGATGACGATCGCTACCGGGAAGGCGACGCCGTGCTGGTCACGGGCTGCCGCCAGTCCCAGCAGCGCGACGGCGGCTACAGCGAGTACCTGCGCCTGGAAAGCGAAAGCGTGGTGCCCCTGCCCGAGGGCCTGACGCCCCGGGAGGCCATGATCATCGGCACGGCCGGCTTCAGCGCCGCCCTCGGCCTGTACCGCATGGAAGCCAACGGCCAGCGGCCGGACATGGGCCCGGTCCTCGTGACCGGCGCCACGGGCGGGGTCGGCAGTTTCGCCATCGACATCTTCACCGCCGCGGGCTACGAGGTCCATGCCATCACGGGCAAGGTGTCGGAATTCGACTACCTCGAATCCCTCGGCGCCACCCAGTGCATCTCCCGCCACGACCTGCACTGGGGACAGAAACCCCTGGAGAAAGCCCGCTGGGCCGGGGCCTTCGACAACGTCGGCGGCGACATGCTCAGCGGCCTGACCCGGGTCATCGACTTCTACGGCAACATCGCCAGCTGCGGCCTGGCCGGTGGCCATTCCCTGCAGACCACGGTCATGCCGTTCATCCTCCGCGGGGTGAGCATCGTGGGCGTTTCGTCGGAAAATTGCCCCTACGACATCCGTGCTAAGCTGTGGCGGCGCCTGGCTGGCGAGTGGAAACCTCGACACCTCGAACGCATTTGCCAGAAGGAGATCGGCCTGGCGGAATTACCCGCGATCTTCGAGGAAATGCTGGCCGGAAAGAGCGCCGGCAGAACACTAGTGAAGCTGATTGGCGAAAGTGCTTCCAAATGATTGAAATGTCTGCCATACTCAAGTCCCCTTTGCAGGGATAACCATAAGGCTTAATCATGGCCAAAGTACTAATCGTTGACGATAGCCAAATCTATCGCTTCAAGCTGCGGAAGCTGGTCGAAGCCAAGGGCCACGAAGCCCTCACCGCCAACGACGGTGAAGAAGCACTCCAGCTAGCCAGAGAGGAACAGCCCGACGTCATCCTGATGGATATCGTGATGCCGGGCATGAGCGGTTACGAAGCCAAGCGGTCCCTGGCCCGTGACCCGGCAACCACGCAGATCCCCGTTATTTTCGTGAGCTCCCGCAATGCGGACAGCGATCGGATGTGGGGTATGCGCCTGGGTGCCGCCGGCTACGTGACCAAGCCGGTCAGTCCTGCTGCGCTGGATTCCGCGATCGACGATATCGTCGCGGCCTGAAACCAGACCCCGGTCTGGCCAGGCTGGAAGCCACGCTGTCGCCGCCCTTGCCGGGCGGAGGATGTCGCTCCCTCCCCTGTTTTTGAATCCCCCCGATCGACTGATGTGGAAGGGCGCGTTGGCGGACACCCGTGAACGACACGCACGGTTCACGCCACCCGCCTATAATCCCGCCCTGACCTCTTTGATCAAAAACAACCCGTAAGGAGCATCCGCATGACCGTCCAGGTTGGAGACCGCATTCCCGAAACCGTCGTCACCACCATGACCGACAACGGCCCGAACCCCCTGACCACCACCGATTACTTCAGCGGCCGCCGCGTGGTGCTGTTTTCCGTGCCCGGCGCCTTCACACCGACCTGCTCGGCGCGTCACCTGCCCGGTTTCGTGGATCACGCCGGAGACCTCAGGGAAAAAGGCATCGACGCCATCGCCTGCACCGCCGTCAACGATGTGTTCGTCATGGACGCATGGGGCAAGAGTGCCGGCGCGGATGCCGTGGACATGCTGGCCGACGGCAACGGCGAATTCGTGAAGGCCCTCGGGCTGGAACTGGACGCCACGGGCTTCGGCATGGGCCACCGCGGCCAGCGCTTCGCCCTGGTGGCCGATGACGGGGTCATCACACACCTGTTCGTGGAAGAAGGCGGCGATTTCAAGGTCAGCAGCGCAGAGCACGTGCTCGGGGCTCTTTAAGGGTCCGCGTGCAGGACCGGCGGCAGCGGGATCGACCAGGTCTCGCCCCGCCGGGTCCAGCGCAACTGGATTTGCAGGGTCCGGCCGTCCGGTCCGATGCGCATTTCATCGGCGGGGACGTTCAGTTCCGCAGGACGGGCGGCCAGGCGTTCAGCCGGGGTTCTGCCGTCCCCCGCCTCGCTTCGCATCCACGCCAGCGTGGCCAGCGCCCGCAGGCGGGCGCCGTGGTCCTGAACCCGCTGCATGTAGTCGCTGTAGGGAAGGATCGACAGGGCGTCGAGGGAGCAGGTGAACAGATTCCCAACGCACTCCAGGCGCCCGACGCTCTGGTGCTTGTTCCGCAGCGTCTCCAGACGACGCTCCAAGGCCTCGTCGCTCTCGGGCGCCGGGCAAAGGGTGAGCCAGCCCTCGGCCCTCTTCCCCATGCTTGCCTCGGGATCCACGAGCAACCACCACGTCCATTGATCCAGCAAGGACCGATCGGGTTCGGCGTAACCGGTTCGAGCGAGCTCCGCGTGGAGCGCAAACTCACCCCGCATGGCATTACACAGGGAGAGCTCTTCCTCCGTGGGCAGCGCGAGCGCTTCCCCACAGGGCGCCGGCAGCGGCTCATCCACGGGCAGCTCGGCCAGCATGCTCGCCAGCAACTGTCCGCCGTCGCGGCCGGCAATCGTGATGCCGAACATGCGCGGTATCAGGCCATCGGAGCGCGCGCCCAGGCGACGCCAGGTCAACAGGTCCCGGCAGGTGGCGGCGACCGCCTCCGAGGTCCGTCCCTGGGCAAAATGCACGGCGTTCCGCGTCTGGGTCAGGCGGGCCAGGTCGTAGCGGGGCCAGGGTGACGAGAGGTGGGGTGGGAACGCCGAGCGGACATAATCGAATTCCTGCAACCGCTCCACGCGATCGAGGAGTCGCGCGTGACGCTGCACGAGCGCCGCGTAGGCCTCGAGATCGTCGCGCACGCGCTGCAGGCAATCGGCCTCGAGTCCTCCGCAAAACAGCTCGCGGTCCGCGTCATCCGGGCGCAGCGTTGGATAGGCGTAGGCCGCAGAAGGAAGATCCTCGTCAAAAGCAAAGGCGCCGGGAAGCTCCCCGGTCGCAAGGGCTTCGGCCTGTTGGCGAGTCACCGTGCGCACATCCTCGGCCAGGACACGGGCGAGTTCCTCGTCCGGCACATCCCGGTCGAGGGTCCACAACAGCGGGAAGGCATTGTCCCCCGGATATTCGGGCCACCGCTCCAGCTCGGCGACCGCCTCGCGCTGGGCGTCAGTCGGATAGAGGGCGCGGGAGATGCCCCAGAGCGAGGCCAGCAGCAGGAGTACCAGCAACGTTCCCTGGAACAGGCGCTTGAGGATGGTTTTCAAGAGACTCATGTGGAGATCCTAACCGGATGCTCTTCGGTCAGGAGGGGCGCAGTCTTCCAGCCCGGCAAATCCCCAGACGGCTCCGACTCGACCATCCAATCGGCCTGGCCTGACAAAACCGGTGGACCACGGCATAGTAGGCCTGCAGCTGTTTATGCTCATGGGGGGATCAATGATTGAACGGCGTTCGATGGAGACCGGTGACTGGTTCCAGGCCGCGATCAACGGGGTGATTGGTGTTTTTCTGGGTATCGCTGCCCATGGCCTCGTGGAGCTGGTGGCGATCGGCGCCTGGTGGATGGCGCTGATCCTGGTGGTGCTGGGCGTCGGATATTTTTTGTTCGTCCAGCTGGCGGACAAGCTGTTCGACTGGATTTTTCCGTCCGGCATTCGCACGGTTGGAAAACGAAGGGGACAGCCGAAACCGCTACTGCGCGTGCTCAGCCTGCCCGCGGGCCTGCTGGTCGGCATTGCGCTGGCAGGGCTGGGGCTGGACACGCTATTGCTCGACGCCCTTCCCTGATCCGGGGCAGTCTGCCCCCGGAACGCCGCATGGAGGCGCGAGCGTCAGTCTTCCTGGCCTTCCTCGCCTTCCTCGCCTTCCACCAGCTCCTCCGCCCCGGTCTCGATGCGCGCCATCCCGACCAGCCGCTCGTCCTCCGCCAGGCGAATCAGGGTCACGCCCTGGGTGTTGCGGCTCAGGGTGGAGATCTCGTTGGTGCCGGTACGCACCAGGGTGCCCCCGTCGGAAATGAGCATGATGTCGTCTTCGTCGGTGACCTGGAGGGCGCGTACCAGCGCCCCGTTGCGCTCGGAGGTCTGGATGCCGATGACGCCCTGACCGCCGCGGCCCTGACGGCTGTGCTCCTCGACCTTGGTGCGCTTGCCGTAGCCGCGTTCCGTGGCCGTGAGGATGTCGCCCTCGTCGAGCACCAGCATGGACACGACCTGCTCACCCTTCTTGAGCGTGATCCCCTTCACGCCCCGGGTCTGGCGGCCCATGGAACGCACATCGCCCTCGGCGAAACGGATGCATTTGCCGCTCGATGAAAACAGCATGATGTCGCGCTCGCCGTCGGTGATCGCGACGTTGACCAGCTCGTCGTCGTCATCGAGGTTGATGGCCCAGATGCCGGTAGCCCGCTGGTTGGCGTAGTCCGTGAGCGGGGTTTTCTTGACGATGCCGTTCTTCGTGGCGAAGAACACGAACTTGTCCGCCTCGTACTCGCGTACGGGCAGGACGGCATTGACGCGCTCATCCTTCTCCAGCGGCAGCAGGTTCACGATGGGCTTGCCCCGGGACGCGTAGCTGGCCTGGGGCAGCTCGTAGACCTTCATCCAGTGGATGCGCCCCCGGCTGGTGAAGCACAGCATGGTGTCGTGCGTGCTGGCCACCCAGAGCTGATCAACGAAATCCTCGTCTTTCATCCGCGTGGCTTTCTTGCCCTTGCCACCCCGGCGCTGCGCCTGGTAACGGTCGAGCACCTGGGACTTCACATAGCCGCCGTTGGACATGGTCACCACCACGTCCTCCTCGGTGATGAGGTCCTCCAGGCTCAGGTCCAGGCGCTGTTCGATGATCTCCGTGCGGCGTTTGTCGCCGAAGCGCTCGAGGATTTCTTCCAACTCCTCGCGAATCACCTCCATGAGGCGCTCCGGATCGCTAAGAATGCGCAACAACGCCCGCACCGTCTCGAGAATGTCCTCGTACTCCTTCGTGAGCTTTTCCTGCTCGAGCCCCGTGAGGCGGTGAAGGCGCATGTTCAGGATTTCCTGGGCCTGAATATCCGTGAGCTGGTAGCCGTCGTCCTGCAGGCCGTAGCGGGCTTCCAGGTCCTCGGGTCGCGACATTTCGGCGCCGCCCTGCTTGAGCATGGCGGCCACCAGGCCCGGATCCCAGCGCTTGGCCACCAGGGCCTCGCGGGCGTCCGCCGGCGTCGGGGAGGCCTTGATCAGCTCGATCATCTCGTCGAGGTTGGCCAGGGCGACCGTCAGGCCTTCCAGCACGTGGGCCCGGTCCCGCGCCTTGCGGAGGTCGAACAGCGTGCGGCGGGTCACCACCTCGCGGCGGTGGCGGATGAAGGCCTCCAGCACCTCCTTGATGTTCAGCAGCCGCGGCTGGCCGTTGACCAGCGCCACCATGTTGATGCCGAACACGTTCTGCATCGCGGTCTGCTTGTAGAGGTTGTTCAGGATCACCTCGGGCACTTCGCCTCGGCGCAGTTCGATCACCACGCGCATGCCGTCCTTGTCGGACTCGTCACGCAGCTCGGTGATGCCCTCGATCTTCTTTTCCTTGACCAGCTCGGCGATCTTTTCGAGCAGGCGGGCCTTGTTGACCTGGTAGGGCAGCTCGGTGCAGATGATGCTGCTCTTGCCGCGGGCCTCGTCCTCTTCCACGTGGGTGCGTGCGCGCAGGTAAATCCGCCCCCGACCCGTGTGGTAGGCCTCGTGGATGCCCTTGGCGCCGTTGATCAGCCCGGCGGTGGGAAAGTCGGGGCCCGGCAGGTATTCCATGATGCCGTCGATGTCGAGCTCCGGGTTCTCGATCAGGGCGATGGTCGCCGCCACCACTTCGTTGAGATTGTGCGGCGGAATGTTGGTGGCCATGCCGACGGCGATACCGGCGGAACCGTTGACGAGCAGGTTCGGCACGCGGGTCGGCATGACCAGCGGTTCGCTCTCCGTTTCGTCGTAGTTGGGGCCGAAATCGACCGTCTCGCGGTCGATGTCCGCGAGGATCTCGTGGGCGAGGCGCGCCATGCGCACCTCGGTGTATCGCATGGCGGCCGGGGCGTCACCATCCACAGAGCCGAAGTTGCCCTGCCCGTCTACCAGCATGTAGCGCATGGCAAAGGGCTGCGCCATGCGCACGATGGTGTCGTACACGGCGCTGTCGCCGTGCGGGTGGTACTTACCGATGACATCACCGACGACGCGGGCCGATTTCTTGTAGGGCTTGTTCCAGTCGTTGTTCAATTCGCTCATGGCGTAGAGCACACGGCGATGGACCGGTTTGAGACCGTCCCGGACGTCCGGGAGGGCGCGTCCGACGATCACGCTCATGGCGTAATCGAGGTAGGACTGGCGCATCTCGTCTTCGAGGTTGACCTGCAGGATTTCCTTGGCAAGTTCAGCCATGGGTGGGGCTTCTCCGGGCTTTGTCTGGCTTGTCGTTTAGGCTCTGGCTTCAGCGCCGGCTATGATGCCGGCTTTGACGGTACCTATCTTGTTGTTCTGGATTGCTTTTTCTCGCTGTGACACCGGCTACGGAAACAGCGGTGTCGCGGGTCAATCCAAGCCCGGAATTGTACCACACACACCCCTTTCGCACCTGCCTGGCGAGCAACCGGATCCGCCCTTCCCGTCGACCGGAAAGCTGCCGGCGGCGGCGTCCTTCGGACCGGGACGCCGCGTGGCGATCCGGGTATCATGTGGCGCCTGTTTCGACGACCCAGGATTCCGATCCCATGAAAAACCGTTCCCCTGTTCGCCTGCGCGCCCTGCTCGCCACCGCCCTGCTGGTCGCCGCCAGTTTTGCGACCCAGGCCTTCGCCCAGGGCGCCGACAAACCCCGCGCCCTGATTCGCACCTCCATGGGCGACATCACCGTGGAGCTCTACCCGTCCCAGGCGCCGCAGACGGTGGAGAACTTCCTCCAGTACGCCCGCGACGGCTTCTACGAGGGCACGACGTTCCACCGGGTCATCAGCTCCTTCATGATCCAGGGGGGTGGCCTGGACACGGATTACCGCCCCCTGCCCACCCGGGAGCCGATCCCCAACGAAGCCGACAACGGCCTGAAGAACCTGCGGGGCACCATCGCCATGGCGCGCACCAACGACCCGGACTCCGCCACGGCCCAGTTTTTCATCAACGTGGAAGCCAACCCGCCACTCGACCACACGGGAAAGACCGATTCCCGCGCCTGGGGCTACACCGTGTTCGGCCACGTGGTGGATGGTATGAACGTGGTGGACAAGATCCGCTTCGTGCGCACCGACGAACGGGACTTTCCCCTCGAGCCGGTCGTGATCGAAGGCGTGGACGTCCTCTGAGCCCGGACTGAAGCAATCCACGCAGCAACCCCGGTGGCCACGCTCTTCATCAGCGATCTGCACCTCGACGACCGTCGTCCGGACGCGACGGCATCGTTCCTCGCCTTTCTGGAGCGGGAAGCCGCTGAAGCGGACGCCCTGTATATCCTCGGTGACCTGTTCGAGTACTGGCTCGGCGATGACGCCCCCACGCCCGTGGGACAGGCCGTCGCCCCCGCCCTGAAGGCCGTGGCGGACAGCGGCGTGCCCATCGCCTTCGCCCACGGCAATCGGGATTTTCTGCTCGGCGAACGCTACGCCGAGGCCGCCGGCATGCGCCTGCTCCCGGAAGAGCACGTCGTGGACCTTTACGGCGCGCCGACCCTGCTGCTGCACGGCGATACGCTGTGCACCGACGACGTGGAGTACCAGCAGGTCCGGACCATGTTGCGAAACCCGGAGTGGCAGGCCGAATTCCTCAGGAAAACGCCGCAGGAACGCGTCGAAGCGGCCCTCAAAGCCCGGGAGATGAGCGCAGAGCACCAGGCCGGTGTCAGCATGGACATCATGGACGTGAACGCCGGTGCGGTGCAGGACGCCCTGGCGCGCCACGGCGTGCGCCACATGATCCATGGCCACACCCACCGCCCGGCCGTGCACGAAGCCGGGGGCCACCAGCGCATCGTGCTCGGCGACTGGTACGACCAGGGCAGCGTCCTGACCCTATCAGCCGAAGGCCTGCGGCTGGACGCCCTTCCCTACGGCTGAAGCCCTACTTCCCGGGCGTGACGGCTCACGACTTTCGCCCCACGCGCAGCGCCAGCGGCCACCGCACCGCCTGCACTGCCTCAGCCTCGCCCCAGACGCTCTCCAGACGCTTCCGCAAGTCCGGAAGCGGATCCTCGCCCACCTGAGCCCGGTAGCGCCGCAGGGCCGACCAGGTGCCGATGTAACCAAGGTATTCCTCGAGGGTCCAGCGCGTCTCCAGGGAGAAAGCCGGCGCATCGAGTTCCGTGAAGGGGAACGGGAGGTCTTCGTAGCCCTGCTCGACGTGGACCCGTTCCGGTGGCCAGTAGGGTCCGACCACGTTCTCGTAGAACGCGTCCACGATCCCGTCCACGTCGGGCGTGATCTCGTTGAGCTGGTAGGTCCAGGCGGCGAACAGGCCGCCCGGCTTCAGGACGCGCTGAACCTCCGGATAAAAGCGCTCGAGGTCGAACCAGTGCAGGGCCTGCCCCACCGTGACCAGGTCGACCTCGCCGATGGCCAGGGAACAGCGTTCCGCAGGCTCCACCACGAACCGGACGTTCGCAGGGCCCTCGGCCCGGGCCAGCTGCTGCGGACTTGCATCCGTGGCATGGACTCGCGCCAGGTGGCGGGCCAGGACCCGGGCGACCTGGCCGTTGCCCGTTCCCACGTCCCAGGCGAGATTCCCGGCGGGGGCCTGGCCTGCCAGCCAGTCGAACAGGCATGGGGGATAGCCGGGCCGGTAGCGGGCATAGTCTTCCGCATGGCCCGAAAAGTGGTCCTTAAAATCGCGGTCCTTGAAATCCTGGTTCTTCAACTCCGGGCACTCCGGGCCTTTGAACACCGGAGCCCCGGGCGGGCCGCCGTCACCCACCTCAGGCCGCGCCGATGGCGTGCAGCTCGCGCTTCGAAAATCCCGCCTCGGTGCGCGCAGACACGTTGAAGGGTCCCTTCAGGCGACCGTCGAAGCGCGTATCCAGCAGGCGCAGGAAGGTTTCGTCCGGGTCCACGCCGGCCTCCGCGCAGCAGGCGTGAAACCAGCGTGTGCCGATCTCCACGTGACGCACTTCCTCGGCAAGAATGACCTCCAGGGCCGCGATGGTCCGCTCGTCACCGGCCTGGCGCAGTCGTTCGATCATGCCCGGGGTCACGTCCAGGCCGCGGGCCTCGAGCACCCGAGGCACCAGGGCCATGCGTTCGAGGCAGGAGTGGGCTGTTTTCATCGCCATATCCCAGAGTCCGTCGTGGGCGGGGAAATCACCGTAGACATGCCCGAGCTCATCGAGGCGCGTGGCGAGCAGTTGGAAGTGGCGCGCCTCGTCCGCGGCGACCGATAGCCAGTCCGAGTAAAACGCGTCTGGCCGGTCCCGAAAACGCCAGGCCGCGTCCAGAGCCAGATTGATGGCGTTGAACTCGATGTGCGCGATGGCGTGCACCAGGGCCGCCCTTCCCGCATCGCTGCCAAGACGCCGCCGGGGCACCTGCTGCGGTGGAACCAGCACGGGCCGGTCCGGCCGCCCCGGAACGCCGATGGCGGGCGCCGGCTCGGCCGGGGGCGAAGCCAGCCCCTGGGCCTGGACGTCCGCCCAGAGGGCGGCCACGGCATGGCACTTGGCGTGTGCATCCGGTTCACGCAAGCAGGCGTCGATGGCGTCGAAGGATACGGACATGGCGGCACGGAATCGAAACGGACCGTGATTATACGTGGGGTGGCCCGTGCTGGTGCTCAGCGACAATGCCTTTGACGGCATGACCGCGTTCTCCTGGCGGAACAATTAGCGAAATTCACCACTGCCGAGACCGTTCGTGCCCGGCGAAAGGGCCGTGAGGCGCCGGTTTATGGCCGTGGGACCGCCTTGGCACGCTACCTGCATATATTTTCCTGAGTCACACCAATTCCAAGGAGCATCGAACATGGGACAAGGATCCTGCGGCAACGTACTGGCCGCCCTGGCCAGCTTTTTCATTCCCGGGCTGGGGCAGCTGCTCCAGGGACGCTGGCTGCTGGCCGGATTCATGTTCGTCATGACCGCCCTGCTCTGGCTGATCCTGCTGGGCTGGATCATCCACCTCTGGTCCATCATCGACGCCGCCCTGTACAAGCCGCCCTACGAGCGTCCGTGGCGGGACCGGCGCTACTACGCCTGACGCGGCTGCGCCGCCGGAAAGCCTTTGCCGCATTGCGGCCATCGGCAATGCCGACATGGGCGACAGGAGCCGGGCGCTTATACTGGGGCGCCCGGCCGACGCCCCATCCCGATGACGCAACCCGATGAACTGAAAACCCACCTGCAACTGCGACCCGCGGAACCGCGCGACGCAGCCACCATTCTCGCCTTCATCCGCGAGCTGGCGGACTACGAAAAGCTCCTTCACGAGGTCACGGCCACGGAGACCGAGGTGCGGGACACGCTCTTTGGAGACGATCCGGACGCCGCGGTGATCATGGCCGAATGGGGCGGCGAGCCTGCCGGATTCGCCCTGTACCACGGCATGTATTCCACGTTCCTGGCGCGCTCCGGCTATTACCTCGAAGACCTGTACGTGCGCCCGGCCTTTCGCGGGCGGGGTATCGGCAAAGCCCTGCTCACAGCCCTGGCACACCAGGCCGTGGAAACGGGTCAGTGCCGCCTGGACTGGTCCTGCCTGGACTGGAACGAGCCCTCGCTGGCGTTCTACCGGACACTGGGGGCGCGCGAACTCAGCGAATGGACCCGCTTGCGCCTGGACGGAGCGGCGCTCGAGGCGGTCGCCGCCCGGGCTTTCGACACCGGTTTCGTCGAACCCAGCGGCATCGACGCCTGACAGGCAGGCTTTGCTAAAATCCTGCCGCCCGGAACCGCACCCGATACCGGGCATCACGTCGGACCGGACCGGAACAACCAAGACGAGAGAACGGACACGATGTTCTACAACGCCCTGCTCTACCCGCTGCTACTCCAGGTTGCCCTGAGCTTTTGTGTGCTTTTCGTGCTGTTCGCCCGCCGTGTCCGGGAGTTCAAACGCCGGCACATTCACCCGGAAGCGGTGCCCACGCGATCGCAGATGAGCGAAGCGCTGCAGGATTCGGCCGCCGCGTCGGACAATTTCCAGAACCAGTTCGAGTTGCCGGTGCTGTTTTTCGTCGCCGTGCTGCTCGCGATCACCCTGTTGCTGCGCGACCCGCTGCTGGCGACCCTGGCCTGGACCTTCGTCACCCTGCGGTTTTTCCACGCCATCGTTCACCTGACCTACAACGCCGTCATGCACCGGTTCTTTTTCTACCTGCTGAGTGCCATCACCCTGCTCATGATGTGGGCCCGCCTGGGCTGGCTGATCTTTCTGCGCTGACGCGGCTCAGGGGTTGTCGGGCAGGCTCCAGTCCAGTGGTGCTTCGCCCCGTTCTTCGAGATAGGCATTGGCCTGGGAAAAATGCCGGCAGCCGAAAAAGCCCCGGTGCGCCGACAGGGGCGACGGGTGTGGCGCTGTCAGGACACAGTGGCGCCGGCGATCGATGACCGCCCCCTTTTTCAGGGCGTACCCACCCCAGAGCATGAACACGAGGCCGTCACGTTCCGCGTTGAGCAGACGCACGACCTGGTCCGTGAAGGTTTCCCACCCCTTGCCCTGGTGCGCTCCCGCCTGGCCCTCCTCCACGGTGAGCACCGCGTTGAGCAGGAGCACCCCCCGTTCCGCCCAGGGCTGGAGATAGCCGTGCGGCGGCGGGGCCTGACCGAGATCGCTCTCCAGCTCCTTGAAAACGTTCACCAGGGACGGGGGCGGATTGACCCCCGGCATCACGGAAAAGCACAGCCCATGAGCCTGGCGCGGGCCGTGATAGGGATCCTGACCGAGAATGACCACGCGCACCCGGTCGAAGGGGGTGCTGTCCAGTGCGTTGAAGATCAATCGCCCCGGGGGAAATATCCTGGCGCCGCTGCGCTTGCGCTCGAGCAGGAACGCGCGGAGGTCCTGCATGTACGGCTCCCGGAATTCCGGGGCGAGGCGCTCCAGCCAGGACGCCTCCAGCGTGACCGCCCGATCGCCTTCCCTGCCCTCGCCCACGCTTGAATTCTGCTGCATCATCCCAAGTTAGCAGAACAGCCGTAAGCCTAAAACCGGGGCGCCTGAACCCGCCCGCCTGCCAAGCAAGGACTGACATGCCGATTCAAACCGACGCCGTGATCATCGGGGCTGGCCCCTGTGGCCTCTTCCAGGTTTTCGAACTGGGCCTGCTCGACATCCGCGCCCACGTGATTGACGCCCTGCCGCAGGTCGGCGGCCAGTGCTCCGAGCTGTACCCGGACAAGCCCATTTACGACATCCCCGCCCTTCCCGTGGTGGGCGCCCAGGAATTGATCGACCGCCTCATGGAGCAGATCAAACCCTTCGAGCCCGAATTTCACCTGGGCCAGACCGTAACGGCCTTTGAGCGCCGGGAAGACGGCCGGTTCACGCTGGAGACTTCCACGGGCACCGTGTTCGACACCGCCGCGGTCATCATCGCCGCCGGGCTGGGCGCCTTTCAGCCGCGCAGGCTCAAGGGCGCCGAGGCCTTCGAGAACACGGCCGTGCACTACCGGGTCAAGGACCCTTCCGCCGTGGACGGCAAGGACATTCTCATCCTGGGCGGCGGCGACTCGGCCCTCGACTGGGTGATCGAACTGCAGGAGCGGGCGAAGCGCATCACGCTGGTGCACCGCCGGCCCGAGTACCGCGCCGCACCCGCCTCCGTCAACCAGATGAAGGCGCTGGCGGAGGCCGGCAAGGTGCAGGAAAAGCAGGGTATGGTGCGCGCCATCCTCGAGGAAAACGGCGAGTTCCGCGGTGTCCGCGTCAAGGGCGAAGACGGCGGGGAACAGGATTTGCACGCCGACGCGGCCTACGTGTTCTATGGCCTGTCACCGAACCTCGGGCCCATCGCCGACTGGGGCCTGGAAATCGACAAGCGCCAGTTGCCGGTGGATACGGAGAAGTTCCAGACCTCCGAGCCCGGTGTGTACGCCGTGGGCGACATCAACACCTACCCGGGTAAAAAGAAGCTGATCCTCAGTGGCTTCCACGAGGCGGCCCTGGCAGCCTTCGCGATCAAGCACCAGCTCAATCCGGAACGCAAGGTGCATCTGCAGTACACGACCACGAGTCCGATCATGCACCAGCGGCTCGGCGTGGACGGCTAACCCATCGCTTCGAGCTGATTCTCGATCCGGGAAAAGATCGTCGCGTACTGCTCCGGCCGGGGCAGCGTGGTGATGCGGAAATGGTCGCGGTACGGCACGTTGAAGCTGCTGCCCGGCGTGATCAGCACGTGCTGGTTTTCCAACAGCTCCAGGGCGAAGGCCTGGTCGTCGAACTTGGGCAGCCGGCCCGTGTCGACCCGGATGAAGCCGTACATGGCGCCCCGGGGCGGCACCAGGTCCAGGTAGTCGCTCCGCTCCACCGCGTCGATCATCGCCTGCCGTGACTGGAAGAGCCGCCCCCCGGGCGCGGTCAGCTTCCGGATGCTCTGGTAGCCTCCCAGGGCCGTCTGCACCGCCCACTGGCCCGGGACATTCGCGCACAGGCGCAGGGACGCCAGCATTTCCACCGCGTGCAGGTAGTCGCCGGCGCCGGAACGCTCGCCGCTGAACACGGCCCAGCCGACCCGGTAGCCGCAGGCGCGGTAGACTTTCGACAGCCCGCCGAGCGTGACGCACAGCGTGTCGTGCACCAAAGTCGCCATGGGGACATGCTCGGCGTCGTCATAGAGCATCTGGTCGTAAATCTCGTCACTGAACACCACCAGACCATGACGCTCGGCGATGTCCGCGATGGCGCGCAGCGTCTCCTCGCCGTATACCGCGCCGGTCGGATTGTTCGGATTGATGAGCACGATGGCCCGGGTGCGAGGCGTGACGAGAGACTCGATTTCTTCCGGATCCGGTTCGTAGCCCCGCTCCGGACGGCAACCGTAGTACACGGGGCGCGCCCGGTTGAGCACCACGGATGCGCTCCAGAGCGGATAGTCCGGGCTGGGCAACAGCACCTCGTCATCGGCGTTGAGCAGGCCGCGCAGGCACAGCTCGATCAGCTCGCTGACCCCGTTGCCGATGAACACGTCCTCCGCGCTCACGTCCAGGACGCCGCGGTTCTGCTGCTGCATGACCACGGCCTCCCGGGCCGGAAAAATCCCCTTCTGGTGGGCGTAGGCCTCGGACTGGCCCAGGTTTTCGATCATGGCCAGGCGCAGGGTCTCCGGCGCCCGGTAGCCGAACAGGCCCACGTTGCCGATGTTCAGCTGGATGATCTCGTAGCCCTGGCGCTCGAGTTCGAGCGCCCGGAGCGCGAGATCGCCACGGATTTCATAGCTGACCCCCTGGAGGGCCGAGTTGGTCGGGATGGAGCTGGCAGTCATGGCCCTGGCGGTCGTGGAAAAGGGTGATGCTAAGTCATCGCCGGGATCGAGGAAACGACCAATTATCGCGCCCTTGACCCCGGTCAGGCATCGATGCATTAGAATCCGGCGCATGTGGTCATCTCGCCCTTCTGCCAACCGGTTGCGGCGACCGCACCCGGGTGCGGGCCTCGTCACCGCGATTCGGTGTTTTTCGGAACCGGCGGACCGGCCCCGGTGAGCGAGCCCGCCGGCACAGGGCAAAGGCCACCACCTCCCGGGAGCGCGGTGCTCGAAGCCCTGGCTTTGCATCAGGCCGGCAAGCCGGCCGCCGCCCACCGCGCCTACCGCCAAATCCTCCGGGAGGACCCGGACAATTTTCATGGCCATCTGTGGCTCGGCGCCCTGTACCAGCAATCGGGTTCCGCGGAAACCGCCCTGACGCATCTCGAACGGGCCGCGGAGCTCGGCCCGGGGATCCCGGATGCCTGGGTCAACCTGGCCACGGTGCACGCGAGCCTTGGGCGCCACGACATCGCGATGGAAAACCTGCAGCGTGCCCTCGACCTCGAGCCGGAGCTGGCGGCAGCCTGGATCGCCCTGGGCAACGTGCAGCAGGCTCGCGGCGACCTCGAGGACGCCGAGGCGGCTTACCTGACCGCGATGCGCCACGCGCCGACGGATCCCCTGCCGGCGTTCAACCTGGCGACCGTGCTGGTTCGCCAGGGCCGGTACGCGGAGGCCCGCTCCCGGGTGACCGACAGCCTGGACAGGGGACCGGAGAACCCGTCCGCCCTCGGGCTGCTCGCCGACTGTGAATGGAACCTGGGCGATGCCGAGCGGGCGCTCGTCACCCTGGACCGCGCCCGGCGACTCGCCCCTGACGATGCGAACCTCCACGCCACGCGCGGAGCGGTACTGCTCGATCTCGGTCGCCTCGAGAAGGCCCGTGATGCGTTCGATACCGCCCTGGCGCTGGACCCGGATCATGGCCCTGCCCTGTCCAATCTCCTGTTCACCCGCCGCCGGCTCTGCGACTGGGACGGCATCGACCGGCTGGTGGCTCGCTTCCGGGACGGCGTAGGCCGGGGACAGGAGGGGCTGACACCCTTCTCCTGGCTCGCCGAGAACAGCACGCGGACTGAACAGCTGGCCTGTGCGCGGAGCTGGGCGCAACGCTGGGAAGGGGGTTGGCCAGAAGCGGGCCGCGACCGGGCGCCCGTCCTGGAGCTGCGCGACCGCCGGATCACCGTGGGCTACCTGTCTGCGGACTACTACCGCCACCCCACCGCGTACCTGGCCGCGGGGCTCTTCGAAGCCCACGACCGGTCCCGCTTCCGGATCCTCGGAATTTCCAACAGCCGGGACGAAGACAGCGCGATACGGCGGCGCCTGGAGGCGGGTTTCGACACCTTCATCGATATCCGGGGCCTGGCGCCGAAGGCGGCGGCTCAACGCCTGCGGGATGAAGCCGTCGACATCCTGGTCGATCTCAAGGGCCACACGCTGGAAGCATCGCCGGCGCTCATGGCCCGGCGGCCAGCACCCATCCAGGTGCAGTACCTGGGTTATCCGGGCAGCCTCGGCGCCCCCTGGATCGACTACCTGCTCGGGGACGCCTGGGTGACGCCCGCGGCGCACCAGCCCGACTACGACGAACACCTGGTGCAGTTGCCGGGAAGCTACCAGGTCAATGACCGCGAACGCCCCTGCCCGCCCCGGCGGGATGAACGCGGTCGCCACGGGCTTCCGGACACCGGAACCGTGTTCTGCTGCTTCAACAATCCCTGGAAACTGAACGAGGCGGTTTTTTCCGCGTGGCTGGGCATCCTGGCCGAGGTGCCGGACAGCGTCCTGTGGCTCCTGGGGCGCGAGTCCCAGGGGGACGTTGCCTCGCGACTCCGGTCCCGGGCGGCCCGGGCCGGCATCGACCCGGCCAGGCTGGTCTTCAGCAAGTCACGCCCCCTGGAGGAATATCTCTCCCTTTACCACCACGCCGACCTGTTCCTGGACACCTGGCCCTACAACGCACACACCACGGCGTCCGATGCGCTGTGGATGGGCTGCCCGGTACTGACCCGCCTCGGTGACACCTTCGCGGCCCGGGTGGGCGCGAGCCTGCTGGCGGCCTGCGGACTGGAAGCGCTCATCACCCGGGACTGGGCGGCCTACCGAAGCGAGGCGGTGAGCCTGGGGAACGACCCCGCGGCGCGGCAAGCGCTGCGGGCTCACCTGGTGAACGGGCGCCACAGGCACCCCCTGTTCGATACGGCGAGGACGACACGACACCTGGAACGGGCCTACGAGGAAATGGTGCGGCGCTACCGGGCCGGCGAGGCCGGCCCGTTCGCCGTTACGGAAGACTGACGCGCGCCTCAGTCCCCGGGCTTCACGAATTTCAGGGTCATGCGGTCGGATTCGCCGATGGCGAGGTAACGGTCCCGGTCCTCGTCACCGACATTGAGTCCGGGCGGCAGGGTCCAGACCCCCTCGGGGTGTTGCCGGTCGTCCGCCGGGTTGGCATTTACCTCGGAAGCACCGGCAAATTCCAGCCCCACGGCCGCGGCGATGGCCTTTACCGCCTCCTCGGACACGTACCCCGAAGCCGCGGTCTCCAAAGGATCCGTGCCGGGCGCCGCCCGGTGCTGTACGACCCCGAGCACACCGCCGGGCTTGAGCACGCGAGCAAACTCCGCGTAGATGGACTCGGCGATGCCGTCGCCGACCCAGCCGTGCGTGTTGCGGAACGTCAGCACCAGGTCATAGCTGTTCTCTTCGCCCAGGGAGGCGGATTCCGGCGGAGAAAAGTGCACCACCCTGACTTCATCGTAGATGTCAGGATTGGCGTCGAACCTGGCCTGCAGACGCCGGGGGAGCTCGTAGCGGTAGTCGGGCTGCCCCTCGACCTCCGGGTCCCAGTTGGCCACGGTGAACGTGCCCTGCCCCCGGATGGCCGGCGCGAGAATTTCCGTGTACCAGCCCCCGCCGGGCCAGATCTCCAGCACGCTGTCGCCGGCTTCGAAACCAAAGAAACCCAGTGTCTGCGCCGGGTGGCGGTACTCGTTACGCGCCCGGTTGCCGGCGGAGCGGTGGTCGGCGACGGACGATAAGGCGACCCGCTCGATGTAGCTTGCGTCCGCCTGGGCGGGTGGCGAGAGCAGCACAGCGCCGAATCCGAGGCCAAGAATCAGGGCGTTCAAACCGCTTTTCATGAAGATCTCCTTGCTGGTGTGACGGGGTGTGAAAATTTGCCCGAGCCTTGGGCGTCACGATGAACCGGCGTCTGCAACGCGCGAGCGCAGGGCTTCGATCACCTGCGACACGTGCTGTGGTGAACGCGTGTTCCGTGCGAACAGCAAATACAGCGACGGCACGGCGACCAGGGTCAGGAAGGCCGACAGGGTCACGCCGAACACCACGACAATGCCGATCGGCTCGCGCGACTCGGCGCCGGCGCCGGAAGCCAGCAGCAGCGGCATGGCGCCAAAGGTGGTGCAGGCGCTCGTCATCAGGATCGGACGCAGCCGCACCGCCGAGGCTTCCAGGATCGACTCGCGCAGCCCCATGCCGCGATCCCGCAGCTGGTTCGCAAACTCCACGATGAGCACGCCGTTCTTGGCCGACAGGCCGATAAGCAGGATCGCGCCGATCTCGCTGAACACGTTGATGGTGCCGCCCAGGGCCCAGAGCCCCAGCAGGGCGCCGCTGAGCGCCAGGGGCACGGTCACCAGGATGATGAGCGGGTTGACGAAGCTTTCGAACTGCGCCGCCAGCACCAGGAACACGATGACCAGCGCCAGGGCGAAGGTGATGGCCAGGGAGGAACCGGATTCCAGGTAGTCCTGGCTTTCCCCGTCCCAACCAATCCTCGCGCTGGGCGGCAGGGTTTCCTCGGCAACCTCGGTCAGGCGCTCGATGGCCTCGCCGAGGCGCACGCCGGGCGCGAGGTCCGCCGTCATGGTGATGGCGCGCATGCGATCGAAACGGTTCAGCTCCCCGGGCCCGGCCACCTCGTCGATCTGAACAAGGTTGGACAGGGGAATCAGGGTGCCGGTGGTCTCCGAGCGGACGTAGAGGTTGGTCAGGTCTTCCGTGCTCGCGCGGTCGGAATCCCGGCCCTGCAGCACCACGTTGTATTCGCGCCCCCGGTCCACGTAGGTGGTCACGACGCGGGAGCCCAGCATGGTCTCCAGGGTGCGGCCGATGGCGGAGAGGGAAACACCCAGGGCGCCGGCGCGGTCCCGGTCCACGCTGATGTTCATCTGCGGCTTGCGTTCCTGGTAGTCACTGTCCGGGTCCACAAGCTCCGGCATCTGCTCCATGGCCGCGAGCAGATCATCGCGCCACTGGCGCAGGGTGGTGTAATCCGGTCCGCCCAGCACCAGCTCGATGGGGGTGCCCCCGCCACGTACACCGAGGGCCCGGGGCGTACGGCCAAAGGCCCGGGCGCCGGGAATACCCGACAGCTGGGCGTTAATGCGCGCGGCGATTTCGCGGTCTGTCTCATCACGGTCATCCCAGTGCTTGAGCAGCACGATAAGGCGTGAGCTGTTGACCTCGGCGCTGCCCCAGCCGCCGGGCAGCCTCGTCAGGTAGCGCAGCACCGGGCCGTCATCGCCCACCTCCCTGGCCAGGATGCCCTCCATCTGTCGCGTGAAACGATCGGTGTATTCGAGGGATGAACCTTCCGGCGCCCGGAGCACCACCCAGATCGACCCCCGGTCTTCGCTGGGGGCGTATTCCGACGGCAGCATCCGCAACAGCACCACTGCCGCCACGGAGATCAGCACCACGGCGAGCAAGCCAAGCCAGGGATAATTCAAGACCCGATCGAGAAACCTGCGATAAAGCGCTGTAAATTTTTGAAAAAACTGATCCACGGACCGCGCCAGCCCCCGGCGCAACTGGCGTCCCTTGAGCAGCTTGGAGCACAGCATGGGCGTGAGCGTGAGCGCCACGAGGCTGGAAAAAATCACCGCAGCGGCCAGGGTGATGCCGAATTCCCGGAACAGGCGCCCGATTTCGCCTTCGATGAAGGACAGGGGCACGAACACGGAGACCAGCACCAGTGTCGTGGCAATCACGGCGAAACCGATCTCCCGGGATCCGTCGAGCGCCGCCAGCAGCGGCTTCTGCCCTTCCTCGATGCGCCGGTAGATGTTTTCCAGCACCACGATCGCGTCATCCACCACCAGGCCGATGGCCAGCACCAGGCCCAGCAGGGTCAGGATGTTGATCGTGTAACCCATGGCGCCCATGACGATGAAGGTCGCGATGACCGAAACGGGCACGACGATGGCCGGGATCAGGGTGGCGCGAAAGGAACCGAGGAACACGTAGATCACCACCAGCACCAGCGCCAGCGCGACACCGAGCGCCTTGTAGACCTCGTTCATGGAGGCCTCGATGAATTCGGTTCGGTCGTAGTTGACGGACAGCACCATGCCTTCGGGCAGGTCGCCCTGAATCCTGTCCAGCTCCTCGCGGACGGCACGGGATACCAGCACGCTGTTCGCCTTGGACAGCTGCTCGACACCCAGGGAAACGGCCGGGATACCGTTCGCCCGGGCGATACTGCGTTCGTTCTCGGCCCCGACGCGCACCTCCGCCACTTCCGCGAGGCGCACGAGCTGTCCGTCGGCGCCCCGGCCGATCACCAGGCGCCGGAAATCCTCGTCCGTGACGAAGCCCGTGTCCGTCCGCAGGGTGAACTCCCGCTGGGTCGATTCCAGGCGGCCGGCCGGCAGCTCGATATTTTCCGCGCGCAGGGCGCTTTCCACGTCTGATACGGTCAAGCCGCGGGCGGCCAGTGCTTCGCGGTCAAGCCAGATTCGCATGGCGTAACGCCGTGCGCCGGAGATCCGCACCCGCGCCACGCCCTGCACGGTGGAGAAACGATCCACCAGGAAGCGGTCGGCGAAATCCGTGATCTCCAGCCCGCTCATACGGTCGGAGGTCAGGTTCAGCCACATTACCGAATCGCTGTTGCTGTCGGCCTTGGAGATTTCCGGCGCGTCCGCTTCCGTGGGCAACTGGTCCACCACCCGGGACACCCGGTCCCGCACGTCGTTGGCGGCCGCATCGATATCCCGGTCCAGGCTGAACTCGATGCGCACATCCGCACGCTCGTCCCGGCTGGTGGACTCGAGCTTTTCCACCCCCTCGATGCCGGAGACCGCATCCTCGAGCACTTGCGTGACCTTGGTTTCCACCACCTCCGCGGAAGCCCCGCGGTAGCTCACTTCGACGGAGACCACCGGTGAATCGACGTCCGGGTACTGCCGGACGGGCAGATTGCTCATCGCCGCCAGGCCCAGGATGACCAGCAGCAGGGAGATGACGGAAGCAAAGACCGGCCGGCGGACCGAGTGTTCCGACAGGATCACGACGTCGGCTCCAGCAGGGTCACGGGCTGACCGGCACGGGCCTTCTGGGTGCCTTCGATGATGACGCGGTCGCCGGGCATCAGTCCTCCGAGGATTTCCACCTGGCCCGGTCGGCGGCGACCGGTCTGCACTTCCCGGAGCTGCGCCAGGTTGGCCTCGTCCACGAGCCAGACGAACTGCTGGCTCCGTTCCGGCACGATGGCCTGCTCCGGAATCATCAGCGCGTCCAGGTCGTCCCGCAGCAGGCTGACGGTGAGAAACATGCCCGGCCGGAGCAGGCGGTCATTGTTGTCCAGCAGCGCACGAACGGTCACGGTGCGGCTCACGGGGTCGATGCGCGTGTCCACGGACTGCACCGCACCGGTGAATACCCGGTCAGGATAGGCAGCGCTTCGGGCACTGACGGAGAGACCCGGTTCGAGCAGGGCCAGGAAGACTTCCGGCACGTCGAAATCCAGCTTGATGGCGTCCGTGTCATCCAGGGTGGTGATGACCGTATCCGGCCCCACCAGGCTGCCGGCACTCACCCGGCGAAGACCCAGGCGGCCATCGAAGGGCGCCGTGATGACCGTGTGCGCCAGGCGCTGCTCCGCCGCCGCCACGGCTGCGAGGTCGGCCTCGCGCCGCGCGGTCACCTCGGACAGCTCCGTCTGCGCGACCACGTTGGTCTTGTACAGCTGGCTCAGGCGCTGAAACTGGGCTTCGGATTCGGCCAGGCTGGCCCGCGCCGCGGCCAGGGCGGACAGGGGTTCGACGTTTTCCAGCTCGGCCAGGACCGTGCCCGCCTCGACGAACTGTCCCTCGTCGAACTGGATCCGGGTCAGGGTCGCCGTAATCACCGGGCGAATCTCGATCGCCTCGTTCGCCCGGGCATTACCCAGCGCTTCCACGGACAGGGGGAAGGATTCACGTTGCGCCTCGGCGACGACCACGCCAACAGGCGTGCCGCCCGGCGCCTGGGCGTGCGCGCAGGCGAAAATCCCCAGTGATAGCAGCAGGGCGAAAACAGGTCGTTTCATGGTTTTGGTGTCGCGTCGAGCTGTTGTTATCCGCAAATTGTAGCCGCCGCAGCCTTCAACGGGTCGTGAAAGGCCGCCCCCATTCATCAGCCGGCCAGGGCCGGAGGCGCTCCGCCGTGTTCGGCGCCCTGCATGGTTCACGGGAGCCTCACCGGCCGATGCCTACTCTGACGACGCTGTCAGCGCGGGCTCGAGGACCTGCCAGACGTTATCGAGCAACACCGGTTGCGCCGCCTCGCTGGGATGAATGCCGTCGGCCTGCATCATCCCCTCCACGAGCGCGACGCCCTCCATGAAGAACGGCACCAGCAGGACGCCGTACTGTTGCGCCAGGTCGCCGTACAGGGCTTCGAAACGTTCGGTGTAGCCCTGGCCGTAATTCGGCGGCAGTACGATACCGGTGAGCACGACACGCGCACCGGCCGCCTGGCTGGCGGTGATCATGGTCTCCAGGTTGTCCCGGGTCACATCCAGGGAGAACCCCCGAAGGCCGTCGTTGCCGCCGAGCTCGATGATGACCCAGGCCGGCTCGTGACGTTCGAGCAGCCGGGGAAGCCGGGTGCGGCCGCCCTGGGTGGTGTCACCGGTAATGCTCGCGTTGATCACGCGGTGCGGTGTCCCGGCTTCGCGAAGGCGCGCCTCCAGCAACCTTGGCCAGGCTGCATCGAGGGGCATGTTGTACGCCGCACTCAGGCTGTCACCCACGACCAGCAGGGCCGGTGGCTCTTGCCTGCCGTCGGATTGACTGTCCTGGGCGACGAGCGGAGTTGAAAGCCCCAGCAACAGGACGCAAGCAATAGGGAACAACAAGCGGGTGACGAACGACATGACAACCTCTCTGAATGATGGCGCGGCGCCGAACTCTGACCCGGGGACCGCGTCGGACCCGTCGGGCGCGCCGGATGCGAGAGCGGCAACCGTACTGCGTGCCGAGCGCCTGGTAAAGCGCGTCACCAGCCCTGAAGGTTCGCTGACCATCCTGGACGACGTGAGTTTCGACGTGGCGCCAGGGGAGTCCATCGCCATCGTCGGGGTGTCGGGCGCCGGGAAATCCACGCTCCTGGGACTGCTGGCCGGGCTCGATGTTCCCACCGAGGGCCGTGTCCTGCTCGAAGCGCACGACCTTTCCGTCCTCGATGAAGATGGCCGCGCCGCCGTCCGGGCCGACCACGTCGGTTTCGTGTTCCAGTCGTTCCACCTGATACCTTCCCTGACCGCCCTCGAGAACGTCATGTTGCCGTTGGAACTTGCCGGGCACCCGGACCCGACCGGGGCTGCCCGGGCGGCCCTCGAAGCCGTCGGACTGGAACCGCGAGTCGGTCACTATCCCCGCCAGCTTTCCGGGGGTGAAAAGCAGCGGGTCGCCATCGCCCGGGCCTTCGTCATCGATCCCAAGGTGCTGTTCGCCGACGAACCCACCGGGAACCTCGATCAGCGCACCGGTGAAGCCATCGTCGAGCTGCTGTTCCGGCTCAACCAGGAAAGCGGCGCCACCCTGGTGCTGGTCACACACGACCTGGAACTGGCCCGGCGCTGCGACCGGATCCTGTACATGGAAGCCGGCCGCCTCGAACGGGAAGAGCGCACCGCGGAGTTCCAGGCCTCGAACGCCCCGACCAAGGGCCTGGCTGCAGCCAAGTGAGCGCGCGCCCCGCCCCACTGAGGCTCGCCCTGCGCCTGCTCGGACGCGACTGGCGCTCGGGTGAACTGATCGTCCTGATGGCGGCGCTGGTGGTCGCCGTCACCGCCCTGACCGCCGTGGGCTTTCTCACGGACCGCATCGGGCAACTCGTCAATCAGCGGGCCTCTGCCTCGCTCGCTGCGGACCTGCAACTGCGCTCAGGCAGCCCGATCGATGAACGCTACCTCGCGCTGGCGGAGGACAACTCGCTGGAAACGGCGCGCATGACTTCCATGCCCAGCGTGGTGCTGGTCGGTGATGCCAGCGCCCTGGCCTCGGTCCGCGCCGTCACGGACGGTTACCCCCTGCGCGGCACGCTGAAAATCGCTGACCGCCTCCTCGCACCTGAACGGGAAACCGCCGCAATCCCGGCGCCGGGCGAAGTCTGGGCGGCCCCCAGCCTGCTGGCGCGCCTCGGCGCGGACGTGGGCGATACGCTCGAACTCGGACGGCTGCAGCTGCGGGTCTCACAGGTCCTGACTTTTCGTCCGGACGAGGGCTGGTCCTTCGTGGATCTGGCGCCTTCCCTGCTGGTCAATGACGCGGACCTCGAGGCCAGCGCCCTCGTGCAGCCGGGCAGCCGCGTCACGCACCGGGTCCTGTTCGCCGGTAACCGGAACGACCTCGCCTCCTTCCGCGAGTCCATCGAGGGAGACCTGGCGACGGGCGAGCGGCTTCGGGACATCGAGGACACGAGCCCCCAGATCAAGTCGGCCATGGACCGGGCCGGCCGGTTTCTTAACCTGGCTTCCCTGATCAGCGTGCTGCTGTCCGCCATCGCCGTGGCCATGGCGGCGCGCCGCTACTCCCAGCGCCACCGGGATCGGGTCGCGCTCATGAAATGCCTCGGCGCATCCCAGGCCTTCGTCAATCGCACCAATGCCCTGCAGCTGCTGGTGCTTGCCGTGCTCGGCGGTGTGCTGGGTACCGCCCTGGGCTTTCTAGGCCAGCAGGCGCTGGCGTTTCTCCTGCGCGATTTCATCGGGGACACGCTCCCCTGGCCGGGCATGGCGCCGGTGGGTCTCGGCCTCGTCACGAGCCTGTGCATTCTCGGCGGCTTCGCCCTGCCCGACCTCATGCAGATGGGCCGCACGCCGCCGCTGCGGGTGCTGCGCAACGACGTGGACCCGCCGCCGTTGCGCTACGGCGCCGGCCTGATCGCCGCCATCGCGGCAGTTCTGGCCCTGCTCGGATGGATCGTCCGGGACGCGGGCCTGGTCTCCGCCGTATCCCTGGGCACGGCCGTTACGTTCCTGGCGCTGGGCGCCGCGGGGTGGGCCATGGTGCGCGGCATGCAGGGTTTCCGGGGCGCCGGCGGCGCGGCGTGGCGCTTCGGCCTGGCGAACCTGGCGCGCCGCGGCCGGGAAAGCGTGGTCCAGGTGGTCGCCTTCGGACTCGGCATCATGGTGCTGCTGGTCCTCACCCTGGTGCGCAGCGACCTCATGAACACCTGGCAGGCGAGCCTTCCGGACGACGCGCCGAATCGCTTCCTGATCAACATCCAGCCGCAGGAAGTAGAGCCCATTGCCGAATTCTTCGCCGAGCGCAACCTGGACGTCGATCCGTTCGTGCCCATGATCCGCGCCCGCATGACCCACCTGAACGACGAGGACGTCACCCAGCTGACCTTCGAAGACCCGCAGGGAGAGCGCTGGGCGCGCCGGGACGCCAACCTCACCTTCGCGGACGAACCGGGCAGCAGCTCCACCCTCACCGAGGGAGCGTGGTGGGCGCCGGGTTCCGATGCCATGGAGGTCTCCGTTGAAAACGACTTCGCCCGGGAAATGGGCCTGGCCCTGGGAGACCGCCTGCGCTTCGACATTGCCGGAGAACCCCTCGAAGTCACCGTGTCGAGCTTCCGGGATGTCGCCTGGGACTCCTTCCGCCCGAATTTCTTCATGGTGCTCTCACCGGCGGCCCTCGAGGGCTACCCAGGCACCTACATCAACAGCCTCTACCTGCCGGAAGGCGCAGACGACGCCACCATCGAACTGATGCGGGCGTTTCCCTCCGTCACGGTCATCGACCTCGATGCGATTCTCGGCCAGGTGCGAGACGTCATGGATAAGGCGGCCTTTGCCGTTCAGGCCGTGTTCCTGTTCACCCTGCTCGCCGGACTGGCTGTTCTCTGGGCAGCGGTCAACGCGACGCGCGACGAGCGCGAGTTCGAAAGCGCCATGCTGCGTTCCATGGGCGCTTCGCGCCGCCGCGTGCTGACGGGCGTCGCGACCGAGTTCCTTGCCATCGGCCTGCTGGCGGGGATCCTCGCCACTGCCGGCGCCACGCTGGCGAGCTATTTCCTGGCCACGCGCATCTACAACCTGGACTACAGCTTCAACCTCACCATCACCCTGGCCGGACCGATCGCCGGCATGATCTTTGTCGGCATCGCGGGGTTGCTGGCCACCCGGAAGGTCATCGGGGCGCCGCCGATCCGGGTCCTCAGGGCGGCCTGATCCGGCCACCGGCAGCGTCCGGTCCAGGCGGTCGGCCGGGCTCGTTGGGCTTCCCCTGGCTGCGGTATCGGGGCGGTGCGTGCGGGCTCGGCGGGTTTCCCCCGCGGCGGGACCGGGCGGTCGCCCGGGCTCGGCGGGTTTCCCCGCTTTGGAATCGGGCGGTCGCCCGG
>JAZBOL010000057.1:0-132810 GCA_036351115.1 Lysobacterales bacterium | reverse complement strand
GATGAATTCGGCCCCGTGGTCACCGGCGACGGAACGCTCTGGTTCTACAGCTTCCGGCCGCCGTACCGGGAAGGGCGGCACTACCGGGCCGACCCCCCGGCCTTCGAGGCCGTCGCCCTGGACACGGAACTGCCGGATCCCTCGGCGCCGACCTTCGTGAGCTACTTCTACCTGACCCCGGACGGCCGAACGGCCCTGCTCGAGGGCCGGGCCGAGGGCCGGGGCCGGCGGGATTCGGATCTGTACTTCGCTTGTCGTGGCGAGGATGGTCGCTGGAGCCCGGTGGCGCCGCTGGCGCAGCTCAACACCGCCTTCGGCGAGGGCGGCCCGGCCCTCGGCACCGACGGGGCGAGCCTCTGGTTTACCAGCGACCGGCCGAGTGGCGACCCGGACGCGGGGGATGCGAACCTGTGGCGGGTGTCGACGGACGCCTTGCCCGTGCCCTGTGGATCCTGAGCGTTAGAGGCTGTTCACGCAGACCACGGTGATGTCGTTGACGTCGCTGTCCCCGACCTCGCCCGTGGCGTTCTCGATTACGCAGGTCTGGGAGCCGGGCTGACTCGCCACGCCCACGTCGTAGGGTGCGCCACGCTCCAGGGGCGTCGGGAACGTGTAGGGCCCGTCGCTGGCAAGTTCCAGCAGGATCCCGCCGTTGAGCACGAGGTGAATCGGATCATCGCCCAGGCCCGTCAGCGTGCCGCCTATCGTCTGGCCGGGCTCGAAGCCGGCCGCCAGCAAGGCGGCAGGCCTCGGGTCACAGGCGTCGCCCCGGCCGTCTCCATCGGAATCTTCCTGCTGGAATCCGCTGATTTCCAGCGCCGGGTTGAACACGGTCGGGCAGTTGTCCTGGCTATTGGCAATTCCATCGCCGTCCAGATCGAGAGCCGTTCGTTCCCCGGAAAATGCGGGGGGGCGGGTCGGAAGTTGGGCTGGACGGGCCGGGATGCAGCTGCGTTCCCCCGGGGGCGCTACGCCGCAGGCAGCCAGGGGCGTAAGGTAACTGGTCGGCAGCGATTCGCCCGTTTCCCCGACGGCGCAGATGCGACGCGTTTGCCCGCAGACCGTGACCACTTCGCAGTCCGGGTCCGTCTTGCCGAGCGCCTCCATGAGCGTCGCATCGCCGTAGAGCGGGTCGCCCCCCTTGACCGTGAGCAGCACCTGTTGCTCCGTGGCGCCGGTTACGACCCCGTACCCCTGGGCACCCTGGGCGTCCCAAAGCACCAGGTCGGCAAACGTTCCGACCGTTAGCTGGCCAATGTCGTCGTCCATGCCGGCCGCCCGCGCCGCGTTAATCGTCACCATGTCGAACAGGTCCCGATCGCTGAAGGCGCTGTCGAGATAGTCCCGGTTGAACCCGGACGCGCAGGCCAGTTCGCGCAGCAGGTTGATCGAACCGGTCGCTGCCCAGCGGGTGCCGAGCAGGATCGGGACGTCGTTGAAGTGCAGGGTGGTGACCGGTGCCGTTACGCCGTAGAGGCTAATGTCATTGCGGGGCGTCCAGGCGACGCTGGCGCCCTTGGCGGCGGATTCGCGGACCTGCTGTCCGGTCAGACCGATGGCCTGGCTCATGGTCGATCCGGGAATGAGATCTTCACCGCCGGCCACCCCACTGTCGTCGGACAGGCACACGTGTTCGTTGCTGGCGCGCAGATCCACCCCTTCGCCCACGGTCATGTTCAGTGGCTCGGCGGGGTTCGGGGTGTCGATAAAGAAGTTGGAGCAGGGTGGCGGGCTGTCACCCCCTACGTCACCCAGGGGAAAGCTGTCACGTCGCCAGCGTGGCTCCGCGACGCCGTCCAGGGCCTCGGCCCGGTCGAGATTGCGCACGAGGCCGGGCGCTGAACCGCTGCCCACCATGCTGGTGGTGCCCGCCACCAGGGCCCGGTACTCGGCCCAGAGCACCTGGTCGCCGGCGCTGGATGCATTGAGTTCCGTGTGCCCTCCCAGGCCGCGCCGCCAGTCATGGCGATGCTCATAGCGTTCCGCCCCGTGATCCTGCGGTGCATTGTCCGCGAAGCGGGCCGACTGATCGCCCTCGATCAGTCCGGGGGAAACGGCCGAGCCCGGACAGCTGAGGGTACGGGCCTCGGCATAGCCGGGTGTGCCGGAGCAGTCGCAGGCGACACAGGCGATACGCCCGTCATCGCCCACGAGGAGCTCGCCGTTGACCAGGACTTCACCGGGCGTCAGCAGGTCGGCGCGAAGCAGCAGCCGGCCTTCGCCTGGCGTGGTGTCGCAGGCGCCATCGGTCGGCGTCGGCAGGGTGCCGCACTGGGTGATGCGATCGGCCGCGATACCGGGCAGGGCCAGGGTCAGGGTTAGCGAGAAGAGGGTTAGGGAGAGCGTTCGGGGCGACTTGCAGCGCATGGTGGTGGGTTCCTCTGGCCGGATTTCGGGGCCCGGATCCGCGTTACGGACGCTGCGAGCCTTTGTTCACTATAGGTCTAACGGCGGATCGCCTCCGCTTCCGCCAAGGGCCCGGGATTGGGGTTGTCCTGCGTAGACATTCACTTGACCGGAATCAACAAATCCTCCCCAAGCCGTTGATTGACCGGCTGAAAGCCCACAAATCTACAGCATTCGCGGGGCAGTTTGCCCCCAACACGATTTGAGGGAAACCGACATGAGAATGGACAAATTCACCAGCAAGTTTCAGCTGGCGCTGGCGGACGCGCAGAGCCTCGCCGTGGGTCTCGATCACCAGCTGATCGAGCCTGCCCACGTGTTGCTCGCGCTCATGGACCAGGACGGCGGCTCGATCCGCCACCTGCTCACGAGCGCCGGCGTGAAGGTCAACGCCCTGCGCTCCCAGCTCGGCGAGCGCGTCGACAATTTTCCCAAGGTTTCCGGCGCCACCGGTGAGGTCAACCTGTCCAACGACACGATCAAGATCCTGAACGTGATGGACAAGCTCGCTCAGAAACGCGGTGACCAGTACATCTCCAGCGAACTGTTCCCCCTCGCGGCGCTCGACCTGAAAGGGCCCCTGGCGGACCTGCTCACGCAGTACGGCGCCACCCGTGACGCCATCGAGCACGCCATCGACGAGCTCCGGGGCGGCGAACAGGTCACGGACCCGAACGCCGAGGAGTCGCGCCAGGCGCTCGAGAAATACACCATCGACCTCACGGAACGGGCCGAGCAGACCAAGCTCGACCCGGTGATCGGTCGTGACGAGGAAATCCGCCGCTGCATCCAGGTGCTCCAGCGTCGCACCAAGAACAACCCCGTGCTCATCGGCGAGCCCGGCGTGGGCAAGACCGCCATCGTCGAGGGCCTGGCCCAGCGCATCGTGAACCACGAGGTGCCCGAGAGCCTGCGGGGCAAGCGCGTGCTGTCCCTGGACATGGGCGCGCTGATCGCCGGCGCCAAGTTCCGCGGCGAGTTCGAGGAGCGGCTCAAGGCGGTACTCAATGACCTGGCCAAGCAGGAAGGCAACGTCATCCTGTTCATCGACGAGATTCACACCATGGTGGGCGCGGGCAAGGCCGAGGGCTCCATGGACGCGGGCAACATGCTCAAGCCGGCCCTGGCGCGCGGCGAGCTGCACTGCATCGGCGCCACGACCCTCGACGAATACCGCCAGTACGTGGAGAAGGACGCGGCCCTCGAACGGCGCTTCCAGAAGGTGCTCGTGGACGAGCCCAGCGTGGAGGACACGATCGCCATTCTCCGTGGTCTGCAGGAACGCTACGAGGTGCATCACGGCGTGGACATCACGGACCCGGCCCTGGTGGCGGCGGCGACCCTGTCGCACCGGTACATCTCCGATCGCCAGCTGCCGGACAAGGCCATCGACCTCATGGACGAAGCCGCCTCGCGCATCCGCATGGAAATCGACTCCAAGCCGGAGGCCATGGACCGCCTCGAGCGGCGCCTGATCCAGCAGAAAATCCAGCGGGAGGCGCTGAAGAAGGAGTCCGACGAGGCCTCGCTGAAGCGCCTGGAAGAAGTCGAGGCGGAAATCGCCGAGATGGAGCGGGAGTTTTCCGACCTCGAGGAAATCTGGAAGTCCGAGAAAGCCGCGGTCCAGGGCGCCACCCACATCAAGGAGGACCTGGAACGGGCCCGCGCGGAACTGGAAACGGCGCACCGCGCCGGGGACCTGGCGCGCATGTCCGAACTCCAGTACGGCCGCATTCCCGAGCTGGAAAAGGCCCTGGAACAGGCCGAGGAAGGCGAGGGCAAGCAGGAATTCCAGCTGTTGCGCTACGAGGTGACGGAAGACGAGATCGCCGAGGTGGTTTCGCGCTGGACCGGTATTCCCGTGAGCCGCATGCTCGAAGGCGAGCGCGACAAGCTGCTGCGCATGGAGGACACGGTGCACGAACGCGTGGTGGGCCAGGACGAGGCCGTGACGGCCGTGGCCGACGCCATTCGCCGCTCCCGCGCCGGCCTGTCCGACCCCAACCGGCCCATCGGCTCCTTCCTGTTCCTGGGCCCCACGGGCGTGGGCAAGACCGAGCTGTGCAAGGCCCTGGCCGAGTTCATGTTCGACACGGAAGACGCCATGGTGCGCATCGACATGTCCGAGTTCATGGAGAAGCACTCCGTGGCACGGCTCGTGGGCGCACCCCCGGGCTACGTGGGTTACGAGGAAGGCGGCTACCTGACCGAGGCGGTTCGCCGGCGCCCCTACAGCGTGATCCTTCTCGACGAGGTGGAAAAAGCGCACCCGGACGTGTTCAACATCCTGCTGCAGGTGCTGGATGACGGGCGCCTGACCGACGGCCAGGGCCGCACCGTGGACTTCCGCAACACGGTGGTGGTCATGACCTCGAACCTGGGTTCGGACCGGATCCAGGAGATGTCGGGCGAGTCCTACGAGGACATGAAAGGGGCGGTGATGGAGGTCGTGGGCCAGCACTTCCGCCCCGAGTTCATCAACCGCGTGGACGAGATCGTGGTGTTCCACCCGCTGAATCGCGAACAGATCAAGATGATCGCGGGCATCCAGCTCGAGCGGCTGCGGGGTCGCCTGAAGGATGCGAACCTCGACATCGAGTTGTCGGAACAGGCCATGGAGCTGCTGGGCAACACGGGCTTCGACCCGGTCTACGGCGCCCGGCCGCTTAAGCGGGCCATTCAGCAAAGGCTGGAGAATCCGCTGGCCCAGAAGATCCTGTCCGGGGACTTCGAGCCCGGGTCGACGATTCGGGTGGACGTCGCGGACGGGGAGTTCGTCTTCAGCTGATACGCGGGGGCTTCGGCCCGAACCGTTTCATTGACCCCGAGGGCGGCCTGAGCAGGCCGCCCTTTTTTTTGCCCTGGGGGTCGGCCCCGGTGTTCAGCGATAGCGCGTCGCGGTGATGAATTCCCCGAAAGCCTCGCACCACACCACGGCCGTGGTGTACTTCGCCACGTCCACGTCGGCCGGCACGTCGAGGATGAAGCCGTCGAAGGATTTGACATCGCCGACCAGGCGCGCCCGGTCTTTGAGCGGAAGAAACTCGTCCTCGTGTTCCACGAAATCCTCCAGCAGGTACAGCCTGTAATCCGGCCCCGGCGCCAGCTTGCCCTCGTGGACGATGCGTGCGGGACTGACGCTCAGCGTGCCTTCGCCCCAGTGCAGAAAATCGCTGCCCCGCAGCTCCCGGGTCAGTTCACCGGAGTACGCCGCGCCCTGCGCCATGGCGGCGAGCCGGTCGCTGTCCGGTGACGGCGGGGCGGTGAGTATGGGCAGCAGGTAAAGTCCGAGCGCGAGTCCGATGAACAGCATAAGCGCATGGCTGACCAGCAGAAGAATGGCTTTCATGGCAAGGTCCGGCAAGGCGGGCGTCAGTTGAGGAGATCATAGCCGGTCAGATACCCCGGGGGGTCATCATCCCGGAACCGGGACACGGTATGCTCGGCACTGGACCATTCCGGATGAATTTTCATGACCCAGCTTCTCCGCGTCGGCGGTGTGCCGGAGCACTTCAATTACCCCTGGCGCCTCGCCCTGGAAAACGGTGTCTTCGACGGTCTCGATGTCGAGGTGGACTACCGCGAGGTGCCCGAGGGGACCGGCGAGATGACCCGGGCGCTGCGCGAGGGCGAGCTCGACCTCGCCCTGGTTTTGACCGAGGGCGCCGTGGCCGATGTCCTGGCCCACGACCGAAACCGCCTGGTGAAGGTGTTCGTTCGCTCACCCCTGACCTGGGGCCTGCACGTGGCGGCGGCGAGTCCCTGGGAAAGCATGGCGGCGCTGGAGAACCAGCGCGTGGCCATCAGCCGTTACGGCTCCGGGTCCCACCTGATCGCCATCGTCGATGCCGCGGCGCGTGGCTGGAACACGGGCGATATGCGTTTCGTCGTGGTGGAAAACCTGGACGGCGCCCGTCGCGCCCTGGCGGCGGGGGAGGCGGACCTGTTTCTCTGGGAGAAGCACATGACCCAGCCCCTGGTGGACGCCGGCGAGTTTCGGCGCCTCGGTGTGCGGGAGGTTCCCTGGCCCGCTTTCGTGGTTTCGGCCCGGCGCGAACTTCTGCCCGGTGCCGATCCGCTCCTGAGGGCCGTGCTGGAGCGGGTGGCGGAACGGGGCCGGCGCTTCAAGCGCCAGTCCGATGCCGCGGATCGAATTGCGGAGACCTACGGGTTGCGGGTGGAGCAAGCCCGGTCCTGGCTCGGTGCGGTCCAATGGGAAACCGATTTCGAAGCGCCCGTGGAGGCCCTGCACCGTGCCTTCGACGCGCTGCGGGCACAGGGCGTGGTCGACAGCGCGCATTTCGACCTGGATCGGCTCTGGCACGGCGTCTGATCTGCACTACACTGGAAGCATGCGCGTGATCTCACGTTTGCGGACGCACCCTGCGGGTCGGCGCCCGGCTCCGAAGGCTGTGCGGTGGTTGCTGCACCGCGGCCTGTCCTCGCCGTTTTTCCTGGCGCTTCCCCTGGCTTTTCTCCTGTGCGGGCTTCTGTTCTATCCCGGACCGGCAGGCGCGGTCAGCCTGCAGTACGAACCGATCTCGGACCGGCCGGCGGTGGTGGATATACGCAACGCCGGCGACGGCAGCGGTCGCCTGTACCTGGTGGAACAGGCCGGCCGAATCTGGGTGATCGAGAACGGCGAAGAGCTCGATGCGCCCTTCCTGGACCTGCGTGACCGCGTTGCCACGGGTGGCGAACGGGGCTTGCTCAGTCTCGCGTTCCCGCCGGATTATCGTCACACCGGGGCGTTCTACACCTGGTATACGAACCTTGACGGGGACACGGTTCTATCCCGGTTCCGCCGTTCAACAGATCCGGACCAGGCCCTCGCGTCCAGCGAGGAGATTATCCTCACCGTGGCCCAGCCCCGGTCGAACCACAATGGCGGGCAAATCCAGTTTGGCACGGATGGCTACCTGTACCTCGGCATCGGCGACGGCGGCGGCGCCGGCGACCCGGATGGGTTGGCCCAGAACCCGACGTCGCTGCTGGGCAAGCTGATCCGCATCGATGTCGATCCGGCGCACGGCACCTATGCCGTCCCGCCGGACAACCCCTTCATCGGCGAGCCCCTCCGGGACGAGATCTGGGCGCTCGGCTTGCGCAATCCCTGGCGGATGGCCTTCGATCCCCTCCTGGGCGATCTGTACATCGCCGATGTGGGCCAGAACCGCTTCGAAGAAATCAACGTGCAGGGCGCCCTGGACGGCGGCGGCCAGAATTACGGGTGGAATCGCATGGAGGGCGAGGAATGCTTCCAGTCCGGTTGCGACACGCGGGACCTGGTTCTGCCGGTCGGCGGCTATGACCACGGACAGGGCTGTTCCGTCACCGGCGGCGTCGTCTATCGCGGGAGCGCCTATCCCGACCTGCACGGGCGCTACCTGTTCGGAGACTACTGCACGGGCACGATCTGGGGCCTGCGGCGCGAGGCGGACGACTGGCGGCAGGACGTCCTGGACAACAGCGGGTTCAGCATTCTCACCTTTGGCGCCGGGGAGGACGGATCGGTTTACCTTTCCGCGGCGGGGCGCGGCGTGTTCCGGCTGTCCGACGGTGAGCCGGTCTCCGAGCCGCCGTTTTCCGTGAATGCCGGCCTCAACGATGCCTGGTTCGACCCGGATACGGCCGGCCAGGGCTTTTTCATCAACGTGTTTCCCGATCGGGAACTCCTGTTCCTGTCCTGGTTCACCTACGACACGGAACGCCCGGCAGATGCGGTGGCCGTGCTCGGAGAACCGGGCCATCGCTGGTTCACGGCCATCGGTCCCGTGGACGCCACCGGTGCAAGCCTCGAGGTCTCGGTTACGGAAGGTGGACGCTTCGACGCGACCTCGCCCGAACCGGAAAGCCGGCCGGCGGGCACGCTCCGCGTCGACTTCACCGGTTGCAACCAGGGCATGGTCACTTTTCGGCTCGATGGCCTGGCGGCGCCGGGACAGATTCCGATCGAGCGCGTCGTGCCGGACAATATCGCCCTGTGCGAGGCCCTGGGTTCGCCGGCGGCACAGACCCGCTGAGACGCAATGAAACCTTTGCGGCCAGTCTGCTAACTTCACCTCATCCAGCCAGAGGATAGTCACATGCCCCTAACCCTGAAGGTCAACGGTCAGAACCACACGGTCGATACACCGGCGGACAAGCCGTTGCTGTGGGTGCTCCGGGAAGATCTCGGATTGACCGGCACCAAGTTCGGGTGCGGCATCGCCCAGTGCGGCGCCTGCACCGTGCACGTCGACGGCCAGGCCATGCGCTCCTGCGTGCTGCCGGCGTCCGCGGCCGAGGGTCGCGAGATCACCACCGTGGAAGGCGTAACGGACGGCGCGTCGGCCCGGGCCGGGCAGGCCGTCCGCGACGCCTGGCGCTCCCTGGACGTGGTCCAGTGCGGCTACTGCCAGTCCGGCCAGATGATGAGCGCGACCGCGCTGCTGGCCGGCAATTCCCGCCCAAGCGACGCGGACATCGACGCGGCCATGCAGGGCAACCTGTGCCGCTGCGCCACCTATCACCGGATTCGTGCCGCCATTCACGAAGCCGCCGACGCCCTGGAGGCCTGAAATGAACCCACGTTTACTGCAGCGCCTTATCAGCGATGACGTTGCGACGGAGCCAGGCGCCGGTGAGCTCGATCGGCCGGATCGTCGGCGGTTTCTGCAAGTCATCGGCCTCGCCGGCGGCGGATTCATGGTCGGTAGCCTGGTCGGCAGTCCCCGCCTGCTCGAGGCGGCCATGGACGATCCCGGTTCGCTGACCGAGTTCGGCCCCTTTATCCGGATCGGATCCGACAACACGGTCACGGTGATGATCAAGCATCTCGACAAGGGGCAGGGGGTCACGACCGGTCTGCCCACGATCGTCGCCGAGGAACTGGATGCGGACTGGTCGCAGATGCGGGCGGAATTCGCGCCGGCGGACGCGAGCCGATACAACAACCTCTTCTTCGGCCCGGTGCAGGCCACGGGCGGTTCGACCTCGATCGCCAACTCCTGGCAGCAACTCCGGGAAGCCGCTGCCGCCGCCCGCGCCATGCTGGTGGGTGCGGCCGCTGCCCGCTGGGGTGTGCCGGCCCATACGCTCACGGTCGCGGGTGGCGTCGTGCGCCACGGCCCCAGCGGCCGGCAGGCCGCTTTCGGAGCGCTCGCCGATGCGGCCTCCGCCGTGTCGCCGCCGGCCGATCCGGCGCTCAAGGCGCCCGGTGAGTTCAAGCTGATCGGCACGCACGTGCCGCGGCTCGACTCGCCGTCGAAGACCGACGGCAGCGCCATGTTCACGCTCGACCAGGCCCTGCCCGGCATGCTGACGGCGCTCGTCGCCCACCCGCCGCGCTTTGGTGCGACGGTGGCTTCCTTTGACGCCACGAAAGCCCTGGCCGTACCCGGCGTGCGGGAGGTGGTGGAAATCTCCCGCGGCGTCGCCGTGGTGGCGGACGGTTACTGGGCGGCGAAGAAAGGGCGCGATGCCCTGGTGGTCGAGTGGAACGAGGACGGGGCGGAACGGCGGGGTAGCGAGGCGCTCCGGGCTGCGTTCGAAGCCGCGCTGGCCGATGACAGCATCACGGCCCGGGACGACGGGAACGTCGACCAGGCCCTCAGGGAAGGCGAGCAGGTCGTGCGCCGGCGGTTTCGTTTTCCTTTCCTCGCGCACGCGACCATGGAACCCATGGATTGTGTCGTGCGCCTGGAGCGTGACCGATGCGACATCTGGACCGGCGCGCAGCTGCCCACGGTGGATCAGCAGGTGGCGGCGCAGATTGCGGGCCTGGCGCCGGAACAGGTCCGGGTGCAAACGGTCTGGGCGGGCGGCAGTTTCGGCCGGCGCGCAGCCCCCAACAGCGATTACGTGGCCGAGGCCGTGATGGTGGCCCGGGCCATGAAGGCGAAGGCGCCGCTCAAGCTCATGTGGACGCGGGAGGACGACATGCGTGCCGGTTATTACCGGCCCATGAGCGTGCACGACCTCGAGGCGGCCCTGGACCAGAACGGCGCTATCGTGGCCTGGCGCCACCGCACCGCCGTGCAGTCCATCCTGGAGAACACCCCGTTCGAAGTCATGATCCAGGACGGCCTGGATGTCTCGGCCGTGGAGGGCGCCCGGGAGCTGCCCTACGACATTCCCAACGTGCGTGTGGACTGGCATCCGGTGGAGACCGGCGTTCCCGTGCTCTGGTGGCGCTCCGTGGGTCACACGCAAAATGCCTTCGTTGTGGAGGCGTTCATCGATGAACTCGCCGCTGCTGCCGGTCAGGACCCCTTCGAGCTGCGCCGGAAGCTGCTGAAAAATCATCCGCGACACCTCGCGGTGCTCGAGACCGCAGCAGAGCGCGCGGGCTGGGGCGATCCGCTGCCGTCGGGAAGGGGCCGGGGCATCGCTGTGCACGAGTCCTTCGGCTCCTTCGTGGCAGAGGTGGTCGAGGTTTCCGTGGACGGTCAGGACCGGTTCACCGTCGATCGCGTGGTTTGCGCCGTGGACTGCGGCATCGCGATCAACCCGGACGTGATCCGCGCCCAGATGGAGGGCGCCATCGGCTACGGACTCTCGGCCGCGCTGCGTGAGGAAATCACCCTCGACGGGGGACGCGTGGAGCAGGGCAACTTCGACCGCTACCGCCCGCTCCGCATCAACGAGATGCCGGCGGTGGAGGTCCACATCGTGGCGTCCGATACGGCCCCTACGGGGGTGGGCGAGCCGGGTACGCCGCCGCTGGGGCCGGCGTTGGCAAACGCCCTGTTTGCCGCGACGGGGGTGCGTCGCGACACCTTGCCGCTCGGTGACCGGGCCAGGGCCTGAACGGGGGGCGCAACCCGGGCCTGAGGCGTGTCATCGGGAATGGCTTCAGGGGTTGGGGTCGCAGCTGAGCCCGCAGATCGACTGGACCTGGTCAAGGCACTGTTGGCTGAAGGCGGAATCGCAGCAGGCTGAGTTCACTTCACAGATCTGATCCACGCAGGAGTGGCTGCCGCGTGGCATGGGTTCGGCGCTGACGAGGCAGAGGCTCTGGCCGCTGGTGGTGGCCCGGAGCGTGGCGCCTTGCTGGATCTCGAACTCGGGTTCGATGAGGATTTCCCAACCGCTCGACAGGTAAATGTCCGCATCCGCTTCTCCCGTGAGCGGACCGACGGACAGCACTTCGCAGGCTTCGAACGCCGCGTTCTCACTGGCGGTGACGCCGGTCACCACGTTGCCGTTGCAGAATTCCGCGGCGTTGGGGATCAGCGGCGTGATTTCCAGGAACGCGCCCAGGTAGTTACCGTCGTCGATGCCCGGCGCCGCGTCGCACAGGGTCAGGACCCAGTCTCCGAGCGGGATCTCACCCTTGTAGTCCGTGAGCGCCGCCTGGAGCACCCGCCGGTCCTGGATCGGTGCGCCGAGATCATCGTTTGCACCACTGTTGGTGGCTCCACCGCCATCCCCGTCGAACAGGACATCGTAATCGGCGTTCAAATCTCCGGCATCGGAGAGCAGGATGCTCCGCACCGTTCCGTCGGGAGATTCCAGGGTGGCCGCGAGGTCACCGCGCCGGCCATGAGCCACGCTGAGTCCGACATTCACATCGAACACCGCCCGGGTCTCGTCGACCGCGAACCTCCGCTGCAGGGCGCCGGCGCCGCAGTCGAGCGGTACGGCCAGTCCGCCTGCCGGCCGGTCCACGCGGGTCACCACTTCATTGTCCAGGTTGACGACATCGACATTGTCCACGGCCACGTCGTCCCAGAGACCATCGGTGCTCTGGGTATTGGAGGTCAGTACCTGGAAGGTCACTGGCCCGTCCTGGATGTCGTCGTCGACGCCGGTGACCGTGACCGGTTGGGGCACGTTCCAGTCGCCCGGCGTGAAGGTGAGGCTGGTGGGCGTGACCGTACCCTCCCCGGGGTCGTTGCTCGACAGGGAGAGAAACACGTCCTGGGTGGGTGGATTGTCCAGGACCACGGTGAAACTGGCCCGGCCACCGCTCTCCGTGGTGGATCCCGAAATGGCCGAAACGGTGAGGCTACCGGCAGGCCGAGTCGAAGTGACGGTCAGCGTGGCGGTCCTCGATGCGGATGCGAGGCCGTCGGACACGCTCAGGCGAATGACGTACTCGCCGAGGGTCGCGGGCGCGGTGCCGGTGACCGGGCAGCTCAGCGTGCCCGCATTGCCCGTGCAATTCGCCACCAGTCCGCCTGGCAGACCCGGTGTACTGAGGCCCGTGTCCTTGCGGAACGAGAAGCTCGGGGTCAGGGTGTCGCCGTCACTGTCCGTGGCGCTGAAACCGATGGTCGAGATCGCGGCGCCTTCCGCCACCTGTTGGGGTGCGCCGGTCGGCGCCGCCAGCACCGGCGTGGCGTTACCGGGATCGGGGCAGGAGCACTGATCGGCGGCGATCGCCTGGGTCAGGACCGGGTAGCCGACCAGCGACTCGCCGGCCGAGTCCTCGGCGAGCTCCGCCCGGAAAACCAGGATGTCTTCGCCGGCGAGGCGTTGCTCCAGCTGCGCCCGGCGAACGGCGCGCGGCAGGGTCTGATCATGTGGGGCGAGGGCGAGCAGCCCCCGCAGCGGCATGCAGTCACGGGTATCCGGCAGGTAAACGACGAGCGCATCCCGCCAGGCATGGTGAGCCATGCAGGCCAGTGCCGCTGAAGTGCCGGTGGCGAATCCGCGGCCCGGGATGGCGATGCGGTCAGGGAGTCGACGCTCAGACAGGGCCTCGGCGCGGATGAGAACGGCGTTTGGCCCGGCATCGGTCGATGCAGCCGCCTCCGCGGCATGAACGCAGGCGGTCACCAGCAGCAATGCCGACAGGGTTTTTGCGATAGATGGTGTCGCCTTCAACGGGAATGGGTCTCCGACCAGCCGGCATCACTATAGCGAATATCCCGCCGAAGCGGGCCGAAGCCTCAGCGCGCCTCCAGGGTCAGGTGGTTCAACCGAACGGCCAGGGCCCGGCCATCGACGTTCATGCCCAGGCTTTTCGGCGTCGCGGCATCGGGAAACTCGAACTCCAGGTCGAGCCGGCGCCTGCCGGGATCATGGGGCACCCTCAGGGTCCAGGATTCGGCCGCGGCCACCGTGCGCTCATCCAGGACCTCCCCGGCGACGCTCACCGACACGCGCTGGGCTGCGATCCGGCCCTCACCCAGGAACGGCAGTATCTCGGCGGTGACCTCGATGGCTGCAGTTCCCTCCGGAATCGTATCGGGCAACGTCAGCTGCAGGCGAGCCCGGGACTTCGTGGAAACGAAACTCTCGCCTTCCCGGTCCCAGCCCGATCCCTGCACCGCGCATTCGAGTTGCGACTCGGGTAGGCGCCCCAGGTCCGTCGACAGGGGGGCGGTCCGCGCGGGTCCGATTTCCATGGCCGTGAGCCGGACACCCAGCAGCCGGAAGTCGCCGCTGAGGCCGAAATCGTTGGGCGCTGCGGCATCCGGCAGATCCAGCTGCAGCTTCAGCGCTCCGGTCTCGTGCCAGCCCGCGGGCAACACCGCGCTGAAGCAGCCCCGGGAACGCACGGACCAGCTGGCGAGTTCCGTGGCTTCGGAAGCGGTCGGCGTGCCGGTGAATTCCGACAGCCTCAGGCGCTGCGCCTCCAGCTGTCCCCCGGCAAGAAACGGCGTCAGCCAGAAATGAATGTGAGTCGGCGGTGGCGCCGAGGAGTGCAGGTCCAGGGGGATCTGCAGGCTGGCCCGGGGAGCGGCGGACCAGGTGCCGGAAGGCTCGGCGCCGCTCCAGCCCTCGCGGAGCCAGGTGCTGGCCAGTCCCTGCCCATCGAAGCGGACCCGTTCTTCCGCCGACAGGCCCTGGATGCGCTCGATGACCCCGCCGGGGGCGATTACGCGTCCCGTCGACGCCCAGGCGTCGATGTCCCAGCTGTGACCGGTCACCACGAACTCTTCCATGGGCGGCAGGTAGTCCCCCTCCCAGCCCTGGTGGCGGTAAAAGTAATACCGGCGTTCCGCGCTCGCCCCGCCCGGGTCTCGCCCGTCACCGATGGCGTTGGCGCGCGCGCCCGGCAGGCCGGCCTCCCGGGCGAGCGTCGCGGCCACGTCGCCGATGGAAACGGGGTCGTCCGAGATGCTCAGTGGTCCCGTCGCGCCGGCGGGACGAACGAGGACCAGGGGCAGGGCGGAGGCATGATATTGCTCCGACATGGCGGGGCTGGCCGACGGATCCGGCGCCGGTACGACGTCACCCAGGCGAACGCCGGCGTTGTAGTCGCCGCCCCCGTGATCCGCGACCACCACGAGGCTGGTTCGATCGTCGATCCCCAGGGACGCGAGTGCGCGGATCAACGATTCCAGCACTCGAACCGTCGCCGCCGACTGGCCGGTAAAGCCTTCCCGTCCCGCGGGCCAGCGCTCGACGCTGAAATCCTCGCGCAGGAGAAAGGGTTCGTGGGGCACCATCAGGTGGTAAAACTTGAAGGCCGGCTCGTCCCAGGCCACCCGCCCGAATTCCAGCGCGGAAAGGGCGAACCGGGCGGCGCCGTTGGGATGGTCCACCTGGCGCAGCGTCGTCGGGTTGGCGTGCTCCCTGGCCCGGGACGACCAGGCGGCGGACAGGCGCCACTGGTCATCGTTCAACCAGAACCGCTTCAGGAAATGCGGGGAGACCCGGAACAGGGACAGGTCCGCGAGGCGGCCCGAGTCCTCCGCCACGAGCACCGGGTCGTTGCGGGCCACCACGTTGCTGGCCACCCGCTCGTCGTGGTGCACGACCCGGGGGATGTCCGGAAACAGGTCCACGCGCCAGCCGGAGTTCACCAGTTCCGTGGAAACGGAATGCTCGAGAAAACTGCGTTCGACGAACGCCGTGATCGGCTCAGAATTGTCGTACCACTCGCCGGTGAACATGAGCGGGATGCTGGCATAGGTCTTGGCGAAGCCGGCGCTTGCATTGCGGTAGAAGGTGAAGCCGTCGAAGGCGTCGAACAGGTCAGACCGGGTGTCGAGCAACTCCTGGAACACGTCGGACTGGAACGCGTCGAGAACGACCAGGATTACGTTCTGTTGACTCGAGAAATCGAACTGGTGCGTTTCATCCAGCGTGTAATGGTGAAACGCGGGGGCGGGCGTCCGGGTCGCCAGGCTGCCGATGGCGGTCACCGCGTAGATGGCGAGCAACGCCAGGGACAGGGTCGCCAGGTAGGGGCGCAGCCGCGACGCGAACGCCGCGGCGCCCAGGATCACCGCCAGCCACAGCACACCGTCCAGTGCGCCGCGCCAGGCGCGATCGCCCCAGTCGATGGCCCGACCGTCCAGCACGCCGTAGTCCCAGACCAGCACGTGACCCTGCACCCAGAACATGACGGCGGCGCCCAGGACGAGGGCGGCGAAGCGGGTGCTCAGGCGGGCCAGGGGCGTAAGGACCACGAAGACGAGGAGCGCGAGGCCGGCCGGGCCGACCATGGCCCAGGTCAGGCCGACGTTGAAATTCAGCTGGTTGGCGCTGTGCAACACCAGGGGCGTGACCCCGAACGGGCCGGCAATGAACGCGAGGCAGACAAGGGCGGCCGTGGTCCATCCCGGGCGATCGACGGAGGCTTCTTTGCTGCGCATGGTTGTGGCCTTCTGAATGCCGGGCAGGGCGCTGCCGCAAGGCTGCCGGGTGTTTGGTCAGGAATCGTCCGGAACGTGGTACGATTGCCGCCTTCAATATTACAGGATCGTGACGGCTTTAAGACCGTTTCGCGACACGGATTGCCCATGAAAGCCACCCCCATCACCGTCATCGCCCTGCTGTTGACGCTGCTTTGCGCAGCCCCCGCCCACGCCTATCTCGACCCGGGCACGGGCAGCATGATTCTCCAGGTCATCCTCGGCGGCGTCGCTGCGGCCACGGTGGCCATGAAGCTCTACTGGCAGCGCATCAAGGGGTTTTTCGGCGGATCCTCCCCGGAGGAGAGCGAGCCCCTGAGCCGGGATTCCTCGGACTGACAGCCCCGCGCCAGCGAGCAGCCAAGCATCATGAGTGACGCCAAGGCCACCTTCGTGGGTGGGTCCTTTCGAGACCGTATGGGCCGCGTCTACGTCACCCGGGACCGCGTCGTGCGAGGCCTGCGGCAGTCCGCCCTGGAAAACTTTCTCGCCCTGGAACGCACGTCCTTCCATGCGCGTCACCGGGATGCGGGGACGCTGGTCGGCACCCGGGTGCTGGAACCGTCTGAAGTCCCCCTGGATGACGCGCAACGCGACGCCTGGGACGGCTTCCTGGAGCACGACCGGGTCCCGGTTGTTACCTATCCCTATGAGTGGACCGCCTCCATGCTGCGAGCCGCTGCGCTGCTCCAGCTGGATCTGCTCGAGGATGCGCTGGCGGAGGATTTCATTCTCAAGGATGCGACCCCGTACAACATCCAGTTCGTGGACGGACGCCCGGTCTTCATCGACCTCGGCTCTTTCGAGCCGCTGACGGCGGGCCAGCCCTGGGCCGGCTACCGCCAGTTTTGCGAGCTGTTCCTGTTTCCCCTGCTTCTCCAGTGTTACAGGGGGCTGGACTTCCAGCCACTGCTCCGGGCCCGGATCGACGGCGTGGATCTGCAGCAGGCCAACCGCCTGCTGGGCTTCCGCGACCGTTTCCGGAAAGGCGTCGCCAGCCACGTCTGGTTGCAATCCAAGCTGGACCAGCGCTTCAGCGCCACCGAACGCACGGTCAAGTCGGATCTGAAGGCGGCCGGCTTCAACAAGGAATTGATCCTGGCGAATGTCCGGAAGCTGAAAAAGCTGGTCGGCGGCCTGTCCTGGTCCCACGGCCGCACGGAGTGGGGGAATTACGCCGAAACCCACAACTACACGGAAGCGGACCACGATCAGAAGGCGGAATTCGTGGACCGAAGCCTGGCCGGGCGACGCCGCAGCCTGCTGTGGGACATGGGCAGCAACCAGGGCCAGTTTTCCCGCATCGCCGCGCGGCACTGTGACCAGGTGCTGGCCCTGGACGTGGACCACCCGTCCCTCGACCGGCTGTTTCTCGAAACGGACCGTCCCACCAACGTGCTGCCGCTGCTGCAGAACGTGCTGGACCCTTCGCCCAACTGGGGCTGGAAGCAGCAGGAGCGGACGGACCTGGTGAGCCGGGCCCGTCCGGACGCGGTACTGGCCCTGGCGGTCATTCACCACGTGGTCATCACCGGCCACGTCCCGCTGGATGATTTCGTGGCCTGGCTGGCGGAACTGACGCCGGAACTGATCATCGAGTTCGTCGACCGCAGTGACGACAAGGTTCAGACCTTGCTGCGCAACAAGGACGACGACTACCTCGACTACGACCTCGCGCCGTTCGAGGCGGCCCTGGAACGGCATTTCGCCGTCCAGGACCGTCTGGTCCTCGGTTCAGGCAAGCGGACCCTGTACCACGCGCTTCGTCACGATCACTGACGGCGCCCGCCGGCCTTCTTGCCCGTCGGATTCGTGTCGGTCAGGGTGCGGATTCCGTGGCGTAAGACGCGTTGGCCTGCGTGACCTCGGTCCAGGTGTTCAGCAGCTCCTCGATCTGGCTGGCCCGCTCGGGCGCCGGCGTATCTGGCGCCGCATCCGCCTGGCCGAAGGTGCCGCCAATAATCGCCATGCCATCCACCGTGGTATTCAGCACCAGCGTGTCCCCGGGACCGAGCCGCCGGGACCATGCATCCCGGACCTGCGCCCAGTAGGCGGAGGTTTTGTCCCAGTAGTCGTAGGCCGGTGAGAAGTCGTAGCCCTCGATGTTGCGGTAGTCGTTGAATCCGCGCTCACGCACCAGCGTGGCTTCGGTGCGGCGGCCGTCGCGGAGGACTTTCGTGTTGTCCTGCTCGTGGGTCCATCCGTCCGGCGTGATCGTGTGGCGGTTCTCGACGTTCAGGGCGTTGTAGTCGGTCCGCCGGGTGTACTCGCGGCGGGGCAGGGGGCGCCAGCTGCGGTCGCTGGTCCAGGTGGAAACCCCGTAGCGGTGGTTCCAGCGTCCGGTGCCGCAGTAGCGCGGCGCGTCGGATACTTCGTAGACGCACTGGGTCCAGGTCCCGGCCCGTTCCTCCGCCGGGATTTCCTCCACGGCCCAGGTCTGGTCGGCCACGAAGTCGAAACGGTGCTTCGCCTCGTAGGTCCAGTCCTGCCGCCAGTGCTTGGTGACGAAACCGTTGGGCGCCACCAGGATGTGCTGGAGCACGACGTGGCCCGGCTCGTTTTCCACGAGGATGACGGTTTCGTAACCGCCGCTGGTTTTGGGCTCGCGCCGTTCGTAGCCGGCGGCCAGGGCCACGGTTTCCTCGAAGTCGAAGCTGACCCGGTACTCGCCCTGCATGGCCAGGATGGCTGCGCGATCCCGGGCGGGGCCCTCGGGCGCCTGCCTGATGTCCTCGAACAGCGGGTTGGACGTCGTGGACCAGGCCGGCGCCTCCACCGGGGCAGGGGCAGCGGGGTTCGACGCTTCGGTGTTCGACGCTGCCGGGGCCGCGGGCTCGTCGACGGCCGTGGTCGGGCCGGAGACGGTGGCGCAGGCGCCCAGGCCGAGCGAGGCGCCGAGGATGAACAGGTGTCGGTAGGTCATGGTGTTGTCCTTCAGGTCAGTGGGTGGTTCGGGCCATGGAACGGGGTCATGGGTTGTCGGTCATCGGTTCTGGATGATGGGTTTTGCTTCGTCAATCAGCGAAAAGACCAGTCAAAGGCCACGCTGAAGTTACGGCCGGGCCGGCGCAACCGCTCGACGTTGGGCGAGTCGGCCGGCAGGCCGGCCACGTCCAGCCAGCTCCACCAGTCCTCGTCGGTCACGTTGAAGAGGCCGGCGCGCAGGCGGGTGGTTTGACTGGGCTTCCAGTAGGCTGTCAGGTCGAGCAGCAGGTAAGCGTCGGGCACGAACAGGGGGCCGGCGCTCTCGTCGACCCGGTCCTGCTCGAGGGCGCCACGCAACTGCGCGCTGCCGCCCCAGGTCAGGGAAGGGCTGTCGAAGGCCAGGCCGAGAATGCCGTTCGGGGGCGCCACGCTGTTGAGCGGCTGGCCCGATTGCAGGTTGTCCCCCTCGGCCCAGGAGCCCGCGAACTGGAGCGAAAGACCGTCCGGAAAGGCCGCTGGAGACCATTCGCCCCGGGCCTCGATGCCCGCGATCTCCACCTCGGTGAAGTTGACGGACTGGAAGATGAGTAGTCTGTTGACCGGATCGAAACCGACGACCTGCAGGGCCTCGATGAAGTCCTCGTACTCGGAGTGAAAGGCGGTGAGTTCCCAGTTCGCCCTGGCGCCCTGGTACCGCACACCCGCTTCCAGGCCCCAGGAAGACTCGGACCTCAGGTCCGGATTGGGGATCGCGGTGTAGCCGAACTGGAAATTCGTGAACCCGACGTTCACGTCATTGACCGGTGGCGCGCGGAACCCTTCCGAGTACTGCAGAAACACCTGCCAGCGTTCGCCGAAGTCACGCAGCACACCGAGTTTCGGCGACAGTTCGCTGTCGTCCAGGGCCTGGGGAACGATTCCCGGGTTGTCCTCGAGGAAAATGGCATCGGGTCGCGGAGTGATCTCGAAGCGGTCCCAGCGCAGGGCCGGCACCAGGGTCCAGGCGCCGATACGGATGGCGTCCTGGAGGTACAGGCCGAGGCTGTCGGTGTCCGACGCCGGGAAATCCCGGACCGGATAGGTGTCCGGGCCGATCCGGTTGCCCAGGATTTCACCGCTGAGCGGATCGATGAGGGCGCCGTCGCGAAGCTGGCTGGTCTCCGCCCGCTCCCACTCCAGGCCGTAGGCGAGACGGTGCGTGGCGGAGCCGGTCTGAAACGTCGATCCAACGTTGAGCTCGATGCCCAACTGCTCCTGTTGGAACCGGAAGCTGCGCGTGATGAGTTCGTTCGACCGCTCGTCGCCGATCAGCAGTTCCCGGGACTCCCGCGTGTCCTGCGTCGTCTCGCTGTCCTGCCAGTAGGCGCGCCATCGCAGAAAGTCGGTGAATCCCAGGCCGTCCGTCCAGGTCTGTTCCAGGCCGACCCGGCTGCGGCTGCGCGTGTCGTCGGCCAGCACCGAGTTGGTGTCGATGAGGTAGGGAAAGCCGAAGGAACCGGTGAAATCCTGAACGCGCCGGAGTGACTGCACGTCGACCCGGTTCTCCGCCTCGAAATCTTCAACCGTGAGCTTGATGCCACCGGCGCCGACTTCTCCCCAGGCGAGTTTCGCGAGGACGTTCAGGGAGTCCGATTCCAGCGGATCGGCGCCCGTGTCCTGGATTTCCTCGCCTTCCCGATAGGTGGCGCGAAGCAGGCCGGACCAGTCGCCGGCCAGGCCGGCCGCCGTGGCGCTGCCCTGGAGCCCGCGATCCACGCCGTACCAGGCCGCGGTGGCCTGAAGGTTGCTGGATTCTCCGAACAGGTAGTCCACCGGGTCGCGGGTCACGAAGCTCACGACACCGCCGATCGCATTGGAGCCAAAGAGTGCGGAGGATGGACCGCGAACGATTTCCACGGCCTTCAGGGCATCGACGTCCACGAAATCACGGCTGGCGTTGGAAAAGCTGCCGATGGAAAAAGCGTTGGAGGTGGGGACGCCATCGACTTCGATCAGGACCCGATTCCCGCCGAGACCCCGTATGTTGAATCCGGCCCTGCCGAAGCGGCTGCCCTGGTTTACGACGTCGATTCCCGGTTCGAAGCGCACGAGGTCGCCGATGTTCTGGACCATTTCCCGGCTGATGCGCTCCGCGTCGATCACCGTGACGCTGGCCGCGATGTCCTCGACGGCCGCAGGGCGCTTGCTGGCCTCCACGGTCACCCGGCCGAGGTCCAGGGGACCGTTCTCTTCCGCATCGTCGGTTTCCGTGTCTCCGAAGGCCGGAGCCGACAGCGCCAGGCACAGGGTGGGGAACAGGGCACGGTGGGATGGGGTCATGGGGAATGATTTCCTGGTCAGCAGTCGCTATTTCGCAAATGATAATCAATCGTATTGAATAATACAATTAGCAATCATTCGCATTTAGACGGTTCGTGTTCCGGAAGAATGAATTCACCCGTTTGCTCCCCCAGCCACGGCGAGCCCCGGTTAGAATGCTCCGGCCCGGTCAACGGGCGACAACGGAAGGGTCCGGGCCAATCCGCTCAAGCAAAGCCATCGTCACCGCCAGTCTTTTGCTGCTGTTCGTCGGCAGCGGCTGCTCCGCGCTCATTTACGAGCTGGTCTGGTTCCAGTGGCTTGGGCTGATCATCGGCGTGTCCGCAATCTCCCTGGGTATCCTGCTGGCCACCTTCCTGGGCGGCATGGGGCTGGGTGCCTGGCTCCTGCCCCGCTGGCTGGCCGTGACCCGACATCCGCTCAGGGTCTACGCCGGCCTCGAAGGATTTATTGGTGGGTATGCGCTGATCCTCGCCTTCGCCATACCCGCCCTGGCGCGCTTCTACCCCGGCTTCGCCGAACCCGGCGCGGCGGCCGTCGCCCTGCGCGCCGTCTTTGCGGCTCTCCTCTTGCTGCCGCCCACGATGGCCATGGGTGCGACGCTGCCGATCATCGCCCGCTGGGTCGGCCGATCCCGCCGGGGCATGGCCCGGCTTGGGCTCTTCTACGGGGGAAACATCGCCGGCGCGGCGCTGGGCGCCGTACTCGCGGGCTTCTTGCTGCTCCCTCTCTTTGATGCTTTCGTCGCCACCGCCGTCGCCGTCTTGATCAATCTGGCCGTGGGCGGGCTGGCGCTGATCCTGGCGCGGGCGCTGCCGGACGTCGCGACCGACAGGGAGATGCAGGGTGAACTCAGGGAGAGATCCGAGACCGCGGGCGAGACTCCGGTCCGTTTCCCCGCCGCCCTGGGTGCCGTGGTGCTGATATCCGGCGCCACCGCGCTGGCCTGCCAGGTGATCTGGACCCGCCACCTGTCTCTGTTCATTGGGGCGACCGTGTACGGCTTCGCGCTGATCCTGGCGGTGTTTCTCGTCGGCCTGGGCATCGGGACGACGATCGGATCAACGCTCGGGCGCCGCCTGGCCCGACCGGCGCTGGCCCTGGCTGCCTGCCAGGCGCTGCTGGGACTGGCCATCGCCTGGGCCGCGTTTGCGGTGACGCAACAGCTGCCTTACTGGCCCGTGAACGAGGAACTTCGCCTGCCGGCGGACGCGGTGCGTGCGGCCTGGGCTCTCCTGCCGGCCACCGTGCTCTGGGGTGCGAGCTTTCCCCTGGCGCTTGCGACCCTGCCCGGGCCCCGCGAAGCGAGCGCGACATCGACCGGGCGCACCGTCGGCCGTCTCTATGCCCTGAACACGCTCGGTGCGATCCTGGGCGCCCTCGGTGCGACCCTGCTCGGCATCCCGCTCCTCGGCAGCGACGCCACGCAGCAGCTGCTGGTGGCGGCGGCGGGGCTTTCAGCGCTGCTGGCACTGCTCCTGGCCGGCAACGGGCTGAGTCGGCGTGCGGTGGCGGCGGTCGTCGTGATCGCGGTTTCCGTCCTGGCGGTGCGGATCGTGCCCCCCATTCCCGCCCAGGTGATTGCGGCCGGTCATTACCTGCCGGACTGGGGCCGCGGCGTGGATGTCATCTATGCCGAAGAGGGTGTGACCGCCTCCGTGGCCGTCAGCCGCGAACCCAACGGCGCATTGACCTACCACAATTCGGGCAAGGTCCAGGCCTCGAGCTATCCGCGGGACATGCGGCTGCAACGCATGCTCGGCCACCTGACGACCCTGTTGCCGGAGCGCCGGGAAGACTTCCTGGTCATCGGCCTGGGTGCGGGCGTCACCGCGGGCGCCCTAGCCGCAGACCCCGCCGTGGAGCGCATCACCATCGCGGAAATCGAACCGCTCGTCACCCGCGTGGCGGGCAGGTGGTTTCGCGACTGGAACGGCGCGGTGACCGGGGATCCGCGGGTGCAGGTGGTCGTGGAAGACGGGCGGCACTATCTCCAGCACACGGACCGGACCTTCGACGGGATCACCTCCGATCCGCTGGATCCCTGGACCAGGGGTTCCGCGGCGCTTTACACGGAAGAATTCTGGCGCCTCGCCAAGTCCCGCCTGCGCGCCGGTGGGGTGGTCACTGCCTGGGGGCAGCTGTATGAAAGCACGGAAGAATCGGCGCGCAGCGTGATCGCAACCTTCATGAGCGCGTTTCCCAACAGCGCGATTTTCGCCAACACCGTCGACCAGCGCGGCTACGACCTGGTGCTCGTGGGCATGGCGGACGGGGAAACCCTGGCGGTCGACCGGCTGATCGAGCGCGTGAACGCCGCGGCGTCGATCGGCGCGTCGCTGGAAAGCGTGGGCATCGACGGCGGCCTGGACCTGCTGGGCACCTTCGCCGGTCGGCCGTCGGACCTGGCCGACTGGCTGGACGGTGCGCAAATCAACCGGGATCGGGACCTGCGTCTCCAGTACCTCGCCGGGTGGGGCAGCAAGCGCTATGACCAGGCCGAGATTTTCGACGCCATGCTGTCCCGGGGCGTGGCCTTTCCCCAGGGGTGGTTTCGGGGTGATCCGGAGCACCTGGCCACCCTGGAAGCCCTGATCGAGGAACGCCAGGGTCGTACGCACTGAGTTTGCCAGGCCGGAACCCAATCAGGCCCGGGACGGGCGCCGGCGTGCCTGTCGTGCGAGCAGTACGGTCGGTACCAGGCTCAGCAGCACGATCAGCACCGCCGCCGTCGACGCTTCCGGCAGGCGCTCGTCGGAAGCGAGCCGGTACACCCGTGTAGCGAGGGTCTCGAAATTAAAGGGGCGCATCACGAGGGTGGCCGGCAGTTCCTTCATCACGTCGATGAACACCAGGAGGACCGCGTAGGCGACGGTTCCGGACAGCAGCGGAACGTGGACCCGCCGCAGCACCCCGAGGGGTCGCGCTCCCAGACTGCGGGCCGCGTCATCGAGCGCCGGGTGGATCTGTCCCAGTCCGCCCCGGGCGGCATTGAAGGCGATGGTCAGGAAGCGCGCCACGTACACGAAAAGCAGGCCGAAGATGGTGCCGGTCAACAGCAGTCCCGTGGCGCCGCCGGTCCACCGGGCCAGGGCCTGCTCCGTTGCCGAAAGCGGCGCCAGGGCGCCAATCGCCAGGACCAGTCCCGGCAGGGCGTAACCGAGCGTCGCCGTGCGAATGCCGATACTGAGCCAGCGGGAAGGGTGAAGACGCTCCGCGTAGGCGAGCCACACCGCGGCGATCACGCACAGCAGGGCCGCGAGACCGGCAACGGTCAGGGAGTTGGTCACGTAGGTGAGAAACCGCCGCCCGAACAGCGGGTCGCCGGTGCCCAGGGCGTGGCCGGCGAGTATGGCGACGGGCAGGACAAACCCGAAGACCAACGGAACGGCGCAGAGCGCCGACGCCCCCCAGCCCCGCAATCCGGTCAATGGCGTGCGGGCGGGCGAGACCGAGGGCGCGGAAAGGTTCGACCGTTCCCCCCGGCGCGTGGCCTGTTCCAGGAGCACCAGGACCATGACCACGAGGAACAGGCAGGCGGCGAGTTTCAGCGCGGCGGTCTTTTCTCCCATGGCCAGCCAGGTTCGAAAGACGCCCGTCGTGAGCGTGGGGACGCCGAAATGCTCCACGACGCCGAACTCGGCGGCGGTCTCCATGAGCACCAGCGCCAGGCCCCCGGCGAGTGCAGGACGCAGCAAGGGAAGGGTGATCCGGGTAAAGAGGCGCCACCCGGACACGCCGAGGGACCGCGCCGCGTCGGCCAGGGCGCCGGCCTGGGCCTCCAGGTTCGCTCGGGCCAGCAGATACACGTAGGGGTACAGCACCAGCGCCATGACCGTTGCCGCCCCACCGAGAGAGCGGATCTCGGGAAATACGTAGTCATCGAGGCCCCAGCCGGTCAGTGCCCTGAGCTGGCTCTGGACCGGGCCGGCGTATTCGAGAAGGTCCGCGTAGACGTAGCCGGCGATGTAGGTAGGCAGGGCGAGGGGAAGCACCAGGGCCGGCGCGAGCCACCGGTCGCCGGGAAAGCGAAAGCGGCTGGTCAGCCAGGCGGTCCCGACACCGAGCAGGCCGGCACCAAGGCCCGTCGCGAGCATGAGGAGCACCGTGTTGGCGACGTATTCCGCCAACAGGTTTTCGCGGATGTGCGCCCAGGCTTCCCCGGCGGGCATGAGCCCGGCGAAGAGCACGGCCACGATCGGCAGCATCACCGGGACGGCAATCAACAGGGTGATGAGCGCCGTGGCGAGGCCGGCGGAATGGGAAAATCGGTTCACGAGGTTTGAAGCGGCCAGGGTTTGCGCGGAGAATGCGTCTCGCAATCGAGGAACGAGTCACGTGAGTATAACGTTCAGCGCAGTCAGCCACGCCTATGACGGACAGCCCGTGCTTCACGACGTGGATCTCGAGGTCCGGTCCGGGGAAGTGCTCGCCCTGCTCGGGCCCTCCGGCAGCGGCAAGAGCACGCTGCTGAAACTCGCGGCGGGCCTGGAGCCCCTGCAAACCGGCTCGATCGACCTGCCGGGCATGAAGGTGGTTCCGACGGCCTGCCCGGCGCCGGAAAAGCGCCCCACCTGCCTGGTGTTTCAGCAGCATGCGCTGTTTCCGCACCTGACCGTGGCGGACAACGTCGCCTTCGGGCTCGATGCGCTGTCATCCGCAGAGCGGGAAGAACGGGTCCGGGAGGCGCTCGAAGCCGCCGGTCTCCAGGGGCTGGAAAAGCGCTATCCCCACACCCTCTCCGGCGGTCAACAGCAACGGGTCGCCCTGGCAAGGGCCCTGGCGCCACAACCCGCGGTCATGCTCATGGATGAGCCGTTCGCGAGCGTGGACGCCTTGCTGGCGCGCCGCCTCCGGGAAGAGGCGCGGGCTACCCTGCGGGCATCCCGCGCCACGACCCTGCTGGTCACCCATGACCCCGAGGATGCGCTGGCCCTGGCGGACCGGATCGCGGTGATCGTGGAAGGACGTATCGTGCAGGTCGGCACCCCGGAGGAGCTCTGGTCCCACCCGGCCCATCCTTTCGTGGCCGAGGTTTTCGCCCGGCGGCAGCCGGTCGAGGCCCACTGGGACGGAGCGGCGCTGCAGACGCCGTTCGGGCCGGTCCCCGGCATTGCCCCGCCCGAGGAAAGCGGCGACATCGTCCACCTCGCGATCGATCCCTTCGCCATCGAGCTTATCGCCGATGCGGCCGGTCCGGCACAGGTCATGGACGTGCGCTTCGCAGGACGCAGCTACGTGGTGCACCTGCAAGCGCTGGCGGGCGGGGAACGCTTGAACGTATCCACGGCCGGCAAGCCCGCGGTCGCCCCGGGCGACCGGGTCCGCCTGGGCTTTACGCCAGACAGCGTGGTTGTTTATACTTGAGAATTATTCTCATTTAAGGCTTCACTCATGCTCAATTCCTGGATCCGCGGCGCACTCGTGCTATCGCTGCTGGCGCCGCTCGCTCTGGGGGCGGACGAGGTCAACGTCTATTCCGCCCGTCACTACGACACGGACTTCGCGCTTTACGAGCGTTTCACGGAGCAGACCGGCATCGAGGTCAACCTGATCGAAGGGGGAAGCGACGCGCTCACGGAACGCATACTCTCCGAAGGCGAGCTGAGCCCCGCGGATCTCCTGATCACCGTGGACGGTGGCCGCCTGTGGCGTGCCGCAGAAGCCGGGGTGTTCCAGCCGGTCGAATCCGAGGTGCTGGAAGCGCGAATCCCGGCCACGCTGCGGGATCCGGACAACCTCTGGTTCGGCCTGTCCAAGCGCGCCCGGGTCATCGTGCTCAACCGCGAGGAGGGGCTGCCCGTGCCCGGTCGTTACGAGGACCTGGCCGACGAGGCGTACCGCGGCCGGGTGTGCATGCGTTCTTCCTCGAACATTTACAACCTGTCGCTCATGGCATCCCTGATCGAGTCCGTCGGCGCCGCCGACGCGGAAGCCTGGGCTCGCGGCGTGGTGGCCAATTTCGCCCGCGATCCCCAGGGCAACGACACGGCCCAGCTGCGTGCCGTCGCCAGTGGTGAATGCGGGGTCAGTATCGCCAACACCTATTACCTGGGCCGCCTCATGGGCTCTGACGACCCGGCCGACCGCGTCGTGGTGGATGCCCTGCAGGTCGTGTTCCCGAACCAGGCAGACCGCGGCACCCACGTGAACATCAGCGGCGCCGGCGTGGTGCGCACAGCCCCGAACCGGGAAGCCGCGATCCGGTTCCTGGAGTACCTGACGAGCGAGTTCGCCCAGCGTCTGTTCGCCGAGGGCAACAACGAGTACCCGGTGGTGGGTGAGACCACCGGCCCCATTGCCGACCTGGGGGAGTTCAGGGAAGAGCAGGTCAACGCCAGCCTCTTCGGAAAGAACCAGGGGGAAGCGGTCCGGGTGTTCGACCGCGCCGGATGGCGCTAGGCCCCAATTTCCGTAACGGGTTCCCTATACTGGTGCGATAGTCCACGAGAATCCCGCCTTCGCGGGACAGGAAATCGCTCATGGGAGCGGCGGGGAGCACGGGGGCGAAGCCGCCCTCCACCACCATCAGCATCACCATCCTGGGTCGCAGTGCCGCGACCCTTTCGATGCTGCTCGAGTCACTCCGGAGTCGCGGGGCTCCGGACCCCATATCGGTGCTCGTCGTGCGCAACGTCGACGCCGCTGGGGATATCGGCGACGCCACGCGTTTTGATGCGCCCGGTGTTCATATCCGGGAGTGCGATGACACGACCTGGGCGGCCGATGGCCGCGAGGGTCTCCCTGCCGGTGTGCTGTGCGGGGTCTATCGCCCGGCCGTCAAGCAGGCCGTCGTCGCCTTTTTCCGGGATCGCCACGGCGTGCGCACCGCGGACTATGCCCACTGCATTCACCCCGCCGCCGTCCTGGCGGCCTCGGCGACCCTGGGACGGGGAAGCCAGGTCGAACCCCTCGCCGTGATCGCGCCGCACGCCACGCTGGGCGACTTCGTGTCGGTGAATCGGCAGGCCAGCGTCGGGCATCACACGCGCATCGGCGCCTTCAGTACCCTCAACCCCGGCGTCAACGTCGCCGGTCACTGCGAGCTCGGCGAGGGCGTCACCGTGGGCATGGGCGCCAATATCGTCGATGGCATCCGGGTCGGAGAGGGGGCCGTGGTTGCCGCCGGCGCCCTGGTAATGCGGGACGTGCCCGCGGGTGCCCTGGTCATGGGGGTGCCGGCGCGGGTGCGGGAGCCTCGCCGGTGATCTCCGTCTTCGGCTCCGAGGTGGGCGCAGAAGAACGGGAAGCCCTCGCCGCCTGTCTCGAGGACCAGTGGCTCGGCCTGGGGTCGAGAACGTCGGCGTTCGAGGCGCGAATGCGGGAGCGGCTCGGCCTGGACCACTTTCTGATGGTCGATTCGGGTTCGAATGCCCTGCACCTGGCGGTGCGCCTGCTCGACCTGCCCCCCGGGTCCAACGTGATCCTGCCCAGCTTTACCTGGGTGTCCTGTGCACACGCCGTGCTCATGGCCGGATGCCGGCCCGTGTTCTGCGACGTGGATGAGGACACGCAGAATGTGACGGTCGAGACCCTGCGTCCGCACCTGGACGACCGGGCCGCCGCGATCCTGGTCGTGCATTACGCCGGCAAGCCGGTCGATCTCGCGCCGATCCTGGCGCTGGGTCTGCCCGTGATCGAAGACGCCGCCCATGCCGTGGATTCCCGCTACCGTGGCCGGGCCTGCGGAGGTCACGGCGATATCGGCATTTACAGCTTCGACGCGGTGAAAAATCTGACCACCGGCAGTGGGGGCGGAATCACGGTTCGCGACCCGGAACGTCGCGAGCGCGCGCGGCAGCTGCGCTACTGCGGGATCGGACGTTCCGCTTTCCAGGCCATGCACAGCGACTCGGAATCGGCCTCCCGCTGGTGGGAGCAGGACATCGTGGAGGTGTCCGGCCGATTTGCGCCCAGTGATCTGAATGCGGCCATCGGGCTCGCTCAGCTGGACAAGCTGGACCGTCTGCAGGAGCGCCGCCGCCAGATCTGGAGTCGCTACCAGGCCGCGTTTCGCGGCGCCTCCGATGTGCGGACGCCACAGGATCCGGCGCAGGATGAACGCCATTCCTGGTTCACCTACCTGGTGCGTGTGCCAAACCGCGATCGCATCGCCCGGGCGATGCTGGATGCCGGCGTCTACACGACCTTGCGCTTTCCGCCGCTGCATCGCCAGGGGATCTTCGCTTCGCCGGCCCGGCTGCCGGTCACGGAGCAGCTCGCGGAGACCGGCCTGAATCTGCCTCTGCACCCCCGGCTGACCGACGAGGAGGTCGAACGGGTCATCGACACGTTCCTGGCGGCGACACGCGAGGCCCGTGCCGGCGCCTGAGACCATCACGCTGCTGCACCGACCGCTGCCCGTGGAGCGGGGTGAGACCCTGCCCCTGACCCGGCGGCTGCGCGCCGCCGGCTGCACCGTCCACCAGGTGGAGGACGGCGCTCATGACCTGCGGGCAACCGACCTGCTCTGGATCCAGGCCAATCCGAACCTGTTCCCCCGCGCCCTGGCAGCCCTGCGGTCCCTGCCGGCGGTGGAGCGCCCGCGGGTGCTGCTGTGGTTTTCCGAGCCCTTGCCCATGCCGCGGGCCGCGCAGCTGACGCCCGCTTCCCTGACGCTCCGGGAGCACGCCAAGCGCTGGCTCAGCGATCCGCGCACCAATGACGTCGCGAGCAACCTGGCCTCGCTCGAGTCGCTTCGGGATGAGGGCCTGGTGGACATCTGGGCCGTCTCCACGCCGGCTCGCCAGGCACTGCTGCGGGAGCACGGTATCGAGGCAGGCCTCGTACCCCTGGGCTATGAACCCGGCCGGGACGGAAAGCTGCTCGCTACGCCCCGGGACATCGACGTGCTGTTCCTGGGCGAGGTCGTCCCCCGGCGCCGGGCCTTACTGCGAAGCCTGGAGCAGCGCGGTCTGTGCGTGGCAGTCCGCGGGAGCTGGTACGACACGGACTGCTGGGGCGATGCCAGGACAAGGCTGCTCAACCGCACCCGGGTGTTTCTCAACCTGGCCCGGCACCCCGGGGAGTTGCCCGGCTACCGTTTCATTCTGGGCATGGCCAATGGCTGTCTCGTGGCCTCGGAGCCGGTGTACCTTCCCGGCTGGTTCCAGCCGGGTGTGCATTACCTGGAGGCGCCGGTCGATACGCTGGCGACCTCGATCATCGACGTCCTGGACGACGAACCCCGCCGCGCTGCCCTGGCGTCGACGGGGACACGCCTGGTGCAAACGACCCTGACCCTGGAACGCTCGGTTCATGAACTGCTGGCCATGCTGGAATGAAATGCAGGCGCCGGTGATGTCGATGACATCTGCCGGGAAGAGCTCCCCAGGTTGACAGCCGGGCTTGTTCACAACCCAATCACGCGCGCGCGGGAATCCTTCGCGCGACAAAAAAACCTCGAGGTCTCCCGTGAAATCCACCGTTCTGGCCGTTTTGCTCTGCTTTCCCGTATCCCATGCCGCGCTTGCCCAGCGATCCATCGATTTTGCCGGGGCTGACGTTCCGGACGGCGGCCAGATCGCGGTTCCCGCCTTTGCGGGCGAGGACGGTGAGCTGGAACTGGCCGGGATACTGGCCGACGTGGACGCCCGGACGGGTGGCCGCCTTGCGGGCGCCCTCGCCGAGGCCGGATTCAAGGGCGCCGACGAGGCGACCCTGACCCTCTACGGCGTTGGCCCGTATCGCCGGATCGACGTCATCGGACTCGGTACCGGGTCCGCTGACCGCCTCGCTGCCGAGGATTTCGGGGGTCTCGCGGCCAGCCTGAACGACGGCGACCGGGGGGGAACGCTACAGGTGCTCTGGTCCGGGACCGGGCCGCGCGCCGGCGCCGACCGGGTCGCTTTCGGGTTCCGGCTCGGGGACTACCGCTTTGACCGCTACCAGAGTGACCGCCCGGATCCGGAAGCCCGGGGTGACGTGCTGATTCTCGGCCCGGACTCCGGGGCCGAAGACCGCTTCGAGAACGATCTGCTGCACCTGGCCGATGCCATCACGCTCGCCCGCAACCTGGCGTCCGAACCGGGCAACGTGATGTATCCGGAAAGTTTCGTCGAACGGGTCCGGGCGGCTTTCGACGACGTGGACGACGTGCGCATCAAGGTGCTGGACGAGAAGGACCTCGAGCGCCTGGGTATGGGCGCCCATCTCGGCGTGGGCAGCGGCTCTTCCCGGCCGCCGCGTCTGCTGGTCATCGAGTATGACGGCGGCGGGCGCGAGGCGCCGCTGGTACTCGCCGGCAAGGGCATCACCTTCGACACCGGCGGCATCTCCCTGAAGCCGGGTGACAACATGTGGCACATGAAAAGCGACATGAGCGGGGCGGCCGTGGTCAGCGCCACGGTCCTGGCCGCGGCAAAGCGCGGGGCAGACGCCAACATCGTGGCGCTCGCGGCGCTGGCGGAGAACATGCCGTCGGGCACGGCGATCCGGCCGGGCGACGTGCTGACGACCCTGTCCGGCAAGACCATCGAAATCAAGTCCACGGACGCGGAAGGTCGCCTGGTGCTCGCCGACGCGGTGCAGTACGGCCAGCGGGAATACGAACCGGACGTGCTCATCGACGTGGCCACGCTGACGGGCTCCGTCGGCCGTGCCCTCGGTGAATATTACGCGGGCCTCTTCGGGCATGACGAAACCCTGATGGAACAGCTCCTGGCGGCGGGCAACGCTTCCGGGGAGACGCTCTGGCGCCTGCCCCTCGATGACCGTTATTACGACCAGAACAGCTCGACGATCGCCGATGTCCGCAACGGTGGCAGCGGACGCGCCGGCGCCAGCACGGGCGCGGCGTTCATCGGCTTCTTCATCGACGAGGATCAATCCTGGGCCCACCTGGACATTGCCGGCGTGGACCAGCTGGATGCGCCGTGGCCGACGGTCCCCGCGGGCTACTCCGCCTGGGGTGTCCGCCTGCTGGACGAGTACATCCGCACCGAGCGGGAGTAACCGGGAGCGCTGCGCCTCAGGGCGAGGCGGGAGCGCGGGCGACGCGGACCCGCGAGCCCTCGGGGGTGCCCTCGGTCCAGGCCATCAGCACGTCACCCGCCGGCAGGGCCGCGAGCCGCGGGAAACCATTGCCGCGCCGGCCCGGCAGGTCGGCAAGGTCCTGGATTCGGACCAGCGCTCCGCGTTCATCGAAGCGGGCCAGGCGCAGCCGGGCGCCGTTCTGATCCGGTGACGGGTGAGCGGCCATCCAGCTCATGAAAAAGCCCGTTGCTGACTGGGCGAGATCGACGCGGCCGATGGCGCTTTCCCGGTTGAAGGTGAGGGGAGCACCGAAGCTCCGGCCGCCGTCAGCGGACCTGGCCAGGTGGACGCGCGGGGTTTCATCAGCGCCCAGCGTGAACCAGGCGACCACCACCGTCTGACCATCGGCCAGCACGGCCGGCCCGTTCACCGGGCAGCCGGCGATGCGCCAGCCGTCTTTGTGGACCGGCACGGGATCCGACCAGCCGGTCTCCGTCCGGCGAACGATGGCGATGTCCCGAATCTCCGTTTCGGAGCGATCGCGATAGACCACGATGGGCCCTTCGCTGGTCCTGGCCGACGCCGTCGCGCAACAATCGCACACCCGGTCGTCCAGCTGGACCTCCTGCCCGAGGGTGCCGTCCAACGTGATGACCGCCGTGCGCAGCGTCATGCTGCCCCCTTCGCCGTGGTCGTGGTGACCCCCGGACCGGTCGGTGGGCGCCGGCAAGGTGTTGCGGCCATCGAGCCAGGCGAGGCCGGCCCCGGCCGCGTCCGGGTAGTAGCTGACGAAGCCATGCTCGGTTTTCGTTCCGTCCCGGTGCGGGGTGAAGGGTGTTCCCCAGCTGGCGCCTTCATCCAGGCTGATGGCGACGCGAATGTCGTAGGCATAGGTTCCCGAGCCGGAGCGCTGAAGCCAGTGGGCGATCCACGCGCCGTCCGGCATGACCGTCATGCCCGGCGTATCCGCCCAATTGGCGAAAAAGGACCCTTCGGCAATGGTGCCGGCGGACCCGAAACGCCCGTTTTCCAGGACGGCAAAGCGCATGCGATGGCCGCCATCGAGGCGCTCCAACCAGGTCAGCGCCAGGCGCTTCGGGTCGAGCCGGACCAGCCGGGGCGCCAGGCTGCCATCCGCCACCGGCGGTTCCAGCATCACCATCGTTGTTCCAGGCTCGACCGGGGTCTCCACGCCAATCGCCGACCCTGCCACCGATCCGCCGTCACCCTTCGCCGGAGCATTGGGGTAAGAGGCCAGCGTTGCGACCACGGCGAGAGCGGTGATCAGCGGGTGCAGGGGTTTCAGCATCGAGTTGCGCTGTTGGGCTCAGTCGCCATAGGCTTCCGGCAGCTCCATGTCGAGGTTTTCAGCCAGGAAAGCCCACATGTCGGCGGTTTCCTCGATCTGCACCGCCGTGGGCTTGCCCGAGCCGTGGCCGGCCCGGGTCTGGATCCGGATCAGCACCGGATCCGTGCCTCCCTGGGCCGCCTGGAGCCGCGCGGCGTACTTGAAGCTGTGGCCGGGCACCACCCGGTCATCCGTGTCCGCCGTCGTCACGAGCACCGCGGGGTACTCGGTGCCATCCTTCAGATTGTGGTAGGGCGAATAGGCGTACAGCGCCTCGAACTCCTCCGGGTTGCTGGAGGAGCCGTAGTCGTCCACCCAGAACCGGCCGGCCGTGAACTGGTCGAATCGGAGCATGTCCATGACGCCGACGGCGGGAATGGCCGCGCCGAAGAGGTCCGGACGCTGATTCACCACCGCGCCCACCAGGAGTCCCCCGTTGCTGCCGCCCAGCACGGCCAGTCGTTCCGGCCGGGTGTAGCGTTCGGCCACCAGGTATTCGCCGGCTGCGATGAAATCATCGAACACGTTCTGCTTGTTGAGCTTTGTTCCGGCCTGGTGCCACTCCTTGCCGTACTCGCCACCACCGCGCAGATTGGCGACGGCGTACACACCCCCCATCTCCATCCAGGCGAGGCGCGTGATGCTGAAGGAAGGCGTCAGCGAGATGTTGAACCCGCCGTAGCCGTAAAGCAGCGTCGGGTTGTCGCCGTTCAGTTCCAGGCCCTTCTTGTGGGCAATGAACAGGGGAACGCGGGTTCCGTCCTTCGAGTCGTAAAACACCTGGCGCACCACGTAATCCGCCGGGTCGAAGTCCACGTCGGCCTGCTTGAACAGCGAGGATTCGCCGGTGTTGACATCGTAGTGGTACAGGGTCGGCGGCGCGTTGAAGCTGCTGAAGCGAAAAAAGGTCTCCGGATCGTCGGCATCACCGGCGAAGCCCTGGACGCTGCCGATGCCCGGCAGGGACACTTCCCGGACCAGCGTGCCATCCGGGTCGTGAATGCGGATCTCGCTGCGCGCGTCGCGCAGGTACGCCGCCACGAACTGGCCGCCCACGTGGGACAGGCCCTGGAGCACCGCATCGCGCTGGGGAATGATTTCGGTCCAGCCGGCGTCAGGGTTGTCCACGTCGATGGCGACCAGGCGGCCCCGGGGCGCCTCGCGGTCCGTTCGGAAGAAAAAGCGGCTGCCGATGTTGCCCACGAAGGTGTAGTCGTGCTCGAAGCCTTCGATGAGCATGACCGGCCCGGCACCAGCGTCGGCGTCTTCGAGGCGCTGGTAGGCGACCTGGTAGCGGCTGTCCGTCCCCTTCCAGATGGTGATCACGAGGTAGGCCCCGTCATCCGTGACCACCGGGGAGAAGCCCCAGTCCGGGTGGTCGGGCCGGGCGTACACCGGCAGGTCTTCTTCCTGCGGGGTGCCGATGCGATGGAACCAGACCTGCTGGTCGTGGTTCAGCGTCTGGAATTCGTCGCCGGCTTCCGGTTCCGGGTAGCGCGCGTAGTAAAAGCCCGAACTGTCGGCGGCCCAGCTCATGGGAGAGAACTTCATCCAGGACACCTCGTCGCCGCTCAGTTCTCCCGTTTCCAGGTCGAGGACCCGAACGGTGCGCCAGTCCGATCCGCCGTCCTGGATCGCGAGGGCGACGTGCCTGCCGTCCGGACTGACCTCGTAATCGGCCAGGGCGACGGTGCCGTCCGCGGACCAGGTGTTCGGGTCCACCACGAGCTGTGGTTCCGAATCCAGGGAGGCCTGGCGGTAGATCACGTTCTGATTCTGCAAGCCGTCGTTGCGGCTGAAAAAGTAGTATCCCCCGGCCTTGCTCGGAACACCGAACTTCTCGTAGTTCCACAACTCGGTCAGGCGCGCCTCGATGGCGTCCCGCTCTTCGATGGTCCCCAGATAGTCGTAGGTCACGGCGTTCTGAGCCTCGACCCAGGACGCCACGTCCTCGTTCACCCGGACGTCGTCCTCGAGCCAGCGGTAGGGATCCTCGACGGAGGTGCCGTGGTAGTCATCGACCTGGCCCACCATCGCGGTCTCGGGATAGGTGAGCGCTCCGCTGGTTTCCGGCGCCTGGGCGACCACTTCCGTGGCCACCGCGGATTGCGTTTCGGGTGCGGTGGCGGATTCGGAGCCGCAGGCGGTCAAGAGCAACAGGGAAAGCGCGGAAACGCCGAGGCCGGCGACCTGGCGGAGCGAGAGGGGCGGCACGGGGAATGGTTGGGTCATGGCGGTGATCGTCAGTTCGGAAATCGGACGCAGAGTGTAGCAGGGGCCGGGACTCCACCGCACCGCGCCACACGGCGGCGGAGCCATGGGCTAAGCTCACCCCATGAATTCCAAGCGGCGTTCCACACGATCCCTGATGCCGGTTCGCTGGCGCGTCTTCGCGGTGATCGCGCTGGGCAGCTTCGTCTCCTACGTCCTGCGCGCCAACCTGTCGATCGCGGCGCCGGCCATGATGGAAGACCTGAGCCTGAGCGAAGCGGACTGGGGACTGGTCCTCGCGGCGTTCACGGCAGGCTACGCCCTGTTCCAGTTTCCCGGCGGAATGCTCGGGGACCGGTTTGGCCCCCGCAAGGCCCTGACCGCGATTGCCGTGGCCTGGTTTATCTTCACGGTGCTGACGGCGCTGGTGCCGTCCTCCGCGCCCCCGGCGCTCATCCTGGCCCTGCTGGTGACGGTCCGGTTCGGCGTCGGTGCGGTCCATGCGCCGATCTTCCCGGTTCAGAACACGGTGTTCGCGCACTGGTTTCCACCCGGTGGACGGGCCTTACCCCTGGGACTCTCCAGCACGGCCCTGACCCTCGGTTTCGCTGCCGCCGCCCCCCTGTTGGCCGGCCTGATCGTGCTGTTCGGCTGGCGCGGCTCCTTCCTGCTGATCGCCCCCCTGGGACTGCTCGTCGCCTCGCTGTGGTGGTGGTATGGCCGGGATGATCCGTCGGAGCATCGTGGCGTGGATGCGGCAGAACTGGCCCTCATTCGCGGCGAGGGGGCGGGGCGACCGGCCGGTGAAGGAGAGGCCGATGCCCCCGGGCCGATTCCCTGGAAGCGCGTGCTGCTGAACCGGGATGTGCTGTTCCTCATGGCGAGCTACTCGTGCATGAACTTCGTGTTTTACGAGGTCTTCAACTGGTTCTATCTCTACCTCGTGGAGCAACGCGGATTCGACCCGGTGACGGCGGGATGGGTGACGTCGAGCCAGTGGATCGCCGGGGCGGCGGGAGCGGCGCTCGGGGGCTGGCTGTGTGACCGTCTGTGCCGACGTCTCGGCCTGCGTTGGGGCAGCCGGTTGCCCATCGTCATCGGGCTGCTGATCTGTGGCGCGCTGCTGGCGGCCGGGGCGGTGGCGGACACCCCCGCCCTGGCGGTGGCCCTGCTCGCCCTGTGCTTTTTCTTCAACCAGGTGACGGAAGGCGCCTACTGGGCATCGAGCATCAGTATCGGCGGCCGCCTCGCCGGGAGTGCCGGCGGCGTCATGAACACGGGCGCCAATGTCATGGGCATCGCCAACGCCATGCTCGTTCCGTGGTTTGCCCAGGCCTTCGGCTGGACCTTCGCCATCGCTTCCGGCGCGCTGTTCGCCCTGGCGGGCGCCGTGTTCATGCTCCTCGTGCGCGCCGACCGGCCCCTCGATCTGCCATAATTCCCCGCATGAGCGAAAGCGGCCTGGCATGAACGATTCCCGGGATACCCTGCGGCGACAGGGCTTCGAGCCGAGCCTGCATGCGTGCTGGTACCGGGACGCCGCGCACTTCGAGCGGGAGCGCCGCGATATTTTTCGCCGCGAGTGGCTCTGTGTGGGGAGGGAAGAGGATCTTCCCCAGCCCGGCGACCACCAGCTGTTCGACCTCCAGGGCGAAAGCGTGCTGCTGGTCCGCAACGAAGCCGGGGAGCTGCGGGCGTTCTACAACGTGTGCCGGCACCGGGGCGCCCAGCTGTGCGCCGCGGTGCAGGATGCGCACGAGGCCGGCCTCCGGGGCGGCGTCCTTGGCGGCCGTCTGATCCGGTGCCCCTACCACGCCTGGACCTATGATCTCGACGGCCGGCTGATCAATGCTCCCTTCCTCGCCGAGCAGGCGGGCTTCGATCCCGGCGAGATTGCCCTGCACCCCGTGGGTGTCGCGAGCTGGGGCGGATTCGTGTTTCTCAACCTGCAGCCCGGTGAGGCACCGGACTTCGTGGCGCAGATCGCGGGCGTGCGGGACCGGCTGGTTCGCTACGACCTGGGGGCGCTGCGCACGGGCGCGGTCATCGACTACGACGTCGGGGCCAACTGGAAGGTCATCTGCGAAAACTACAACGAGTGCTACCACTGTGGCCCCGTGCACCCCGAGCTGTGCGCGGTCGTACCCGCGTTTCGTGAGCGTGGCGGCGCCGACCTGGATTGGGATCGGGGTATTCCGCACCGCGAGGGCGCCACGACCTTCACGGCGACGGGGGAGACGGAGCGAGCGTCCTTCCCGGGACTCGACGCGGACGAACAGACCCGGCACAAGGGCGAAATGCTGCTGCCGAACCTGTTTCTTTCCCTCGCCCGGGACCACGTGGCGGCTTTCATCCTGCAGCCGGTCGGCGCCCAGGAGACCCGGATCAGCTGCCGCTTCCTGTTCGCCGCGGACGCGATTCCGGAACCCGGATTCGATCCTTCCGACGCCGTGGACTTCTGGGACCGGGTCAATCGCCAGGACTGGGCGGTGTGCGAGTCCGTGCAGCGGGGCATGCGCGCGAGTGTTTTCAGCTACGGGGCCCTGTCTCCACTCGAGGACTGGAGTCTGGATGTCCGGCGTTACGTCACGACCCGCACGGGGCTCGATGAACGGGGCATGACGCACGGGCCGGACGACGGCGGCACCTGAGGCTCGCGAAGCACCGGTTGGCGGGCCTTGCCGGTCCGCCGCCGGGGCATGCATGCAAGTTGCCTATGGAAAAGATAAAAACAATCAATTTTCTATTTGCCCCCGCCTTGACTATGGTTAATGCGTCAGCAGGCAGTGAGCCCCACCGGTCGGTGGAACCGCCAGCCTGCAACAAACGGAGAAACGCTCATGTTCAAAGCTAAAACACTCGCAGCGGCACTCGCCGTGTCCCTGGCAGCCGGCCTCCCCGCCGCCGCCCAGGCGGACGGCACGCCGAAGTCCAACCAGTTCTGGTGGCCCGAACAGGTGGATCTCAGCCCCCTGCGCCAGCAGGATGCGGAGTCCAACCCCCTTGGCCCCGATTTCGACTACGCGGCCGCCTTCTCCCAGCTTGATCTCGACGAGGTCAAGGCGGACATCGAAGCCCTCATGACCGAGTCGCAGGACTGGTGGCCGGCGGACTACGGCCACTATGGCCCGTTCTTCATCCGCATGGCGTGGCACAGCGCCGGGACCTACCGGGTCGCTGACGGCCGCGGCGGCGCCGGCGGCGGGCAGCAACGTTTCGAACCGCTGAACAGCTGGCCCGACAACGCCAACCTCGACAAGGCGCGTCGCCTGCTGTGGCCCATCAAGCAGAAGTATGGCCCGAGCCTGTCCTGGGCCGATCTCATGGTCCTGACGGGCAACGTGGCCCTCGAGTCCATGGGGTTTGAAACCTTCGGCTTCGCCGGTGGACGCGAGGACGACTGGGAAGCGGACCTGGTGTACTGGGGTCCCGAGCAGGAGATGCTTGCCGACGAACGCTACAGCGGTGACCGCGAACTGGCGAATCCGCTGGCGGCGGTGCAGATGGGCCTGATCTACGTGAATCCGGAGGGCCCGAACGGCAACCCGGACCCGCTGGCGGCTGCCCAGGACATTCGCGACACCTTCGGACGCATGGCCATGAACGACGAGGAAACCGTGGCCCTGATCGCCGGCGGTCACACCTTCGGCAAGGCGCACGGCGCCGGCAAGCCGGGCGACTGCGTCGGCGTTGAACCCGCCGCGGAGGGCATCGAGAGCCAGGGCATGGGTTGGCACAACCGCTGCGGCAGCGGCAAGGGTGCTGACACGATCACGAGCGGCCTCGAAGGCGCCTGGACGTCGACCCCGATCCAGTGGTCGTCCCAGTACCTCGCCAACCTGTTCAACTTCGAGTGGAAGCAGACCCGCAGCCCGGGTGGCGCCATCCAGTGGATTCCCACCGATGAGAACGCCGCGAACCTGGTACCGGATGCCCACATCCCCGGCAAGCGTCACGCGCCGATCATGTTCACGACGGACCTGGCGCTCAAGGAAGATCCGGCCTACCGGGAAATCGCACAGCGATTCCTCGAGAATCCGGAGGAATACCGCCTGGCCTTCGCCAAGGCGTGGTTCAAGCTGACCCACCGGGACATGGGCCCGCGCGTTCGCTACCTCGGCGCCGAGGTGCCGGAGGAAGTGCTGATCTGGCAGGACCCGGTGCCGACCGTGGACCACGAGCTGGTGGACGCGGATGACGTCGAGGACCTCAAGCGGGACATCCTGGCCACGGAACTGACCGTTCCGCAGCTGGTACGCACGGCCTGGGCTTCCGCCGCCAGCTACCGCGGCTCGGACATGCGCGGCGGCGCCAACGGCGCGCGCATTCGCCTGGCCCCGCAAATCGACTGGGACGTCAACAACCCGGACGAGCTGGCGAAAGTGCTGGGCGTGCTCGAAGCGGTCCAGAAGGACTTCAACGACAGCCAGCGCGGTGACAAGCGTATCTCCCTGGCCGACACCATCGTCCTGGGCGGAGCCGCAGCCATCGAGAAAGCGGCCGCTGACGCCGGCCACGACATCACCGTGCCCTTCACCCCGGGACGGACGGACGCAACGCAGGCGCAGACCGACGTGGCTTCCTTCGCTCCGCTCGAGCCCATCGCCGACGGCTTCCGCAACTACTACGGCGAAGGCAACTGGCGCTCCCCGACGGCCATGCTGGTCGAGCGCGCCAACCTGCTGACCCTCGACGTGCCGGAAATGACGGCGCTGGTCGGTGGCATGCGCGCCCTGGACGCCAACACCGGCGGTGCGGATTACGGGGTGTTCACGGACCGTCCCGGAACCCTGAGCAACGACTTCTTCGTCAACCTGCTCGACATGGGGGTTCGCTGGAGCCCGGTGGACGGACAGCCGGGTGTATACGAAGCGCGGGATATCGCCACGAACCAACAGAAGTGGACAGCCACCCCGGTGGACCTGGTCTTCGGTTCTCACGCGGAACTGCGCGCCATCGCGGAGCTCTACGCTTCCCGCGACGGTGAGAAGCGCTTCGTGGCCGACTTCGTCGACGCCTGGACCAAGGTCATGACCCTCGACCGCTTCGAACTCGAAGCGGGTGCGGGCCAGTTGGCCGGGGGTTCCAGCGAGGACGACACGGACCGTTCCGGGCCGTAAAGCGGGTCGGTTTCCTGTCAGGAAAGAACGGCGTCCTTCGGGGCGCCGTTTTTTTTTGGGGGCAGGCAGGCGTTGGGCGGTGCGTCTTTGCGGGGGGCGTTCACCCGTTCGGGCCGTAATGCGTAGAATGGCGGACGGCTAAGCAAGAAGAAGAATCACGCATGGCGACCATCAGTCGAAAAACCGAGACCTGGGGCTCCCGTTTCGGGTTCATCATGGCGGCCGTGGGCTCCTCCGTGGGCCTGGGCAACTTCTGGCGATTCCCCTACACCGCCGGCGAAAACGGTGGCGGGGCCTTCATCATCCTGTACCTTCTGTGCGTACTGCTCATTGGTTTGCCCCTGCTGATGGCCGAGTATGCCATCGGCCGGAAATCGGGCATGTCCGCCATCGAGGGGATTGAATCCCTGGCGGAGTCCGAGGGCCGTAGCGGCGGTTGGGGGATCGTCGGCTGGGTTGGAACCTTCACCGGCTTCTTCGTTCTCACTTTTTATCTCGTGATCTCCGTGTGGTTGATCGCCTTTCTGCTGCAGGCGCCGACCGGGCACTTCATGGGCATGGACGCCGCCGCCTCCGCCACCAATTTCACGAACACCATCGGCCAGGGCGAGAATGCGCTGGCCCGGAAGTGGGGCATCCTCGCACTGCTTGCCGTGTTGCTCGCGGCGAATGTCTGGGTCGTCGGGCGCGGGGTGAAAGGTGGTATCGAACGGGCTGCCACCATTCTCATGCCGGCTTTTTTTATCATGCTCCTCGTGGTGGTCGGCTACGCCGTCACGCAGGGCGACCTCGGGCAGACCACCAGATTCCTGTTCGAGCCCAAGTGGGAGAACGTCGGCTTCAAGACCTTCCTGTCCGCCCTGGGCCAGGCCTTTTTCTCCATCGGTATCGGCGCCGCCCTGATGGTGACCTATGGCGCCTACCTCGATCGGGACACGGACATCCCGAAATCCTCCGTCATCGTGGCCACGACGGACAGCCTGGTGGCCCTCATCGCCGGGTTCGCCGTGTTCCCCATCGTATTCATGGCCGGTCTCGATCCGGCCGGCGGGCCGGGCCTGTTCTTCGTCTCCATGCCGGTGGCCTTCGGTTCGGTCCCGGGCGGCACGCTGTTTGCCACGGTGTTCTTCGCCCTGGCCCTGTTCGCGGCCTTCACCAGCTCCATCTCCCTCATGGAAGTCTCCGTTTCCTGGCTGGAAGAGCGTCACGGCGTGACCCGCTTCGGCGCCTCCCTGGGTATCGGGTTTGCCCTGTGGATGATCGGCGCCGCCCACGTCTTTTCCCTCGATTACCTGGACTTCCTGGATTTCATGACCGAGGGATTGCTGCTGCCGCTGGGTGGGCTGCTCGTGGCGGTATTTGCCGGATGGGTGGTGCGCCGTGAAACGCTGGTCAGTGAACTCGGTGACGGCCGGGTCATGGACACCTGGCGATTCCTGATTCGCTGGTTCGTTCCGGGCTTCGTGGCCTTCGTGCTGGTCTTCGGGTTCCTCGACAAGATCCAGGACCAGTACGGGGTGCCTCTGCCGCAGGTGCTGACCTCCTGGCTCGGACCCAACGCCTGAGCCTTTCGGGCGGTCGCCCCGGTACGGGTTCCGACGTCGGGAGGCTATGGTCGCGGCGTTGCCTGCCCGTCCACGGTGCTCACCGGCACCGCGTGAACGATGTATCGTTTCGGGGCGTGACCCACGAAATAGAAGGGATAGCAGGTCACAAGGGTCAGGCGCCGTTCCGGACCGTTTTCGTGGAGAATCCGGTCATCGTGCTTGTCCACGATGCTGAAATCCCGAACTTCGAACACTTCGTTCCGGGTGGCGGTCTGCAGCCGGATCCGGTCACCGGTCTGGAGATCCTTGAGCACGCGAAAAAACCCGTCCCGATGGCCGGAGATACCCACGTGGCCGGTTTCGTGGATCTTCGCCATGCCCGGAATGCGTCCCAGGCCACGGTCCAGGGCGAGCTCGTCGATGCCGTTGTATACCGGGGCTTCGAGGCTCAGCCGGTCGATAGCCATGAGGGCAAGAGGGGGTGTACCGCCCTGGCTGAGGGCGACGGTGTAGTCCTCGACCCTCGCCGCGTTCCAGAGGCGCTGGTCCGGGGCGGGCACGTTCACCAGCCGAACATCACCGGTCCAGGGGTTCTGCAACCACGTGGGCACGGCGCCAGCCACCATGCCGGACCCGGCTGCGCCGGCGGCGGCAAGCCCGGAATCCGTTTCTGCGCGAGCTGGCAGGGCCGTCAGCGCAAGGATGAGCGCAGTGCCGGCGGCCAGGAGATCCGGGGCAGACCGAAACAGTGAAGCAACACGCGAAAAGCGGACCATGAGGTCTCCCGTAGCGAACGGCCATGGCCATGGTAACGCCAACCTCGCAGGTGCAACAAACGCAGGTTCCGTGCGATGCGTACCCTGACTTCCTGCACTGGTCCCCGCTGGCTCCAGGCGCTTTCATAATGCGCGCGAAGACGCGACAGCGTTCGAAATTATCCACCGGCCCTGCGCGGGCCGGTACGACATGCGGAGATTGAATCATGAAGAGGACCCCCCTTTACCTGGGCCTGCTCATCACGGGGCTGTGCGCCGTGGCGCTGGCCGGCTGCCAGGATTCCGGTCCGGAAGCCGGCCAGGAATCCGCCGGTGCCGTGACGGCGCCGCCCGCGGCCGAAGCCGCCCCGGCAGCGGCCCCCACGCTGCCCCGCGTGGCCCTCATCCCCCGCGAGGACATTTTCGGGAATCCGGAACGCGCCCAGGGGCGCGTGAGCCCCGACGGTCAGTCCGTCAGCTGGATCGCCCCGGTGGATGGCGTGATGAATGTATGGGTTGCGCCGGTGAACGATCCCGCCGCCGCCCGACCCATCACCAACGATACCTATCGCGGCATCCGAAACCACGTGTGGGCGCCGAACTCCGAGTACGTGTACTTCCTCCAGGACAAGGGTGGGAACGAAAACTTCCAGGTCTACGCCTCCAACGTGGAGATCGGAGAGGTTCGCAGCCTGACGCCGCAGGATGAGGGGGTTCGCTCCACGATCCAGGGGGTTTCCCGCAGCAAGGCGGACAAGATCCTCGTGGGGTCCAACGATCGCAACGGCCAGGTATTCGACCTGTACATGGTGGATACGGCGACCGGGGAGAAAACCCTGGTGAAGGAAAACCCGGGCTACGCCGCGTGGATGGTGGACAATGACCTGGAGCCGCGTTTCGGCATGGTGCAGGTGCCCGGTGGCGGCGCCAATGTCGTCGATTTCGACGGCAACGTGCTTTATGAAATCCCCGCCGAGGACTTTCTGACGACCAGCGCCTTCGGCTTCGACGAGTCCAACCAGTTCATGTATGCCGTGGACAGCCGGGGCAGGGACAAGGCGGCGTTGGTCAAGATCAGCGCCGAGGACGGATCCGTCGAAGTGATTGCCGAGGCGGACAAGGCGGACATCAGCAACGTCATCCTGCATCCGACCACCTATGAGCCGCTGGCCTACGCCTCCAACTACCTGAAGAACGAGTGGACGGCGCTGAACGATGAAACCGCCGCGGATCTCGAATTCCTGAGCGCCAATCTCGATGGTGAGTTCTCCATCGCAAGCGCCACGGAGGACCTCGGACAGGTGGTGGTGATGAACAGTTCCGCCACGGCGCCGGGGGTGTACTACCTCTACGACCGGGAAGCGCAGACCCTGGAAAAGATGATGAGCACGCGGCCCGTGCTGGATGACGCACCGCTGCAGCCCATGCATCCGGTGGAGATTCCGTCCCGGGACGGGCTGACGCTCGTGTCCTACCTGACCCTGCCCGCCGGTTCCGACACGGACGGAGACGGGCGTCCGGAAACGCCGCAGCCCATGGTGCTGTGGGTGCACGGTGGCCCGTGGGCGCGGGACAGCTACGGGTATAACTCGATCCACCAGTGGCTCGCCAATCGCGGTTACGCCGTGCTTTCGGTCAATTACCGGGGTTCGACGGGCTTCGGCAAGCAGTTCGTGAACGCCGCGGTGCGGGAATTCTCCGGCAAGATGCATGATGACCTGATCGATGGGGTCGAGTGGGCCGTGGACAATGGCATCGCTCTCCGGGACAAGGTCGCCATCGGTGGTGGGTCCTACGGCGGTTATGCGACCCTCATCGGGGTGAGCTTCACACCCGACACCTTCGCCTGCGGTGTGGATATCGTCGGTCCCTCCAGCCTCGTCACCCTGGTCGAAAGCTTCCCGGAATACTGGAAGCCCTTCCTCGAGGGCACCTGGTTCAAGTACGTCGGCGATCCGGCGAACCCGGAGGATCGCCAGGACATGCTCGACCGTTCCGCCATCTCGCGGGTGGACGACATCAAGGTTCCACTGTTGATCGGGCAAGGGGAGAACGATCCCCGGGTCACGAAGCTCGAGAGCGACCAGCTCGTTGAGGCCATGGCGTCCAAGGGTCTGCCCGTGACCTACGTCAATTTTCCCGACGAAGGCCATGGCTTCGCCCGTCCGGAAAACCGCCTGGCGTTCTTCGCCGTCATGGAAGGGTTCCTGGCGGAATGCCTGGGAGGCCGGGCCGAGCCGATCGGTGACGCCTTCGAGGGTTCGACGGTGCAGATCCTGCACGGCGCCGATTACGTGGACGGCCTGGCGGATGCCGCGGCCGCACACAAGGCGTCCCAGCCCGAGGCGGCATCCGGGGAGGGCGCGGATACCGCGCCCTGAGGGCCGGGCTTACCGGTCAGTGAGGCTCAGGCGGCGTTCTCCGCCGCCCAGGCTTCGAGGACCGCCCGTTCCCGTTCCGCCGTGAACGGGAACGGCCTCGCCCGGCTGTCGTCCGCCGGCCGGGCTTTTTCGAAAGCCAGCGTGTCCCGGGCCGTCAGGCCGATCGGCCTGAACGTCAGGCCGGTTGCCAGGGAGGCGGCGATATCCACGTACATCATGGGATAGCCGGGCACCCAGGCCGGCATGTCGGACCAGGGCTGCACGTTGTGGGCGGTGAGAAAGTCTTCCGGAACCCAGGTCAGCTCGGCCGACGCGCCAACGCCGTCCCGGACCTGCGTCAGCATCGACTCCATGGTGAGGTAATCCGCCGGACCGGCGCCATTGAACACCCCCATCTGTCCCTGCTCCGCCAGGCGTATGTGCCATTCCGTGAGATCGCGCTGGTCGATGATCTGCGTGGAGTGGCCCGGGTTTCCGGGCGCCAGGACCGATCCTCCGCGATCCATCCGAACAGGCCAGTAGGACCAGCGCCCGGAGTTGTCACCGGGCCCGACGATCAGGGTCGGCCGTACGATGGTGCAGCGTCCGGGAAACGCGTCCTGCACGGTCCGCTCCGAGAGGACTTTCATGAGGGCATAGTCGGCTTCGTCCCCGTCGCTGAAATCCTCCGGTACGGGGACCGTGGGGGCGTCCTGGGGCAGCGGTTCCGTCACGGGACGGGACGCATCGACGCCGTCCGGCGGGGGCATGGCGTAGACCGACAGGGAAGACACGAACAGGTATTGATCCGTGGCGTCCTTGAGCAGCGCCGTGCTTTTCTGGGCCCAGCGGTAGTCGTAGCAGTTGTTGTCCAGCACCACGTCCCATGAGCGGCCTTCGAGGGCCGTGTGATCGTTGTTGCGATCTCCCACCAGTCGTTCCACGGAGGCCGGCAGGTCGGATTCTCGCTGTCCCCGGGTGAAAATGCTGACCTGGTGACCGCGTTCCACGGCGTAGCGCACGGTGTTGGGACCAATGAAGCCGGTTCCGCCCAGGATGAGAATGCGCTTGGGACGGCTGCTCGCCAGGAGCGGCGATGTGCCGGCCAAACCGACCCCGGCCAAGGCCAGGGCGCTGGAACGAATCAGGTCACGACGGTTGAGGGGCATGGGCTTCTCCTTCTTTTGATACTCCGAGTCTAGGACAGGGGCCCGATCATGGCGAATTCGCTATGCTGACCGTATTCGCCGCCGACCGAGTATCCGTCCCCATGCCCTTGCACGCCTTTCGACAGGTCGACGTGTTCTCTTCGCAACCCTTCCGCGGCAATCCGGTCGCCGTGGTGCACGACGCCGCGGGAATCAGTGACCAGGAGATGGCGGCTTTTGCCCGCTGGACGAACCTGTCGGAGACGACCTTTCTTCTGCCAGCCACCCGGGGCGAGGCCGACTACCGCTTGAGAATCTTTACGCCCGGCGGCGAACTCCCCTTCGCCGGCCATCCGACGCTGGGCAGCGCCCATGCCTGGCTGGAGGCCGGAGGCGTTCCCGCCGGTCGCGAGGTCATCGTGCAGGAGTGTGGCGTGGGATACGTGACGCTCCGGCGGAATCGGGATCAACTCGCCTTCGCGGCGCCTCCGTTGCGCCGCAGCGGTCCGCTGGAGGCCGGGCGCGTGGCTTCCCTCGCGTTGGCGCTGGGGCTCGCGCCGAACGAGATCGTGGCGCACCAGTGGGTGGACAACGGGCCCGGGTGGTGCGCGCTGCTGCTGGAAAGCGCTGACCGGGTGCGGGCACTGACGCCCGATTTCGCCGCCCTGGGGGACGCGGTCCTGGGTGTGGTCGGACCCTGGGACGAGGCGGCAGCGGCGGATTTCGAGGTGAGAGCCTTCGTGCCGTCACTTGGTGTCCCGGAGGATCCGGTGACGGGCAGTCTGAATGCGGGGGTGGCCCAGTGGCTCATCGGCCAGGGGCTGGCGCCGGAGAGGGACCGGGCGACCCAGGGCCACTGTCTTGGCCGGGCCGGTGAGATCGCGGTGGAGGCGCGGGATGGCGAAATCTGGATCGGTGGAGCGACCCGCACGCTCATCGAGGGGCAGGCGGCGTTTCAGCGATAGGCGAGGTTGCCGTTGATGTAGGTCGTCAGGTTCTGGATCTGGTGCTCCTTCTCCTGCATCTTCAGGGTCACCAGTTCACCGATGCCGAGTACGCCAACCACTTTCCGGCGTTCCACGACGGGCAGGTGGCGGATGTTCTGTTGACCCATAATGGCGAGGCACTGGTCCAGCGTATGGCTCTCATTCACCGTCACGACATCCGCGGTCATGATGTCGGAGACGGGCGTATCGATCGAGGCTTTGCGGTGGAGAATCACTTTTCGCGCGTAATCCCGTTCGGAAATGACCCCGGCGAGACCACCGGCGTCATCGAGAACCACCAGGGCGCCGCAGTCTTTTTCCGCCATGAGTTCGAGCGCTTTGAGCACAGGCTCATCCTGGCGCACGCTATAGACCTGGCGTCCTTTTTCGTCGAGGAACTGGCTGATGCTGATCATGACGTTTCCGGTTTGGGTTGGCTGGGGGAAGGGTGCGCTTTCCCGGGTGAAGATCGTGTGTAAACGGGCGAACCCGATGGCCGCCTCGTCTCAGCTTACCATGCCACAAAACGGATACTGTTTCCCGTTCCGGGAACCGCTTTGAACACGGACGGCAACCAGCGTTTCGATCCCGTCACTGGCCCCGTGGTCCCGGTGTTTTTTCACTATGCCGTCCCCTCGGTGCTCGGCATGCTCGCGGCGACCTCCGCCGGCGTCATCGACGGCATCTTCATCGGCAATTTCGTCGGCTCGGAGGCGTTGGCCGCCGTCAATATCGCCTTGCCCGTGTGGGCGGCGTTCTCCGCCATCGTGTTCATGCTGGCCGTGGGCGGTTCGGTCGTCTGCGGAAAGTTTCTCGGCGAAGGCAACCGGCAGGCAGCTTCCGACGTATTCACCCGCACCATGATCGCCACGCTCGGGCTGGGGGTGCTCCTCAGCGGCGGATGCCTCCTGTTCCTCGAGGAGGTGGTGCGCCTGCTGGGCGCCAATGCGGAAATCGCGCCCATGGTCACCCGGTACATGCGAATCATCCTGTGGTTCGCTCCCCTGCTGATCGCGGGCCTGACGCTGTACTACTTTGTCCGGGTCGATGGACGCCCGGTGCTCGCCGCCGTGGGTCTCGTCGGGTTTTCCGTGGCGAACATTGCGCTCAATGCCCTGTTCATCATTGGCCTCGGCTGGGGCATCGAGGGCGCCGCCTGGGCTTCGGCCCTGGCGGACGTGTTCATCTTCGCGATTCTCATCACGCACCTGTTTCACCGGCGTTGCAACCTCCGACCGGTGCGCGTGGACCGGCGCTGGGGCGTGATCCTGCGTGCCGCCTGGAACGGCTTTTCGGAATTCACGAATGAACTCTCCATCGGCCTGGTCGTGTTGCTGTTCAACTGGGTCATGATCACGCGCCTGGGGGTGGCCGGTGTCGCGGCCTATACGATCATCGGTTACCTGGTGATGCTGGGTCTGGAGGTCTGCTACGGGATCAGCGAGTCCCTGCAGCCGACCGTGAGCAAGAATCTGGGCGCGCGGCAGCCGGCGCGAATCCGTCAGTACCTGTTGCTCGGCCTCTCGTCAGCGCTCGCAGTGGGATTGACGGCCAGCGCGCTGTTCGTGTTCGTCCCCGAGGCCATGGTGGGTCTGTTCCTGGGCGAGGCGGAAGGCGAAACCCTGTCCATCGCGCTCGAGTTCATCGCCTGGTTCTGGCCCGCGTTCCTGTTCAACGGCATGAACCTCACCCTGGCCTCCTATTTCACGGCGCTGCACCGGCCGGTTCCGTCGGCGGCCATTGCCCTGTCCCGAAGCCTGGTGCTGCCGGCGGCGGGCCTCCTGCTGCTGCCGATCTGGCTGGATGACCTGGGCATCTTCCTGGCCATTCCCATCGCGGAGGCCGTCACCTTCGCCTTCGCCCTGGCGCTGGTCCTGCGCCTGCCGCCCACGATCGGCCCGCCGGCACCGGGCCGGGAAGCGGGCTTGCCGAAAGGGCCGGAGGCCGGTGATGATGAGTCCTCACACACCGCGGAAGGAGATCGGCATGCACACGGTTTTGGCGACCTGGTACCTGAAACCGGGCAAGATAGAGGCCGGGCGGTTGGCGCTCCAGGAACTCGTGGACACGGTGCACGGGAATGAACCCGGCACGCTCGGCTACCTGGTCCACCAGGGAGCCGCCGGCTCCCTGCCGCCAACGGCGGCGGAACAGATCGTCTTTCTCGAGATTTACCGCGACGAAGATGCCTTCCAGGCACACCTTCATGGAAAGCCGTTCAAGCAGTTTCTCAAAGACCACGAAGCGCTGTTCGTGATGAATTTCGACCCGTCCTGCGGGCCGTTCATGGAGGTGAAGACCCTGGAGCGGGTTGCCGGGTTCCTTCGCAAGGACGCGGCTCAGACCGCGTAGCCCACCTCGTAGAAGCCGAAGGGCCGTTCATCCTGGGGGTGGTGGGTGAAAGAGACATCGTTCCGCTCGCTCACGGCTCGGTAGGTGTTTTCCGTGATCAGGATTTCGCGACCGCGCGCCAGGTCCTCGCCCAGCTTGCTGGCCATGTTCATCTCGGCGCCCTGGGCCAGGTCCGGGCCGATCTTGAGCACCTGGCCGTAACCGATGCCGATGCAGCAGTGGGTCGGAAAGGCCGAGGCGAGTTCGCTGTCGTTGAAGGCGGTAACACGACGCTGAATCTCGATGGCGGCGTCGAGCGCCACGGACGGGTCTTCGAACAGGGCGAAGATGTCGTCCGCAAAGCAGTGCGACAGCACGGCGCCGTGCTCCTGCAGCACGGGCAGCACGACCTTCTGGGCATCGAGGATTCGGAGCAGGCTGCCCATGTCGCCGGCGGAGATGGCGGAGGTCGTGAAATCCGTCATGTCCAGCACGAGGATCGCGCGGGTCCACAGGTGCGTGCTGCGGAACGTGGTTTCGCTCATCTCGCCTCGCTGCAGCGCAAGCAGGTCACTGTACACCGCCTCGCTCCAGCCCCGGCACCGGGCGAGGGCCACCGGGTCTTCGAGCAACGGGTAGGGAAAAGATGAGGATGATTCCATGAGGCGATTCCTGACCGGTTCCTTGTCAATGTTGTGAAAGTATAGCCCCCCGCTCGCGGCCTGCAGCGCCACGCGGCGGTGCAAAGTCTCGTCTAGACTGAGGGTGAAACCAGAAGGGAGTGAACACCTTGGAAACCATCATCGACCGCATTCACAGGAACACGTCCTGGGCCATCGTTATCGGGGTCCTGCTCATCGTCGGTGGCGTCATCGCCATGGCTTCACCGGTTATCGCCGGCATGTCCGTGGCCCTGATGGTGGGATGGCTGCTGGCCTTCGGCGGTGTGTTCCAGACCCTCTTCGCCTTCCGCGCGAAGGCTGGCGTCCTGGCCATCATCCTGGGGCTGCTGACCCTCGCCGCCGGCGTCTACATGATCCTGAACCCCGGCGTGGCCGTCGCGACCCTGGTCCTGTTCCTGGCGATCTACCTGCTGCTCTCCGGCATCAGCGAGGTGATCATCGCGCTGTCCGCCCGGCCCGCCGATGGCTGGGGATGGCTGCTCCTCAATGCCATTGCCTCCATTTTGCTCGGTGGTCTCATGTTTACCCAGTTCCCGGTCGCGGGAGCCATGGCCATCGGCATTCTGCTCGGCCTCAAGCTGCTCTTCACGGGGCTGATGATGGTGATGATCGCGACAACCGTTCGCAAAGCGACGAAGCGCGCGAAAACCGCCTGAGATTCGCGGGTCGGGGTGCTCAGCGCTCCGCGACGAACACGGCGACGCTGCGGGGCGGGGCGGTGAGTACGTTGCCTGCGACGGTTCCCGCCATCCGGTCAGGCTGCGCGGGGTGAGGCCTCAGCGACGGCGCCAGGGATTCCTCCAGCGTGAAACGGACCCCGGAGACCCGGGCGTTGAACAGGACGACCACGGTTCCGAAGGGTCCGCCCAGCCGGTTCTCCGGGTCATGAAGGCTCATCACGATCAGGCCCGGGACCGCATCCGGGCCGGTGTTGTGAAAAGCCAGGTGGCGCTGCACCGAGTCCAGGTCCCTCAGCCGAAAGAGCGGCGTCGATCGCCGGATGTTCAGCAGGGCCTCGAAGTCGGCCAGGGCCTGGCGCCGGTGCTCCACGTCTGGGGCGAGTGCCGGATCCGCCAGCAAGGGGCGCATGGCCGGCCAGTGCTCCCCGTTCTTGTCCTCCACGGGCAAACCCCGCCCCCAGTTGCCGTCTTCGAAACGCCAGTCGATGGCGTTGAACCAGTCACCGGAATTGAAGCTGTCCCGGTCCATGGACTTGCTGCGGAGAAATTCCTGGCCGGCATGCACGAAGGGCACGCCCTGGCCCAGCACGGCGAGCGCGTTGGCGAGCGTCTGCACACGTACGCGGTCCGCCATGGTCGTGGCGACCGGTAACTTGAGCTGGTTGGCGTCGAAAAGGGTCTCATTGTCGTGAGCGGCGACGTAGCTGATGTTTTCCGCCGGGGCGGCGGTGTAGCCGGCGGGACTTCCGTTGTAGTCGATCTCGGCGCCGGATCGCAGGCTGCCGTCCGACGCCGTGAAACGGTAATCGGCCAGGTCGCCGGCGAGCCCGACGCGGATCCAGTCGGTCCAGAGCGCCAGGGTGGCCGGGTCCCGGCCCGTCGCCCGGGTGAATTCGGACGGGTCGTCAGCCAGGCCGTTGATGAAGCCCTGGGTCGAGGGGTGGGCGTTGTACAGGCCGCCGCGGGCCCCGTCACGCAGGCGGTCGCTGAAGGTGCCGATGCCGCTGCCGGCCAGGCGGCCCTGGCGGGCCTGGACGAAGCGCGCGTCGTTGGCGACCTCGCCGAAATTCCAGCCTTCCCCGTACAGGATGATGTCGTTGCCCCGGACGCCGTCGGCCTCGGGGGTCAGGCCGTCGAGGGCCTGACGCAGCTTGAGCATGGTGTCGCGCCCGTGGTGCCCCATGAGATCGAAGCGGAAGCCCTCGATGCCGTAGGCGCGCGCCCAGGTCAGCACCGAGTCGATCAGCAGCTTCTCCATCATGGCGTGTTCGCTGGCGGTGTTGGCGCAGCAGGTGCTGGTTTCCACCCGGCCATCGGCGTCCAGCCGGTGGTAATACCCCGGCACGATCTGGTCCAGCACGGAGCCCCGTGACCGTCCCGCCGCGTGGGTATGGTTGTAGACCACGTCCATCACCACCCGCAGGCCCGTGTCGTTAAGAGCCTGGACCATCTCCCGAAACTCCAGGATTCGCGCCGGGCCGTCCGGATCCGTGGCATAGCTACCCTCCGGGACCGTGTAGTGCCAGGGGTCGTAACCCCAGTTGAAGCCGTCCCGGTCCCGAATTTCGCTGATCAGCGCCTGCTGCTCATCCGACTCCGGCTGCGCTGCGGCGAGCCGTGCCGGGTCCGGGATCGCCTGCTCCTCGCGCCGCTCCGGCACGGTGGCGATATCGAAAACCGGTAGCAGGTGCACATGGCTCAGCCCTGCGGCCTGCAGTCGCGCCAGGTGCTGCATGCCCAGGGAGTCGCGGTGCCGAAAGGCGCGGAAGGTGCCCCGGTGCGCGAGCGGCACCGTGTCGTCCCGGATGCTGAAATCCCGAACGTGGAGTTCATAGAGGACGGCGTCCACCGGCGAGGAAAAGGCCGGACGTTCCCGCCGGGCCCAGCCGGCCGGGAACAGCGCCGGGTCCTCCAGGTCGACGATCCAGCTCCGGGCGCTGTCCGCTGACAGGCCATGAGCATAGGGATCGGTAACCCGGTTCGTCTCCACCCGGCCGGTTTCCCGGGTGAACACGGAGACCTCGTAGCGGTAGTAGCTGCCCTCCCACGACGGCGGCCCTCGGAAGGTCCAGGTCCCGCTTGCCGGGTCCCGGGTCATGGCGTGAGCCGTGGCCGCGGCGTTCGGGTCGGCGTCCGCGTAATGCAGCAGGCGGACGGCTTTCGCCGTGGGCGCCCAGAGCCGAAACACGGGACCGGTCGACGCCATCACGACGCCCAGCGGTCCGTCGTAGGGAAAGCGATGGTCGAGGACGCCGGGCAGCTGCAGGCCCGTGACCGACGCCGGTCCGCCACCCTGAGGGCGGGCCGAGATCAGCAGTTGTCCGCGCAGCAGCGTATCCAGTCGGCGGTCGTCGGCGGGTGGCAATCGCAGGGTAAGCGCGTCCCGGAGATGGGGATAACGACGCCGGAGCTCGTGCGGAAGGCCGCCGTCCACGACGGTCAATTCCCGGGCCTCGCCCCCGGTGACCTCACCGCCGTCGAGGGACAGGCCACCTTCGCTCGCGGCGTGCAGGGTAAAGTTCGCTCCCGGTTCCTGGTGGGGCCACACCAGCAAATCCGGCGTCAGCCAGTGGGCGCGGGCGTGGGCCGGAGGCGGTTCCCCCCGGGCAGAAGCACCGGGGATGCCGGCGAGGAGGAACCAGGCGAGGACCAGGAGAACGGCGGAGGCCGCGAAGGCCACGGGGTGTCGGCTGCGCATCGGGTCTGGGTCGTGACAGGTACAGCAGCGAGCATACGCACCCCGCCGCGCCCGGCCAAGCCTTCAGCTTTCCGAGACCTCGACTCCTTTCCAGAACGCCACCCGGCCGGTGATTTCGCGGGCCGCCTCGAAGGGCTCGCGGTAAACCCAGGCGGCGTTGTCGTTTCGCTCGCCGTCGACGACCACGTGATAATAGTTGGCCGTGCCTTTCCAGCCGCAGTGGCTCGTGTGATCACTGGGCTCGAAATGCGCCGACACCAGGGCGTCGGCCGGAAAATAGTGATTGCCCTCGACCACGACCGTGTCTTCGGATTCCGCGATGAGGGCGCCGTTCCAGCATGCTTTCATGGTTCGTTTCCGGAAGGAGGAGCGTCATGGAACCAGAAGGATCGTGAATGCGGGGGCAAGGCAGGCGCCACGGGCGGTTATACTCTGCTCCCGAAGGGCCGGCGCTGGGGCCGGCCTACCAGCAGGAGGCTGAACCCATGTCATGCGTTTCAGGGCCGTGCACTTCAGGGAAGGGGCGCCGCGCCGCTCACCATTCACGCCAGCGACCGGGTACCGGAAAACGACCGGTCCGCCGCCGTTTGGGCATGCTCGTGGCGGTCGGATGTCTGGGCGTTTCAAGCGCCGTGCTTGCCGCCAATTACAACGAATTAATCAATGGTGACCTGTCCGGCGATCCATCCAGCCCCACGCCGCTGGCCATCGACGCCGGCAGCAACGTCATTCGCGGATCGGTGACGGACAACCCGCTGGATCTCGACATCGTGACGCTCAACGTTCCGGCGGGGCTTGAAATCACGTCCATACAGTTCACGAACTTCGATTTGATCTCCGAGCCGTCGGACGGTGGCATGCTGGTGGCCCTCGAACCCGGCAGCCAGATCACGGATCTCAACAGTGCCGCGGCGCTGCGGGGCTTCGCCATCGCCGGCGTGGCGCCCGGTACCCGGGTGGGAGAAGAGTTGCTGGACGATCTCGGGGGCGCGCCCCTGGACGCGGGCGCGTGGACGCTGTGGGTCCAGAACACGGGCTCCGTGACCGACTACGAATTCACGGTGACCGCCGCGGCCGTCGCGCCGCCACCCCCGACATCGTCCGAGCCGCGCACCGCGGCGGTGCCTGCCCTGGATAGCCTCGGCCTGCTCGCCCTGCTGCTCGGTGTCGGGCTGGTCGCCGGTCGCGCCCTCAGAAACGGAAACTGAAGCTCGCGCCGCCGATGAGGGCGGTGTCGTAGTCGGTCCGCGCGATGACCTCGCCGAAGGGGTCGGCAAGCTCGAGTTCGCCGCCAAATTCGCCACCGATGAAGAAGCCCAGGCGCGTGCCCGGATTGGGCGCCCACTCGGCGCCCAGCACCAGCGGAACCACCTCGTCACGCCCGATGCCCCCCGGCGCCGGGCCCTCGTCGTCGAGGCGGAAATCGATCTGTTCGTAGCGGCCAATGAGATTCAGGGTCCAGTCGTCGTTCAGGGTGTAGCCAAGCGTCAGGCCCGGGCCCTGGGATGCGGCGAGGCCGCGCCCGGTAGACAGGTTCCACCGTTCCGTGATGTCCCAGTCGATGACGAGAATGGGGAACACGGCCGTGCTTTCCTCCAGCCGTTCGAAGACGCCGATGCCCGGGCCCAGGGTCAACCCGGGGCGCAGCCGCCAGGACACGCCCGCGATGAGCCCCCAGGTGTCGGCGCCGCTGGTGGACGCGCCGGACTCCCGGTTCACGCGATAGCTCGGAATGATGAGGCCCGATATGCGGTCGTTGATGGGAAAACGCGACGCCAGGGAAACACGCCAGTCCTCGATGTCCTCCCAGGGTTCGCCCGGCGCCAGACCGGTTTGCCCGGAAAAATCGTAACGGCTCAGGCCGCCGCCCACGCTGACACCCAGCGCGGTCCGCGGATCCCAGAGATAGTCGAGGCTCGCGCCCAGGTAGGCCCGCTGCAGCGAAAAATCGCCGCCTTCATCGCCGAGGTCCGCGGCGCCCTGCGCTGCGAAGAGGCCATCCACGGTCCAGAACCAGCCATCGGGAGCGGGCTGGGCCGCTGCGGGTCGTGCCAGGAGCAGGGCCGCTGCGATGGCCAGCGCGAGGCAGGATGTGGATTTCATCAATGTCTTCCGGGTTATGTCCCGCAAGTATGCGGCAAACATCATGAACACCCCGTGAGCTACCGGCACACGGAGCGCCCCGGACGGACGGCCTTGTGCCCCGCGCCCAAAAAAGCCGGGCGTCCACCCAGGGACGCCCGGCTCGTTCAGCGGTCCGATCCGTTCGGGCTTCAGACGTCCCGCGACAGCGCCCGTTCGATCATCAGGTCGAGGTGCGCGACGTGGGCCTGGGTCGCCCGGTCGATGCGCCGCTTGTCCTCGAGCAGCTCGCGAATCTGCTGCAGTTCGAAGATGGCCAGGGAAACGGCCGGCGTGTGGTAGCCGCCGTTGCCGTTGCTGCGCGCCATGGACGCCAGGCGGTTGACGTACTCCACCTGGAGGTTCTGGCGGTGCGTGTTCACGTTGCCCGAGGCATCCGCTTCGAACACGGCTTCCGTCAGGTCGCCCATGACCTCGGCGAGGCCGTAGCCGTTACCGTAGGCCTCCGTATCGGTGATCCGCTTCATCACCACCGGGTTGAGCAGGTGATCGAGGGCGGCCTTTTGCACGTTCAGCACGGCATCGTGGATCTTCGGGTCTTCCGTCGTTCCGGAGTGGTCGAAGCCGCGACGCTGGGGCGCGAGGTGTGACAGCAGCTCCGGGTCCAGATCCATGGCGTCCGGCGCAAAGACCTGGTCGGCGAGGACCTGCATGGCCCGTCGCTGGCGTTCGCTTTCCACCGGACGCAGCGGGGTGCCGGCGCCCGGCTGACCGACCACGGCCCGGTCGACGTAGACCCCGCCGACGTAGCGCGAGGTCACCGCGGCGGACCGGCCCCACAGGGCCATCATGACGCTGACGCCCTCCACGGTTTCCTGGTAGGACTTGCCGGCTTCGGGGAAGCGCTCCGGCATGCGATCCAGGGCTTCCTGGAAGATGTCCATCTGCCGGGAGGCATACTCGATGCCGTCACTGGACATGTCGTAGATGTTGACCCGCGGGTCCATGCCACGACCCGGAGCGCGCATGTCGTCGGCGTCGTTGCCAAAGGCCAGCTCCGGTTCCGTGGAGCGGGCCAGGATCGCCTCGAGGCGCTCCGCCTCGGCCTCCGGATCCGCCACGGCCGGGGAGTAGCCGTACTCGATGAACCAGTCGTCGTACGGTCCGGGCGTGACCGCGTAGTAGCGGGTCTGCTGCTCCCGGTTGGGCGCGAAATTCACCGCGGGGTAGTCCATGACCGAGCCCGCCAGGCCTTTTTCGTTGACCGCGTCCCAGTCCAGGGCCTCGTCCGGCGTGAGCAGCTGCGTCGCCTTCATGTTGTGGTTCATGCCCAGGGTGTGACCCATCTCGTGGAGGATCAGGTAGTGCATGGTGTCGTGGGTCAGCTGCTGGTCGAGTTCGTCGTCGAGGCCATAGAGGCTGTCGGCCGCGGCGCGTGCGAACATCGTATTCACCTGCAGACCGGCGCCGAGGGTGCAGACGTGCTCACCGAAGACCGGGTCGAAGGCGAGGCTGGCGGCGATGTCCTGTCCGGCAGTGGGGTCCTGCAGCTTGCTCCGGGCCCGGAGGAAGCGGCCCAGGAAGGAGTACTCGAGCATGATGTCCGCGCCGATGATCTGGCCCGTGCGCGGGTTGGTGAAGCTGGGCCCGTAGCCGCCGAAGGGCGGGTTGGGCGACGAGGTCCAGCGCAGCACGTTGTAGCGGATGTCCCCGGCGTCCCAGTCCGCGTCATCCGGCTGCACCTTGACCTCGATGGCGTTGCTGAAGCCGATTTTCTCAAAGGAGCGGTTCCACTCGAGAGCGGCATCGCGAATGAGGTCGCGCCATTCCAGGGGCGTGGTGTTCTCGATCCACCAGGTGATGGGCTCCACGGGATCGCTCATCGCCGCTGACGGATCCTGCTTGACCAGGTGCCAGCGGTTGATGTGATCCCGGAACGGCGTCACCGAGTTGTCGGTCAGGTCCGTGATCTGGCCGGTGAAGAATCCGATGCGTGCATCGTCCCGCCGCGGCTGGAAGTCGTTCTCCGGCACTTCGATAAAGCTGTGCATCATCCGGATCGCCACGTTACGCGCGTCGGTCACGGCATCGGACCCGGAAACGGTCGGCTGCGGGTTGTTGAACACGTACTCCACTTCGATATCCGTGTTCTGCGGATAGCTGCGCAGGTTGAGGACGCGGGTTTTACTTTCGTCCAGTTTGCCGACGGAGAAGGTGGTTTTCGGATCCGCGTCCGGATTGGGGGAGGGCGTCACCTGGACAAGGGCTTCCGAGGCGAAAATGGGGTCCGCTTCGATGAGCAGCCGGCCACCGTCCTCGTCTTCGGCCGCGATCTTCTGCACGGCGAGAATGGCGTCGGAGATGTTCGCATCCGCGGCCCGGGAGAGGGGGCTTTCCGGGTCGAAGTAGAACGCCGTGTTCTTCTGCACGATCTGCACCGTGTCGAAACTCCGGCGGAATTCGATGATGCCGGTGGGTCCGTAGGCGCCCTTGAAGAATCCCGCATCCAGCACGCCGTTGGCGACCTGGACCCAGTAGATGTACTCACGATCGAGCTGATCCTCGGAGATCAGCAGGTGGGTCTTGCCGGTCTTCGGGTCCTGGTACAGCGTGAACAGCCCCTCGAAAACAGTTGACTCCTTGGTCAGGTCCGCAATGGTTTTCGGGCTGTCCTCGCCGTTTTTCTCGTCCTTGCCCGATTCCTGGGCGAGGGCGGGCTGGCACAGCAGCAGAAGCGCCCCCAGGGCGCTCAGCAGGTTCTTCGACATGGTGAATTCCTTAGCAGGCTTACGTTAGGGCGCGGATCATACCAGAAGGCCCGTTCGCCGCACTTCAAGAGGCCGGAAGATCAGTCAGTCAGCGCCCGGTCCACGATGGAACGAGCCTCGGCCTGGATCCTCTCCAGGTGGTCCGGCCCGTCGAAGCTCTCGGCGTAGATCTTGGTGATGTCTTCCGTGCCCGACGGGCGAGCGGCGAACCAGCCCCGGTCCGTGACCACCTTGAGGCCGCCGATGGGGGCGCCATTGCCCGGGGCCCGGGTCAGCCTGGCCGTGATGGGATCACCGGCCAGCGTGTCCGCGTGGACCTGGTCCGGCGACAGGGCCGCGAGCCGGTTTTTCTGCTCGGCGGTCGCCGGTGAGTCCAGGCGCTCGTAGGCCGGGCGACCGTGACGTTCCGCCAGTTTGTCGTAATGAATCGAGGGGTCGTCACCGCTGACGGCCGTGATCTCGGCGGCCAGGAGCGCCAGGCTGAAGCCGTCCTTGTCCGTGGTCCAGGGCCGGCCGTCCTTGCGCAGGAAAGCGGCGCCGGCGCTTTCCTCGCCGCCGAAGCCCAGGGATCCGTCCGACAGCCCATCGACAAACCATTTGAAGCCCACGGGCACTTCCACGAGGGTGCGCTCGAGGTCTGCCGCGACCCGGTCGATCATGGCGCTGCTCACCACGGTCTTGCCGATGGCGGTTTCCGGCCGCCAGTCCGGCCGGTGCCGGAACAGCCAGTCGATGGCGACGGCCAGGTAGTGGTTCGGGTTCATGAGTCCGCCGCTGGGCGTGACGATGCCATGGCGGTCGAAATCGGTGTCGTTGCCGAAGGCGATGTCGTAGCGGTCTTTCAGATCCACGAGCCCGGCCATGGCGCTGGGCGAGGAGCAATCCATGCGGATCTTGCCGTCCTTGTCCACGCGCATGAAGCGAAAGGTCGGGTCCACCGTGTCCGACACACAGTCGAGGTTCAGGCCGTAGCGTTCGGCGATGGGGCCCCAGTAGTCGATACCCGAGCCGCCCATGGGATCGGCGCCGATGCGCACGCCCGATGCCCGGATCGCCGCCAGGTCGACGACCGAATCCAGCCCCTCGATGAACGGTGTGCGGTAGTCGTGGCGGCGCAGCTGATCGGAGGCCAGGGCGCGGGACCAGGGCATGCGGTGTATCTCGCCGGGCGACCGAAGGAGGGCGTTCGACCTCGCCTCGATCCAGCCGGTGATGTCCGAGCCCGCCGGACCACCGCTCGGCGGGTTGTATTTGAAGCCGCCGTCGGAAGGCGGATTGTGGGACGGGGTGATGACCACGCCGTCGGCCAGGCCCGCCGTGCGGCCCTCGTTGTGGGCGAGGATGGCCCGGGAAATGACCGGGGTCGGCGTGTAGCCCAACGCTTCGTCCACGAAGACCTCGGCGCCGTTGGCCACGAACACCTCCACGGCGCTCATCAGCGCCGGTTCGGAGAGTGCATGGGTGTCCATACCGAGAAACAGGGGGCCGGTGATGCCGGCCTGGTGGCGATGCTCCGCCACCGCCTGGGCGATCGCGGTGATGTGGGCTTCATTGAAGGAGCCGGACGTCGCGCTGCCGCGATGGCCGGAGGTGCCGAAGCGAACCTGCTGGGCCGGATCCTCCGGGTCAGGCACAGTCCGGTAGTAGGCACTGACCAGGCGCGGAATGTTCTCGAGCAGGTCCCGGGGTGGTGTCTGCCCGGCAAGCGGATGTAACGGCATGGTGCGGGAATCCACTTCGGACCCCGGCCACGCCGGAGCCCGAAGGGTCATTCGCTACTTACTCGACCGGGGTGAACTTGTACTTCTGGCCCGCGACGGCCGCTTCGTACATGAGGCCGCCCTTGGCAATGGTGAAAATTTTCATGCCCTTGCGGTAGTCGGTGACGGCCTGCGTCCCGGCGGTGCCGCCGGCGCCGGCGCTGGCGCCGGTGCCCGTGGTGCCCGTGCTCGCCTGTGCCGAGGCGGTGATGGCGACGGCGGACGCATCGGCGCTGAACTCGAAGTTACCGCTCGTGAAGTCGTCATAGGCGCGCTGGTCTTCGAAGAAGATGACCTGGCTGTAGGACTGGCCGCCCAGCTGGAGGCCAATGCTCAGCTGCGTCATGGTGACGAAGCCGGTCACAGCGCCACCGGCGTAGACCTGGCCCTTGCCGCGGGCGCCGCCGATGCCGACGCCGCCTTTGCCGATCGTGGGTAGCACGGCATAGCCGTAGGCGGAGCTGAAGTAGGGCGCCACCGTGGGGTTATTCTGGAACTTGTTGATGGTCTCCGAGTAATCCTCGACCGTTTCAGCAAAAACCGGGGCCGCGACTGCCACGGCGGCGAGCGCAATCAGAAAGCGTTTCATGGGACTTGCTCCTGTGCCGCAAGGGCACCTTGGGGGGTTAGGTGTTGGACGCGGCGAAAATGCTGCCGATCGAGTCGTCCAGCATGGCGTCGAAGGCGTCATCGCTCTGCTGCGCTGACAGCCCCTCGGACAGGGCACGGGAGAAGCTCGCCACCATGCCGTTCTGACGCGCCAGTCTCGCGTTGGCCTCTTCTCTACTATAGCCGCCGGAGAGCGCGACGACCTTGAGCACGTGCGGGTGCGCGATGCAATCGGCGTAGAGGTTGTCCTGCTCCGGCAGGGTCAGCTTGAGCATGACCTGCTCGTTATCGCCCAGGGCGTCCAGGTGCTTGATGAGTTCCGCGTGGAGCAGGGCCTCGGCCTCGGCCTTGTCCGGGCAGTGAATGTCCACTTCCGGCTCGATGATGGGTACGAGCCCGGCAGCGATGATCTGCTTGCCGATTTCGAACTGCTGCGCCACGTTGGCGGCGATGCCTTCGGCATTGGCCTGCTTGATCACCGAGCGCATCTTGGTGTCGAAAATGCCGGCGGCCTTCGCCTTCGCCAGCAGGTCATCGAGGCCCGGCATGGGCTTCATGAGCTGCACGCCGTTTTCTTCGTCCGCGAGGCCCTTGTCCACCTTCAGAATGGGCACGACCTGCTTGTTTTCCCACAGGTAGTGGGCCGTGGGCTTGCCCTCGATCTCCCGGTCCATCGTGTTTTCAAACAGGATCGCCGCCAGGATGCGGTCGCCGTTGAAGGAGGGGCTGGTGATGATGCGCGAACGCATTTCATGCACGAGGTGGAACATCTCCTCGTCACCGTCGTAGGCGTCCTCGTTCACGCCGTAGAGGCGCAGGGCTTTCGGCGTGCTGCCGCCGCTCTGGTCCAGGGCGGCGATGAATCCGGGTTGGGTTTTCATTTTCTGGAGCTGGTCGTCAAAGCTGCTCACGGGTGTCTCCGTCGGTGTCGTGAAGGGGTGGGATCAATCCCTGATTGTAGCGCATGGACATGACGGTTTTGGATGAGCTGGGTCAGGGCAATAGCCAGGTCAGCCCGACGGTGAGGGCATCGAAATCGGAGCCCTCGTTGCGCTGGGTCTGTCCGCGCACCCAGGCGAACTTGACGCTGTGGCGCGGACCCAGGGGCATGCCGTAGGCCAGGGCGATGAGCCAGTTCTCCGTCGCCTGGGGCCGGTCGACGCCGTCGATCCGCACGTCGGCCCCCGCGCCCCAGGCCGAGGACAGGGAGGCCCAGCGGCCCTTGCCGAAGGATCGGATGAGGTGGCCCTGGATGGCCCAGAGGGGATCCCATTCCAGGGTTTGTCCAGCGAGATCGTCGTTGTCGCTGTAAAGGAAGACGGAGCCCGTGAGCTCATAGGTCCAGGCGTTGCGCACATGGGTCACGCCGAGCTGAGGCCGCACGGTCCAGCGGTTGGTTCCCAGGTTGATCAGGCGTTCGCCGTAGTACTCGCCGAGCGGTGGGCGGACCATGATGCCGGCTCCGACCACCGTGTTGGAACGCGGTCGGGCGGCAAATTCCCCGGGCGTCAGCGCGTCGCCGCCCACCAGCAGCCAGGACAGGCGGAAGGTGGGGTCAGCGAACCCGTGCCGGCGCGTCGAGGCCGGTTGCCCGGAAAGGATCCCTTCCCAGCGGCCCAGGGTGTAGGGCACCACCACGTCGAAGCGTGCCGTGCGCCCCAGGAAGCCGAAGGAATGCACGAAGCTGGCGCCGACCGTCCAGGTTTCAAAATCCGCGTCCTCGATTTCCAGCGCCGGGTCGAGGAAGATGTCACCGCGGCCCGCGCCCAGAACGGCGCCCACGACATGGGTTCCCACGGGCAGGTGCGTCCAGCGCCGGGGTTCCGTGTCTTGGGCCTGGGCCGACTGCACAGCCGGCAGCAGGTGGAGGAACAGGAGCCCAAGCAGAATCCGGGTCATTCGCCTAGTGGGCCATTTTTTCCGATGCCACGCCACTTTGGAGCGTTTATTCCGGCATGTGCGGCGGGTCGGGATCGAAGTGCGCGAGTTCGTCGCTTTCCGGCGTGCGGGCCAGCCACTGCTCGAGCAGCTCGACGTGCTCGGCCTCCTCCTCGGCGAAGGAGCGGGCCGTTTCGCGAATCGGCCGCGTCAGTCCCGCTTCGCCGAGACCCGCGTAAAAGGCCTGGGCGCTGCGCTCATTGGCCAGGGCGACTTCCAGGGCGCGTCGCGCGCTGATCAGGTAGTTCACCTGGTCGACGTTCGCCGTTTCCGGCCCTTCCAGGTCGTCCCAGCCGAAATCCCAGGGGGCGATGCGGGGCAGCTCGCGGCCGCCGGCGAGCTCGCGGACCTCGGCGGCGTGCAGGCGACTGTAGTGCGCCAGCTTGCGAAAGATGCCGGCCACCTCGTCGTTGTTGTGCACCTCGAGCATGTCCGCGAGTTCATCGTGACGTTCGGCGGCCTCTTCCTCCAGGGCGATGGAGTAGGCGAAGAACGTTTCCAGGTCCGGGATGCGTTCGGCGACGCTCACAGGGAGAACTCCGCTTCGATGGCGGGGAGGTCCGAGCGCTCCGCCTGCGAGGCGGGTTGCCAGGCCGGCCGCCGGTCCCGGTAGATGAAGCCCGTGCTCATGCCATCGTCGGCCTGCACCCGGTGCATGGCCTCCATGGGGTCGCTGGTCTCTTCGACGTCGAAGGGTCCGACGACCTTCTTCCAGTCCATCTGTTCCGGCCGGTAGGTGGGGCAGGGGCTCAACACATGCACCACGGCGAAGCCCGGGTGCTGCATGGCCTCCACCAGCAAGTGGGCCAGCCCGTTCGGATCGCCGCTGAAGCCCCTCGCCACGAAGGAGGCCCCGGCGGCCAGCGCCAGGGACGTGGGCTGGAACGGCGTGATGCCCGTGCCGTGCGGCGTCAGCTTGCTGTCGGTCCAGTCCGCGGCGGTGGTGGGCGAGGCCTGGCCCTTGGTCATGCCGTACACCTGGTTGTCCATGAGGATGTAGGTCAGGTCCTGGTTGCGCCGGCAGGCGTGGAGAAAGTGGTTGCCCCCGATGGACAGGCCGTCCCCGTCGCCGCCGGCCACGAGGACCGCCAGGTCGGGACGCGCCGCCTTGAGCCCGGCAGCCAGGGCCAGGGCCCGGCCATGCACGCCGTGAAAGCCGTACACCGAGGCATAGGCCGCGATGCGGGACGAGCAGCCGATGCCCGTGATGAGCGCCACGTCCTCCGCCGGCAGGGCCTGGTGGGCCAGGGCCTTGGTGATGGCGTTGAGCACGGCGAAGTCTCCACAGCCCGGGCACCAGATCGGCTTGAGGGCGGACTTGTAGTCCTTCGGTTGCGGCGGTGCGGGGGCCTGGAGCGGTTCGCTGACGCTGCTCATGAGCGGGTTTCCTGTTCGATGTGCGTGACGATCTCGCCGGGGGTAAACAGGATCGGGCCGGGTCGGGCGAGCACGTCCAGCGGCTGGTCGAAATCGTAGTGGGCGCGGAGGTAGCGGTGGAACTGGCGCGAGTGGCTCTGCTCGATCACCAGGACCTCGTCGATGCCCGCCAGGGCGCCGGCGAGGGCGGCGGGCCGGGCCGGCGCCAGCAGGCGCAGGGCGATGACGCGCACGGCGCGCCCCTTCGCCGCCAGGCGCTCGGCGGCCTCGCGCACGGCGCCGGTGGTGGAGCCCCAGGTCAGCAGGGCCAGGGTCGGGGCGCCATCACCCGGGTAATTGCGGATTTCCGCCCAGAAATCACCATAGTCGTGGTCGGTGATCTTGCGTTCGCGCTTGTCGAGCTGCGCCGCATGCACCGCGGCGGCGGTGGACGGCTGGCCGCTGGCCGCGTGCTCGAGGCCGTCGGCGGTGTACATGCAGCCGGGGGTGCCGGGCCGGGCCATGGGAGAGACGCCCGATTCGGTCAGGGCGTAGCGCTCGTAAGCGTCGGACGCCGTCGCCTCGACCCGTCCTTCCAGGGCCGGCAGCGTGTAGTCCGGCGCCGCGGTCAGTACCCGCGACTGGGCCAGGTTCTGGTCGGACAGCACGACGGCGACGGTCTGCAGCTGCTCCGCCAGGCGCGTGGCCCACTCGGTGGTGAGCACGCAGTCGGCGTGGTCCAGGGCGCCCAGCACCAGGTGCGGCGCATCACCGTGCAGCCCGTGCAGGGCCTGGTCCAGGTCCGCCTGCTCCGACTTCGTGGGAATGCCCGTGGAGGGCCCGCCGCGCATGACGTTAACCACCAGGGCCGGGGTTTCCGAGGCCACGGCCAGGCCCATGCCCTCGAGCATGAGGGACAGGCCGGGACCGGAAGTCGCGGTCATGGCGGGGACGCCCCCGAAGGACGCGCCGGTGACCATGTTGATGGACGCCAGTTCGTCCTCCGCCTGCAGCAGGCAACCGCCGAGCTGTTCGAGGCGCGGGGCGAGCCACTCGAGCATGTCGCTGGCCGGCGTGATGGGGTAGGCCGCGGCGAAGCGTACGCCGCCCCGGAGCGCCCCGAGGCCGCAGCCTTCGTTGCCCGTGAGGCTCCAGCGTTCATCGATCCCGGCGGCATCCCCGTCCCAGGCAATCCGCCAGGCCGTGGCGAGTTCCGGGTCCTCGGCGGTTTCGATGACGGTAAAGCCGGCGTTGAAGGCGGCGGTCGAGGCTTCCACGATTGCCGAGCCCTTGGCGACGAAACGGGCCTCGATGAGGGTCTTCCCGCTGGCGCGCTCCAGACCGATGAGTGCGGCCAGCGCCCCGAGAGCGATCATGTTCGGCCGTCCGCCTTCGAGGTCGCCGGCGAGTGCCTTGAGGGGCAGCTCCAGCAGCCGCGCACCGGACGCCACGATGGCCTCGGGCACCGGCCCGGCGGCCGGGTCGTGCAGCACCAGGCTCTTGGCGCCCAGCGGGATCTCATCGCCGAAGCGCTCCGCGTTGCGCCAGTCGAGGGCGAGAAAGACATCGTAGACGTCGTTCATGCAGCCCACGGGCGCAGTGGCAAAGCGCAGGAGGGCAGCCGCTTCTCCACCCCGGATCTGCGGGCCGAAGGAGCGGCGCATGAGGCCGTAGCCGCCCTGGCGGCCAGCGAGCCGCAGGAGCAGCTCACCCGCCGTGATGGCGCCGGCGCCGCCGGAGCCGGTCAGGGCGATGGAACAGTCGGACCGTGACATGGCCGGGTATCCCCCGAGGAGCAAAAACAGGGGCTATTGTGCCGCAGGCTTTTCCGGGATGCATGACCCGGATCAAGGGCCGCGTGGATCGGGTGTCGCCCCCATCGGCGACGGGGTCGTCACCACTTGCCGTGGAGGTCGCCCACGCGTTCGAAGGTGCTGCCGATCACGACGCCGAGCTCCCGATCCTCACCCTCCTGAAGGTGAATGCCCGGGCGCCCGTGGGCAAAGCGGTAGTTGCAGATCACGGCCACGTCTCCCGGCTGCCAGGGAATGGGCTGGCCGAAGCGATCATAGACCTCGACGAACTGGCGCTTTTCCTCGCGGGTCATTTCCGTGTCGTCGCCGAAGGTCAGCTTGAGCGGGCGCTCGTCGTAGGGCAGGTGCATGACCCTGGGCCAGCTGTCGAACCACATGCCGTCGTCCGCGACGCTGGAAAAGAGCAGGTTGCGATCCATGGCCGGGAAATATTCGAAGGCGGACACGTAAAACCGGGTTTTCAGCAGGCGATTGGGCCCCCACCCGGTTTCGAGCCCCAGGGAACGGGCCTTGGCTTCCGCTTCCTCCGGATCCTCGGTCATCATGGACCGTTGCCAGTGGTTGTAGACCCCGATTTCCGGCGTGCCGTCGAAGGCTTCCCGGTCCGTCAGGTTGCGGTGATAGCACAGGCCCAGGTCCCGGAGCTTTTGTCCGAAAGGCGTTTCGAGCAGCGCGTCCGTGGCCCGCACGTTGTCGGACACGAAGGTGTCCCCCCGCCCTGGTACGACCCGGTGTGCCAGGAACCCGAGCATGCGGGTGCTGTGCGTCACGTAGGCCATCTCGTGGTGATAGTGCAGCCAGGCGCTGAGGGGCGCGCCGACCTCGTAGACGTTGGCCGTGAGGTTGCCCCGGGGATTGGCGCCGCCGTGGTAGCGCATTTCCGAATCCACCACGAGGCGGGCGGCGGTTCGCATGTCTTCCAGGTCGTCCAGGCCCGTGTTGACCAGGTGCACCAGGCCGACGGTGTCGAACACGTCGCGCATGCGGCGCGCGAGCGGTGAATCGGACTCGAAGTCGGAGGCGTCGCCGGCAAAATCGCGGCGATCCACGGTGAAGGTGGCCGGGTCGTTCACCGGTGCACCGTCCCACCACCGGGGCTCGATGACGCCCGGGAGGGGCGGCAGGATTTCAGGAGCGGCATTCATGGTCGTTCGCTACGGTGTTTCAAGCGGTTACCCGCGTTAGGCTAACGCTAGCACGGAAATTCTGAAGGCACCATCACGGCGTGATGAACCGCTCGTCCGAAGCGATGAACCCTTTGCGGGCGGGGCATTCAGGACGACGCGGGCAATCGGCTCGCGGCCTGCTCGCGCAGGGTGTCGTCAAGAGCGAGGGACTGCCGGGATTGCAGGTCGAAGAGCACGTAGGTCGCCTGCAGACTGGCGGCGATGCCACCGCTGTCGCGCTTGATCATGTCGTAGCGCGCGACCAGCGATTTGGTGCCCACGCGTTCCAGGCCCGCGCGGATTTCCAGCAGTTCGCCGGCCAGGATTTCATCGCGAAAATCCAGTTCATGGCGCACGTCCACGAAGGCGCGCTCGCCGGCCTCGTCGCTGGCGCCGGTCCAGCCGAACAGCTCGAAGAGAAAATGGTAGGACGCGTCATCGAACATGGCGGTATAAAAACGCGTGGTCAGATGCCCCAGGGAATCGCATTCCCAGGGCTGGGCCACGCCCTTGTAGACGCTGATCATTTGATCGTTGCTTGCGGCTTCATCCACCACGCGGAACCTCCAGTCCGAGCTCGGCCCGGGCTTCGCTGACGGTCTGCACGGAGGCGCCCAGGTCTTCGACGATGCGGCGCGCCTTTTCCACGAGCTGGGTGTTGTTCGCCAGCACGCCTTTTTCCAGGTACAGATTGTCCTCGAGGCCGACGCGGACGTTGCCGCCGAGCAGCACGGCCTGGGCCACCATGGGGAACTCCATGCGGCCAATGGCGAAGCCGCCCCAGGCGGCGCCTTCCGGCAGCTCGTTGGCCATGGCCAGCATGGTGTTTGGCGTGGCCGGCGCGCCCCAGGGAATGCCGAGACACAGCTGCAGCATGGGCGGGGCGTCCACGAGCCCCTTCTCGATCATGTGCTTGGCGAACCAGACGTGGCCCATGTCGAAGAGTTCCAGCTCCGGCTTGACGCCGATCTCCTGCAGTCGTTTCAGGCCGATCTCCAGCATGGTCTGCGTGGAGACGTACACGTAGTTGTCGCCCAGGTAGTTGAAGGAGCCGCAGTCCAGGGTGCAGATGTCCGGCAGGGTGGCTTCCACGTGCTCGAGCCGCTCCATCTGGCCCACGAGGTCCGTGTCGTCGCGAAAGGCCATGACGTCGTCGTCCGGGCCGAGGTACAGGTCGCCGCCGATGCCCGTGGTGAGGTTGATGATCACGTCCGTGTCGCTGTCGCGGATGCGGTCGACCACTTCGCGGAACAGGTCGACATCGCGGCTCGGCTTGCCCGTTTCCGGGTCGCGCACGTGGATGTGGGCAATGGCGGCGCCGGCCTTCGCCGCATCGATGGACGCCCGGGCGATTTCCGCGGGGGTGACGGGAATGGCCGGGTTGCGCCCGGCCGTGTCGCTGCCACCGGTGACGGCACAGCTGAGGATGACGTTGTTTTTCACGGGACTCCTGGAGCTATGGAGGGACTTGGGTTTGGTCTTGTTGACAAGACCTTGGGATCGGGGGCCGCCGGGTCAAGTCCGGCGGTGGGATCCCCTGGGCGAAGGCCGGTTCCCGTGTCAGTCCCCGGAATCGTCCCGGAAGGCGACCAGGAAAAACAGCAGCACGCCGCCGGCGAAGATCGCCGGCAGGTACCAGAAGCTCGCCCAGGTTTCGAGGCTGAGGGCCGCGTTGCCATCCAGATACGAGTTGAATACCTGCCCGGCGATTTGCGCCCCGATGAACATGCCCACGCCGTAGGTCACCAGCACCAGGAAGCCCTGGGCCTGGCCGCGCACTTCCGGCGTGGATTTCTTGTCCACGTAAATCTGGCCGGTCACGAAGAAGAAGTCGTAGCAGATGCCGTGTAGCGCGATGCCCAGGGCGATCATCCAGAACACGGCATCCGGCGCGCCCCAGGCAAAGAGCAGGTAGCGGAGCACCCAGGCCGCCATGCCGATGGCCAGCATCCACTTCACGCCCAGGCGCCTGAAGCACAGGGGCATGAGCAGCATGAACAGCACCTCCGACATCTGGCCGAGGCTCATCAGCGATGACGGATTCGGCAGCAGGCCGGTCATGGCGTTGCTGACGCCCTGGTCGTAGATCGCGTTGGCCGCGAAGATCGGCGCGAAGTTGTAGTAGGCCGCCAGGGGAATGCAGATCAACAGGCTGCTCAGAATGAAGATGGTGAAGGAGCGCCCACCGAGCTGCTCGAGGGCGTCCAGTCCCGCCATGCTGCGCAGGGAAACGGGCTGTCCCGCGCCGGACGGCGGCGTGTGGGGCAGGGTGAAGCTGTAGATGCCCAGCAGAATGCTCGCCACGGCCGTGGTGTAGAGCGGCAGGGGTGTGCGGTCCGGCAGCACGTCACCGCTCATCTGTCCCAACACATAGCCGATGAACAGTCCCGCGGCGATCCAGCCAACCGTGCCGAACACGCGGATCAGCGGGAACTGCTTCTCCTGGTCGTCGATGTGGTGGAAGGCCAGGGCGTTGGACAGGCCCAGGGTTGGCATGTAGCACAGGTTGTAGGCCAGCAGCAGTCCGATGAACAGGCCCGCGTTCGCGCTGGCGCCGGGCAGGGCAAACATGATCAGGCCCCCGAGGATGTGCAGCGTGCCCAGGACCTTCTCCGTGGCGAAATAGCGGTCCGCCACCAGCCCCAGGAAAAACGGCGCGACGATGGCCGCGATCGGATTCACCGTATAGGGCCAGTGGGTCAGGTCCGCCATGCCGATACCGGCCATGTAGTTGCCGATGGTGACGTACCAGGCTCCCCAGATGAAAAACTGGAGGAACATCATCACGCTCAGCCGCGCGGAGAGCGCCTTGTGGGTGGCGTCGGTCGTGCCGGTCGTGAGTTCGGAATTCATGAGCGGTAGGCCTCCCGGCCAAAGCCCTGCACGGGAATGCCCTGGGCGGGCATGACCTCATGCTGGAGGGCGTACATGGCGGCGGCGGCTTCGTCGATGGCCTTCGTGAAAGCGACGGAGCCGGCCAGGATGGGTTTGAGCGCGTCCACGTCCTGGACGCGGGCGGGCGGATACTCGTGCTCAACCACCAGGTAGATCTCCGACGGATCGATGTCGAGCAGCTCCCGGGCCGCCAGCTGGTGATCGAGCCAGTCCACGGTCCGGTTCTGCAGGTAAGCCAGCGGGTCGTGCCTTGCCGTGCCGGGCAATTCGTGCTCGCAGATGCTGGTCTGCTTCTTCCAGGCGTTGCCCAGGTCGGCCGGGTTGGGTGAGGGCTTTCCGTCGATCCAGTCACCGCGCTCCAGGGTCTGGCCGCCGTAGCCCCAGGCGGATATGCCTTTTGCGTCGATCACCTGGCCCTTGACATGGAAACCGTCGATGAGAAACGCGTAGCCCTCGTCCTTCAGGTACTGAAACATGGAGCGGGTGTCCTGGCCCATGAGCACGGAGTGGGACGGATCGTAGTGGATGCGGAACTGGTCACCGACCCCGTGTTTCTCGCAGATCCGGTGCAGGGCGATCCAGGGGCCCGGGGCGTAGGCGAGGTTGTTGTGCCACCGGTCCAGGGGCGTCCATCCCGGCATGGGACACTGCTCCACGCGGAAGGTGAGGCCGCGGGCCTTCGCTTCCTTCAGCAGGGGCACGAAGACCTCTTCGAACATGGCCAGGTTCTGATCCATTTCCAGGTCGACATTCCGGCCGACGAAGCCGCAGACCGCGTCGGTACCCAGCAGCACGGCGGCATCGAAGACCCGCAGCATGAAGTCGTGCTTCTGGCGGCGGGCGTCATCGTCGGCCACCAGCATGTTGTCGAAATAGCCGAGGTCCGAGAGCCCCACGTCGGTCTCCCGCATGGCGGCCAGCACCCGGTCGGCGCGTGCATGCGTGAAAGGTTCACGCAGGTCCAGGTGATTGGCGACCGGGTCCAGCATGGCCTCGGCGGGCACGTCGCTGACGCTGGGGTGCAGGGCTGCGCTCAGCTGAATGTAGGGCGAGCCCACGTCCCGGGAGAAGGCCAGCCAGTCCTCGATGGCGCGGTCCGGGTCGTCGTCCCGGACCTCCCGGGGCGTCAGTTCCTGCAGCGCAGCCGTCAGCAGGCTGATCTTCATGGGCCGGGGGGCGAAATCGACTTCGCTCATGGGTCACTCCCGAAATGGCAGCGCAAAGCCTAGCATCAACCGCGCCTCGGCCGCAGCGGTCAGGGGGCGTCGAACACCGTGGAGAAAAACAGGCTGTTGAGAAACAGCTTGTTGGTCCCGTACCAGTAACCCCGGAAATTCGGGTTGTCGGCGAACAGGATAACGCTGCCGCGACCGTAGCGCTCTGCGATGAGCGCCGGCGTCCCGGCCAGCTTTTCGAGGTTGTCCTCCGACGTGTACCCGGAATGGAGAGGGTCTTCCGTGTAGGCGATGACCGTCCCATAGGGGTTGTCGCTGGTTTCGAAGACCTCGTCTTCGTTCTTGTGCAGGAACAGCTCACGGCTCCCGTAGCCGAAGCCGAGGGGGTGGGTCGTGTCCAGGTCGGCGCGGAAAATGGCGCCGCCGATGACGTCCACGGCCCTATCGGCGTCCCGGTCGGCGTAATCCCGGCGTTCCTCGTCCTCTTCGGCATCCTCGGTGGCGCCCTCGTCCTCGTCGTTGACGCCTCGCGCTGAAGCCTCTCCGTTGCCATCTTCCTCCGAAGCCGCGTCGAGGGTCAGGGACCGCGCCCACGGGGCCGCATCCCGCATCGCAACGAGGGTGCCTCCGGAACGGACCCAGGGCGCGAGCCGGTCGGCGAAAGACAGCTTGCCTCCCCAGTTGCCGTCGGGCAGCACGATATGCGTGTAGCGGTTCCAGTCCATGTCCTCGAGGCGGTCGCGGTGGCGCAGGGTGACGGGGATGTTCATGCGCACATCCAGCAGGTGCCAGACCTCGCCTGCGTCGTAGACGCTGACGCCGGGCCCCATGACCAGCAGGATTTCCGGGCGTTCCAGGGACGCGAAGGACGGGCCGCCGACCTCGACGCCCGCGGTGCCGATGGCACTGCGCCCGGAGGCCAGGGCATGCACCGGCACGCCGTCTTCCGTGGCGATGGCCGCGGCAATCTCGTGGATGGTCTCCCGCGGGACTTCCTGCCGATCGAAGGGAATCACGATGGCGCCCCGCTGGAACGCCTGCTCCCCGTCGGCCAGCACGGCCGTGAAGGGTTTCGTGGCGACGCGGGCCATGAGGCCGGCCTCGAGCACCCGGTAAAGGGCCCGCGGCGCGTGGTAAGGACCCCATTCAAAGACGTAGCCGAAGTCTGCTGCGGGAGGCGCCGCCGCGGTCGCCGGTTCAGGCACCCAGGGCTCGCCCACGAGTGCGGTACGACCGGCCAGGGCCGCCTGCGCAAGGCCGAACGCCGGCGGCAGGGTCCAGGTGGACACGTCGTAGAACGTCGCGTCCTCGAAGTCCGTCAGCGTTTCAAAGAGGCTGCGGATCATGCGGTACTGGGGCTGGGCCACGGGCACGACGAGGCTGTCGTCGGCGCGGAAGCTGCGACCTTCGATCTCCACGTCCCTGGCCAGGCGATGGGTCTGGATCCGGTGCCGGTTCAGCAGGTCACCGAAGGCGTGCAGCCGCGCCTGGTCACCACCCGCGGACACGACCCAGGCGGTGGTGCGCGCCCGGCGGGCTTCCTCGAGCGCCGAGTCGTAGAACGTCTTCTGATAGCGCAGGTAATCCCCACGCAGCTTGACAGCGCCCTCGGTGCTGGCAATGGCCGTGCGGAACTGCTTGCGGATGTTCTCCCGGTAGGTGCGCAGGCCGTTGTCTGTCTCGAGTTCACGGCCGAGGGCCGCCCCGGCCTCGTAGAGCACGCCCACGCCCCCGTTCACCAGGGGGAAGGTCGAGCCCTTGCCGATGTAAAAGTTGTCGAAGCGCTCACCGCGAAAATACAGGCGGGCCTCGCTGTCGAGGAAGGCCTCGGAGGTGCGGGCCTGCTCCGCCATGAGCCGCTCGGCTTCATCAGGCACCAGCGGGTTGGTCCGGGTGGCGACCCCCGGATGGAAGTAGTAGGTCTCGCCCGAGCCCATCTCGTGGTAGTCGACGGTCAGGTTGGGGCGCCAGTGGTGCCACTTGGACATCCAGGCTCGGGGCTCGGGCTGGGTCAGCAGCAGCCACTGGCGATTGAGGTCGAACCCGTAGTGGTTCGTGCGCGCCCGGCCCCAGCTGAAATCGTGTTCCGCGTGGTTCGGGTCGGCAATCATGCGTTCACCGCCGTAGCTGTCGAACCAGGCGATGCGCTTGCTGTGTCCGTCCGGATTGAAGATGGCCGTGACCAGGACGACGCTCTCGTTCAGCACGCGGTCGATGTCCGGGCCCTGCGCCGCGGCGAGGTGGTAGACGAAGGGGAGGGAGGCGTCGAGCCCGCTCGATTCGGCGCCGTGCACGCCGAAGTTGATCCAGGTGACCACGGGCATGTCGTCGGTGACGGTGGCGCCGGAACCGGGCTCGGTCAGAGCCACGTGCCGTTCACGGATCCTATCGATGTCGGCCTGGTTTTCAGGAGACGTGGCAACGAGGAACAGGATGGGCCGCCGTTCGTGGCTGTAGCCGATGGTCTCCACCGTAAGCCGGTCACTCATGTCGGCGACGGTGCGCAGGTATTCCACCAGCTGGTGATGGCGCACCGGGTGCCGTCCGAGCTCAAAGCCGAGGAAGTCTGCCGGCGTGGGTATGGCCGGATCGTACTCGACGGATTCCGGGAACATGACCGCGTCGGATTCACGGACGTCGAGGGTGTCGGCGGCGGCCGGGTTTGCCAGGAGGCCCAGCAACAGCGTGAACAGGGTTTTGCGCATCGGGAGACACTCGAAAGTCAGGCCAGCGCGAAACCATAGCGCAGTCGGTCCCACGATGTCATGCAGATGCAGGCCCAGACCCAGGCCCAGACCCAGGCCCAGACCCAGGCCCAGACCCGGGCCCAGGTCCAGGTGCGGCACACGGCGGTTCTCCTGCGCGAGGGCCTTGCCTATACTGCCCCCATGCCACTTTCCTCAGCCTTCGCCCCGTGAAATCGACCCGGCGGGTCGTGGTGATCGGTGCCGGGATGGGCGGCCTCGCAGCCGCCATCGACCTGGCGCGATCAGGCGCTTCCGTGACCCTGCTCGAGCGCGCCGAGCACCCTGGCGGCAAGGTGCGCGCCCTGGACGTGGCGGGGCACAGGGTGGACACGGGGCCCACCGTGTTCACCATGCGCTGGCTGTTCGAGGACCTGTTTGCCGCCGCGGGTGAGTGCCTTGACGAGGCCCTGGAGCTCAAGCCGCTGGACGTGCTGGCCCGCCACGGCTGGCTCGACGGCAGCCGCCTGGACCTCTACGCCGACGTCGAGCGCTCGGCGGACGCCATCGCCGCTTTCGCCGGCCCCGGGGAAGCGGAGGCCTATCGGCGATTCTCCGCGCGATGCGAGGCCATCTTCGACACGCTGGACCACACCTTCATGCGCCGGGAAAAGCCCGGCCCGGTGGCGCTGGGCCTGTCGCTCGGTGTGGGTGGCATCCCGCGGCTTGCGGCCACGCAACCCTTCCTGAGCCTGTGGCGCGCCCTCGGCAAGTCGTTCCGTGATCCGAGGCTGCGGCAACTTTTCGGCCGTTACGCCACCTATTGCGGTTCTTCGCCCTGGGCTGCGCCGGCGACGCTCATGCTCATCGCCCACGCGGAACGGGCCGGCGTCTGGGCCGTGGGTGGGGGCATGCCCCGGCTGGCGGATGCGCTGCTGCACCTGGCCGAACGCCAGGGCGTCGATGTGCGCCTCGGGACCGGTGCGGCCGAGATCGACGCCACGGGTGGCGCGGTGCAGGCGGTGCACACCGCGGAAGACGAGCGGCTCGAGGCCGATGCCGTCGTGTTCAACGGCGACGTCGCCGCCCTGGGCCAGGGTCTCCTCGGCCCCGGGGTGGTCGATGCCCTGCCGGATCGCACCGCCGAACCCCGGTCCCTCTCCGCCGTCACCTGGTCCCTGGTCGGGCGATGCAACGGCTTTCCCCTGCACCATCACACCGTGCTTTTCGGCGACGACTACGAGGATGAATTCCGGGCCATTTTCGACCGGGGGGAGATCACGGCGACGCCGACAATTTACCTCTGCGCCCAGGACCGGGAGGCGGGGGTGGCGCCGGCGCAGTCGGCGGAGCGCCTGTTCCTCCTGGTCAACGCACCGCCGAAGGCGCTGTCAGCGGACGCCCTGGAAGCGGTCGAGGAACGCCTTTACGAACTGCTGGGCCGACATGGGCTGAAACTCGAGGTGGAGGCGATGCAGCGCACCGGGCCGGCGGACTGGGCGCAACGCTTCCCCGGCAGTTCCGGGGCCATCTACGGGTGGCCTACCCACGGTTGGCGGGGAAGTTTCCGGCGTTCCGGTTCCCGGAGTGGTGTCCGCGGGCTGTACCTTGCCGGTGGAACGGTGCACCCGGGCCCGGGCATCCCCATGGCGCTGCAGTCCGGACGCATCGCGGCCCGGGCCGTGCTGGAGGATGCCTGAGACCCGCCCCGTCACGCACCCCGAGGTCTGCATGACGGCCGGGCGCCGAGCGTTCAGGTCGGATCCGGCACCACTTCGTCCAGCACCTTGGCGGAAGAAATCACGCCGGGCATACCGGCCCCCGGGTGCGTACCGGCGCCCACCAGGTAGAGTCCGTCGATCTCCTCGCTGCGGTTGTGCGGCCGAAACCAGGCCGACTGCCACAGCACCGGCTCGAGGCCGAAGGCGGCTCCCTTCAGGGAGAACAGGCGCTCCTCGAAATCGATGGGCGTGAGGAGACGGGACGTCGCGATGTTGGCGCCGAGGTCCGGAAGAACGGTTTCTTCCAGGAAGTCCGAGATGACCTGGCGATAGCGTTCCGCCTCGGTTTCCCAGTTCGGCGCCCCATCGAGGTTCGGCACCGGCGAGAGCACGTAAAAGGCGTCGCAGCCTTCCGGCGCCAGGGACGGGTCGGTGGCGGTGGGCCGGTGCAGGTAAAGGCTGAAATCCTCGGCCAGCACCTTGTTGCTGAAAATGTCCCGCAGCAGCTCTTCGTAGCGGGGTCCCAGCATGATCATGTGATGCGGCACGTCCTCGTAGCGCCGCTTCGTGCCGAAATACCAGACGAACAGGCTCATGGAGTAGCGGGAGCGCTCCAGCTTTTTGTCCGTCCAGCGCTTGCGGTAGCGCGACGGCAGCAGGTGGCGGTAAGTCGCCGCCGAGTCGGCGTTGGACACCACGATGTCGGCCTTCAGCTGTTCACCGCTTTCCAGTTCCACGCCGCTGGCCCGGCCCTGTTCCACGAGAATTTCCCGCACCGGGGCATTGAGGCGAAGCGTCCCGCCCTGGCCTTCGACGAGGCCGGCCATGCCGCGGACGATGCTGCCCGTGCCGCCCATGGCGAAATGCACCCCGTGTTCGCGCTCCAGGGCGCCGATCAGGGCGTAGATCGCCGTGGTCGTGAACGGATTGCCGCCAATCAGCAGGGGATGAAAGCTGAACGCCATGCGCAGCTTGGGATGTTTGATGTAGCGCGCGACCAGGGAGTGCACGGAACGATAGAACTGGGCTTTCACGAGCTCCGGGACGCATTTCATCATGGAACCGACGGTGTCGAAGGACACGGTCAGCAGCTTGTCGAAGCCGACGTCGTAGAGCAGGGTGGAGGCTTCCATGAACTGTTCGTAGCCGGCGACGTCGTCCGGGCTGAACTTCGCCACCTCGGCCTTCATGGCGGCGTCGTCACCGCTGTAGTCGAAATGCGTGCCGTCGGCGAAGCGGATCCGGTAAAAGGGATGCATGGGCACCAGCTCCACGTCGTCGCTCAGTTGCTTGCCACACAAGGTCCACAGCTCCTCGAGAAGAAAGGGCGCCGTGACGATCGTGGGCCCGGCGTCGAACACGAAGCCGTCATCCTCGTACACGTAGGCCCGTCCCCCGGGCTTGTCCAGCTTGTCCACCACGGTCACCTGGTAGCCCCGGGCGCCGAGGCGTATTGCGGCGGCCAGTCCGCCCAGGCCGGCGCCGATAACGACGGCCCGGGATCTGTGGTTCATGGGTTCGGCACTCATGGGTCGTTCGGGTCCTTCGTCGATGAGGATGAATCGGGTGCGTGGACCCAGCGGTGGCGCAGGTCCGCAACGTGAAACACGAGAGACGCGAGCAGGGCCGCTGCGATCCAGGGCCAGGCGGCGCCGGTGAGCACGGCCTTCAGCGCGAGCATCAGGCTCCCGCCTGCCCCGGCATTGGTGAACAGCAGGCTCGGCGGGAGGCCTCGCCCGGTTTGCCGGTACCGCCAGGAAAGCCACAGGATCTCGATCACCAGCACCGCCAGTGCGATGTCGACGATGCGGCCGGAGAGAATGAACTGTTCGACACTATCCACGACGGAATCCGCCCCCTTGAAGTAGCCGGGGTACTGCTCCTGAAACCGGGCGCGGCGCCCGTCGAAGTCCCCGCTTCAGGAAGGTTAACATAGGCCCATGGGCACCGTATTGATCACCCTCGGCCGCCTGCCCAAGGGGCTGGAACTGGCGCGCGCCCTGGCGGGCGCGGGCTGCCGCGTGCTCGTGGCCGAGCCCTGGCGCTGGCACCTGACGCGCCTCTCCAGCGCGGTCGACGCGTGTCATGTCCTGCCGCCGCCGGCGACCTGTCCCGGTGACTACGACGCTGCACTTCGTGGCCTCGTGGTGGCCGAAGGTGTCGACCTGGTGGTGCCGGTGTCCGAGGAGATCCTCCACGTCAGCCGGCTGCACGACGACCGGCCGGACGGCGTGCAGGTGTTCACCCCCGCACCGGCGGACCTGCTGACGCTGCACGACAAGCTCGCCTTCATGGAGACGGTCCGGCGCCTCGATCTTCCGGCGCCGGCGACCTTCGCCTCGAACTCCGATGCGGCCCGCGCCTTTGCCACGACGTCGCCCTTCATCGTCAAGCCGACCCTGTCTTCCGCCGGCAAGGGACTCGCCGTCCGCGCCGCCGGCGAGGCGATTCCGGACCTGGGCGAACCCGCCCTGGTGCAGGCCTTCCTGCCCGGCGAGGAGTTCAGCAGTTTCAGCATCGCCCACGAGGGCCGGGTGCTGGGCACGGTGGTGTACCGGGGCCGCATCGTGTCCGGGACCGTGGCCGTGTGTTTCGAGTCGCTTCCCGAACCCGATCCGGCCGTGCTCGACTGGATCGAGCGCTTCGTGGCCGGCACCGGTCACAGCGGATTCATCTCCTTCGATTTTCGCCGTGACGAGGCGGGGCGGCCCCTGCCCATGGAGTGCAACCCCCGCACGACCAGCGGGATTCACTTCGTGGAGCCGGAGGACCTGGCCCGGGCCATCCTGCAGCCCGAGGCGCCGAACGCCTTCCGGCTTCGGGAGGAACGGGTTTTGCAGCAGTTTTTTCCGGGGCTGACCGAGACCCAGGGCGCTTTTTTCAAGGGCCGGCCCTGGCGCAAGAACCTGCCCGACCTGTTCGGGTCCCGGGACGTGTGCTGGCAGCGCGACGATCCCTGGCCCTTCCTGCTGCTGGTGCCGGCGTCCTGGCCCATTCTGCGCCGGACGATCTTCCGCGGTCAGAGCTTCGGCGAGGCCACCACCGAGGACATCGGCAGCTACCGCGCACCCACGAACTAGGCGATGGAGCGTCGGCGCACGCGCATGCGGATCTGGCGCACCGGTCGCGTGGTCAGCCGGGCGACCGGCCGCACGCTGCCGGCGTTCAGGGTCTCGAAGTCATAGCGGCGCGCGAGCCGGGCGACGATCAGGCAGGCCTCGAGGCGGGCAAAGCCCGCGCCCACGCAGGTTCGCGGACCCATGCCGAAGGGCAGGTAGCTGCCCGGTGCGATGTCCTTCTCCCGCTCCCGGCTGAAGCGATCCGGGTCGAACACGGCCGGATCGGGCCAGAGCGCCTGGTGCCGGTGCGTGGTCCAGGGGGAAATCATGATCATGGCGCCCTTTTTGATCGTGCGATCGCCGATGCGCACCGTTTCCATGGCCACCCGCGGAATGAAAGTGATGGGCGGGTAGAGGCGCAGCGTTTCCTGGAACACCTGGCGCACGTACCGCATTTGCCGCGCCTGTTCAAAGCTGATGGGTCCGTCTCCCGCAATCTCCGCCACTTCCCGCCGGACGCGCTCCAGAATCTCAGGGCGCACGCTGAGGATGAAAAACAGCCAGGTCAGCGCACTCGCGGTGGTTTCGTGCCCGGCCAGGAACATGACCCCCAGCTCGTCGATGAGCTCCTTTCGATTGAAGGGACAGCCGCTCTCCGGGTCGCGCGCGGCGATGCAGGCGGAGGCGATGTCGTTGTAAGCCGAGGTCCCGGCTGCGAGGTGCCCGTCCACCAGCTGACCCAGATGTCGCCGGATTTCGGCGCAGGCATCGAGCACGGGCTGGTGTTGGGGAATGGGGCGGAAGGGCGGGTCGAAGATCAGCGCCTTCAGCTCCACGTGGGCCACGCTGCGTTCAAAAATTTCAAAAGCGTCGAAAACGTCCCGTGCGACCTGGGAGGCCAGGGAAGTGGAGAACACGGTGCGGCAGATGATGTCTGCGGTCAGGTGACTCATGGCCAGGTCGAGGGAGAAGGGCTCCTCCGCCGTGGCCCGGGCGTCCAGCTGGTCTTCGTAGTCATCCACGGCCGCGGTCATGGAACCGAAGGCGCGATTCAGGCGCATGTGGGAGAAGGCCGGGTCGATCATGGCCCGCTGGCGGCGCCACTGCTCGCCGCTGCTCACGAAGATGGAATCGCCCACGAGCGGTTCGAGGGCGCCGACCATGAGGTCGTTCTTGGGGTAGATCCCGGTGGGGTCCGTCATCACGTCCTTCACCAGCGCGGGCTCATTGATCAGCACGATGGAGCGCCGGGAGTAGCCGAGCGGCGTGATCTGCTTGCGATAGGCAGCCGCCGGCAACAGGCTGAGGAGATTGCCCTCCCGCTGCCAGGCCGTTCGCAGCAGGGCGGCAATGGGCCACAGGGGGCGAGGGCGGGGTGGAACGTAGGGGGTCGGCGGCGCTGTGCTGCCGCCGGTGGACGCCTGGGCCATGCATGCTCCGCGGTGGTCGCCTGGGATTCGGCAAGGGTATAGTGGGGTTCGTCCGGCGGCAACGTCGTTGTGCGGGAGTCCGTCCCCGTGTGGTTGTTTCACGAATTCATCTGGCCCTTTCACGCCGTGGTGCTGGCGCACATCGCGACCGGTTCCGTGGGACTCGTGGCTTTCTGGGTCCCCGTCGTGGCGAAGAAGGGCAGTCAGCGCCACCGGGCCTGGGGCAAGGTGTTCACGGCCTCGATGCTGCTGACCGGCGCCATCGCCGTGGGCATCGCGTCACTCACGCTCTCCGATCCGGTGGGCACGCATCCGCACCTCGAGTTTCCCGAGGAACTCATCAGCGGCATCTTCGGCTGGATGATGCTCTATCTCGCGATCCTGACCATGAACCTGACCTGGTACGGCTGGGAGTGCATCCAGTTGCGGCGAAACCACGCTCGCCATCGTTCCTGGCTCAACATCGGATCCCAGGTCGTGCTGTTCCTGGCGGCCCTTAATTGCGCCTGGCGCGGCGTCGCGCTGCAGCAGATGCTCATGGTGGGGATTTCCTTCGTCGGTTTTGCCACCGTGGCGACCAACCTGCGTTTCATGCTGCGGCGGTCACCGGGACCCCAGGACTGGCTGAAGGAGCACCTCAAGGGACTGGTGGGCGCGGGCATCTCCGTGTACACGGCCTTTCTGGCCTTCGGCGCCGTGCGGCTGATGCCGGAGTGGGCCCTGAATCCGGGCCTGTGGGCCGTGCCGCTGGTCACCGGGCTGGCGATCATCCTGTACCACTGGCGCCGCATCTGGCGCATGGAAGCCGCGATGGCGGGGCGTCAGTACGCTTCGAGCAGCTGACCGAAGCCCGTCTTCCGATCCTCGATCCCGTTGTGGCGCAGCGCGTGCCAGTAGGTGGCCGTGTTGATGGCGATGACGGGTTTGCCCAACTCGCGTTCGAGCTCTGCCGCCTGGGTCATGAAGCACAGGTTCGTGCCGACCTGCAAAATGGCGTCGACATCGTCGCCGTCCAGCGCCAGGATCGCCTTTCGAATGGTGTCTTCCCCGACTTCGGCGATGGCCGTCCAGCTTGGACATTGCAGACAGGTGTCTCTTACCGTGTCGATACCGTGATCCGCGAGAAACCTCACCACCTCGGCGTTTGCCACCGGGTAGTAGGGGGACAGCATGACCACCTTGCGGATGCCGCCGATGGCCTCGCAGGCCGCGGCCAGGGACTCCGAGCCGATCGAGATGCCGAGTCCGGACTCGCTCTCGACCCGTTCCTTCCAGGTGCGAGCGCCCCGGGCCCCGCCGTAGAAGGTGACGGCGGACATGCCCATGACCAGGTAATCCGGGGCGCAGGTCAGCACCCCGTGAACGGCCTCCATCACGTGCTCGTTGATCTCCAGCGTGCCCGCCATGAAGGTCTCGTTGGAAATGGCGCTGGCGTTCTGGATGACGATGCGGCTGTAGTGGTTCGTGACCCCGGGCACCCGGAGGTCATCGAACTCGGGTTGCACGATGGTGTTCGTGGAGGGGCCGAGCACGCCGAACTTGGCGCGCCAGCCCATCCGGTCCCGACCCCGACCCTGACCTGCCGGGTCTGCCTCGCTCACTGGTAGCTCGGGTCCTTCCAGGGACCCACGGAGCGCGAGCGCACCGGTTGCACGTAGGCGGGCGGTTCGGATTGCGGGTAGCCCTCGCCCCAGTTCACCGGGTCGCCCTTCATTTCCACGCGGGCGTTCTCCGTGTACCAGTCCACCAGGTCGCCGTCACAGCGCAGGATCCAGGTGCAACCGTCCTTTTCGCCGGCGGTGAAGTCGCCGTGGCGGACGCCGGCCGGGCGGAAGAAATACTGCCCCGGCGTCATGAAGCCGTAGTTGTAGTCGAACTCGCCCTCCAGGCAGTAGGCTTCCTCGTATACCGGATGGTGCGCCAGGGGATGTTCCCGCCAGCCCGGCTTGGCCTTGATGAGGCGGGTATAGAAACCGTTCTTGGGGTCGCGCCAGAGCAGTTTGATGAACAGGCCGGGCACGGGCGTGCCGCCGCGATCGAAGTCCATCGGGCTGCCGTTCTCCGGGTCCTGGACGTCGTACCACTCCATCGCTTCGGAATCCTGGATCACCACGCGTTCGTCCAGGGCGGTCGTGTCCTCGGCCGCCGGGGTGAAGCCCCAGTCCGCGTACTCGCGGAAGAGCAGAATGCGGGTGCCTGCCTTCGCTTCAATCCTCGGGGTCGGAACGTCGGTGGGAGCGCACCAGTAGCCGCCTTTGCCGAGGACCGTGTCGCCGATTTTTACTTCGCCGGAGAGGATGAACCATTCGGTTTGCGCCGCGTGCTGGCCGGCGCCCCGGCTCCAGTCCGTCAGGAACTCGATGGACAGGGAGGCGGCGCCGTTTTCTTCGTCGTAGCACAGGTTACGTTGACGGGCTTCACCGGTGCCGTGAGGCAGTTCGGCGACGTGCCAGAGCAGGTCTTTTTCATCGACGAGTTCGACGTGGGGGCGCATGGCGTTTCCTCGCATTGGGTTTGATCAGGCCGTCAATGCTAGGCGAGGTTTTGGATGATTAAAACTAAAAGTTATTCACATAAAGCATTTATAATCATTAATGAATCAAGCGGAGTACCCGATGATGGAACCTGCACGGGTCGCCCGTTTCGGCACCTTGCGCCAGCTGGAAATTTTCCTTGGCGTGGCCGAGCATGCCAGCATGGCTCGCGCCGCCGAAGCCCTGCACCTGAGCCAGTCCGCCGTGTCCGTGCAGGTGGGCAAGCTGGCGGAGGCGGTGGGCATGCCCCTCCACGAGGTCATCGGCAAACAGCTCCATCTCACCGATGCCGGCCGCGAGGTCGAGGCGGCGGCGCAGGCGGTCTTCGAGGCGTTGCGCCGCCTGGATGAGCGCGTGGATGGTCTGCGCGGCCTGACCGCCGGGCGGCTGCGCATCTCGGTGGTGACCACGGCCAAGTATTTCCTGCCGCGCATCCTGGGCCCCTTCTGTCGCGAACACCCCGGTATCGACGTGTCCTTTCATGTCGGCAACCGGGCCCAGATCATCGACCGGCTCGATGCGCACCGGGACGATCTCTACATCTTCAACGACCTGCCCCGCGACCTGGACATCCGGTCTCACCGGTTCCTGCCCAATCCCCTGGCGGTCATCGCGTCGAGCAAGCACCCGCTGGCGGGGAAACGGGGGCTGCAGTGGGCGGACCTCGCCGGCGAAAAGTTTCTGATGCGCGAGGAGGGTTCCGGCACCTTCAACGCCATCCGGCGCCACCTGGAGGCCCACGGGCACCAGCTCGGCAAGACGATGACGATTGAAAGCAACGAGGCCATCAAGTACGCGGTCGTCGAAAACATGGGGATCACGATCCTGTCCGCCTATGTGCTCGCGGACGCCGTGGGGCATGATCTCGTGCAGCTCCGGGTGCAAGGGTTCCCGATCCTGTCGGACTGGCACGTGGTGTATCCGAACACGCGCAGTCAATCGCCCGTGGCGGAGCGGTTCGTCGATTTCCTGCTGCGCAAGGGGCCGGACGTGCTTCCCATCGAGAAGCTCGAGAAGCAGGTGGAACAGGCCCTGAGACGCGTGTAATCCAGCCGGTCCCCGATCGAACCCTGCCCCGAAACGCCGACCTTGCCCCGCCGGGCGGCCGGGCGGGGAGGCTCAGGCCAGGAATCTGAACAGGGCGGTCATGAGCATGACCCAGGTCGCGATGACCGGGGGTCCCAGTACCCCCGCGGCCAGGCCGCCCAGGCGCAAATCCCGGATCTGGAGCAGCCCCGTGCCGTAGGCCACCGCGTTGGGTGGCGTGGACACGGGCAACAGCAGGGCGCAGGACGCTGACAGGCCGAGCACGAGGCACATTTCCAGTTCCCGGCCCGGTACCAGGGCCACCGCGACCGGCAGCATGAGGGAAACGGTGGCCGTGTTGCTCATGAAATTCGACAGGACCACCGTGGTCCACCCCAGCAGCACGAGGGTCACCCAGGTGGAATCGACCCGCGTGAACACTTCCAGCTTGCCGGCGATGACCGCGGCCAGCCCCGTATCCACGACGGCTGCGCCCAGGGAAAGCCCGCCGGCAACCAGCATGAGCGTGTCCCAGGGGAGGGCGCGAACGTCCCGGGCGCCCACGACCTGGCTCACGGTCAGCCCCACGATGGGGACCAGGGAGATGACCGACACGTGCAGGCCGTGCAGCGGCGTGGTGATCCACAGGGCGATGGTCACCGCGGTCAGGATGCCGGCCACCCAGCGGTTGCGGCGCATTCTTGAGTGCGGGACGCTCGGCTGGTCGAGCTCACCGAGGTCGGCGTCTACGTGGCGGGTGACCGGAGGATAGCGCCACAGCAGCAGCCGCCAGCAGCCCAGCACCAGCGCCAGGGAGACGGGCAGGCCAAAGACCATCCAGGCCAGAAAGCCGGGACCGACGCCGAAGTCGTCCGCCACCCCGGCCGCGATCGCGTTCGGCGCACTGCCGATGATCGTGCCCATGCCGCCCAGGGACGCGGCGATGGGAATGGCGAGGAGCAGGGCCCGGGAAAAGGGTTCGTCCGGGCCGGCCCGATGCACGAAAGGTAAAACCGCGCCAATCATGATCGCCGCGGTCGAGGTGTTGGACAGGAACATGGACGCGAGCGCGGTGGTCAGCATGACCACCAGCAGAACCCGGTCCGGGCGCGTCCCGGCGAGCCTGAGCGCCGCTCCGAAGATCTGCCGGTCCAGTCCCGTGCGCGTGAGGCCGGCGGCCATGAAAAAGCCCCCCATGAGCAACCAGATAACCGGGCTCGACCAGGTGTCGAGATAGGCGGAAGGGTCCTGGACCCCCTCGCCAATCCAGGGCGAGCCCAGCACGTACACCAGGTAGCCCATGATGAGCAGGCCCACGGCGAAGGCCGGGATCGCTTCCGTCACCCACAGGCCGACGGCAAGCAGAAAGATGAAGGCGACCGCGCGCTGAGCCGGCGCCAGCCCGGTGGTGAGGGTGGTCCACAGCCAGATGGCCGCGGCAAGGGCGCCGATGAGCAGGAGGATCCGGCGCAGGACCTGCCCGGTGCCGCGCGCCATGAGACGCATCGCCGCCCGACGGCTGTCGCGGTAGAGGTTGTTCCTGAGGCCGGAGGCCGATAGGCCTTTCGCGCTGCGCTCCGACGTGCTGGCCGGATTGGGGTCCGGGTTGCTGTCCGAGTGGCTCAGGGCCCGGTACCTGTCAGTTCGTCAGTCGCTCAGCAATCGCCGACGCGGCGGCTGTCCATCTCGATGTCCATGAACATCTTGCCCATGGGACTCTCCACTTCGCCCTTCATGGTGCCCGTGGCCGTGTCGCCCGAATACTTCATGGACACGGTCATCCTGATGTCTCCGGTCCCGGGCTGGCTGCACACCATGGTCATGTCCATGGACGTGCTGGTGATGTTCTGCTCGATGATGTCGCACTCGTCCTGGTCCTGGAGAAAGGCCCGGCCCTCGCGCACGTCTTCCTCGGTGACGCAGTCCCGGGTGGTGTTGGTGTTTTCGGGCAGATTCATGACGTCGGACCGCATGGAGGTGACCGTGGTGGTCTCCCACAGGCCATAGCGCACGTCGGGAAAGTCCACGTCCTCGGCCATGGCCATTGGTGCGATGAAGGCGGCCAGGGCGAGCGTGCCTGGCAGGATGCGGGTCGAATGGTTTCTCATGGTGGTCCCCCCGGTACTCAGGATTGGTGCGGGCCGGCCAGTGCGAACCGTTCGCTGACCGGCGGCGGGCGCTCACACGGCGCCTTTCCTATTCTGATGTATCTCGGAACAGACCGCTACCGTGGTCGCGGAACCGGGTCGGGAAACGGAACGGCGGACGGTTCCGGACGGTGTCTAAGCCGCTTCAGGTCGCGTGCCGGGCGCCGGGGTTACGGCGCCAGACCGCGAGATTCAGCGTCGCGGCGAGCGTCACCCAGGACAGGTAGGGCAGGAACAGGACCGACGCCAGCGGCGAGACGCTCCAGGCAGTGACGATGAAGCCCGCGACGCTGAGCCACAACAGGGTGACGTCCACGAAGGCGAGGTCCATGCGGCGCTTGCCGAAAAACAGCCAGGACCATGCCGTGTTGAAGATCCACTGGGCGCCCCAGAAAGCGAGGGCCAGGCCGGGACCCTCGGCGGCCCAGACCAGCACGCCGGCCCAGGCAATGGCGGCATAGAGCACGCCCCAGGCCAGCGGGAACAGCCAGTCCGGCGGCGTCCAGCGCGGCTTGTGCAGGGACGCGTACCAGGCGCCGGGCTTGAAGACCGCCCCGGACACGGCGCCGGCGAGGACGAGGACGATGAAGACGACCCAGGTCATGCGGGGTCGCCCCGCCGACGCAGGCGCTGAATAAAGGCAAAGCAGGCAGGAACCATCATGGTGCCCAGAATAGCGGAAGCGAGCATGCCGGCAAAAACTGCCAGGCCCAGGGACACCCGCGACGCGGCGCCGGCGCCGCTGGCGAGCACCAGGGGCAGCACGCCGAGGACGAAGCTCAGGGCGGTCATGAGTACGGCGCGAAAGCGCAGACCGGCGGCCTCTACCGCCGCTTCCCGGATTCCGAGGTTTTCGTTTTCATTCAGCTGCTTGGCGAACTCCACGATCAGGATGGCCGTTTTGGCCGACAGCCCGATCAACAGCACCAGGCCAATCTGTCCGTAGAGGTTCAGGGGCAGACCGGCCGCCATGAGTCCGGCGAAGGCGCCGAGGAGGGCCAGGGGAACGGACAGCACGATGGCCGCCGGAATGAGCCAGCTTTCGTACTGCGCCACCAGGAACAGGTAAACGAACACCAGCGCCAGGGCGAAAATGATGGGGGCCAGATTGCCGGCTGCAAGGGACTGGTAGGTCATGCCCGACCACTCGTAACCGTAGCCGTCCGGCAGGGTGCTGGCGGAGATGCGCTCCATGGCCGCGATCGCCTGGGATTCGCTGTAGCCCGGCGCCGGCATGGCGTTGATCGTCACGGAATTGAACAGGTTGTAACGATTGAGCGTTTCCGGACCCAGGGTCGAGCGGGTTTGAATGAGCGTCGCGAGGGGCACCATCTCGTTGTCCCGGTTGCGGACGAACAGGCGCCCGATGTCCGATTCGTCGTTTCGGAACTGGCCGTCCGCCTGCAGCATGACGCGGTAGGTCCGGCCGAACAGGTTGAAGTCGTTCACGTAGCTCGAGCCCAGCATGGTCTGCAACGTACCGAAAACGCTGCCGAGGGAGATGCCCTGGTCCTTGATCTTGGTCCGGTCGGCGTCGATCTCGATCAGGGGCACGGCGGCGCGGAACGTTGTGAAGGCCTGGGCGATTTCCGGGGCGGCATTGGCCTCCGCCACCACGGTCAGGGCCGTGGACGCCAGGGACTGGGGTGAACGTCCTTGCCGGTCGAGCAGGCGGTAGTCCAGGCCGGATACGGCGCCCACACCCGGCAGGGCGGGGGGTGAGAAGGCCATCACCATGGCATCCGGGATGGCGAACAGCTGGCCGCGAAGCCGATTCGCGACGGCATTCTGATGCTGCTGGGGTTCCGGACGTTCGCTCCAGTCGTTGAGCACGGCGATGGCCAGGGCGCTGTTCGCCGACACGACGCCCTTGAGCAGGGAAAACCCGGTGACCGTGATCACGTGGTTGACGTCCGGATCGGCTTCCAGCAGACGACTGACCTCGTCCACCACGGTCTCCGTGCGCTGCAGGGAGGCACCGTCCGGAAGACTCACGTCGACGAAGAACGCGCCCTTGTCCTCCTGCGGGACGAAGCCGGTGGGCAGGGCCAGGACCAGCCAGGTGATGACCCCGCCGAGGACGAGATAGACGCCGACGGTCACCGGAAGGCGTCGCACGGAAACCTCGATGGCGCGCTTGTACCTGGTTGTCGTTCGGTCGAGGAAACGGGAGAAAACGCCGAGGACGCCCTTCGGTTCCGTGCGCTCCCGGATCAGCAGGGCGGCGAGCGCCGGACTCAGGGTCAGGGAGTTGATGGAGGAAATCACCACCGCCACGGAGATCGTCATGGCGAACTGGCGGTACAGCGAACCGCTGATGCCGGGCATGAGGGTGACGGGCACGAACACGGCGAGCAGGACCAGGGTCGTGGCAATGATCGGCCCGGTGACTTCCTTCATGGTCCGCGTGGCGGCTTCCATGCCTGACAGGCCGTCACCCACGTGGCGCTCCGTGTTTTCGATCACCACGATGGCGTCGTCCACCACCACGCCGATGGCGAGGATCAGCCCGAACAGGGACACGGTGTTGATGCTCATGCCCGTCGCCAGCATGAAGGCGAAGGTGCCGATGAGCGACACGGGAATGGTGAGCGCCGGGATGAGGGTTGCGCGCCAGTTGCCGAGGAACAGGAGTACGACGGCGATGACCAGGCCCACGGCCTGCAGCAGGGTCACCGCCACCTCTTTGATGGAGATCTCCACGTAGCGCGTGGTGTCGTACAGGATGGCGTAGTCGAGCCCGTCCGGGAAATCCCGCTGGATGCTCTCCAGCTCGCCGTAAATCTCCTCGGCCACCGCCAGGGCATTGGCCTCCGGGAGTTTGTAGACCGCCAGCACGGCCGAGGGTACGCCGTCCAGTCGCCCGAAGGCCGAGTAGCTGAGGGCCCCGAGCTGCAGCCGGGCCACGTCCTTGAGGAACACGATTTCCGTTCCCGTCCCGGCACGCACCACGATGTTCTCGAACTCTTCGACCGATTGCAGGCGACCCTGCGTGATGAGGGTGTACTGGAACTGCTGACCCTCGGGAACCGGGGGGCCGCCGATCTGCCCGGCGGCGACCTCGACGTTCTGTTCCCGTATCGCCTGGACGATGTCGTCCGTGGTGAGGGCGAGCGTCGCCATGCGGTCCGGATCGAGCCAGACGCGCATGGAATAGTCCATGGCCCCCAGGTTGTTGGCCTGGGAGACGCCGCGCACCCGTGACACCCGGTCGGACACGTTGATGGTCGTGTAGTTGGAGATGAATTCCGGCTCCAGGGACTTGTCCGGCGAGAACACGTTGATCACCATCAGCATGTCCGTGGACTGCTTGGCGACCCGGATGCCCTGGCGCTTGACCTCTTCCGGGAGCACGGGCTCGGCCTGGGTCACGCGGTTCTGGACGTTCACCTGCGCCAGGTCCGGGTCCGTGCCGAAATCGAAGGTCACGGTCAGTTTGTAGGAGCCATCGTTCGCCGCCGTGGACTCCATGTAGATCATGCCCTCGACCCCGTTCACCTGCTGCTCGATCGGGCCGGCCACGGCGTCGATCACGGTCTGCGCGTTGGCGCCGGGGAAGGTGGCGTTGACCTGGACCTGGGGCGGCGAAATGTCGGGAAATTCGCCCACCGGCAGCAGGGGAATGGAAATCAGCCCCGCAAGCACGATCACGATGGAAATCACCATCGCGAACTTCGGCCGCTGAATGAAGGTATCGGAGATCACGGGTTCGGGTCGTCCGGTTCGGGTCAGCCGCCCCGGGCGTCACCCAGGGGCACGGCCACGGGGCTGGCCGTGACGGTCATGCCCGAACGCACTTTCTGGATCCCGTTCACGATGACCCGGTCGCCTTCTTCCAGCCCGTCCAGGACCACCCAGTTCACGCCCTGGCGCTGCCCCAGGGTGACATTGCGTCGCGCTACCGTGTCGTCGTCACCGACAATGAAGACATAGCGGCCCTGCATGTCCTCCAGCACGCTGGGCTGGGGGATCAGCTTGCTCGGCAACGCTTCCCCGCGCTCTACCTGCACCCGGGCGAACTGCCCCGGGTAAAGCAGGCCTTCCGGGTTCGGGAATCGCGCGGTCACCGTCACCGTGCCCGTGGTCGGATTGATGCGGTTGTTGGCGTAGTCGATCACCCCCGTGTGGGGGTAGATGACCTGCTCGTTCAACTTGAGCCGTGGCGTGTAGGCGATCGGCGGCAACCCCTGCTCGGCACGCTCCTGGTTCCTGGCCAGGTTTTCGATGAGCGCCTGTTCCGAAACATCGAAATCCACCAGCATGGGGTCCCGTTGAACCAGGGAAACCAGCGACCCGGTATTCGGGCTGACCAGGTCGCCGATGCTGATGTTGGAGCGCCCGGCGTTGCCGGTGAAGGGCGCCTTGACCTCGGTGAAGCCCAGGTCGATCTCCGCGCGCAGCAGGGCCGCCCGGGCTTCCTCGAGGGCTGCCACGGCCTGGTCCCGGTCACCGCGCAATTTGTCCATTTCCGCGGCGCTGATGAAATTCTTTTTTTCGAGTTCGACGCCGCGCTCGAGGTTCTGACGCGCCAGCTTGAGGTTCGCCTCGGCGCGGTGCAGCGTGGCTTCCGCCGAGGCCAGGGTGGCCTGGTAAGGCCGGGGGTCGATCCGGAAGAGCACCTGGTCCTTTTCCACGAGCTGCCCCTCCTCGAAGGTTCGCTCCGTGACCGTTCCGCTGATCTGGGCCGTGACCTGGGCATCCTCCCGGGCCCGGGTGCGGCCCACGAATTCCAGGATGGTCGCTACCGGCCGGGTGGCCACTTCCTGGTATTCCACCGCCGGGGGTGGCGCCTCCGGCAGTGGCGCCGAGTCGCCGCAGGCCGTCAGCAGCAGGGTGAAACCCGCGAGGGTCGCCAGGCGGCTCGGACGCCGGTCTTCCCGGCGTGAAATGATCGGCTCGTCGTTCAGGGGATTCATCGCGCGGCTTTCCATCGAATTCGGCAGTGTGACGGTGCGCCTTCCCGGGGTCAACGATCCGCCGGCGGCGCTGCGGTTTTCCGCCGGATCGTGCTTGCAAATCCGTCCGGGAACCTCCACTTTTTCAGCGTACACGGTCGCGGGGAAATCGGTATGGACGCACTTTTGCTGGCGCGCATGCAATTTGCCGCCAATATCACGTTTCATATTCTTTTTCCGACGATTACGATCGCCCTCGGCTGGGTGCTGCTGTACTTCAAGCTGCGCTTCAACCGCAGCGGCGACGAACGCTGGATGAAGGCCTACGGGTTCTGGGTGAAGGTGTTCGCCCTCAGCTTCGCCCTGGGCGTCGTCAGCGGCGTCACCATGTCGTTCCAGTTCGGCACCAACTGGCCCGGTTTCATGGAGGCCGTGGGCAACATCGCCGGCCCCCTGCTGGCGTACGAGGTGCTGACCGCCTTCTTCCTGGAAGCCACCTTCCTCGGCATCATGCTGTTCGGGCGTTCTCGTGTGTCCAACGGCATCCACACCCTGGCGACCGTGCTCGTGGCCGTGGGGACGACCTTCTCGGCCTTCTGGATCCTCGCCCTGAATTCCTGGATGCATACACCCGTCGGTTTCGACATGGTCGATGGCCAGGCCTTCGCCACGGACTGGTTCGCGATCATCTTCAACCCGTCCTTTCCCTATCGCCTGGCGCACACGCTCATCGCTTCCGGCTTGACCGTGGCGTTTCTCCTGGCCGGTCTCTCCGCCTACCGGCACCTCAAGGGCGACCAGAGCGAGAGCAACCGGATCGGCCTGCGCACCGGCGTGTGGCTCGGGGCGCTGCTCATCCCCATCCAGGTCTTCGTCGGTGATCTGCACGGGCTGAACACCTTCGAGCATCAGCCGGCCAAGGTCGCGGCCATGGAAGGGGTCTGGGAAGACACGGAAGGCGCGCCCTTGCTGCTCTTCGCGTGGCCCGACGAAGAAACGCGCAGCAATCGCTTCGAACTCGGCATTCCCCGGGGCGCCAGCCTGATCCTGACCCATGATCCCGACGGACTGATACCCGGACTCAACGGCTTTGAAGGCGCCCATCCGCCGGTGGCGCCCATTTTCTTCGGATTCCGCATCATGGTGGGCGTCGGGATGCTGATGCTTCTCGTGAGCTGGGTGTGCGCCTGGCGCCTGCGCGGTGGAGGCTCCCTGCCCGACTGGATGCACCGGGTGCTCGTGGGCATGGCGTTTTCAGGCTGGGTCGCCACCGTCGCCGGGTGGTACGTGACGGAAATCGGCCGTCAGCCCTGGCTCGTCCAGGGCGTGCTGAGCACCGCCGAGGCCGTCTCCACCGTGCCCGCCGCGGCCGTGGCGACATCCGCAGCCCTGTACATTTCCCTGTACGTGGCGCTGGTGATTGCCTACGTTTCGGTCCTCTTTTACCTGGCGCGCCAGGCCGCGGCGGGCAACCTGCCGCGGGAGCGGACGCGCCTGGACAACCCGTTCAAGCCGGGGGCGACGTCGCCGGGGCAGATCCGGCACCCTGCGGCAGAGCCTGGAGGGCGCGCCTGATGGAGTTCTGGCTGCCACTGATCTTCGGGCTGCTCATGGCCCTGTCCATGCTCATTTACGTCGTGCTGGACGGCTACGACCTCGGCGTGGGCATGTTGCTTGCCGGCGCCACCGATGCGCAGAAAGACGTCATGGTCGCATCCATCGGCCCCTTCTGGGACGCCAACGAAACCTGGCTGGTGCTCGGCGTCGGCATCCTCCTGGTGGCGTTTCCCATGGCCCATGGCGTGATCCTTACTTCTTTGTACCTGCCCGTGGCGCTCATGCTCTGCGGGCTCATCGTGCGGGGCGTGGCCTTTGACTTCCGCGTCAAGGTGCACACCGATCACAAGCCCACCTGGAACCGGCTGTTCTGGGGAGGCTCGACGCTGGCCTCCCTGGCCCAGGGGTTCATGCTCGGGGCCTATATCACCGGGTTCCGGGCCGGGCTCGCGGAACAGGCATTCTCGGCATTCATCGCGCTGGGCGTAGCGTCGGGTTACGTGCTGCTCGGGGGGACCTGGCTGATCATGAAGACCGAGGGGGACCTGCAGGCCCGCGCGGTTCGCTGGTCCCGCATCGCCCTGGGCTTCACGGCGATTGGCGTGATTGCCGTGTCCCTGGCCACGCCGCTGGTCAGCGAGCGGATTTTCGATCGCTGGTTCGCCTTGCCGCAGCTGCTCTGGCTGCTGCCGATTCCCGCGCTCACCGTGCTCTGCTTCGTCGCCTGCGAACGTTTCCTGGGGCGCCTGCGGCGCGGGGACGCGGCGGGTGAATGGCAACCCTTTGCCTGCGCCGTGGGCATTTTTCTGCTGTCCTTCCTGGGCCTGGCCTACAGCCTGTTTCCCTATCTCGTGGTCGACGAACTCGACCTCTGGCAGGCTGCCAGCGCGACCGAATCGCTGCTGATCATCGCCGTGGGAACGGCCTTCACGCTGCCGGCGATTCTCGGGTACACCGCGTTCGCTTACCGGGTCTTCTGGGGCAAGGCGACGCAGCTATCCTACGAGTAGGACAGGCTTCGAACCGGCGCGGGGCGCGTCAGCCGTCGAAGTTCCTGAGTAGATGCTCGAGCCGGCGCTGATCCGCGACGAAGTTGCGGATGCCCTCGGCCAGTTTTTCCGTCGCCATGCGGTCTTCATTCAGGTCGAAGCGGAACGCGGATTCCTGCCCGGCCGGGTTCGTGTCGTCGCTTCGGGCGACGCCCGGATCCAACCTGCGGGGCAGGTCCCCGCCGTCCGAATCCAGGGCTTCGAGCAACTGGGGACTGATGGTGAGGCGGTCGCAGCCGGCCAGGGCCTCGATTTCACCCGTGTTCCTGAAGCTCGCCCCCATGACGATGGTGTCGTAGCCGTTGGCCTTGTAGTAGTTGAAGATGCGCGTGACCGACTGCACGCCCGGGTCGTCTTCCGGGCGTTCGACCACGAGATCCGTGTTGGCCGTGTGCCAGTCCAGGATGCGGCCGACGAAGGGCGAAATGAGGGTCGCCCCCGCATCCGCGCAGGCGGCGGCCTGTCCAAAGCCGAACAGCAGCGTGAGGTTACAGTTGATGGCTTCCTTTTCGAGCTGCTCCGCGGCCCGGATGCCCTCCCAGGTGGAAGCGGTCTTGATGAGTACGCGGTTGCGGGGGACACCGGCTTGTTCGTACAGCGAAATCAGGCGGCGAGCACGGTCAATCGTGGCTTTTGTGTCGAAGGACAGGCGCGCATCCACCTCCGTGGATACGCGGCCGGGTACGATGCGCGTGATTTCCCGACCGATGTCCACGGCGATGCGATCGCTGCAATTGGCCAGCTGTTCCGCATCGCTGCCGCCCAGGTCGTGCGCCCATTCGCGGGCGGCCCGGATCAGTTCCGCGTAGTGGGGCAGGGCGGCGGCCTTGAGCAAAAGCGACGGGTTCGTGGTGGCGTCTTCGGGCGCGAAGCGTCTGATGGCCTCGATATCCCCGGTGTCGGCGACCACGAGCGTCATGGCCTTGAGTTGCTGAAGCTTACTGTTCATGTGGTGGGTCCCCGGGTTTCCTGGAGCGTCATGGATCGATGGGCGAAGTCTGGCCGCACCCTCTCGCGAGGGCGCGGCAGAGCCTAGCGGAAAAGCGTCGGCTTGCCCACCGGTCCTCGGCCCGGGCAGCCGTCATCCCGTCGCGCCGTTGACGTGGTGTGGTCACGGCTTTGGTGTAGGCTGACGCTTTCCCGTTACGTGCCCTGCGATCATGACGTCCAAGCAAAGAGTTCTGTTCCTGGTCCGCCACGCGAAATCGTCCTGGAAGGACGCCAGCCTGCCGGACATCGAGCGGCCCCTGAACAAGCGAGGTAAGCGGAATGCGCCCCTCATGGCCGATTGGCTCATGTCCCTGGGCGACAGGCCGGAACTCATTCTCTCCAGCCCCGCCAACCGGGCTTTGACCACCGCCCGGGCCATGGCCGGGGCGCTTCAACAGGCGCCGGAGGACATCCAGGTCGAGCAGGACCTGTACTTCGCCGGCACGCATGGCATGTTGCGTGCGCTGGAGCGCGTGGACGACCGCTTTCACCGGGTCATGATGGTCGGCCACAACCCGGTCATGACACGGCTTCTCAATCAGCTGACCGGCGCCGATGTCTGGAACATGCCGACCTGCGCCATTGCCGTGATCGGCTTTGACATGGAATCCTGGGGCCTCGTGGACAGCACGGCCGGTAAACTGCTGGCCTACCAGACCCCGAAACTCCTCGACGCCGAATCCTGAAGACGCGAGTCATCACCAAGGAGACCACCATGCACCCCATCCCCCAGGAAGCCTTCGACTGGTACGACGAATATGCCCATGGCCTCATCGATCGCCGAACCTTCATCGAGCGCCTCGGCACCCTCGGAGCCCTGGGCTTTGGCCTGGGCACGCTCCTGCCCGCCCTGATGCCCAACTACGCCGAGGCCGCCCAGGTGTCCTTCAACGACCCGGACATCACGGCCCGGTACGTGACCTTTCCCTCACCCGCGGGGCACGGTGAAGGGCAGGGTTATCTCGTGACGCCCAGCGAACTCGAGGCGCCGGCGCCCACGGTGCTGGTCGTGCACGAAAACCGTGGCCTGAACCCCTACATCGAAGACGTGGCCCGCCGGCTCGCCAAGGCCGGCTTCATCGCCCTGGCGCCGGATGCGCTCTATCCGCTCGGCGGCTATCCCGGCAACGACGACGAGGGCCGGTCCATGCAGCGCTCCATGGACCGGTCGAAGATCGAACAGGACTTCCTGGCGGCGGCGAGATTCCTGAAAGCGCAGGAGGCCGGCAACGGCAGACTCGGCGCGGTCGGGTTCTGCTTCGGCGGTTACATCGTCAACATGCTCGCGGCAGTGATGCCGGACACCCTGGATGCCGGCGTGCCGTTCTACGGAACCCCGGCCGCGGAAGAACTCTGGGGCAACATTCGGGGCCCGCTCCTGATCCAGCTCGCCGAGCTCGATCAGCGGGTCAACGCCACCTATCCCGCCTACGAGGCCGCCCTGGAAGCCGCCGGGGTTCCTTTCACCGTGCATCGGTACGCCAACGCCAATCACGGGTTTCACAACGACTCGACCGGTCGCTTCGATCCGGACGCGGCCGAACTGGCCTGGGAGCGAACCCTGGGGTTCTTCCGCGAGCATCTCGAGGCCTGACACCGGGCCCGTGAAGCTCTACATCGCGAACAAGAACTATTCGTCCTGGTCGCTGAGGCCCTGGGTGCTGCTGCACATGCTGCAGGTGCCCTTCGAGGAAGTCCTCGTGCCGTTTGTGGGCGGCGGTCCCCAGCCGGCTTTTCACGCATTTTCTCCCACGGGCAAGGTGCCCTGCCTGGAACTCGACGGGGTGACGGTCTGGGAGTCACTGGCCATCATGGAGACGGTGGCGGAACGACATCCTTCCGCCTGGCCCGAAGACTGGAAGGCGCGCGCCTGGGCCCGCGCCGCCAGCGCCGAAATGCACGCGGGCTTCTCCCTGGTGCGACAGCACTGCAGCATGAGCTGCGGTCAGCGCGTGGCGCTCGATGACCCGCCTCCCGGGCTGCTTGCCGAATGGCAGCGTATGGATGCGCTCTGGACCGAAGGCCTGGAGCGCTTTGACGGGCCTTTTCTCGCCGGGCCAGGCTTCACGATCGTGGACGCGTTCTTCGCGCCGGTGGCCTTCCGGATCCTGACCTATGCCCCGGCCCTGTCATCGCAGGCACTCGACTACGCCCAGCGCCTGCGCCGATTGCCCCCGATGCAGCGGTGGTACGACGAGGCGATCGAGGAGCCCTGGCGCGACGAGGACCACGAGCGGGACGTCGCCGCGGCCGGTACGGTGCTCGAGGACTTCCGCCGGGCCGTAACCCCGGCGCGGGAAACCGGGGCCGCATGAACAGCCCCGGTCGTGGTTCAGGCTACAGCGTTCCTTGCCAGCAGGTTACTTGGCGAGCCTGACGGTACAAACCACCGTGCTTCCGCTGGCGCGGCATTCCATGATGGTCCCGTTGGAGCCGGACTGGTGCACCCTGATGCCGAAGCTCCTGGCCAGCGAAATCCACTCCATGAGTGACCCGTTTCGATCTTCGAACGTCCGGTTTCGAAAACCGAGGGCGCTCGTCGGAGCCGGCAGGCCGTCCGGTCCCATGGCATTGTCGTAGGGCGATACCTCGAGTCGGGACAGACCCGTTCCCTGGTTCATGGAGAACGTGATGGTGTAGTCCATGGTCGATCCATCCGGAAATTCCACCTCGATGGTAATGGCGTCGAGAATGTCTTTCAGATCGATGACGCCGAGATCCAGCTGGAGGGCCCGGCTCACGAGGGACGCCGCCGAGTTGTTCAACTGCTGAAAGCGCGACAGCGTCAACAGGTGATTTTCAATCGCGGTGGTGGTGAAGCTCGGGTCCTGCAACGCGCCGGCCACGGACCGCATGGGAAACTCGTCGGGCAGGTGTACGACCCCCGGATGCTCCACCCCGCGGACCGACTGCACGTAGCTGCTCCAGGCCTGCTTCAGCCCGGAATCGACGGAGGTGCGATAGACCGAGGTCCAGGTGGTGCGTGGTCGCAAATCCAGCATTTCCGTAAAGACGTTGTACCGGCTGACGCTGGCCTGCACGTCATCGAAGACGGTCACTTTGCCGCGCTGGATGGTGCGGCTGGCGGCCTGTTCCTTTTGCCATTCGGAGCAGCCGTTGCAGCTGATGGCGCGTTCGTCGGCGAAGCTGTGCGCGGCGAAGATCAGGGCCGCGGCAGCCACTGTGGTTTTCATGATCATGGTTTCCCCCTCTGTTGATGGTCGCCGGGATGGCAACCTGACCGTACGCTCCGGCACGCGGGATACGTAGCGCAGGTAAACCCGCCAGCGTGTGGGATAACGTCCCGCTGAACGCATGAGTCCGAAGGGGAGAGCGGGCCAGGAACGGTGCGACGGAGCCGGGGTCGATTACACTGTCGATCTTTGCCTGGAGAACGACATGCTTGTCGTGGTCGCATCCCATAACCCCGCCAAGATCGATGCCGTGCAACGGGCTTTCGCCGCCGTTTTTCCGCGCGAGACCCTCGACCTTCAGCCGGTCCGCGTCCCCTCCGGGGTGAAGGATCAGCCCGACTCGGACGAAGAAACCCGCCGCGGTGCGTGGAACCGCGCGCGTGCGGCCCGGGAGTCGCACTTTGCGGCCGACGCCTGGGTCGGCCTCGAGGGTGGGCTGGAGCGCATCGACGGCCAATGGCTGGCCTCCGCCTGGATGGTCGTGATCGCGGCCGATGGGCGCGAGGGCCAGGCCCGAACCCCCACCTTGCCCCTGCCACCCCAGGTCACGGCGCTGGTCGACGCGGGGGAGGAACTCGGTGTGGCCAACGACCGGGTCTTTGGGTCGACCAACAGCAAGCAGGGTGGTGGGGCGTTCGGCTTGCTGACGGGAGGGCGCATGACCCGGGGAGGCATCTACGCGCAGACGCTCGAACTGGCGCTGTTACCGGTCGTTCACGATCTCTGGATCGCCGACACCGAGCGGTGATGCCGGCCCTTGCCCGGCTGGCAGCCCAGGTTTCTGCATTCGTGCTAACCCGGATTGATCGCTCGATCCCTGTCGGCCAGGGTCAGGCGCGCCGGCGTTTCATGGCGAAGTAGATACCCGTTCCGGCGGCCGTGAATCCGGCCAGCGTGAGCCAGGCGCTCAGAGGCGCCTGAAGCATGAGCCAGAAGCACAGGACCATGGCGACGCCGGGGATCAGCAGGCCGCCGGGCAGCGGGAAGGCCAGCTCCGGCGCATCGGTCTGCCGCGCCAGCCGGGGCAGGGCTGCGATGGACACCATGTAGGCAAGGAGCCGCACCAGCGTGCTCATGACCGCGAGCCAGACAAAGGTGCCGGTCAGCGCCAGGGCCAGGCTCAGGATGCCGTAGAACCAGATCGAGTGGTGCGGCGTCCGGTGCCGCTCGTGCACGGCGGCGAACCAGCGGGGCATGGATCCGTCAAGGGCCAGGGCCCAGGTCATGCGCGGAGCGGACAGGATGCTGGCCATGAGATTGCCGCCGATGGAAAACGCCGCGCCGAGGGTCAGCACGGCCGCGCCGACGGCGCCGAACAGCACCGTCGCCACGTCCGCCAGCGCGGTCCGGCTCTCCGCCAGTTCCGGCAAGGTCGCGCTCGACACCCACTGGATCAGGAAATAAAACACGGCGATCACGACGGTGGTCGTCACCAGGGCCCGGGGCAGGTCTCGACGCGGGTTCCTGCCTTCCCCGGCGTTGACCACCGATCCCTCGAAGCCCACGAAGGCGTAAAGCAGCACCAGCACGGTGCCGCCGAACTCGCTCATTTCGGGCCAGCTGGCGCCGAACAGGGTCGCCGCGTCCACTTTGCCGAGCCCGAACAGGATCAGCAGGCTCAGGGGCAGGAGCTTCATGACCGTGAAGACGTACATCAGCCCGATGGAATTGCGCACGCCCACGGCGTTCAGCCAGGTCAGGGCGCCCAGGATCAGGGTCAGGGCCACGCCGCGCCAGGGGTGCGTGTCCAGCGGCGCCCAGAACCAGGCCATGTAGGTGACCATCAGGTTGGCGTTGGCCGCGGCCGACGTGACACGGCTCAGGTACGAGAGCCAGCCGGTCTGGAACCCGATGAAGGGCCCGAACGCATTGCTGGCGTAAACGATCACCCCACCCGTTTCGCGCACCAGGCTGGAGGCCCGGGCGAAGGACAGGACGATCGTGAGGGTCAGCACCCCGCAGATCACGAACATCCACGGACCGAAGTCCCCGGCCCGGGCCGCCGCCACGGCCGGCAGACCGAAAATCCCGGCGCCGATGATGCCGTTGAGGCTCATGGCGGCGAAGCCAAGGCGACTGATGTCCCGGTTCAGGCGCTGCTCGTCCGCGCGAGAGGGTGGCGTCGAGGCCGCAGGCCCCTGCGAATCCTGCGTCCCCCGGGGATCGCCGCTCATGCCGTGGCCCGCAGGGCGCCGATCAGCGTGTCCGTATCGTTTTGCGTGGTGGTGTGGCCAAAGACGAAGCGCGCGAGGTCGTCACGACCGGGCCAGGTGAGGAAGCCGATGCCCGCCGCCTCCAGGGCCTCGAAGGCCTCGGGATGCCAGCGTACGAAGACCTCGTTCGCCTGGGCCGGGTATTCCAGGGCCGCGGTGGGGTGCGCCTCCACCGCGGCGGCGAACCGTGCGGCCTGCGTGTTGGCGGCGGTCGCGAGGTCGAGCCAGAGACCGTCCTCGACGTAAGCCAGCAGCTGGGCGGAGAGATAGCGCATTTTGCTGTACAGGTGCCCGCCGCGCTTGCGCAGGCGCTCGGCATGGGGATAAAGCTCGTGCCGCTCGAAGAAAATCAGCGCTTCGGCCGCCAGGCAGCCATTCTTGCTGGCGCCGAAGGACAGCATATCGATGCCCGCACGCCAGGTCAGGTCGGCGGGATGACAGCCGAGGGCCGCCACCGCATTGCCGAAGCGTGCGCCGTCCAGGTGGGTGGCCAGGCCGTGTTCCCGGGCCAGCTCGCAGAGCGCGGCGATTTCCCCGGGCTCGTAAAGCGTTCCCGACTCGGTGCACTGGGTCAGGCTCAGGGCCGAGGCCTCGTAGCTGTGCACCCCGTGGCCGGTGGCGCCGCGCATGGCGGCCGCGAGGGTTTCCGGATTCAGCTTGCCGTTCTCTCCTTCTCCGGTGACCAGTCGCAACCCATGACCGTAAAACTCCGGCGCCCCGGACTCGTCGCAGTAAATATGCGCGTTCCGGTGGCAGAGCACGGCGCCCCAGGGCGGGGTGACGCAGGCCAGGGCGATGGCGTTCGCCACGGTGCCGGTGGGCACGGGCAGAACGCGCACGGCGTGGCCGAACAGTTCGGCGTAGGTGTCATCCAGGCGCAGGGACCAGTCGTCCTCGGCGTAGGCGAAGGCCGTGCCTTCGTTGGCTTCGACGATGGCACGCAGCACCGGCTGGGCCACGGGTGTTTCGTTGTCTGAGCGAAAGTTCGCGATCACGATTGGGTTCCTGTTCGGGTTCAAGCCCTCGTGCGGAAGCAGACATTGGCTCCAGCACTCGCTTTGACGGGCGCGAAGCCGCCGATTATAGCGGCCCGTAACGGACGCGACCGTATAATGCGCCGCCATGAAATTCGATCCCCAGCAACGGCGGCGCGACCGGCCCGTGCCCGGCTACGATCCCGCCCTGCCCATCACCGCCCACCGGGAGGCCATCATCGAAGCGATTCGCCGGCACCCGGTGGTGATCGTGGCCGGGGAAACGGGGTCCGGGAAAACCACGCAGTTGCCCAAGTTCTGCCTGGAGGCGGACCGGGGCCTGACCGGGCTCATCGGCTGTACGCAGCCGCGGCGCATCGCGGCCCGGGCCATGGCCAGCCGCGTGGCGGAAGAACTGGGCCAGGAACTGGGGCAGGCCGTGGGCTACCAGGTGCGTTTCCGGGAACGCACCAGCCCGGACGGCTATCTCAAGTTCATGACCGACGGCATTCTCCTGGCCGAGGCGGTGAAGGACCGGCAGCTGCGGCGCTACGACACGCTGATCATCGACGAAGCGCACGAGCGCAGCCTGAACATCGACTTTCTCCTGGGCTATCTCAAGCGCCTGGTGGCGCGTCGGAACGACCTGCGCGTGGTCATCACCTCCGCCACGATCGACACGGAGAAATTTGCGCGGCATTTCGAGGACGCGCCGGTCATCGAGGTGTCCGGGCGCGGCTACCCGGTGGAGGTGCGCTATCGCCCCCTCGACGCGGAGGGCGCCGATTCCCGGGATCTGTACCGGGGCATCGTCGAGGCGGTCCGGGAACTGGATCGGGTGGACCCCCGGGGCGACGTTCTCGTCTTTCTCTCCGGTGAACGGGAGATTCACGAGGCCCGGGACGCGCTCAATACCGCCGGACTGCGCAATACGGAGGTGTTGCCCCTGTATGCCCGCCTGTCCGGGGCCGAGCAGCAGCGCGTGTTTCATCCCGGCAGCGCCCGCCGCATCATCCTGGCCACGAACATCGCCGAGACCTCGCTCACCGTGCCGCGCATCCGCTTCGTGATCGACTCGGGGCTGGCGCGCATCAGCCGTTACGCGCACCGCAGCCGCATCCAGCGGCTCCCCATCGAGCCCGTATCCCAGGCGAGCGCCAACCAGCGCCTGGGCCGCTGCGGCCGCCTGGGCCCCGGCACCTGCATCCGCCTGTACGACGAGGCGGATTTCGCGGCGCGGCCGGAATTCACGGAGCCGGAAATCCTGCGCACCTCGCTGGCCAGCGTCATCCTGCGCATGCACACCATGGGCCTGGGGGACGTGGAGGATTTTCCCTTTATCGACGCCCCGGCGCCGCGCATGATCCGGGATGCCCACCAGTTGCTGTTCGAGCTGGGCGCCCTGGACCGGCAGCGCAGCGTCACGCCCCTGGGTCGCCGCCTGTCCCGGTTGCCCCTGGACGTGCGCCTCGGCCGCATGATGCTCGAGGGGCAGCGCCAGGGATGCCTCGAGGACACCCTGGTGGTCGCCGCGGGCCTGAGTATCCAGGATCCCCGGGAGCGGCCCCTCGAGGCCCAGGCCGCGGCCGACGAGATGCACGAGCGCTTTGCCGACGACCGTTCCGATTTCGTGTCCCTGCTCAAGCTCTGGGCCCACCTGAAAGCTTCGCGACGCTCGCTCAGCGGGAACCGGTTTCGCAAGCTGTGCCGCCGGGAGTTCCTCGCCTGGCAGCGGGTGCTGGAATGGTTCGACCTGGTGCAGCAGCTGCGTGACATCGCCCGGGAGGAGCGTATGCCGCTCAAGGGTGGCCACGGCACGCCCGAAGCGTTGCACAAGGCCATTCTTTCCGGCCTGCTGAGCCACGTGGGGCAAAAGGATCCGGAAGACCGCAGTTACCGCGGCGCGCGCAATCGCAACTTCCACATCTTCCCCGGCTCCGGCCTGTTTTCGAAGCCGCCGGCCTGGCTGATGGCGGCCGAGATCGTGGAAACCAGCAAACCCTATGGGCGCGTCAACGCGCGCATCGAGCCCGCCTGGATCGAACAGCAGGGCAGGCACCTGCTCAAGCATCGTCACTTCGACGCGCACTGGTCCCGGCGCCGCGGCCGCGTCCTGGCGTGGGAGCAGGTCAGCCTGTTCGGCCTGGTGATCGTGGAAAAGCGCCGGGTGGATTACACCGGCATCGATCCCGCGGAAGCCCGGCGCCTGTTCATCCTCGAGGCCCTGGTGCGGGGCGAACTGGACAGCCGGGCGCCCTTCCTCGCCGCCAATCGCCAGGCCCGGGAAGAGGTCGAGCGCCTCGAAGACAAGCGGCGCCAGCGCGACGTGGTGGCCGACGAGGGCGTGCTGTTCGAGTTCTTCGATGCCCAGGTGCCCCCGGAGGTGTGCACGGCGAAAGGCTTCGCGAAGTGGCTTGCGTCCCTTGACGAAGCGGGCCTTCGGCGCCTGCATCTCGACGAATCCGTCCTGATGCGCGAGGACGCCGGGTCGGCGCCGGCCGAGCGCTACCCGGACCACTGGGAGGCCGCCGGGCGTTCCTTGCCCCTCGATTACCGTTTTGAGCCGGGCCACCCGGAGGACGGGGTGACCCTGACCGTCCCTCTGCCCCTGCTCAACACGGTGGACGAAGTCGCCGTGAGCTGGCAGGTGCCCGGCGCCCGGGAGGCCCTCGTCCACGAGCTTATGAAGACCCTGCCCAAGCCCGTGCGCCGGGCCCTGACGCCCCTGCCCCAGTTTGCCCGGGCAGCCTTCGAGCGGCTGACCGGCCCGGGAAGCCGCCCGTTGCCGCAGGCCCTGGCCGCCGAACTGTCGGAGATCGCCGGGGTGGACATTTCGGCCTCGGATTTTCGACCCGGGGCCGTTCCCGAGCACCTGCGCCTGCGCCTCGTGGTGACGGACGAGGACGGTGACACGCTGGCGGAAGGGCGCGATCTCTCCGCGCTCCGCGAAGCCCTGGGCCAGGAGGCGCAGCGGGCCTTCATGGACCGCCAGGGGCGTGACTGGAACCGGGACGGCATCGTGGCCTGGTTGCCGGGCGATCTGCCCGACACGGCGCTCACACCGGGGGGCGCGACCGCCTATCCCGCCCTCGTGGACCAGGGGGACGCCGTGGGCCTGCGTCTTTTCGACACCTGGGACGAAGCGGCCCTGAGCCACCAGGAGGGCGTCCTCCGCCTGCTGGCCCTCGCCCTGCCGGACAAGTTCCGCTGGATGCACAGGCAGCATGGGCTGGCGCGGGACGCCCAGCTCGCCTGGTCGACCGTCGGCGACCTCGAATCGCTGATCGACTCCCTCGCCTGGCGGGCGCTGCGGACCTGCGTCGGTGATCGGGCGCAAGCCGTCCGGGCGGAAGCCGACTGGGAGGCGCTGCTGGACAGAACACGGCGGCGCCTCGGTCCGGTGTTCACGGAGCAGGCGAAGCGCCTGTCGGCGGTGCTGTCCGCCTGGGGCGCCATCAACCGTGAGCTGGCCACCGGCCGGCCGCTGCCGGAAGCGATCACGGACGACCTGGCGAGCCAGCTGGAGGACATGATCTACCCCGATTTTCTCGCGGAGCTCGAAGCCGGGCGTTTTCGCCACTACCCCCGCTACCTGCAGGGCGTAAGCGAACGCATCGAGCGCGCGCGGCTCGATCCCGGGAAAGACCTGCGGCTACTGGCCGAGGTCGAGCCCTGGTGGCAGCGCTACCTCGACTGGCTAGACGCCGGCGAGGAATACACCGAGGCCCTGGACACCTTTCGCTGGCTGGTGGCGGAATATCGCGTCTCCCTGTTCGCCCAGCGCCTGGGCACGGACGGGAAGGTTTCGCCCAAGCGCCTGGACGCCGCCTGGCGGGCCGTGAAGCAGGGCTGAAAATCCCGTGACCGATATCACCCGCGCCGCGCGGCGCCCTGCGTTAGACTTTTTTCATGAGCCAGCACGCCCCGCCCATTGCCGCGAACGCCAGCGCCGATCAACTGCGCGACTGGCTGCAGGCTTACGAGGCCTCGGCCGAGGTGCGCACGCCGTTGTGCGTGCCGGTGTTCGACCGCCTGCAGGGCACGGCCCTCGGTGAACCGGCGGCCCGGTCGAAACTCGCGGATCTGCTGGGCATCATGGCGGGGCTCTCGGCCGATCCGCGGACCCTGTGCAGTGCCCTGTTTTTCGTGGCTGACCGCCACGGCGTAGACGTCTCGGCGCTCCGCGAAGACGTACCGGCCACGGTCAACCGCCAGGTCGACAGCCTGCTGCGCCTGCAGCAGGTCCAGGCGGAGAACGTGCGCGACGGTGCCGTGGCCGACCCGGCCGCCGGCCGGGGTGCCGATCCCGGCGCCGGCGCCGAAGGCCTGCGCCGGCTCCTGCTTGCCCTGGTGTCCGATGTCCGCGTGGTACTTATCGCCCTGGGCTGGCAGCTCGTGTTGCTGCGCGACGCCAAGGGCGACCTCGCCCAGGCGCGCCGGCTCGCCCGGGAGACCATGCTGATTCACGCGCCTCTCGCCAATCGCCTGGGCGTCTGGCAGCTCAAGTGGGAACTCGAGGACCTGGCCTTCCGCTACGCGGAGCCTGAGGCCTACCGCCGCGTGGCGAAGCAGGTGGCGGAACGGCGAGCGGACCGGGAAGCCTTCATCCGCGACTTTCTCGAGCGCCTCGAAGACATCGTGCACTCGGCCGGCATCGACGGCGAGGTGCTGGGCCGGCCCAAGCACATTTACAGCATCTACCGGAAGATGCAGCGCAAGGACCTGGATATCCGTGAACTGTTCGACCTGCGCGCCGTGCGCGTCCTGGTGGATGACGTACCGGCCTGCTACAGCGTCCTGGGCCTGGTTCACACGCACTGGCAACCCATTCCGGGCGAGTTCGACGATTACATCACCACGCCCAAGGGCAACAACTACCAGTCGCTGCACACGGCGGTCGTGGGGCCGGAGGGCAAGGCGGTGGAAGTCCAGATCCGCACGCGGGAGATGAACGAGCACGCGGAGCTCGGCATCGCCGCCCACTGGCGCTACAAGGAGGGCGGACCCAAGGATCCGGCGTTCGACCGCAAGGTAGTGGCCATGCGGCAGCTCCTCGAGGCCTCGGACGACGCGCTCGACGACGAGAGCCTGCTGGAGAGTTTCCAGTCGGCCACGGAGGAAGACCGCGTTTACGTCCTGACACCCCAGGGCAAGGTCATCGACCTGGCCCGCGGGGCCACGGTGCTCGATTTCGCCTACGCGGTGCACACGGAGGTCGGGCACCGATGCCGGGGCGCCAAAGTCAACGGCCGCATCGTCACCCTGACCCAGACCGTGGAGAACGGCGACCGGGTGGAGATCCTCACGGCGAAGGAGTCCCGTCCCAGTCGCGACTGGCTCAACCCGCGCCTCGGATTCATCCATGGTGGGCGCGCCCGGGCGAAGGTGCGCCAGTGGTTCAAGAAGGAGAGCCACGACCGGCATGTCGTGGAGGGCCGGGAACTGGTGGAGGCCGAGCTGCCCCGTATGGGCCTGTCAGAGGACGATCTCGCATCCGTGCCACCGCGTTTTCAACTCAAGACCCTCGAGGACGTGTTTGCCGCCGTGGGCAATGGCGACCTGACCGTCGCCCAGGTCGTCGGTGCGGCGGAGCGTCTGCGGGAGCCCGAAACGGAAACGCAACCGGAAGACCTGATCACAAGGACGCCGAAGCGCATGAAGGGCGCGAAAGGTGCCCGCGGGACGCGGTCCGGGAAGGGCGCCGCGGGCGGCGAGGATTCCGGCATCACGATCCAGGGCGTGGGCAACCTCATGACCACCATCGCCCGGTGCTGCCAGCCGGTGCCCGGCGATCCGGTGGTGGGTTACATCACCCGCGGACGGGGCGTCACCATTCACCGGGCCGATTGCCGCAACGTGTTGCGCTGGCAGGGCGAGGAGCCCCACCGCCTGCTCGACGTTCACTGGGGTGATCGGGCCGAGCAGCGATTCCGGGTCGGGGTTCAGCTGCTCGCCTACGACCGCCGTGAGCTGTTCAAGGACATCTCCTCGGTCATGGCGTCGGCGGAAGTGCCGGTGCGGGACATCAGCAGCCACCTCGAGGAGGGCGGGGACCGCATGGACGTGCGCTTGCAGGTCGAGGTGCGCAACTACGAACAGCTCAGTGAACTCCTGAGCCGCCTCGGGGCCATCCGCAACGTGATCGAGACCCGACGGCTGCGGGATTCCTCAGGCTGATTGACGGGGAGCACCGCCGGCGTCGAGCGCGGCGAACAGCTTCCCGATGTCCCGCTCCGCCGCCGCGATGGAAAAGTGTCGTTCCACGTTGCCGCGGCCGCCCTCGGACAGCCGCTCCCACAGGGCCTCGTCCTGGTACAGACGTACCACGGCGTCCGCAAAGTCGCCGGCTTCCCCGGCCACGAGCACGTCTTCCCCGTCCGTGGCGTGAATGCCTTCAACGGCCGCCGGTGTGGCGACCACCGGTTGTCCGTGGGCCATGGCCTGGTTGACCTTGCCCTTCACCCCCGCGCCGTAGCGCAGCGGCGCCACCGCCAGGCGGCAACCGTCCAGGAACGGGTCCAGCGTTTCGACGAAGCCATGGAAATGAACGCCCTCCACGTCACCCAGGGCGCTCACCTCGTCCGGCGCCTTGCTTCCCACCAGGTGAAAGGTCACGCCAGGGAGGCGATGGCGGATGTCAGGCCAGATGGACTCGACGAACCAGCGTGCGGCGTCGATGTTCGGGGGATGCTGGTAGCCGCCGACGAAATACACATCCTTGCGATCGCCGAAGGGCCGTCCCGACGCGGCGACCTCGTGAATGTTGGACAGGATGAATACGCGGGCCGCGGGCGCCGCTTCGGCGAGCAGTTCGCGTTCCACCGGGCTGACCACGAGGGTGGCGTCGGCGGCCCGGATGACCGCCAGTTCCGAGCGTCGCGTCTGTTTCGCCACCTGGCGAAGGGTGGCGCTGTCCTCCAGTTCGGCGAGGCGCTCCTCCCGGAGGAAATGCAGGTCGACCGTGTCAAAGAGAAATTTGGCCTGCGGGGCATACTTACGCACCGGCGCCAGGTAATGGCAGGCCACGTAGTGGCGGCTCACCATCACGTGCGAAAACTCGGCGCCGCGCTCGGCCAGGAAGGCCTCCCGGGAGACCAGCCAGGGGTCGTACCAGGCCTCGACCCCCTGGTCCTGCAACGCCCGGGTGTAATCGCCGTTCCAGGCCCGGTTGTCCGCGAAAAAGCTCACCCCGTAGCCGAGGCGGCGCAGGCAGCGCATGAAATTGACCAGGCGGACACTGCCCGAATCCTGGTCCGGTTCGGGCGTGTAGGCATCGACCACGAGGACGCGGCCGAGCAGGCGGTGGTCGCGGGCGCGGCGCACGGCCGCGAGGTCCTGCGGGTTTTCGATCGGCCGGGGCTGGCGTTCCAGGGCGCCTGCCCAGCGTTCGAGGAACTTGCGGCGATTGACGGCCTGGAAGCGCTTGGTGCCGCTGGACAGGTCCGTGCCCGAACTGACGCCTTCGAAGTGAATGATCGTGGCCCGGGGCTGCACGTAGACCTTGAGCCCCCGCTCCCGCACGCGAAAGGCCAGGTCCGTGTCCTCGTAGTAGGCGGGCAGGTAGCGCTCGTCAAAGCCCTCGAGCGATTCCCAGAGGTCGCGGCGCAGGAGGATACAGGCGCCGGAACAGTAGTCCACCTCGCGCACGGCCTGGTACTCGGGGCGGTCCGGGTCATCGCCGCGGCCGTAGTTCCAGCCCGAACCGTCGCTGAAGATCATGCCCCCGCATTCCTGCAGCGTCCCGTCGGGATAGACCAGGCGGGCGCCGACGAGTCCCGCGTCCGGTTCCGACTCGAGCGTGTGCACGAGGGCGTCGAGCCAGCCTTCCCGCACCTGCGTGTCGTTGTTCAGGAACAGCACGTACGCCCCGCGGGCGGCTGCGGCCCCGCGGTTGCAGCTGCGGATGAACCCCTGGTTCTCCTCGTTGCGCAGGTAGGTCAGCCCCTCGATGCCCGGCAGGCGCTCGCCGGTTTCGTCGCTCGATTCGTCATCCACGACGATGACCTCGAAGGGGATCTCGCTGGGGACCTCGGCCAGGCTGGCGAGGCAAACGGTGGTGTGATCCAGGTGATTGAACACCGGCACGATGATGCTGACGCGGGGCTGGTCACTCACCGGCAGCGCCTTCGGCAACACGGCGGTCCGGGCCGGTTCCGCCGCGGTGACCGCGAGCTCCGACCGCGGCGCCGGAGACTCGGTGCCGAAATGCTGCATGCGCCGCAGCGTGCCGCTGACCCCCACCGTCGACAGGTTTCTTGCCGTCTGTGACAACAACAGTGGCCAACGCAGGGGATTCCACACCCGCTGCTGACGGGCGTTGGCGAGCACGCGGCGGGAGACCCGCAGCGGCAGGGTCAGCTTCCAGGAGTGGCTGTTGACGACCTGGTCGAGCTGCGCCTGGACTTCCGCCACGCGCCGCGCGCCGCGCTCGCGCTCCTCGGCCAGCGCCCGGTCGAGGTGTTCGATGTGCCGTGCGCGTTCGGCCAACGCTTCCTGCTGCCGGTCGTGCTCCTGCTGGTGGGCTTTCTGCGCGGCGACCTGTTCGGCCTGCAGGCGTTTCACTTCCCTGATTCGCGTCTTTTCCTCGTCGCGCGCCCAGCGGGTTCGTTCCTCGACGAGCTGGGCGAGGGCTGTCACTTCGCCGCGGCTTTCCTCGAGCCGTCCCCGCAGCCGCTGGAGCTCATCCAGGCCGGAAGCCGCCTGTGCTTCCGCGAGGTCAAGCCGCGCCGTGGGCCGGACCGGACGTTGTGGCGTCCGGCGCTCAGCCGCGCACAGCGCGCCGTAGGCCGACGCCATGTCGTCCAGGCTCGCCGGGGTTCGCGCCGCCAGGTGCTCCCGTACCGCGTCGAGCGCCCTCCGATCGTCGGCAAGCTGACGGACGCGATCGACCAGGGCGTCCGCTTCCGGGGCTTCGCACCAGCCGGTCACGCCCGGCTCGATGCGCTCCGGAAAGCTGCCGAGCGCCGTCGCGAGCACGGGAATCGCGAAGGCGTGCATTTCCGAGAGGGTGTAGCTGAAGGTCTCCGGCACGGTGGAGGGCAGCAGCGCCAGGTGCGGTGAGAGCTCGTCCAGCAGGGCGCCCAGCTCCTGCCGCTCGTACTGCAGGATGACGTTCACGCCGCCCTGCCCGAAAAACCGTTCGCCGCCTTTCCCGGTGCCAAGCAGCGTGACCTGGGCCACCTCGAGCAGACCGGGCAGGGCGGCCTCCAGCAGGGCGGCGCCCTTGCCGGACTGCACGCGGCCGGGGATGACCACGCGCAATTTGCCGTCGGGCCGCTCGCGCGGTGTTACCGGGTGGTGCGCCAGCGTCGGCAGCCCGTGCGGAATGATCGTGACCGTCGATGGCTCGAGTCCCGGATCGACCATGGCCTGCACCTCCCGGGCGGCCTCCGACGGGGCCACCCGGATGACCGCGGCCGCGGCCTCGGCATACTGTTCGCCGAGACGGCGCCAGTCCTCCGCCGTCACGTCACGGAATTGCTCCCCGCTGCGCGGGTCTGCCAGGGCGCGCTCGAGGTCGCCCCCGTACTCCTGCGGGTGGATGCTCAGCAGAGGCCAGGCCGGAAAGGCGTCGTGGAGCACCTGCACCGTCGGCAGTTCCGTGCGCAGGGCGTCGAGGCTGTGTCCCACCAGCGAGGAAACGATGACGCGCCCGACGCCAAAGCGACGGCCGACGAGATCGAGCACCTCGCGGTAGGGGCCGTGGGTGGTCGCCACGGCTTCGATGGGTGGTTGTAGCCACCAGCTCGCCAGCGGCGCTTCGAGCCGGTTGCCGAGGTAGAGCGAGAGCCGTTGCCCTGCGCCGGCCCCGGCCTGCGGGCCTTCGGAGCGCAGCTGCAGGTGGAGCGCTTCACCGTCCGGCGTGTTGGCCGTCTCCGCCTCGATGAACGACTCCACCCAGGTGGCCACCCCACCGCCCCAGCTGTGCGTGACGTGCAGGGTCACGGGGCGGGCCTCCGGCGTGAGCCCGGGCAGATCCGCCAGCAGCCCGGGGTGTTTCTGACCGGCCTCGAGCCAGGCCTGCAGCCGCTCGCTGACCGCGCCCCAGGGACGCGGCCTGCGGATTTCGTGGGGTTCCAGAGCCTCGTCGAGGTTCACCGGCCGGGACGGATCTTCGGACCAGATCCAGTCCGCGAGTGCGGTTTTCCCCTGGAGCGAGCGCAGGCGCGCGGGTGCCGCTTCCCAGGTCAGATCGGGATCGGCGAGCGCTTCGACCGCGTTCGCGGTGAGCAGCAGCAGATGCTTGGGCCAGCGGGGCAACGGCCGCAGCTGGCCCTCTCCCAGGAGCGAGACCAGGCGTTCGCGCTGCTTGCGGTCCGTCGCGCCGGTGTCCAGTCCCGCGAAGGGATTCAGCGCCGCCTCGGCGTTCGTGAACGTCGTGAAGGCCGCCACGCCGTGCGCATGCCCGGCGAGATCGGTGAGTGCCTCCAGGGCGTCGCGAGAGGGCTCCAGTGGGGCTTCCAGCAGCAGCAGGGGCAGTCCGGGCGCTTGCTCCATGACCTCGCGGCACACGGCGCCGAGGCGCGAACGGGTCGCCGACGTGACCCGGGCCCCTTCCAGCGCCGCGTGGCTGAACAGTGCGACCCCCGCGTCGCGGAGCGGCGCGAGCCAGGCTTCGCTGGTCTCGCCGGCGGTGACGCCCGATACGTAAACGGCCAGCCGGGGGCCGTTGGCTCCCCAGGGCGCTGACGGCGCTGACGGCGTTGACGGCGTTGTGGGCGTGGGGTGTTCGTCCATGGTCGGTCGAGGGTGGCGGCGATATTCGGCGCCGCGTGGCTGGCGGCCCACGGGGCGGCCCGGATAAAATGGAGGCCCGGCTCAACCTGGCCCAAAGCCCGCATCAGGGGGGGCGCATTGCGGCCGGGGACAGCGGACCTTTTTCGTGTCCGGGTTGAACCCGTGACGCGCCATTATGGTCAATGGCCATCATGATGTCACCCGGAAGACGGCAAGGAGCCCATGAGTCAGAAACGCAAGGCAGGCGGAAAAAAAGCGGGTAAACGGACCGCGAAAAAAACCGCGGGCAAGCCGCGCAAGACGCAACGCCAGCGTGCGGCCCGGAGCTCGCCTGGAAAAGGTAGCCGGGGCAAAGCGAACAAGCGGTCCTGGCTGGGCCGCCTGTTCCGCCTGGGGTTGCTGGTCACGGGCGTCGGTCTCGGCCTGCTCCTGCCCTGGCTGCTCTGGCTGAATCACCTCGTCACGACGGAGTTCGAGGGGCGCAAGTGGGATCTCCCGAGCCGGGTCTATGCCCGTCCCCTGGAACTCTACGAAGGCCTGCGCCTGACGCCTGCGAACCTCGAAACGGAGCTCCAGGCGGCGGGCTACCGCAAGCTCGACCGTGCCGACCGGGAAGGCACCTGGTCCGGCGGCGCGGGGAGCTACACCGTGTTCCGGCGGGGGTTCCGCTTCGACGACGGGCGCCAGGAAGCCCTCAAGCTTCAGCTTCGCCTCGAGGCCGGCGTCGTTTCCCGGCTCTCGTCGCCGGCCGGTGGGGGCGATCTCGGTCTCATCCGCCTCGATCCCGCGGAAATCGCCTCGATCTATCCCCTGCACGACGAGGACCGAACCCTCATCAGCCTGCAGGACGCGCCGGAGTTGCTGGTGACCGGATTGCAGGCGGTCGAGGACCGCAATTTCAAGCATCACCTGGGCATCGATCCGCGGGGTATCGCCCGCGCCGCCTGGGCCAACCTGCGCGCCGGCAGCACGGTGCAGGGCGGCAGTACCCTGACCCAGCAACTGGTCAAGAACTACTACCTCAGCAACGAACAGACGTTGCCGCGCAAGGCGAACGAGGCCCTCATGGCCCTGCTGCTGGAGTGGCATTACTCCAAGGCGGCGATCCTCGAGGCCTACCTCAACGAGGTCTTTCTCGGCCAGCAGGGCAACCACGCGATCCACGGCTTCGGCCGCGCCAGCGAATACTACTTCGGCCAGCCCCTCGGCCAGCTCGAACCGCACCAGGTCGCGCTGCTGGTGGGCATGGTCAAGGGCGCCTCCCTGTATCACCCGAGGCGCAACCCGGAGAACGCCCGCGCGCGACGCAACCAGGTGCTGAGCGTGTTCGCCGAAACCGGGCTGTTGACCGACGAGGAGGCGCAGGCGTACCAGGCCAGATCGCTGGACGTGACGCCGCGTCCGGGCTTCACGGGCAATCGCTACCCCGCCTTCCTGGATCTCGTTCGGGACCAGCTGCAGCGGGATTACCGGGAGTCGGATCTGCGCACGGAGGGGCTGCGCATTTTCACGACCCTCGCGCCGACGGAGCAGGCAGCGGCGGAACGCGCCATGATCGAGGGCATGGCGGAGCTGACGCAGCGGGGTCTCCCGGCCGACCTGCAGGGAGCGCTGGTCATGGCGGACGTCGTCAGCGGCGAGGTTCGGGCCGTCGTGGGGGATCGAAAGCCCGGCGCACGCGGCTTCAACCGGGCGCTCAATGCCCGGCGCCAGGTCGGGTCGGTCATCAAGCCGGTCGTCTATCTTTCCGCCCTCGAGCATCCGGAACGCTACAGCTGGTTGAGCGAGATCGAGGACGAGCCGATCTCCCTGCGCCAGGCCGACGGATCCCTGTGGTCGCCGGCCAACTACGACAACCAGTCTCACGGCGTCGTCAGCCTGCTTGAAGCGCTGACGCGATCCTACAACCAGGCCACGGTGCGCCTCGGCGTGAGCATCGGCTTACCGGAATTCATGGACAAGCTCGATCAGCTCGGGGTCAGGCGGGACATCCCTGCCGTTCCCGCGACCCTGCTGGGCGCGGTGGAACTCACGCCCTTCGAAGTCGCCCAGCTCTACCAGCCCCTGGCCGCCAGCGGCTACAGCGTGCCGCTCCGTGCGGTTACGGCCGTCCAGACCCCCGGCGGGGAAACGCTGAAGCGCTATCCGCTTCGCCTGCGACCGCTCGAACGCCGCGACGCCGTCGCGGTCCTTAACTACGGCATGACCCAGGTGGTCGCAGAGGGCACGGCGTCGGCCTTGCCGGGGTTGCTCGGCAGCCCGGTCGCGGTTGCCGGAAAAACCGGTACGACCAATGAACGAAGGGACAGCTGGTTTGTCGGATATACTCGTGACCGCCTCGCGGTGGCCTGGGTTGGCCTCGACGACAACCGGCCCGCGGGCGTCACCGGCAGCAACGCGGCGATGCGGGTCTGGGCCCGTCTTTTTCGCCAGCTGCCGCTGGACCCCGTGGTGCTGGACATGCCCGAAGGCGCCTTCTGGACCTGGGTCGACCGAAACGAGGTCGCCCTGAGCGCCGAAGGGTGTCCGGGTGCGGTGCAGATGCCGTTCGTCGCGGGGTCCGAGCCCGAGCATCGCACATCGTGCCTCGAACGAAACAACGACAACGAATCATTCTGGAGCAAGTTCTTTGACTGACGTTCATTCCCGACCGGCGACCCGGATTTCTCCCGCGAAGCCCCGGCCCGCGAGTGCGCCCGCCACCGGCCGCCTTTCGACCTGGCGCTGGCTGCCCCTGCCCGCCATCGCCTTCCTGACCGCCTGCGCCACCCAGGCGCCCGCGCCCATCGAGGAGCGGGAGCTCAATGACCGGGTGAGAACGCCGGCGCGTGAGCAATCAGCCGGCGTGCAGGTCTATCCCCTGAAGAATCCGGCGGTGGCCGAGCTCACGGAGCAGGCGGACCAGGCCGAGGCCCGGGGTGACCTGGGCCAGGCGGCCGTGCTCCTCGAGCGCGCTCTGCGAATCCAGCCCCGCGACCCCGAGTTGCTGCAGCACATGGCGGAGGTCCAGCTCCAGCGCGGCCAGTACGAGCAGGCGCTGAGTTTCGCCACCCGGTCCCATGACATCGGGCCCCGGGTGGGTGAGCTGTGCGCACGCAACTGGCGCACCATGAGCCTGGCCCAGGAGCGCCTGGGGGACAACGTTGCTGCCGGCCGGTCAGTCCAGCGCGCCGAGCAGTGCATGGTGACCCGCCCGACCGGCCTCTGAACCGTGGCGCAGTCCGCCGGCGAGATGAGCGACCTGCTCGGCCCCGAGGGGCCCTTCGAACGGGTGCTGTCGGGTTTCCGGCCCCGGCGTGAACAGATCGAACTGGCCGAAGCGGTGACGGAAACCCTCGCCGACGGCGGTTTGCTCGTCGCCGAAGCCGGCACGGGTACCGGCAAAACCCTCGCCTACCTCGTTCCCGTGCTCCAGTCGGGCCTGCGGACCGTAATCTCCACCGGCACCAAGACGCTCCAGGACCAGCTGTTCTTTCGTGACCTGCCTCTGGTGATCGAGGCCCTGGACGTTTCCGCCGACATCGCCCTGCTCAAGGGCCGGGCCAATTACCTGTGCATCCATCGCATGGAGCAGGCGCGCCGGGAAGGGCAGTATCCGACCCGGGAGGCCATCGGGGAACTGGAAGCGGTGCGGGCCTGGGCGGGCAAGACCCGGGACGGCGACCTCACCGTCGCCAACGTGCTACCCGACGACAGCGCGGTCTGGCCCATGGTCACGTCCACCAACGACAACTGCCTGGGCAGCCAGTGTCCGGACTTCGAGGACTGCCACGTGCTCAGGGCGCGCCGGCGCGCCCAGGAAGCCGACGTGGTGGTCGTGAACCATCACCTGCTGTTCGCGGACATGGCCATCAAGCAACGCGGCTTTGGCGAGGTGCTCCCGGGCGCCGAGGCCTTTATCGTGGACGAGGCGCACCAGGCGCCGGAGCTGGCGTCGCAGTTTTTCAGCGCGAGCCTGACCCGGCGCCGCATGAGTGACCTGTTCCGGGACATCATGGCCGAGGCGTCGGAGCTGGCCGGTGGCCTGGGCTCCGTCCGCACGGAGGTGGAACAGGCGCGCCAGGCCCTGGCCGAGCTCCAGGCCGCCATGGCGAGCCACCTGGGCGAACGGGGCACCTGGCAGGAACTGATTCAGCACGAAGCCTTGCGCGTCGCGCTGCAGAAGCTGGACCAGGCGGTGGCGGACCTCGCCGAGCCCCTGGACGCCCTGGATGGCGCCAGCCGGGGGATGGACGCCTGCATCGAGCGACGGGCCGAACTCCAGGCGCTGTTCGACGCCCTGGACACGTCGAGTGGCGCGGGCGTGGTGCGCTGGTACGAGCGGCGCGGCCGGGGCTTTGGCCTGCACATCACGCCCCTCGACGTGTCCGACATCTTCCGCCGCTACCGGGAAGAACTCGATGCCGCCTGGGTGTTTACGTCGGCGACCCTGTCCGTCGCCGGGGACTTCGGCCACTTCACCCGGGCGCTCGGGCTCGAGGAGGCCCGCACCCTCGCGCTCGATTCCCCCTTCGATTACGAGCGGAACGCGGTGCTCTGGTTGCCTTCCCTGGAGGTCGAGCCGCGGGACCCCGCCTACATCGAGACCCTGACCCGGCAGCTCGTGCCGGTGCTCGAAGCGAGCCGTGGCCGGGCGTTTTTGCTCTTCACGTCCCACCGGGCCCTGAAAGCGGCGGCGGAACGCCTGGCCGGCGCCGTGGACTTTCCCCTCTTCGTCCAGGGGCAGGGCCCGCGCAGTGCGTTGCTGGACGCGTTTCGAAGATCCGGTAACGGGGTGCTGCTCGGCACCTCGAGTTTCTGGGAAGGTGTCGACGTCATCGGGGACGCCCTGTCCCTGGTGGTCATCGACAAGCTGCCCTTCGCGGCGCCGGACGACCCCGTCCTCGAGGCGCACGGCGACCGCCTGCGCAGCGAGGGGGGCAATCCGTTCATGGAGCTGTCCCTGCCCCAGGCGGTCATCGCCCTGAAGCAGGGGGCCGGGCGCCTGATCCGCGACGTGCAGGACCGCGGCGTGCTGGCGATCTGCGACCCACGGCTGCATTCCCGGGGCTACGGCAGCATCTTTCTCGACAGCCTGCCGCCCATGCGCCGGACCCGCGACGTGGACGAGGTGATCGCGTTCTTCGAGGCCTCGCCCGACGCGTCCTGAGCCGGGGCATAATGGCGCCCATGAAACTCCTCGCCATCGAATCGGCCTTCGAAGCCTGTTCCGTCGCCCTGTGGCAGGACGGCGCCTGCCTGGAGCGCGTGCACACCGAGCCGCGGGGCCACGCGACGGTGCTCCTGCCCACCATTGAAGCGCTCCTGGGAGAGGGCGGGGTCACGCTGGTCGATCTCGACGGCATCGCCTTCAGCCGCGGTCCCGGGAGCTTCACGAGCCTGCGTATCGGCATCGGCGTGGTGCAGGGGCTGGCCTACGGAGCGGATATCCCGGTCTGGCCCGTGTCCTCCCTTCGCCTCGTGGCCCAGGGCGCCGTGACGCCGGTCGACGGGGTTTCCGGTTCGCCCGTCGAGCGCGCCTGGGTCGCCATGGACGCCCGCATGGGCGAGGTGTACACGGGCTGCTACCGTCTCGAGGGTGCCATCATGAAAGCCTTCGGCCCGGAACGCGTGTGCCCGCCGGAAGACGCCGCGCCGAAAGCGCCGGATCGCTGGACTCCGCTGGGCAGCGGCTTCGAACGGTTCGATGTCCTGCGGGGACTCGCCGGCGGACGTGGTCGCAGCGCCTGGCCCCGCGCCGCCGTGCTCGCGTCGCTGGCGGCGGCGGAATGGAGCGCGGACCGCGCCCTGTCGGCGGAGCTTGCACAACCGGTGTATCTGCGGAACCAGGTGGCGGAAAAACCGGCTTCGACGGCCGGCTGAGCGAAAAGCTCAGCGGGCGAGGCGGTCGATCAACTCGAGATAGCGGGCGCCGATCGCCGTCCAGTCCAGCGTTTCCGCGAGCGCTCTTCCTTCCCCCGCCACCGCATCGCGCAGCGATGGGTCCTCGACCAGCCGTGCCACGGCGTCCGCGAAGTCGTCCCAGTTCTCATGGATCAGGGCGTGCCGGCCGTTGACGACGGGAATGCCCTCGATGCCCTTCGGCGTGGATACGACCGGCAGGCCGGCCGCGAAGTCATCGATGATTTTCATGCGCGTACCGCCGCCTTCCCGCAGGGGAACGACAGCGATGTCCGCCGCCTTGAGCCAGGGCGCCACGGAAGCCACGCTGCCCGTGCAGTGAATGGCCGGGTGAGGGCTGCGCTCCGGTGGCTTGTGACCCACGGCGAGCACATGGGCCTCGATGCCGCGGGCGGCCAGCCTCGGGAGGATTTCCGTGGCCAGTTGGTTCAGGGCATCGCGGTTGGGCGGATAGGCAAAGGTGCCGTGATAGACCAGCAGTGGAACTTCCCCGGGGATGGGGAATCGCGTTCTCGCCGGCGCCGGCGCGGCCCGGTCGAAGGCTTCGAGATCGATGCCGTGGGGGATGGTGTGCAGCTTGCCGGGGTGCACGCCGTCGGCGGCCAGGTGCTGCCGGTCATTGTCGGAAACGCAGACGACCCCGGCCACGCGATTGCACAGGTCGATCTCGATGGCCCGGAAACGCTCGAACTGCTCAGGCGTCAGCGCCGCGATCTGGTCCTTCAGGCGCCGGTATTCCACGTTGTGCTCCACCAGCAGGGTCGGGATATCGAGCACTTCGCCCACCCGGAGGCAGGGGAGGGCATAGGCGGGGAATTCCGCCTGCAAGGCGCCTGCGGCGTGTTCCCGGGCCACCCACAGCAGGCGCCAGAAGAAACTGCCGTCGGTCAGGGGCAGGTACAGGAAGGCGTCGCTTTCCGGCAGGTCCTTCGTGTAGTGCTCGAGCTTTACCCAGGGTTCCGGTCGCGCCAGCAGGGACAGCCAGCGCGGCAGATTCAGGGTGTCGATGGCTCCGTCCCTGACCCGCCAGTAGCGGCGCCGGTCGTGGGTCACCAGGTACACGTCCCGGCCGTGGCGGGACAGGCCCCGCGCGGTTTCCACGATCTTCACGGCGGCGCCGTGGTCCGTCGGAAACAGGTCCGGGCGTGATACGAGGACGATGGCGTCACGCACACGCTCGCCCGGCGGCGCCAGGGCACGATGCAGGGCGATGCGTCGCGCCAGTCGATAGCGGCGGCCCAGGCGATCGCGCCAGGGCGGTACGCCGAGTATCGGTGGCGCCGGTTCGGGCAGGCCGTAGCCCGGCAGGCGCGCCGCTTTCGCAGGATGCTTCAGCCAGTCCAGCAGGGGCGCCAGGGCCCGGGAAGGCTCATGCTCGGCGGCCAGCAGCGCGAGCGCTCCCGCGTGTCGCTTGCGCCAGTCCTCGGGGTGGGTCACCAACTGGCGCAGCACGGCCTCCACCGCGTCCGGGCCAGCGACGACCCAGCCCGCATCGTGTTCACGAACGCCGTCCGCGACCGGTTGGTTGTCGCTGCACAGCAGGGGCAGGCCATGGCGCAGGAAATCCACGGAACGAAAGGACTGGCTGAAGCGTCGCTCCACGTGGTCAGCGCCCAGTTCGATCCCCACGTGAGCGCCCTGGAGCACGTCGGACCACTCGTGGTATGCCCGCAGGGGCTGCTCGTCCCCGGCTGCGTCACCAGGTGCGCCTCCAGGTGCGCCTCCGGTTGCGTGACCGGTTTCGTCTCCGGCCGGTTCAAGCGTCACCGATGTCCGGGCCGGGTCGTCCGGTTCACCGGTGCCGGCCCAGCGATAGGCGCCGCCGAACCGTAGCAGTTCGATCGCGTGTCCCTCCTCCCGCAACCGGGCAACAGCGTCCTCCAGGGCTTCCTGGTAGGTCCGGTCCAGGCGCCAGGGCCACTTCACTCCGCCGGCCACGAGGCGCAGCTGCGTCGCGGGATCGGGTCGATGGTGGCTGGGTACCGCTTCTCCGGCCAGGGGCACGACCCGCACCGGGTCGCCCTCCCGCAGGTCGAAGCCCGCCTCGAGAAGCCAGTAGGCCAGCAGATCCCGTTGCCGCGCGTTGCCCACGAGCAGCAGGTCGGCCCGCGCCAGGGCCACGCGAAGCCGCCGCAGCATCCCGCCGACGCGGGCAGGGTTTTCGAACAGCCCTTCGAGGGGGCGTGGGGCCAGGAAGTCCAGGACCACCGGGATGTCGAGGTCGAAGGGCAGCAGGCCGAGCAGTTCCCAGTAGCTGACCAGCACCACCCCGGGACTCTCGCGCTGGATCAGCCCACGCAATTCGTCCGCGGAGCGGAAGCGCCTGTCTCCTCCCTCGCGGTCGAGCCATGCCTGCCGTACCTCGTGACCCGCCGTGACCAGGCCCTCCGAGAGCTGCCGTGTCCGCAGGGCATTGCCCGTGGCGACCTCGTCCGCGTCGAAGGGCGGCTCCTGGCTCAGGATCAGGACCTTCATGAAGTGGGGCGATTCAGCCGCCGAGGAGCAGATAGGTGGCCAGGCCAACGAAGGCCAGGATCCCGACGACATCGGTCACGGTGGTGAGCACCACGCCCCCGGCCAGGGCCGGGTCGATGGACAGGCGACGCAGCACGAGGGGCACGATGAAGCCGGCGAGGGCGCCGGCCAGCAGGTTGGCCAGGATGGCCACACCCATGACGATGCCGAGTTCGAGATCGCGCCCGTACCAGTACCAGGCGACGGCCGCCACGACCAGGGAAAACACGATGCCGTTGAGGGCGCCGACGGCCAGCTCCTTGCGAAACAGGAAGCCGGTGTTTCTCGGGTTGACCTGGCCCGTGGCCATGCCGCGGATCATCAGCGTGAGCGTTTGCGTGCCGGCGATGCCGCCCATGCTCATGACCACGGGAAACAGCACCGCCGTCGCCACGAGCTGTTCCAGCGTCGGTTCGAAGCGCCGCAGGACCCAGGCGGCGAGCAGCGCGGTCACCAGGTTGACCCCGAGCCAGATCCAGCGCCTGGCCGCGGAGCGCGTCACCGGTGCGAAGATGTCGTCTTCTTCGTCCAGGCCTGCCATGGTGAGTACCGAGTGCTCCGCTTCCTCCCGGATCACGTCCACCACGTCGTCGATGGTGATGCGGCCCACGAGCCGGCCGTCGGCGTCGACCACCGGAGCTGACACGAGATCGAAGTGCTCGAACTCCGTCGCCACTTCCCGCGCGCTCATGTCCACCGGGATCACCGCCGGCGGGTCCTCCATGAGATCGTCCACCGACAGGGTCGGATCCCGGGTCAACAGCTCGGACAGGCGCAGGATGCCGCGAAACCTGCCGTTACGGCTCACGACGAACAGCTGGTCGAAGACCGTGGGCAGGTCACCGCGGGCGCGCAGGTAACGCAGGACCACGTCGAGACTCACATCGCCCCGGATCGTGATGACGTTCGGGTCCATGAGTCCGCCGGCGGAGTCTTCCGGGTAGGACAGGACGTGTTCGAGGCGCTCCCGGTCCTGGCGGGACATGGAGGTCAGGACCTCCCGGATGACCGCGTCCGGCAGGTCCGAAAGGATGTCCGCGAGGTCGTCGATGTCGAGTTCGCCAACGGCCGCGACGAGCTCTTCCGGATCCATGTCGCGAATCAGTCCTGCGCGGACCTCGTCATTCACGTCCACCAGGACTTCGCCGTCGAGCTCCGTGTCGACGAGTTCCCAGACGGCAAGGCGTTTGGCCGGTGGGAGGGACTCGAGGAGATCGCCGATTTCCGCCGGCGAGAGCCCGTTCACCATGCGCTGCAGCTTGTGCCGCGCACCCCCGTCGAGCAACTCCGAGAGGGAGTCGAGGTAACGAGTGATTTTCTCCTGGGCGACGGTTTCGCTCATGCGTACCTCAAGTTGGCGGCTTATTATCCGGCAAGGCGTGGCGGGGTTAAAGCGTCGCCGGGCGGACCTCCCTGTCGCCGCGCTGACGGATCAGTCGCGCAGCTGGGCCTGGTCGAGAAACTGGGGCAGGGAGACGGGTTCCCGCCACGCGTCCGCTTCCCAGCGCTCCAGGGCGAGGCGCGTTTTGCCGATGTCCGTCTCGTTAATCACTTTTTTCACTTCGAGCAGGGACCGTGGCTGCATGCTGAACTCGCGCAGACCGAGGGCGAGAAGCAGGCGGGTGTAGCGCCGGTCACCCGCCATCTCACCGCACACGGACACGGGCAGGTCCAACCGGCCGGCGGTTTCGAAAATGTGGCGCAGCAGGTGCAACACGCCGGGATGCTGCGGATCGTAAAGGTGGGCCACGTTCTCGTCGACCCGGTCCGTGGCGAGGGCGTACTGGATCAGGTCGTTGGTGCCGACGCTGATGAAGTCGAGAAGGGATCCCATGCGCTCCAGGGCCAGGGCGGCTGCCGGAACTTCGATCATGCCGCCGAGTTGCATGTGGTCCGCGCCGTGGGGGACGCCCTCCCGCTCGAGTTCGAGGCGGGTTTCGTCGAGCAGGGACCGCACGGCCAGTACTTCCCGGTCCGTGGTGAGCATGGGAATCATGCAATGGACCTTGCCGAGGGCCGTGGCCCGCAGGATCGCGCGCAGCTGGGTCTTGAAGAGCTCCATTTCCCGGAGGCAAAGACGTATGGCGCGGAGTCCCAGGGCCGGATTCGGGTTGTTTCTCAGTCCGTCGAGGGCCAGGGCATGGGCCTGCTTGTCCGCGCCGATGTCCAGGGTCCGGATGGTGAGGGGGGCCCCGTCCAGGGCTTCGATGGCCTCCCGGTAAGCTGCGAACTGGGCCTCCTCGTCCGGCAACCTGCCCTGCATGAACAGGTATTCGCTGCGGAACAGGCCGACGCCCTCCGCGCCGTCCGTCATGGCCCGGCGGATGTCCTCGTCGCGTTCCGCGTTGGCCAGCAGGCTGATGGGCGTCCCGTCCACGCTGGTGGCGGGCTGTCCCCGGGTGGCTTCGAGCGTGCGCCGGTAGCGGTCCGATTCGGACTGCTTCTCCAGGTAATGACGGAGGATCGATTCCTCCGGGTCGGCGAAGAGAATCCCGTAGGCGCCGTCCAGCACGAGCTGTTCGCCTTCCGTGATGAGGGACTGGGCGCGTCGTACACCCATGACGGCTGGAATGCCCATGCCCCGGGCCAGGATCGCGGTGTGCGAGTAGGGGCTGCCGTGCTCCGTGATGACCCCGGCCACACCGCGGTCGTGCAGGATCACCAGTTCGTTCGGCGCCAGCTCCGTGGCCACCACGAGGGTCTGTCCCAGCCGGTCGGGCACGTCGCTGAGCGGCAGTTCCGGCTGGCCGGCGGCCAGGGCCTGCTGCACCATCTGCACCACCTGGACGACGTCGTCCTCGCGGCTGCGAATGTAGTCGTCATCGATGGTGCGAAATTCGGTCAGCAGGCTCTCGAGATGCAGCTGCAGGGCCCACTGGGCGTTGCACAGCTGCTCGCGAATATGCGCCGTGGAGGCCTGCATCAGGCTGGAGTCTTCCAGCATGGCCAGGTGCGTTCGCACGATTTCCTCGCCGGACGCGCCGGCGGCCTTGCGCAGTCGGCCGGCGAGTTCCTCCAGGCGTTCAGCGGCCACCCGCGCGGCCTGGTGCAGTCGTTCGACCTCCGCTTCGACCTGCTCCGCCGGGATGCGGTATTCGCCGATCTCGATTTCGTTGCGCTGAATGATGTGCGCCTGGCCGATGGCGATACCCGGTTCGACGACCTGTCCGGACAGGGCCAGGGTCACGACAGCTCTCCGAAGCCGTCCCGAACGAGGGCGAGCACCCCCGCGAGGGCTTCGTCTTCGTCCTGCCCTTCTGCGGTGATCGTCAGCTCGGCGCCCTGGGCGGCCGCGAGCATGAGCACGCCCATGATGGATTTACCGTTCACGGTCTTGTCGCGGTGGGACAGGTGGATCTCGCTCTCGAAGCCATTGGCCCGCTCCACCAGTTTGGCGGCTGCGCGGGCGTGCAGGCCGAGTTCATTCGGAATGGTCACCCGGGCGGATGGCATTATTCCGGCTCCAGGATCGCGGCGCGGCCGCCGTCCATGACCAGGTCTCGAAGTTCTTCGAGGGGCCGGTCGCGGTAGTTCCAGGCGCGCATGAGCATGGGCAGGTTCAGTCCGCTGATCAGCACGCTGTGCGCCGGCGTCGCGCGCTGCGCCTGGTTGCAGGGCGTCGCGCCGGGCAAGTCGGTCAGCACGAGCACGCCGTCTCCCGTGTCCAGCCCAGCCAGCTGCTCTTCCAGCCGGGGCAGGGGATCGGCCTTGCCCGAATCCAGCTCGATCGTGGTCACGCCGTCGAGGGAATGGGCCAGAATTTCCTGGGCCCGGTCGCGCATCGCGGGGCCAATACCGGGATGGGTCACCAGGGCGATGGCGACGCTCACAGCTCCGTCTCACGGTGATGGAGCACGAGGTCGGGAAAATCATCGCGCAGCGCCCGGCTCAGGCGCTCGGCCAGATACACGGACCGGTGCCGCCCCCCGGTGCATCCGATCGCGACAGTCACGAAACTCCGGTGGGTCTGTGCGTGGACGGGCAGCCAGGTACGCAGGAATGATTCCATGTCCCTGGCCAGGCGGTTCACCGTTTCATCGCGTTCGAGCCACTCGGCGACGGCCTCGTCGCGTCCGGTCTGGGGGCGCAGGGTGTCGTCCCAGTGGGGATTGGGCAGGCAGCGCGCGTCGAACACGTAGTCCGCGTCCGGCGGTACGCCGTGGCTGAATCCAAAGGACTGGATCACCACGGTCATCTCATCGGTGTCCGGGCCCACATGGCGCCAGGTCTGGTGGCGCAGCTGGTGAATATTCGTGTCGGACGTGTCGATGCACCAGTCCGCCAGGTTCCGCAGCGGCGCGAGCAGCTCGCGCTCCTTGCCGATCGCGGCCTGCAAGGCATCCGCGCCCTGGGCCAGGGGGTGAGGCCGGCGCGTGGCGCCGTAGCGCTTCAGGAGGGCCGCGTCGTTGGCCTCGAGAAACAGGAGCTGGGCACGAATGCCGGACGCCCGCAGAGCTTCGATCCAGGTCGACAGGGCCAGCGCGTCGAGGCCGGGGGCGCGGACATCCATGCCGAGCGCGACGCGGCGGTAGGCGTCCGGCTCGGACTTCAGCTGCTCGGCGAAATCGTCAAGGAGGCGCGTGGGCAGATTGTCGATGCTGTGATAGCCCATGTCCTCCAGGGCCTTCAGCGCCGTGGACTTGCCCGCGCCGGAAAGGCCGCTGACGATGATGAGGTGTTGACCGGCCGTTTTATCGCTCATGACTTGGCACCGGGGTGAGGGCCTTGCACCACGGGCTGGCCGCGGAGCAACCGGGAGTGGCGTTCCAGGAACGCGGTGGCGGCGTCAAAACCCTTCATGCGCAGCATGAAGTCGCGGACCGCCGCCTCCGTGATGACGGCCATGTTACGCCCTGCGAGTACGGGCAGGGTGAAGGTCGGAACCGTCAGTCCCAGCACGTCCTCGGAGCCCGTGTTGCCGCGCAACCGGTCGATGTTTTCCGGGGCGCTGCCCCCCTCGGGAATCTCGAGATGAACGATGAGGCGCAGAAACTTGTTCAGCTTGATGGCGGCGTCGCCGAACATCTCCCGCACGTTCAGCACGCCCAGGCCGCGCACCTCGAGGCAATCCTGCAGGGCCTCGGGACAGGATCCATCGATGACCTCCGGCGAAATCAGCGTGAACTCCGGCGCGTCGTCCGCGATGAGTCGGTGGCCCCGGTTGAGCAGCTCCAGGGCGAGTTCGCTTTTACCGCTGCCGGCACCTCCGGTGATCAACACCCCGATGGTGAACACTTCCATGAAGACGCCGTGCAGGTTGCAGCGCCGGGCCAGGACGCGGGAGATGTGATACTGGAGATAATTGACCAGGTCGTAGCTCGAACTGCTGGAGCGCAGGACCGGTTTGCCGGCCCGCTCCGCGGCCTGGAGAAAGTCTTCCGGAAGCTCCAGGGAGCTGCCCACGACAGCGGCGATCAGCTGGGGTTCGAAGATTCGCTCGAGGGTTCGTTCCCGATCCTTGCCCGCCCGAGTCGCGAGGTAGGCCAGTTCTTCCGCGCCCAGGACCTGGACGCGGTTCGGGTGAATCAGGTTCAGGTAGCCGGCCAAGGCCGGCCGGGTCGACATGTCGTCTTCGCTGAGTAGCGTGTCTTCCCCGTGGTCCCGGGCGGCGACCCAGCTGAGACCGAGCCGTTCCTGCAGTTGCGTGAAGAGGTCCCGGGCTGTGAGCGTCCGAGTCACGGCATCAGTGGCGGGTGCGGGACAGCAGCTGTACCAGCTCGTTGGCGTCGTCCGCCTCGCGCAGCTGCTTCAGCAGGTCTTCGTCACTGAATTTTTCCGCGATCTCCGCGAGGAGCTTGAGGTGATCCGTGGTGCAGTGTTCGGGCACGGCCAGGGCAAACAGCAGGTCCACGGGCTTGCCGTCGACCGCATCGAAGGCCAGCGGCTTGGCGAGGCGAATGAAAACGGCCTGGACCCGCGATGAGCCACTCACGCGACCATGGGGGATTGCCACGCCCTTGCCGAGCCCCGTGCTTCCCAGGCGTTCCCGGGCACAGAGGCTCTCGAACACCTCCCGGGCGTTCAGGCCCTCGTCTTCCTTCGCGAGCGCGCGGCTGATCACTTCGAGAAGGCGCTTCTTGCTGCTGGTCTTGACCTGCGGCAGAACGCTGTCGGCACTGATCAGATCATCGACGAGCATGGGCGGACCAGCATCGGAAACGGGGCATTGGAGGGCAGGGCCTGGTTAGGACTCGATTCGCTCAGCCGTCCGTCGGTAAATGCGAGGGCTTCACGTGGTGGTGGTCGCGGAGCTTGTCCTTGAGGCGCCGGACCTGCTTGTCGAGCTTGTCGGAAAGACCGTCGATGGCGGCATACATGTCCTCGGACGTATCCGTGGCGAACAGTTTCCGGCCGCCGGCGTTGACCGTCGCTTCGGCGATCTGGTCCAGCTTTTCGACGTTGAGGATCACGTCCACGGACACGACCTGGTCGAAGTGCCGGGAAAGACGTTGCATTTTTTCCGTGGCATAGGCCCGGAGGGCGGGCGTCACTTCGACGTGGTGCCCGGTAATGGTCAGTTGCATGAATGAGACTCCATGGTGGCTACTCCAATTCTATACCCCGATTTCGCGGTTTCCCAGTCCTCGCGTCACGCCGGACTTCCGCCGGGTGCCTGCCGGGGCGGCGCTCAGCGCTTACCCGACAGTCGGCGCCAGGCTTTCCTTCGGTCGCTGCTGGATCCGATACCCAGTGCTTCCCGGTATTTGGCCACCGTGCGCCGCGCGACGAGTATGCCTTCGGCGTTCAGCGTGTCGCACAGGGCCTGGTCGCTCAGGGGTTTGCCGGGGGGCTCGGCGGCGATGAGGCTCGCAAGACGGGCCTTGACCGAGGTGGCGCTCACGGTACCCCCGTCCGAGGTATTGACGTGGCTCGAGAAAAAATATTTCAGCTCAAACAGGCCGCGAGGCGTCAACAGGTATTTGCGGGTCGTGGCGCGTGACACGGTCGATTCGTGCACGCCCGCCTTCTCGGCAATGTCTTTGAGAATCAGGGGGCGCATGGCGATTTCGCCGTGTTCCAGAAACGCCTGCTGGGCGTCCACGATGCACTGGGACACGGTCGTGAGCGTGCGGTTGCGGAGTTCCAGGCTCGACATGAGCCAGCGCGCTTCCTGCAGCCGCCCTTCGAGATATTTTCGGTCCTGGGCACTCGACTTCCGCAGCAGCTGCACGTAGTACGTGTTGAGCTTCAGGCGTGGGTCGTTGTCCGGGCTGAGACTCGTTACCCAGCGCCCTTCGACCTCCCGGACATAAACGTCGGGCACGAGGTATTCATCAGCGCGATTGTCGTATCGCGCGCCCGGCCGGGGCTCCAGGCTGCGGATCAGGTCCAGGGCGGCTTCCAGCCGGTCCTGGTCCACGGCCAGGGCACGGGTCAGCTCCGCCGTGTCGCCGGCCACCACGAGGTCGAGAAAGTCCCGGGCGATGCGGCGCGCGGTGTCGCGCGCCGGCGTGGATGCCGGCAACACGTCCAGCTGTACCCGGATGCATTCGCCGGGATCGCGGGATGCGACGCCGACGGGCTCCATTCGCTGGATGCGCCGCAGCACGGCCTCGACCTGGGAGGCGTCCACGAGATATTCGGGCGCCAGCCCGGCCGCGATGTCTTCCGGCGTGTCCAGCAGGTAGCCGTCTTCGTCGAGCGCGTACACGATGGCCGTCGCGATGGCGGCATCCTGCTCCTTGAACTGGGCCATGCCGATCTGGAACAGGAGATGTTCCACCAGGCCGCCACTGCCGGTGTCGGCGATTTGTTGCTCCCGGTCACCCGCGTAGCTGTCCGGCTCCCCCCAGTCGTTGCCCAGGCCGTAGTCTTCTCCCCAGTCATCGGCCTCGTCCCAGCGGTCGGCCTCCGCGGACTCGGGCTCGGCGCCGGCTTCGCCCTGTTCCCAATCGGCGTCCGCGGGGTCCTGCACATCGCCGGGTTCAGCCTGTTCGAGCAGGGGATTGGCCTCGATGGTCTCCTGCAGGTACTCGCGCAGTTCGATGCGCGTGAGCTGAAGCAGGCGAATGGCCTGCTGCAGCTGCGGCGCCAGCGCAAGCTTCTGGGTCAGGCGCAGTTGGAGCGACTGGTCGATCACGGGTTACAACTTGAACTCTTCACCAAGGTAAACGGTGCGGACGTCCTCGTTGTCGAGGATATCCTCGGGTGTACCCTCCGCGAGAATCCTCCCGTCCGCCAGGATGTAAGCGTGGTCGCAGATGCCCAGGGTCTCGCGCACGTTGTGGTCGGTGATCAACACCCCGATACCGCGATCCTTGAGGTGCTCGACGATTCCCTGAATTTCCCGGACGGAAATGGGGTCAACGCCGGCGAAGGGCTCGTCCAGAAGAATGAAGCGAGGCCGGGAAGCCAGGGCCCGGGCGATTTCCACGCGCCGTCGCTCGCCGCCGGAAAGGCTGATGCCGGACTGGTCGGAGAGGTGAGCCACGCCGAGCTCCTCCAGCAGCAACTGCAGCTGGTCCTCCCGCCCCTGCCGGTCGAGATCGTCCCGCAGCTCCAGGATGGACATGACGTTTTCCCGGACCGACAGCTTCCGAAAAATCGAGGCTTCCTGGGGCAGGTAGCTCAGCCCCAGGGCGGAACGTTTGTTCACCGGGTCGTGGGTGATCTCGTGATCATCGACGAGGATGCGTCCCTCGGTCGCCGGAATCAGGCCGACGATCATGTAGAAGCAGGTGGTCTTCCCGGCGCCGTTGGGCCCCAGGAGTCCCACCACGCTGCCGTCGCGCACATTCATGGTGACGCCGCGCACGACCTGCTTATTTCGGTAGGACTTATGGAGGTTTTCGGTCTGCAGCATCAGCCAGCGCCGGAATCCGGATCTTCGGCGTCGGGGGGGTCGGTTTCCGGTGTCTGCTCACCCGCCTCGCCGGCCGCCCCGCCATCTGCGGGCTGGTCCTGCAATTGACCGGCCACTTCGGGCTCCAGCTGAATCCGGATCCGCCCGTCCCCCTCTGCACTGACGCCGCCGCTGCCTTCGAAGTGCTGCTTGTCGAGATCGTAGGTGAGCTGTTCCCCTGAAATCTGGTACTGCGGATGGGTGACGTCGGCGGCGCCCGCCAGTTCGACCTTGCCGGCGCTGACCCGGTAGGTGATGGTATTCGCCTCCGCCTGCACCAGCCCCTGCTCCTCGATCTCCTGTTCGAGCCGCGCCGGCTGCCCGATGAGAATGATCGTGCTGACCTTGCCCTCGAACTTCTCGACGCGGGCCTCTTCGGCCTGGACGTGCAGGGTTCCCTGGCGAATTTCCACGCGACCGCTCAGCACCGTGACCCCGTCACCCAACGAGCCGTCCGTGCCATCGGCGTAGACCTCGAGCGGTTGCTGCCGGTCAGTCTCCAGCGCCAGGACGGGCTGGGCCAGGAGCGCGGCCAGGGAAACAGCAAGGGAAACGGCCAGGAGGACCGCCGGGCGCGTCGGCCGGGAGTCAGTTCGGTACGACATAAACGCCTTGGACATCGTTATGCAGTTGAAATTCATCCTTCACCATGTCGACCCGGAAGCCCTTGGCGTTGAGTACGCCACTCGAATCACGAACCCGGATCGCCTCGCCGGAGTGGGCGACGCGCGGGTCGACCTCCAGGGTGACGTTGCGGGTGTCGATGTCGACACGGTCCGCGGGCGTGGCGCCGGTGCGCTCGATCTGGACGGCGCCGTTCAGGTACACCTCGTCCTGGTCCGCCGCAATGGTCGCGGTTTCCGCTGTCAGGCGCCAGACCAGACCCTCGTGCCGGACTTCGAGCCGAGGATTATCCACGCGACCGATGTTCGTGTCAGCCTCGTTGATAAATCGGGGCGCCCACAGCCGGACAGCGGGGGCGCCGAGCTCGTCGTAGGCCTGCATCTCGAAATTCTCCAGGGCGTAGCTCAGGCCCGTGTCCAGGCCCTCGATGCCCGGGTCCGTCTCGTCCTCACCGCGGGTCAGCCAGAAGGTGACGGCCACCAGGGCGGTGGCCACCAGCAGGCCCCGGCGGGTCGAGGGCGTCATCATTCGGCGGCCCTCCCGCGGGGAGGCGGCGTTCGTGGGACATGCGTCGCCGTCACGCCAGGAATCCTTCGAGCAAGGTCTCGCGGGCGCCGCGGGCGTCGATGATCAGATTGCAAAGCTCCCGCACGGCGCCTTCACCGCCGCCGGACGGGGTAATCCAGTGGCTTCGCGCTTTCACCTCCGCATCGGCCTTCGGGACCGTCACGGCCAGGCCCACGCGGGTGAGCAGGGGCAGGTCGATCCAGTCGTCTCCGGCGTAGCAGGTCGTCTCGTCATCGCCCCCCGTTCGTGCCAGGAGGTCCAGGTAGGCCGAGAGCTTGTCGTCCTGCCCCTGGTAGACGTGCTCGATACCGAGATGGGCCGCCCGGTCGGCGACGATGCGGGAAGAGCGCCCGGTGATGACCGCCAGGGTGATGCCGAGGCGCTGCAGCAGCTTGAGGCCCAGGCCATCCGCCGTGGAGAACGCCTTGAGCTCGTTCCCGGCGTTGTCGAAGTAAAGGCGTCCGTCGGTCAGCACGCCGTCCACGTCGAGGACCAGCAGTTCGACGCGGGCAGCGCGCTCGAGCAGCAGGGGATCGTGACCGCTCATCTAGACCACCCCCGAATGAAGCAGGTCCTGGAAATTGAGCACGCCGACCAGGGTGCCGTCGTCGTCCAGCACCAGCAGGCCTTGCACCTTCCGGTCCTGCATGGCCTGCACGGCTTCCACGGCGAGCGTGTCCGGTTCAATGGCCGCGGGATTGCCACTCATGACGGACTCGACCCGGGTGACGTGAGGATCCAGCCCTCGGCCCAGGGCGCGGCGCAGGTCGCCATCGGTGAAGACACCGACGACTTGGCCTGCTTCGTTCACCGCCGCGGTCATGCCGAGACGCTTTTCGCTGATTTCGACGATGGCGTCGGTGAGGGTGGCGTCCGCCCGGACCACCGGCATCGCATCACCGCTGTGCATGAGGTCCCGGATGCGGATGACGAGGCGACGACCCAGCTGTCCGGCCGGGTGGGACAGGGCGAAGTCCTCTTTCGTGAAGCCGCGCGACTCGAGCAGGGCCACGGCCAGCGCATCGCCCATGACCAGGGCGGCGGTGGTGCTCGAGGTGGGCGCCAGGCCAAGGGGGCAGGCTTCCTCGCTGACCGAGGTGTTCAGGTTGATGTCGGCGAATTCGGCGAGGTAGGAGTCGGGATTGCCGGTCATGGCGATCACGTCCACGTCCATGCGTTTGAGCACGGGCAGCAACTGCTTGACCTCGTCCGTCTCGCCGGAATTCGAGAGAACCAGCACCACGTCTTCGCCGGTGATCATGCCGAGGTCACCGTGCGCGGCCTCTGCGGCGTGAACGAAGAAGGCCGGGGTGCCGGTGCTGGCCAGGGTGGCCGCGATCTTGTTGCCGATGTGGCCGGACTTGCCGACGCCGAGGACCACCACGCGGCCCCGGGTGCCGAGCAGGACCCGGCATGCCGCGACGAACTGGTCGTCGATGCGGGGGAGCAACTCCTGGACAGCCCGGGCTTCGGTCTCGATCACCGCCCGGGCGAGTTGCTTGAGCGCCACTTCGTTCATCGCCACAGTTTACCCCGTGAAACGACCCGGGAGGCAGGTGCGCCTCCGCAAGACGCGCGCGGCGTCAGACGGCGCTCGCCACGGCCGCTGCTGTGGCTGCGGCCAGGGGCGCGCCTTCCCCGGCTCCCAGCCACACCATGGCCTGGTAGCCGACGAAAATGGCCAGCAGGAGCGCGCCGGCCGTGCGGCCGATGCGGCCCGGCCCCCGGAAGTCCGACGCCAGCAGGAACATGAGCCCGGTCAGCAGGAACATGACCGGAAAATCCCGGGTCAGGATCATGCTTTGCACCTCGACCGGATGGATGGCCGCGGCGATACCGAGCACGCCCAGGAGGTTGAACATGTTCGAGCCGATGATGTTGCCGATGGCCAGATCATCCTCTTTGCGAAAGGCGCTGGTGATCGCGGTCGCCAGCTCGGGCAGGCTGGTGCCGAAGGCGACGATGGTCAGGCCGATCACCGTGTCGGAGACGTTCAGCGTCGTGGCGATGCCCACGGCACCCTCGACCAGGAAGTGGGAGCTGGCTGGCAGCGTGATCATGCTGATCAGCAGCCAGAACATGGCGACACGGGTGGGAATGTCCGTGGGAATTTCCGCTTCGAGTTCCTGGGCGAAGGGATCGGAGGCCGGCCGTTGCATGCCGAAGCGCACCAGCCAGGCCACCATGGCGAACAGGCACCCGAGCAGCACGAAACCCTCCAGCCGGGTGAGCTGCATGTCGATGGCCAGGAACAGGCTGACAAGCATGATCAGCAGCAGCAGGGGATACTCGCGTTTCAGCGTGCTCGACTCGAGCTTGAGCGGGTAGATCAGGGCCGTGAAGCCGAGGATCAGCCCCATGTTGGCGATGTTGGAGCCGATCGCGTTGCCGACGGCAAGTCCCGCATTTCCCCGCACCGTCGCCACGGCCGACACCACCAGCTCCGGCGCCGAGGTGCCGAAACCCACGATCACGAGGCCGATGATCAGGGGCGAGACGCCGAGGTTTCGCGCGGTCGCCGAAG
>JAZBOL010000056.1:0-14469 GCA_036351115.1 Lysobacterales bacterium | reverse complement strand
GCGCCCATTGTGCAATATTCCCCACTGCTGCCTCCCGTAGGAGTCTGGACCGTGTCTCAGTTCCAGTGTGGCTGATCATCCTCTCAGACCAGCTACAGATCGTCGCCTTGGTAGGCCGTTACCCCACCAACAAGCTAATCTGACATAGGCTCATCCAATAGCACGAGGCCCGAAGGTCCCCCGTTTTCACCCGTAGGTCGTATGCGGTATTAGCACGGATTTCTCCGTGTTGTCCCCCACTACTGGGCAGATTCCTATGCGTTACTCACCCGTCCGCCACTCGTCAGCACAGAAGCAAGCTTCTGCCTGTTACCGTTCGACTTGCATGTGTTAAGCATGCCGCCAGCGTTCAATCTGAGCCAGGATCAAACTCTTCAGTTTAAAGGTGTCGGTTTCCGACGCCTGCCGAAGCAAGTGCCTTCCACCTAAGTCTTAAAGCTGAAAGCCTGACCTAACCCTCGTTCGGTTTACTACTCCGAACTAATGATTCAAATTAATGAATCGGGCTTGGTCGCTTCCGATATGGCTTCACCATGACCGGAGCGCCCACACAAGTTACCTGTATTTTGTTAAAGATCGCTGGCCAGTTGCCTGGCCTGACCGACGCATTTCGCTAATCGGTTTCAGCACAAACTCGCCGCGGGTCACCCAGTGTTTCAGGATCGCCGCGCCGGTAAGACTCATTTTCATGAATCCGCCCCGGTGCTGAGCGGGCCGCCCATTATAACAAAGCCGAGAAATGCGTCAAGAATATTTCACACTTTCTTCGACTTCGCCGGCCACGTGGTGTTGCTGTGACCGTCGAGCGAAGGGCGCATTATAGGGAGCGGATTTCCCCTGTCAACACCCCGCGCCCATCTTTTTTCAGTTTTTTTCTTCTGTCCGCAAACGCGCTTCCAGCCGGTCCAGTTCCAGGGCCCCGCAAGCCCCCGTGGACACGCGCTTTTCGAGGCTTTCGCCCACGTCGGCGTCCCGCATGTCCCGAAGGCGGGCGCCGACCTCCCGGTAGGCGTCGCGGAAGGGCATGCCCTCCCGGGCCAGGTCCACGGACAGGTCCGTGGCGAACAGTTCCGGATCGATGGCGGCCCGGAGCCGGTCTTCGTCCCATTCCAGGGCGTCGATGAGCTCCGGCAGCAGCGCCAGGGCCTGCAAGCCCGAGCGGAAGGCGCGGAGCAGCGGCGGCTTGGTCGCCTGGAGATCCCGCTGATAGCCGGAGGGCAGGCTGAGTACCGCCTCGAGCTCGGCCCGGGCGCCGGCTACGGGGGCGTGGGCCGCCCGCAGCAGCTCCACCACGTCCGGGTTGCGCTTGTTCGGCATGATACTCGAGCCCGTGCACCACGCGTCGGGCAGGCGCACAAAATCGAACTCGCTGGTGGTGAACAGGCTCAGGTCCCACGCCAGGCGGCGCACGTCGAGGGTGGCCGCGCCCAGAGCGCCGAGGGCCTGCATTTCGACCTTGCCCCGGCTGTTCTGGGCATACTGGGGATTGATCACCAGGCGATCGAAGCCGAGGTGCTCGGCCACCGCGTCTCGCGCCAGGGGAAGATTCACGCCGAAGCCGGAGGCGGTGCCGAGCGGCGAAGCGTCGAGCCAGTCGCGCGTGGTTCGCGCCAGGGCCGCGTTGTCGATGAAGGCCTCCGCGTGGCCGGCGAGCCACAGCCCCACACTTGAAGGCATGGCGCGCTGGAGGTGCGTATAGCCGGGCATGGGCAGCTCGGCTTCACGCCGGGCCCGGTCCAGGGCGCGGCGGGCGATGCCGGCGCACAGCGCCTGGAGCCGGGTCAGCCGGTGCTTCATGTACAGGCGCAGCGCCACCGCCACCTGGTCGTTGCGACTCCGCCCCAGGTGCACCTTGCCACCCAGCGGACCGAGTTGCTCCGTGAGCCAGGCCTCGAGCGCCGAGTGTCCGTCCTCGAACCGCTCATCCAGCACGAGGTCTCCCGCCGCGAGGTGTTCGTCGATGCGCTTCAGTCCGTCCATGAGCTTCCGGGCCTCGTCGGCCGTGAGCAGCCCGATGCGCGCAAGGCCTTCCACGTGGGCCTGGCTGGCCTGGATATCAAAGTGAATCAGCTCGCGGTCGAGCACCACGTCCTCGCCGGCGAGGAAGCGCATGACCGCCTCACCCGGGCCGCTGCCCTGTCCGTCCTTTTTCCAGATCAAGTCGCTCATTTTTCGAGTCCCAGGGATTCCTCCAGCCCAAGGGCCAGGTTGATGTTCTGCAACGCCTGGCTGGCGGCGCCCTTCAGCAGGTTGTCCAGCACGGCCACCAGGGTGACACAGCGCGGATCGCGCTCGTCCACGGTGAAACCGCCGAGCAGGCAATCGGGGGTCCCCTGCACGGCACGCACTTCCGGGATCGCTTCCTGCACCCGGACCCGCGGCTCACCGGCATAGTGCGCCGCGAAACGCTCGAACAGCAGCCCGGGCCGGGTCGGCTCGAGCAACTGCGCGGAGACCGTCAGGGAGATGCCCCGGAAGAACGCGGCCACATGCGGCATGAAGCGGACCCGGTGTTCGAGCTGGTGGGTTATTTCGAGCTCGTGCACGTGGCCGGCGAGCTTGTAGGGCACCAGGTTGTCGCGGAGCCGTTCCGGGTCGTTGTTGGGTGAGGGCTTCTTGCCCGCACCGCTGTACCCGGACACGCCGAAGATCTGCGGCGGGCCATCGAGCTGGTCGAGGAGGGGCAGCAGCGCCAGCTGGGCACCGGTGGCGTAGCATCCCGGGTTGGCGATGCGGCGCGCCGAGCGCAGCGCATCCCGGTTCCGCTCCGGCAAGCCGTAGGTCCAGTCCGACCGGAACCTGTGATCCGCGCTCAGGTCGAGAATCACCGCCCCCTCGTGGGTCCGGTGGATGGCTTCGGCCCAGGCGGCGGCCGCGCCGTTCGGCACGGCCAGCACCCAGGCATCGGCTTCACGTTCGGCGACCTGGCCGGGTTCGAGGCCAAGGAAGGATTCGTCACCGGGCCAGGCGGAGCACGCTGCGGAGATGGGCGTGCCGGCCTGGGAATGGGACGACGCAAACGCCAGGTCCAGGGACGGGTGCAACGCCAGCCCGGTCAGCAATTCCGCGCCGGTGTAGCCCCGCCCGCCGATAAGCGCCAGCTTCATGACCCGTCTCCCGGCGCTTCCTCCACCCAGCCCGGGTCCCGACTCATGGCTTCCTGCACCACACGATCACGCTGCAGCGCATCGGTGATGCCGTTGGTAAAGACAACCCAGGGACCATGCCGCTCGCAGCTGTCGGCCTGGAGGAAATACCACGGCGTGATGGGATTGCTGTTGCGCGAACGCCAGTACAGCTCCGGGTACCGGGCCCGCAGCACCTGCCACATGGCGGCGCCGAGGCCTTCCCCCTGGGCCTCCGGCGTGACGATGAATTTTTCCAGGTAGGGGTATCCGCCCTCGCCGCGGACAATGACCGCAGCGGCCCGGCGGCTTTCCGACAGCAACACGGCGGGCTCCACGAGGGACTCGATCCAGCCCGCCTTGAGCGTACGGCCGAAGGAGGCCTCCACGCGCCGGGCCACGTCCTCGAGCGTCTCCGGATCCGGCTGCTCGAGGTACTGGATGCCCTCCCCCTTGCGCACCAGCGTGCCGGCGCCGCGATAGGTGAACAGTTCGCGGGTGAGCTGGTCGGCGGAGGTGATCGACACGGAGGTGCTGTCGTCAAGCTTCTCGAGCATCTCGTTGATCTGCTGCAGCTTGAGGCGCATGCCCGAGTGCACCCAGGGCTCCTGCATGAGCGACTCGTAGTCGTTGCTCAGGGAGACGGCGGAAATCACCCGGCCGTTCCGGTCCAGCAGTCCGCCGCTGGGTGTGAGAAAAATGATCTTGTGCGGCCGGATGGCCCAGACGAGCTCCCGGGCCGCGATGTCCGCATTGATGTTGAGCACCTGGCCCGACGGCGACTCGCCCAGGAAGGTCAGAACCGGAAGGGCGCCGGCCCGGACCGCGCGACGCAGGCCGTCGAGATTGACGTTCGTGATCTCACCGACGAGCCCATAGCGGTCCGCATCCAGGAACCGGGCCTGGAAGGTGCCGTGCTGAAGACCCCGGGCCCGGATACCGCGCTGCTCGAGGGCTTCCACCAGGCGCAGGTTCTGTTCGTAGATCACGGGCCGGGCGACGGCCATGACCTCCTCCGTGGTGACACGGAGGTTGTCGATACGCTCGCTGTCGATACCGGCCTGCGCGAGGGCCGTATCCACCTGCGGGCCGGCGCCGTGCAGCACGACCGGACGCAGTCCCAGGCGATGCAGGAACGCCAGGGCCGAGGCGAGTTCGTCGAGGTGGTCGCGGAGGATCCCGCCGCCGACCTTGACGACGGCGAAGCGCGATTCCTCGACCGAGGAGAATTCCTTCAGGTACTGGCGCGCCTCGCGACTCGAGCCCAGCTGGGCGAGCAGTTCAAGAACGGTCTCACGGATTTCGGACATGGCTCAGGCCTCGCGTTCCACGATGCCCCGGTAGATGTCCAGGCACCGCTCGAGCTGCTCGAGGGCCACCCATTCGTTCAGTACGTGGGCCTGCTCGATGTTGCCCGGCCCAAGCACCAGGGCCGGGATACCCGCAGCGCCGAACAGGGAGGCCTCGGTCCAGAAATCCAGCCCATCGCCGGTCACCAGGCCGTGGCGCTCCGCGAAGGATCTCGCCTGCCGGTCATCGTGCTCACCCGTGGGCAGCGGCGGGCCGGAAAAGGACACGCTCCAATCGGCCCGGTCTCCCCCGGGCCAGGCGTAGGCCTGCTCGAGGAAGGCCTCGTTGCTGTCACCGGGCGACAGGCGGGCGCTCCAGAAGATGTGGGCGTGGTCGGCGATGACGTTCGACTTGACGCCTCCCTCGACCGTGCCGATGTTGAAACAGGTGCGGCGGCCCCCGGCTTCCGCCGCTTGCGCCGCGGTCAACGCTGCGCTGCTCCAGCGCGCGAGATGATGGATCGCATTCTCCCGTAGCGCCCGGGGCTCGCTCGAGTGCCCACCCCGTCCCTGGAAGTGCCCCCGGGCCGAGAGAAACCCCCGGTGCCGGAACTCGGCGACGCACTGCGTGGGTTCCGCCACGACGACCTGCTCATAGGGTTGGGTCAGGCCGGCGGAGACGAACTCCTGCACGCAGCAGCCCTCGCCGCCCTCCTCGTCCGTGGTGAACAGCAGCGCCATCGGCGCGTCGCTTTCCGCGGCCAGGGTGACGAGACAGGCGGCCGCGCCCTTGATGTCGCAGGCGCCCCGTCCGTAGGCACGGCCGTTCTTCACGATGAGCTGGAGCGGCGGATGGTCGCTGCCCTCCAGCGCCGGCACCGTGTCGAGGTGCACATTGAACAGCACGGTCGGCTGTCCGCGGCGGGCGTAGAAGCTGACGCGGCCCTTGCCGTGGTCGAAGAGTTCGATATGGAAGCCCGGGAGCGCCTCCCGGAGGAGGCCGAAGATGGGTGACTCGGCATCGAGCTTGCGCGGCGGATTCTGCGTGTCGCAGCGCACCAGCGCCTCGAGATGGTTCAGTATCGTCGACAGGGGGCCATTCGCCTCGCCCGCGTTCCCCGTTTCGCGGATGACTTCGCTGGTCACGGCCCGCTCCCGCGCACCCGGGCCGCCATGGTGGAGCTCTGTCCCAGCAGCTTGATGAAGCCTTCCGCCTCCTCCGGCGTCCAGCTGGCGCTCTGCGCGTAAACCGCCCCTTCGTCCTGCAGGATGTTCGGTGAATCGATGGCCACCGCCAGCAGGCTGCCGCCGGAGGTCTGCAGCGTCACCGTACCGGTGACGTGCGACTGGGAGCTCGCCAGGTAGGCCTCGAGATCCGTCTTGTGCGGCTCGTAGAAAAAGCCCGTATACACCAGCTCCGCCCAGCGCTGAGCCACGATGTGCCGGAACTGGTTCTGCAGCTTGGTGTTGACCGTATCCTCCAGCGCCTGGTGCGCCAGGAGCAGCGCGTCCACGCCGGGGCACTCGAACACGATGTGACCCTTGAGGCCGATGCTCACGTCACCCGTATAGATATGCCGGCCCACGCCGTAGGGCCCCAGGGCCTGGTTCAGGCGCTGGAGCAGCACGGGACCGTCGAGTGCCTCGCCGTCGAGCTGCGTCGCGACGCCCCCCTCGAAGGTGATCGTGAAGGTGTGCGTGTCCTCGGGCCATTCGGCACGCGGGCGCACCCAGTGCCAGGTATCCGGCCCGGGCATTTCGAAACGGTCCACCTCGCTGCCGGAAATGGTGACGCCGAGCAGGTTTTCATTGATGGAGTACTGGCCGGATTTCTGCGGCACGTCGACCCCGGCCGCCTCGAGAATGCCGATTTCGTGGTCGCGGATGTCCGTGGCCACTTTCTGCAGCTCGCGGACCGGCGCGTGGATCGTGTAATCGCCGATGCTGCGGACCGTCTGGTCGAAGCGCAGCTGATCGTTGCCCATGCCGGTGCAGCCGTGCGCGAAATGCGTCGTCCCCAGCTCGTCGCACAGGGCCAGGCAGCGCTTGACGATCAGGTAACGATCCGAGCAGAGCAGCGGGTATTCGCCGAGCATGCGCGCATGACTCCAGACCAGGGGCGTGACGAACTCGTCCCAGATGGCCTGGCTCACGTCCACGAGGTGGTGTTTCGCACTGCCGAGGGAACGGGCGCGCTCCTCGATCCAGTCGATCTCCGCCTGCGGTATACCGCCCGTATCCACGAAAACCGTGTGCACGTCGAAACCCTGCTCGCGCAGGGCGAGGACGCAATAGCTGGTGTCCAGTCCGCCGGAGAAGGCGAGGACGACGATGTTCTTTTCACTCATGAAAATTCCACTCACAACGCTTCGTGGCAGGCCGCCCCGGGTCGGCACTCATACGGGCACCTTGCCCAGCAGGGTCAGCATGATGGCTTTCTGTACGTGCAGCCGGTTCTCGGCTTCGTCCAGGGCGACACAATAGTCGGCGTCCATGACGCCGTCGGTGGCCTTGATGTTGCGGCGCAGGGGCAGGCAATGACTGAACACTGCATTGTCGGTCAGCGCCATTTTCTCCTCGTCCACGATGAAGTGCCGGTACTGCTTGCGCAATGCCCACTCGGACTCCGGATCGCCGTAAAACGGCAGCGCCCCCCAGCTCTTGGCATAGACCACCTCCGCGCCGGTGTAGGCCGCCTCGATGTCGTGACTGACCTCGAGGCTGCCGCCGGACGCTTCCGCGTTGGCCTTCGCCGCCTCCATGTACTGCGGGTCGAGGAGGTAGGCCGGCTCCGGGCACAGCAGGGTGACATCCAGGCCGAACTTCGTGCCGATGAGCAGGGCCGAGTTGGCCACGGCCGTGTTCAGGGGGCGCGGGTGCCAGGTCCAGGTCAGCACCATCTTGCGGTTCTTCACCGTGCCGAGGTGCTCGCGCAGGGTCTGCATCAGCGCCAGCTCCTGGCAGGGGTGCACGATGGTTTCCATGTTGATCACGGGCACGGAGGAATGCTCCGCCAGGGCCTTGATGACGAAGTCGGTGCGGTCCCGGGACCAGTCCTGGAACTTGGGAAAAGCGCGGATGCCGATCAGGTCCACGTAGCGTGACAGGACGCCCGCAACCTCGGCGATGTGCTCTTCCGCGTCGCCGTCCATCACGACCCCGGGCTCGAACTCGACCCCCCAGGCATCCTTGCCGGGCTCGAGCACGATGGCGATGCCGCCCATCTGCTGCATGCCGAGCTGGAAGGAGGTCCGGGTGCGCATGGACGGGTTCAGAAACAGGAGGGCAATGGATTTGCCCGCAAGCCGGTCGTTGATCGGGTTGGCCTTGAGATCGGCCGCCAGGTCGAGAAGCCCGCCCAGGGCTTCCGCGGACCAGTCCTGCGTATTCAGAAAATGCTTCACGGTTTCAGGTCTCTCGCTTTCGTTGCTTCGGCGTCGCTTTCTGTTCCCGGGTCGTCCCAGGGGCGTCCCGTTCTCCCGCGAGCACCGACGCGTGGAATCGCCCTTCCCAGAAACGCAAAAACCCAGCCGCTGGCTGGGTTTCGTTCGGTTTTACTCCGCTTCGGAGTTAAGCGAACGGACACCCAGCGGCCGCGATTCGGCGCGCACGTCGGGTGCGTCGAAGCCGGGGGGCGGACTGGGCGTTCAGTGCGTTCATGCGCGGAATGTACGTTTTATGCCGCGGCATTGCAACCGGCTGGCGCGTCCGCCTCAGCCCATCACCTTCAGGCAGACCTTCAACCAGTCCCGGCCGCCGTCACTTCCGGCTCGGCCTCCTTGCGGCGCATGAGCCAGCGCACCAGGGCCGGCAGCATGATGATGGCGCCGATCATGTTGGCCAGGAAAATGAAGACCAGCAGGATGCCCATGTCCTGCTGGAACTGCAGGTCGGAGAAGATCCAGGTGCCCACGCCGGCGGCGAGGGTGAAGCCCGTGAAGATCACGGCCCGGCCCGTCAGGCGCAGCGTCTGGTAGTACGCCTCCTCGAGGTCGTAGCCCTCTTCGAGCAGAATGTAGAGGCGGTTGAAGATGTAGATGCCATAGTCCACGCCGATGCCCACGCCGAGCGCGACCACCGGCAGCGTGTTCACCTTCAGGCCGATACCGTACAGGGCCATGAGCGCCTCGGTCATGATGGCTACCATCACCAGCGGCAGCACGATGGCGATCGTGCCCGTGACCGTCCGGTAGGTGATCATCACCAGCACGATAATGCTGAAAAACACCAGTGCCAGCATGGGCTTCTCGGCGGCGGCCACGTCCTCGTTGGTGGCCGCCATCACACCCACGTTGCCTGTCGCCAGGCGGAACTTGAGCACGTCCTCGTCCTCGGCCAGCTCGATGCCCTCGGATTCTACGAGCTCCATGTACTCGGTGCCGTCCACGAACCCGGTGCCCAGCAGGTTCAGTTCCTCACGCAACTCCTTGACGCGATCGACAACGCGAATGATGGTCTCGGCACGGTGGTCCTCCGTGAAGATCATGATGGGCATCGCGCTGCAGTCGCTGTTGAGCAGCCCCGTGTCGGTCTCGATGCCGCCAAGCGCCTGGCGCATGACGAACTGGTCGCGCGGCAGCACACGCCAGTTGACGTTGCCCTCGTTCCAGCCGGCGTTGACGACCTTGGCCACCTTGGGCAGCGTGATCACCTTTTGCACGCCCTCGACATTCTCGATGTGCCAGGCGAAGCGATCCATCCGCTCCATGACCTCGTAGATCTCGGTGCAGGCGTTGGGCAGGGTCTCGGCCACGACCGTGATCACGTCGGACCCGAGGGCGAACTTTTCAGCGATGAGGTTGGCGTCGACGTTGTAGCGCGCCTCCGGCCGCAACTCGGGCACGCCCGGTTCCGAGTCACCGATCTTCATGCCCTGGGCGATCCACAAGGCGATGCCGAACAGGACGACGCCGGCAACGATGGCCTGCATGGCGCGCTTGGGCTGGGTGAAGCTGGCGATGTTGCGCCAGAACGTGGAGTGCTCGTGCGCCTTGGCCAGCAGGCGGCGACGGTAGGCCTGGGGGTTCTTCAACTGCACCCAGCTCAGCAGCACCGGCAGCAGGATCAGGTTGGTGAAGATAATCACCGCCACGCCGACGCTGGCCGTAATCGCCAGCTCCTGGATGATGCGGATCTGGATGAACAGGATGGTCAGGAAGCCGATGGTGTCCGACACCAGGGCAATGACGCCCGGGGCGAGCAGTTTCTTGATGGTCTCCCGGGAGCCGTGCATGGGCGACCGCCGGGGAATCTGCGTGACGTCGTCCACACCGATCTGGGCCCACTGGTCCGGGGTGCGTCCCCCGAATTCCTTTTCCACCACCCAGGCACTGATCTTCTGCACACTGTGACTCACCCCGATCGCGAAGATCAGGAACGGGGTGAGAATGTTCATGGGATCGAGACTGAAACCGAGCAGGCTCAGGGTGCCCATCTGCCAGATCACGGCGGCCAGGGAGCAGGCCAGGGGCAGCACGGTCAGCCAGACCGAATGGGTGTACAGGTAGAGCAGTATGGCGGTGATCACGAAGGCCACGCCGAAGAACCAGATCACGCCTTTCGCACCGTCGGAGATATCGCCGACGATCTTGGCGAAACCGATGATGTGGACCGTGAACTCCTCCCCCTCGTACTGGGTGCGGATGGCCTCGAGCTGGGCCGCCACCTCCCGGTAGTCGAGCTGCTCGCCGGTGGCCGGATTCTCCTCCAGCAGGTTGGCCCAGACCATGGCGCCGCTGAAGTCCTCGGACACCAGGCGCCCGACCTCGCCGGACTTGACGATGTTGGCCCGGACCGTTTCAAAGGCCTCGGGGGACGGGGAAAAATCGGACGGAATCACGTTGCCGCCGGCAAAGCCGTCCTCGACGATCTCCACGAAGCGGACATTCGGCGTGAAGATCGAACGCACACTGGCCCGGTCGACGCCGGGAATGAAGAACACCTGGTCGGTGATGTCCTCGAAGGCCTCGAAGAAGGTCTCGTTGAACATGTCGCCATCGCGGGCGACGAGGGCCACGAGCACCCGGTTGGCCCCGCCGAAATCTTTCTCGTACTCCACGAAGGTGACCATGTATTCGTGTTTCAGCGGCAGCTGTTTCTTGAAACCGGTCTCGATCTGCAGCTGGAACATGTTGTAGAGCATGAACACGGTGATCGCCACGAACAGCGCCACGATGGCGTAGCGCGTGTTGATCAGGAAGGTCGCGATGTGGTGCAACCGGGTCTGGGTGGACGGATCACTCATCCCGACGTTCCTTCCCCGTCAAGCGCGGGATAAACATGGGTGCCGCTCTCGCCGACCAGCAGCCACCGGCCATCGTCGAGGGGCAGCGCGGCGGCGAAGTCCACGCCGCTGGGATGTTTCTCCGCGCTGACCGCGCCGTCGGCTCCGATCCGCACCACCTGGCCACTGTTGCCCACGAGCAGGGTTTCTCCTTCGCGGAACGCACCGCCGGCGAGGCTGTTCTCCGTCGGGGACGCGAGCTGCTCCCAGCTTTGACCGTCGTCACAGGTCCGCTGGATGTTTCCGCGCAGCCCGTAGACGACGATGCATCCGCCGGTCCGCACCGCGCCGAACATGGACCCGGGGTAGGGCATGTCGATGGTTTCCCAGGTTTCACCGGCGTCCTGGCTGAGGTAGCTGAAGCCCTTCTCCCCGGTGATGAGCAGGCGGCCGTCACCCAGGTCGATCAGTCCGTTCAGGTGCCAGCCATCGAAGCTCACCTCGAACTCGTCCCAGGTCTGGCCGCCGTCCAGGGTCTTCATCATGAGTCCGTAGGCGCCGATGGCGTAACCGGTTTGCGCATCGACGAAATGGATGTCCATGACCGGCTGGGCCCGGTCCGGATCGTAATAGACCAGGTCCCAGGTCACGCCGCCATCGCTGCTGTGGATGATGGCCGTGTCGTGGCCACCGGCCCAGAGATCGTTACCCTGGCTCGCGACGGTGGTCAGCGTGGAACGGGTGGGTACATGCTCCGCCTGGGTCCATTCCCTGCCGTCGCCGCTGTGCACGACGTGACCGCGCTCTCCCACGGCCACGAAGCGGCCTTCCGAATCACGGGTGACATCGAGCAGCAGAGACCTGGCGGCCAGCGGCAGCCGCTCCGCCGGGGGCGGGTCATCGGACTCCTGTGCCTGGGACGGCGCCCACAGCAAGCAAGCCACGGCGAATGCCGTGGCCTGTTTCCAGGTGACTGTCGGATCGAGAAGCGACACGCTCGTCAGCGAACCCCCACTGATTTCAGGCCATCATTTCAGGTCGGCCCCGGCGCCGGCGTGCCGGGGTGTTTATCCGATGCCAATGGCTCAGCGACGACCGCGCGTGCGCAGCGCCTGCGGCGTGAACTGGGCCGGAGACATGTCCTGGTTGAAGGTCTGCGCCGGGTACTGGTTGTCGAAGCCCTGGGCGACGTAGCGACCGGACTGCAGGTCGTAGTGCGCTTCGAAGGTCGTCCAGTACGTGGGCATGTCGTAAAAGTTGATGCCGTGGCCCTCGGAGAAGCGCCACAGCTGATCCCGGCCGTCGTAATGGTCGATCAGCACGATCTGGTAGCTGTCTTCGTCCATGTAGAAGGTGCGCCGCGAGTTGATGTGCCGCATACCATCCTTGAGACGCGCATCCACGACCCAGACGCGGTGCAGTTCGTAGCGAAAGTATTCCGGATTCAGGTGTCCGGGCCTCACGAGGTCGTCGGTGGTCACGTCACCCTGGTGCGCCTTGTAGCTGTTGTAGGGCACGTACATTTCCTTCTTGCCCACCAGCTCCCAGTCGAAGCGATCCATGGCGCCGTTGAACATGTCGGTCATGTCGTTGGTGCGCAGGCCGTCGGAGGCCGTGCCCGGGTTGTCGTAGGCCACGTTCGGTGCCCGGCGCACGCGGCGCTGCCCCGGGTTGTAGATCCATGCCTGGCGGACCTGGGCGATCTGGTCCAGGGTTTCATGCACCAGCAGGATGTTGCCGGCGAGACGCGCCGGGGACTCCACTTCCTGGAAGAAGTACAGGAGGATGTTGTTGATCTCCTCCACGGTGACGCCTTCCTTGTAGTACAGGCCCAGCAGCTCTTCACGAATCGTCACGAAGGTGTAGCTGCCGTCTGCCGTCGGGGCCACCTGGTTGTTGTAGCGCACCCCGCCCGTGCCCTTGGGCTTGAGCTTGTGGTTCCACATGATTTCGTAGGCGTTCTCCGGGAACGGGAAGGGGAAGCCTTCCGCAGCACCCGTCACACCCTCGCCGTTGGCGACCAGCTCAGCCGTCTTGCCGTTCTCGATGGTCATTTCCAGCGATCGCTCGGGGAACGTGGCGGAACGACGCGTCGGGTAGACGTTCATGTAATAGGTGTCCGGGTAGCGCTCGAACATGGCCTTCTGGCCCACGCCCAACTTGTCCGCGTAGTCCTGGTAGTTGCTCGCGTCGATGCGGAAGAGCACTTCGTCGTCGGCGAAGGGGTCGAGGTGGTGCATGCCGGGCTCGTAGCCCTCTGGCCACTCGGTGACGCCGCCGGTCCACTCGGGGATGGTGCCGTCCTCGTTACCCGCGCGGACGGAGCCCATGGGGGTCAGGTCGGAAGTCAGTCGGCTGATCTGGTCCGGCTTCGGGCCGGCCGTGGCCGCCTGGGTCAGGCCGAGGGCCAGGCCGAGGGCGGCAAAGGAAACAGTTCGGTTCAGCTTTCGCATGTTGTCAAAGCTCCCAATCAAAAGGCGTAGCTGACGCTGGCCGCGAAGAAGTCTCGGGACCGCAACAGGTTGTAACGTCCGCCGCCGGAGTAGTCGGTATAGGACACGTCGACGATCCACTGGTTCAGCAGGTTGAAGGCGACGCCGGCGGTCAGCTGCTTGCGACCGTCGATGAAGGACCCGCCGGGACCGGGTGTTGTACCGTCCACGTCGTGCGACCACGCCAGGCGCGGACTGACGGTCCAGGCGCCGAGCGCATTGTTGTAGTCCGCGCGCGCCGCGAAGCGGTAGCCCCAGGACAGGTCGTCAGCGAAACCGCCCGGCTCCGTGACCGGGTTGTTGAAGTCGCCGCTGGTGACGTCGGCGCCGCCGCCGGTGTCCGTGCCGGAGCCGTTGAAGCGAAGCACGTCCTTGGACGGCAGGTCCGGCACCCAGTTCACACCGATTTCGGCCGCGAACGCGATCTGGTCGGCCTTCAGGAAATTGGACGGTCCGAAGAGGCGCGTGGTCGTGGCCTGCGCCTGCCAGGAATCGAGCTCCATGAAGCCCGTGATTTCCTCACCGGGCGCGAATTCGCCCAGCTGGCTCTGATAGCGATTCACCGGCGCCGGAATCAGCGGGTTCAGGGGCGTCAAGGCACCGAACAGGATCTCCACGTCGTCGATCTGCAGCGGCGCGTCCGGTCGGTAGCTCACCTCACCGGCCAGGGACCAGGTCCCGACGGAGGTGTTGAAGCTGACGCCAAAGAGATCGATGTCTTCCGGGTACTCGGTGAAGTAGCTGGCGCTGGTGAAGGGCGGGGGCACTTCCAGCAGCGCAAAGCCGCTAATCAGCGGCAGGCGGCTGTGGTAGCGCAGGTAGTAGAACGCGAACTCGGTAAAGTTCAGGTTTTCCGCGAAGTAGCGCGCGGCCACGCCGAACTGGCCCTGGTCATCCGGAAAGCGGGTTTCCGAGCGCGGCACGGCGAGGTTGCAGCCGGTGGCGACGAGGTTCGGCGGCAGGCCGATGTCGGAACCCGTCAGGTCGCCGCCGAGACAGACCGGCTGGTACAGGTCCGGGTTCAGCACCGGCTGCGGGTAGGTCCCGAAGCCCAGCATCGCGTAGCTCGAGCCAGGCGAGCCGATGTCACTGGACGAATAATAGGATCCGGAAGGATCCGGAAAAATTTCTCGCCATTCCAGCAGGTAGAGCGCCTCGAGGGACAGGTTGTCCGTCACCTCCGCCGAGCCCCAGAGCATGTTCACGCCCATGAAGGCTTCCTTGAGCTCGGAACCGGCCAGGCGCAGCTTGGACACGTCCACCGGGTTGATGACGTTCAGCCCCCCCTGGATAAAGGTGGATTCGCCCCAGGATACGACCTGCCGGCCCACGCGCCAGTT
>JAZBOL010000055.1:0-16940 GCA_036351115.1 Lysobacterales bacterium | reverse complement strand
ATTCTCAGATGCGTTTGCGGACGAAAAAGAGAAAATTAGCGAGACGCTGGCGCAAGCAGCCACTGTCAGAAATCTTGTTTCATTCATGATCAATTCCTTTTGATTCAGTGAGAACAGAAAATACATGGTCGATTGACCAGTACTCTCTTGTGAACCTAAAGGTGTGCCTTTACGCCACGATTACGAATCGGCCTGATTAGAATGGCAGCGGGCAATGTACGAGAGCGCCGGGTCATCCAACACCCAGCGAAGGCCAGCACTTCTCCAAAGCCAACTCTGACCACCCCAGCCAACTCGGAGGCTTCGGGCCTCCGAGTTGTCTCAGATGTGAACCTGCGCCGTCAGCATGGCCACCCGCTTGCGCTGCATCTTGAGCGCCAGCTCGAGTTCCCGGTAGCTGGCGTCGACCTTGTCCGCCAGTCGCTGCTTGCCGTCGGCCAGCCGCTGCCTGCCGTCCGCGAAGCGCTGCTTGCCCGCCTGCACCTTCTCCATCTGGAGTGACTGCCACGCCTTGATGGTGGACAGGTACTGGGCGTACTCGGTCTCGAGGGTGTCCAGCAGCTCTTTCCAGCGCGGGTTGGCCGGGTCCTGGGCCAGGCGTTCCCGGGCACGCTTGAAGTCCATGTGCAGGCGCGCGCGCAGGATCTTGAACTGCGGCGTACGGCGCAGGCCGCGGGCCAGGCCGAGGGATGAGGCGACGGCGATGAACCACTTGTTCAGGTCAATGGCGTACCAGCGGATGCCGTTGCGGTAGTCGCTCTGAAAGATGTGGTGGAAGTTATGGTAGCCCTCGCCGTAGGTGAAGATGGAAAGGAACCAGTTGTCCTTGGCCGTGTTCTCGTCCGTGTAGGGCTGGTTGCCCCACATGTGCGCCAGGGAGTTGATGAAGAAGGTGAAGTGGTGGTTGAGCACCAGGCGCGCGAGGCCCGCGAGCAGGAACACGCCGATCGGGTCGCCCACCAGGAAACCGAGCCCCAGGGGCAGCAGGATGTTCGTTGCCAGCACCAGCTCGAGGTAGTGGCGGTGCTGCCACATAACGATCTCGTTTTTCTGCAGATCGGGCACGACGCTGTAGTCCACCTCGCCGCTGCGGTAGTCCCTGAGCATCCAGCCCACGTGCGCGAACCAGAACCCGCGGCCGATGGAGTAGGGATCCTTGTCGTTGTCATCCACGTAGCGGTGGTGCACCCGGTGGCGGGCGCTCCAGATCAGGATCGAGTTCTGCAGGGACATGCCGCCGACGATGGCGAGGAACCACTGCAGGGCCGGGCTCGCCTCATAGGCGCGGTGCGACCACAGGCGGTGGTAACCGCTGCCGATGCCGACACCGGTGAGGATCATGAAGAGGCCGAAAAAGGCCCAGGCCCAGCCGGAAAAGCCGACCGTGAAGCCGTACCAGGGCACGAGCGTCACGGCGAAAAGGAAGGTCAGGCCGAGGGTCAGGGTGACGGGCCAGTTGCGCACGCCCTCTTCCTGGGCGGCCTTGGGTTCGAGATGGGTCATTGCGAAAATCTGTCGTGGCTGAACCCGCATTCTAGGCCAAGGCGGCCCGCAGGTCGTTAAGAAAACTGTGCGGTGGCGTATGCCGGGTCGCTTCCAGCGGGGTTGGCTGAGGGCCGAAAACGGTTCAACCGTGGGTCAGCTGCGCATGCCCTTGCCCGTATTCAATAGGTAGAGGCAGGCGCCCCCCAAAACAACGCCGAACACGCCGATGATGACGTAGGCCGTGGTCAGGCTGACGTCCGAGGTGCCCAGCATGCCGTAGCGGAAGCCGTTCACCATGTAGAGAATCGGGTTGAAGGCGGACACCTTCTGCCAGAATTCGGGGAGCAGCGAAATGGAGTAGAACACGCCGCCGAGATAGGTCAGCGGGGTCAGGACAAAGGTGGGAATGATGGCGATGTCGTCGAATTTTTCCGCGAAGATGGCGTTCACCATGCCCGCCATGGCGAAGACGATGGCGGTGAGCACGAGCACGGACAGGGTCACCCAGGGGTGCTGCACCTCGAGCTCGGTGAAGAACAGCGAGACGACGATGACCACCGCGCCCACCAGCAGGCCGCGCACCAGGGCGCCGGTGACGTAGCCGGCCAGGATGACCCAGTTCGGCAGCGGCGAAATCAGCAGCTCCTCGATGTGGTGACCGAATTTGGCCCCGAAAAACGACGACACCATGTTGCCGTAGCTGTTGGTGATCACGGACATCATCACCAGCCCCGGCACGATGAACTGCATGTAGTCGAAGCCCCCCATCTCGCCGATGCGGCTGCCGATGAGGTTGCCGAAGATGATGAAGTAGAGGCTCATGGTGATGGCCGGCGGCACCACGGTCTGGCCCCAGATGCGCAGAATGCGCACCACTTCCTTGCGCACGATGGTCTTGTAGCCGATCCAGTTCACGGAGGAGCTCATGCCGCCTCCCCCTTGTCCACGAGGCGCATGAACAGCTCCTCGAGGCGGTTGGCCTTGTTGCGCATGGAGATCACGTTGATGCCCCGCTCGTCGAGGCTGGAGAACAGGGTGTTCAGCGACTTGGACTTGGAAACGGTAACCTCCAGCGTGTTCTCGTCGCGCAGGCTGATCTCCATTTCGGGCAGGCTCGGCGCGTCGGCGAGCGGCTCGCGCAGGTCCAGCACGAAGGTCTCCACGTCCAGCTGCGCCAGCAGCGTCTTCATGGAGGTGTTCTCGCGGATCACGCCCTCGTCGATGATCGCGATGTTGCGGCACAGCTCCTCGGCCTCTTCCAGATAATGGGTGGTGAGGATCACCGTGGTGCCCTGCTCGTTGATGCGCCGGATCAGCTCCCACATGGAGCGGCGGATTTCGATGTCCACGCCCGCCGTCGGCTCGTCCAGGATCAGCAGGCGCGGTTCGTTCACCATGGCCCGGGCGATCATGAGGCGCCGCTTCATGCCCCCGGACAGGGCCCGGGACGGCTTGTCGTGCTTGTCCCAGAGCTGCAGCTCCTTGAGGTAGCGCTCGGCGCGCTCCAGGGCCACCTTGCGCGGAATGCCGTAGTAGCCGGCCTGGTTGACCACGATCTCCAGCGGCTTCTCGAACTGGTTGAAGTTGATCTCCTGGGGCACGAGGCCGAGGTAGCCCATGGCCCGGGATCGCTCCTGCATGACGCTGGCGCCGAAGACCTGCACGTCCCCGCCGGAGGCGTTCACCAGGGAGGAGATGATGCCGATCATGGTGGACTTGCCGGCGCCGTTCGGGCCGAGCAGCGCGAAGAAATCCCCTTCCTCGACGGACAGGGAAACGCCTTTCAGGGCTTCCACCCCGTTGGCGTAGGTCTTGCGCAGATTCTGGACGTCCAGTGCGAGCATGCAAAGCCGGGCGGTTTGGGAAGCGCGCTATTATACGGCCCTCCCCGGCGACGGCCAGATGAAGGCCGGAGCCCCCGCCGCGCGGACCGTTCCCCCGGGGCCGATCTGTGACCAATCGCCTATGGACGGCGGCGTTGCTCGCCCCTAAGCTGTGCGCTCGACGATGATTCCAAGGCTGACGATGCTGCGATCAATACTCCCGGGGGGGCGTGTCGCGCCGGCCGCCCTCCCCCTCGCCCTGCTGCTGCTCTTCGCGCCCTGCGCGGCCCTGGCGCTGCCCGAGGAAAACACCATCGAGTTCAGTAACTGTTCCCTGTCCATGCCGGGCACGCCGATTACGGCCTCGGCCCGCTGCGGTTTCCTCGAGGTGCCGGAAAACCCCGACGACCCGGACGGCCGGACCATCCGCATTCACGTAGCGGTGGGCGAAGCAGGCTCCCAGACGCCGGCGCAGGACCCGCTGTTCTTTTTCGCCGGCGGGCCGGGCCAGGCGGCGAGCGAGACCTGGGTCATGATCCGCAGCGCCCTGCGCAAGATCCGCAAGGACCGGGACATCGTCATGGTGGACCAGCGGGGCACGGGCCAGTCGAACCCGCTCCAGTGCCGCAGCGAGGAGCTGATGGACCTGGACGCCACCCTCGACTTCGAGCAGATCACGCGCGAGGCGGAGCGCTGCCGCGACAGCCTCGACGCCGACCCGCGCTTTTACACCACGACCGTCGCCATGCAGGACATCGACGCGGTGCGCCGCGCCATGGGCTACGAGCAGATCAACCTCATGGGCGTGTCCTACGGCACCCGCGCGGCCCAGGTCTACCTGCGCCAGTTTCCGGACACGGTCCGCACCGTCGTCCTCGACAGCGTCGTGCCCATGCAGCTCGCCCTGGGCCAGGAACACGCACCCATGCTGGATGCGGCAGTGCAGAAGGTCCTCGCCGACTGCCGCCAGGACGCGGACTGCGATTCGCGTTTTCCAAACCAGGCCGGCGCGCTGAACGCCCTGCTGGCGGACCTGCGGGCGCAGCCGCGGGAGCTCACCCTGACGCACCCGGTGACCGGCGAGGTGGAAAACCTCACCATCACCGCCGAGACCCTGGCCGTGGCCATCCGCTTTCTCAGCTACGCCTCGGAAAGCCAGGCCATGCTGCCCCTGCTGATCCACGAGGCCGTCACCACCGGCGACCTGTCGCGCCTCGCGGCCCAGGCCATGATGGTCATGGACAGCCTCACCGAGTCCCTGTCCCGGGGCATGGAGCTCTCGGTGATGTGCAGCGAGGACTACCCGTTCCTGAACCTCGCCGCGGATCAGTCGGACACGATCCTGGGCGACATCATGCTGCGGGGCTTCGAGGCCCAGTGCAGCGTCTGGCCCACGGGCGTGGTGCCGGACGGATTCCACGATCCGGTCGTGTCGGAGGTGCCGGTGCTGTTGCTGTCCGGCGAGCGCGACCCGGTGACACCGCCCCGCTATGCCGACCAGGCGGCCGAGACCTTCGACAACAGCCTGCATCTCGTGGCCGAAGGCCAGTCCCACTCGGTCATGCGCCACCGGTGCCTGCAGGACGTGGTGACCGACTTCGTCAACGCCGGCACGGTCGAGGACCTCGACACCGCCTGCGTGGACGACATCGCCGCGTCACCCTTCTTCACCACCCTGCTGGGGCCGGAGCCATGAGCGCCGTCACGACCCGGAACGCTGTCATCCTGAGGAGCCGGCCATGATCGAAGTGCGCAACCTGAGCAAGTCCTTCGGTGAGGTCAAGGCCGTGCAGGACATCTCCTTCGACATGCGCGACGGGGAGATCACCGGCCTGCTGGGGCCCAACGGCGCCGGCAAGACCACGACCCTGCGCATGCTGTATTCCCTGCTTCCGCCCGACGCCGGCACGATTCGCATCGATGGACACGACCCCATGCGGGATGCCCTCGCCATCAAGCGCACCCTGGGCGTGGTGCCGGACAGCCGGGGCCTGTACAAGCGTCTCAGCGCCCGGGAGAACATCGCCTACTACGGCGAGCTCCACGGCATGGGCAAGGCGAAGATCCAGCAGCGCATCGACGAGCTGGCGAAGACCCTGAACATGGAAGACTTCATCGAGCGGCACACGGACGGCTTTTCCCAGGGCCAGCAGGTCAAGGTCGCCATCGCCCGGGCCATGATTCACGAGCCGCAGACCATCATGCTCGACGAGCCCTCCAACGGCCTGGACGTCATGACCACCCGCGCGCTCCGCGAGTTCATCCTGGAGCTTAAGGCGCGGGGGCACTCCGTGGTGCTCTCCACGCACATCATGCAGGAGGTCGCCGCGCTCTGTGACCGCATCATCATCATCGCCAAGGGGCGCATCGCCGCCGACGGCACCCAGGCCGAGCTGCTCGAGCGCAGCGGTGAGAGCAACATCGAGGAAGCCTTCGTGAAGCTCATCGGCAGCGAGGAGGGCCTGCTGGCATGACCGGACTCTGGACCGTTTTCCGCAAGGAAGTGAAAGAAAACCTGCGCGACCGCCGGGCGGCCTTCAACTCGCTGCTGCTGGGCCCCATCGTGTTTCCGTTCCTGATCATCGGCATGAGCTATCTCACCCTGTCGAGCCAGGAAGAAAAAGCCGAGAAGACCCTGGAGGTGCCGGTGATCGGGGCCGAGTATGCGCCGAACCTCCTGCGCTTCCTGGAGCAGCAGGGCGTCGAGCTGCTCGATGCGCCGGCGGATCCGGAAGCCGTGGTCCGCGAGCAGGTCCACCCGGTGGTCCTGCGCATCCCGGAAACCTACCCGGAACAGTGGCGGGCCGGCGAACCGGCCATGCTCGAGGTCATCGCGGATCCGTCGCGGCGCGAGTCGAGCATTCCCATGGGCCGGCTGAAGTCGCTGATCGGTGGTTACAGCCAGCAGATCGGCACCCAGCGGCTGCAGCTGCGGGGTGTGTCGCCCAACCTGGCCGCGCCGGTGGTGTCGCGGGACGTGGACCTGTCCACGCCGCAGAGCCGCGGGGCCCTGGCCATGATTTTCCTGCCCTACTTCCTCATGATCACGGCCTTTGCCGGCGGCATGCACATCGCCATCGACAGCACGGCCGGGGAGAAGGAGCGGCGCTCCCTGGAGCCGCTGCTGCTGAACCCCACGCCCCGCTGGCAGATCATGACCGGCAAGATGGTGGCCACCGCCACCTTCGCCCTGGCCTCCCTCATGCTGACCCTGCTCAGTTTCAAGCTGGCCCTGCCCTACATGCCCACGGGGGCGCTGGGCTTCGAGCTGGAGCTGGGCCTGGGCATGATCGGCAAGCTGTTGCTGGTGGTGGGCCCCGTGGCGCTGCTGGCGGCGGCCCTGCTCACGCTGCTCGCCACCTTCGCCAAGGGCTTCCGGGAAGCCCAGTCCTACATGGGCCTGGTGATCTTCATCCCCATGATTCCCAGCCTGGTGTTCATGACCAACCCCATGAAGCCGGAGCTGTGGATGATGACCATCCCCATGTTTTCGCAGAACCTGCTGATCGCGGAATTCCTGCGCGGCGAGGCCGTGCCCACGACCTGGTTGCTGGTCGCGAGCGGCGGCACGCTGTTGATTGGCCTGGTGCTGGCCGCCTGGGCGGCGACCCTGTTCAACCGGCCGAAAGTCGTTTTCGGGGGCAGCTGAGGCGAGCGGGCGCTGCCTCGAACCGGCGCACCCGGCAGGGGCTAGGGACCGATCGCCGTGGGCGCGGCCTTTTCGCCACCGTCATCAGCGTCACGGGCGGCCGCCCTGGCGTCCTGCACGATGCGTCGCACGTCGGCCAGCAGTTCCGGCGCATCGAACACGATGCCGTCCTTGATGGTGTAGCGCACACCGCCGACCCGGTCCGGCTCGTTGTCGGCGTTCAGGCGGAAGTGCCCCGTGCCGTACAGCACCTTGAAATTGCGCAGCGGGTTCTCGGGCACCACCACCAGGTCCGCGAGCTTGCCGACGCGGATCGAGCCGATCTCGCCGCTCATGCCGAGGGTTTCGGCGCCGAGGAAGGTGGCGGAACGCAGCACCTCCAGGGGATGGAAGCCCGCTTCCTGCAGCAGCTCCATCTCCCGGATGTAACCAAACCCATAGACCTTCCAGATGTAGCCGGAATCGGAGCCCAGGGTCACGCGACCACCGTGGTTCTTGTAGTCCTCGAGAAAATCCATCCAGCGCCGGAAGTTGGCCTTCCAGGCGATCTCGTCCTCGGTGGTCCAGTCGAACCAGTAGCTGCCGTGCGCCTCGAGGGACGGCTGGAAGAAATCCCAGAGGTTGGGGTGCGTGTAGTCCGCGTGCCAGTCCGCGTTCATCTCCCGCATGAGGTCGCGGCTCGCCTCGTAGATGGTCAGGGTCGGGTCGAGGGTGAAATCGAGCTCGATGAGCTCATCCCGCACCGCGTTCCAGCGCGCCGAACCCGGCTCCGCGGCCTGGAGCCACAGCCGGCCGGCGGCGCCGAAGCGGTGCTGTTCGTTCGAATAATTGTAGTCCAGCGGGTAATCCTGGATGACGCGGTCCTCGAACAGGGCCTCCGGCAACCCGTACCAGTGTTCCATGGACGTCATGCCGTTGCGGGCCGAGTCGAGTACGTTCCAGTTCACCACGTCGAGCTGTGCGTGGTGCATGGTCGAGCCCAGGCCCTGCCTTTCCGCCTCGTCCAGGGCCGCGATCATGATGTTCCGCGGCGCCCCGAAGAACTTGATGCCCGCGGCGCCCCGGCGCGCGACGCCCCGCACCCACTGTCGCGTGTCCTCTTCGTTCAGGAACGGCCCGTCCACTCCCTGGCCGAACCCGACGTAGGGCACGATGCGGGGGGCGGCGATGGCGTTCCCGGCGCTGCGCTCCTGGTGGTCCAGCACCCAGTCGAGGCCATTGAAACTGCCGGGCTCCCGGATCGTCGTGATGCCGTGCGCCAGCCAGAGCTTGGCGACGTACTCGGCCGGCACGCCCTGCTCGTCGCCGCCGAAATGCGCGTGCATGTCCACGAAACCGGGCAGCACCCAGTGCCCCGCCAGCTCGAGCACCCGGTCACCGGGTTCGATGGGAATGCGCTTCGCCTCGGGCACGGGCTGCACGATGCCCAGGGTGCGGATGTCCGCGATGCGGTTGCCCTCCACCAGGATGTCCACGGGCCCCACCGGCGGCGCGCCCTCGCCGTTGACCATCATGACCTCGCGCAGCACCAGGCGCTGGAACGGCCCCTCGCCCCGCTGACGGTCCGGGGCGGGCGTGACGGCAGCCAGGGCCATGATCGTGGGCAGCATGGCCAGCACGGCGACGACGAAAAGGTGGCGCAGGCGGAGGGCTCGCGGGCGGGTCAGGGTCGACATGGGTTCATTTCACTCCGGATTCCTGGAAAAGGACGGAACGCGTTCGTCCGCGCGGAGGGTCATCCGCGCGCGGGGTCCGTCCCCACGGGGGCGAGAGTATAGCCGCAACCCCCGGAACGCGGTGACAAATCAGGGTGACAGAAGCGCCTTGAACCGGTCACGCGCGACCCTCACACTGCGTCCATGGACGTTTTTCGCGTATTCCAGGTCGAGGCGGCGCATTTTCTGCCCAACGTGCCCGAGGACCACAAGTGCCGGCGCCTGCACGGTCATTCTTTCCGGATCGAGGTGCACGTGAGCGGCGAGGTCGGGGAGGACAGCGGCTGGGTCATGGACTTCGCCGATCTGAAGCGCGCCTTCAAGCCCCTGTTCGACCAGCTGGACCACCGGCTGCTGAACGACATCCCGGGCCTGGAGAACCCGACGTCGGAGAATCTGGCCCGCTGGGTCTGGGACCGGCTGGCGCCTGCGCTGCCGGGGCTGAGTCGCGTCATCGTGCAGGAAACCTGCAACGCGGGCTGCAGTTACCGGGGACCCGACGCCTGACGCCCCGGCCAGGTGTCGCGAAAACACCACACGGTCCGCCTCGCCGAACCCGCCACCGACGCACCATTTCGGTGCAGTGGCTGCAACTCCCTGAATTGACTGCGTCTTGACCCCGAACGGCGACCGGCCAACATACGATATTTTCTTCGTGCCAGGCGCCCTGCCTGTTGCTTGCGAGCAACACCGGGACGCTGGGCATCGCCGCATAAATACTTGTATTTCTTACTCTTTCTGGTACCCTATGCATTCCGTGTTTCGCTTCGCAGAAGGCAGCCGACTGCCCGTGATGACTACCCTGGCCCGCATCGTCGTGTTCGGTTCCGCCGTGCTGTGCGCAAGCAGCCTGGCGGCTGCGCCCGTGGGTTTCAGCGTCAACGCGGACGCGCCCGACGGTGACTCGCTCTACGCGGTGGACCTGGCCGACGGCAGCACGTCCGCGCGCGGCCTCGTTCAGTCCGCGACCGGCGCCTTTCTCGACGTCGAGGGCCTGGCCTTCGACGCCAACGGCACACTCTGGGGTGTCGACGAACAGAGTCTGAGCCTGTTTCCGATCAGCACCGGCAATGGCACGGTGAACCTCAACGAGGTGCAGGCCATCACGGGGCTGAGCGCCACCTCCGGCAACGATTTCGGCCTGACCTTCGCCTGCGACGGCAACCTCTACCTGAGCGCGGTGGCCGACGGCACGCTGTATCGCCTCGGGCTCGATGGCGCCGCGACGCCCATCGGCGCCCTGGCGGAAAACATCAGCGCCCTGGCCGCCTACGGCAACCCCGTGCGCCTGGTCGGCCTGAGCAACGGTCTGCAGAGCGATGGCGGACCGGTGGACAGCCGCAGCCTGTATGACATCGATCCGGCCACCGGCGCCCTGACCCTGATCGGCGCCGTGGGCCCCGCCGTGGCGGATTACGCCCAGGCCGGACTGTCCTTCGACGCGGACGGCAACCTCTGGGCCCTGACCGACCGCCGCATCCAGGGACAGGACCTGGGCAGCGAGGTGCTGAGCATCGACCTGGCGACGGGCCAGGCCACCGTGGTCGCCACCACGCCCGAAACGGGCTTTGAAAGCCTGGCCGTCGCACCGCCCGCCGGCTGCACCGTGGCGCCCCCGCCCCCGCCCCAGCCGCCACCCACGGCCCGCCCGCGGAGCCGGGTGGACGGTATTCCGACCCTGGATTTCTATGGCAAGCTCGGCGCCGCGCTGGCGCTGCTGCTCACGGGTTTCCTGGTCCTTCGCCAACGGCCCTGAGGACCGGCGTACACCGGGGTGCTGACCGGTACCCGGCGAGCGCCATCGCGAACGCACTGACACGTAACGTTCACGCCCCGCCCTGCGCGATGGGCTAGAATCGCGATAGATCACATGGAGTTTCATCATGGCTGGAATTAGCGGCTGGCAGCTTCTCATCCTGCTACTCATCGTCGTGCTGGTCTTCGGCACAAAGCGACTGCGCAACATCGGCAGTGACCTCGGCGGAGCCGTCAAGGGCTTCAAGAAGGGCATGGAGGAAGAGGAAGACACGGACAAGGCCAAGGGCACCGAGCAACTGGCGGCAGACCCGGAACCGTCCAAACCCTCCTCGAGCCAGGCCAAACCCGAGCCGGAGGTCCGCAAGCCGGGCTCCGAAGTCTGATCCCCCGCCTGAACCATGTTCGATGTCGGCTTCGCCGAGCTGTTCCTCCTCTCACTGATCGGCCTGATCGTGCTGGGACCGGAGCGCCTGCCGGCGGTGGCGCGCACCCTGGGCGGCTTTGTGCGCAAGGCGCGCATCAGCTACCACAACCTCAAGCGGACCGTTGAAGCGGAGCTCGCCGCCGCGGAAGCCGCCAACCCGATCAAGGATGCCCAGAAAGAACTGGAATCCGTTCAGCGACAGGTCAACGAACTCAAGGGGCAGCTCGACCAGGACGTCGCGCCGAAAATGATTCCGGAGGTCGACGGGGAGGTCCCGGCAGACGACGAGACATCGGAAGCGTCGAAGAAGCTGGATAAACCGGAAAAGCCGGCCCTGGAATCACCCGAGGACCCGGAAGACGGCGAGTCTGCCCATTCGTCAGCCGGCCCCACCGCCTGACGATCCCGACGCCGGCACCCCGACATGAGCGACCACCCGGAAACCGACCAGGAACAGACCTTTCTCGAGCATCTCGTCGAGCTGAGAAGCCGGCTGCTCAAGTCCTGCCTGGCCATCGTGATCGTGCTGGTGGCGCTGCTGCCGTTCTCCCGGCGCCTGTACCACTACCTGGCCGAGCCGCTGCTCGCCCAGCTGCCCTCGGGCAGCAGCATGATCGCCATCGACGTGGCGTCGCCCTTCCTCGCCCCCTTCAAGCTGACCTTGCTCCTGTCCCTGGTGATTTCGATCCCCGTCGTGCTCTACCAGCTCTGGGCGTTCGTGGCCCCGGCGCTGTTCCAGCACGAAAAGCGCCTGGCGAAACCGCTGCTGGTCTCCTCGGTCTTTCTGTTCTACCTCGGCTGCGCCTTCGCCTTCTTCGTGGTGTTTCCCCTGGTGTTCGGTTTCATGACCCGGATCGCCCCGGAGGGCGTGGCGGTGATGACGGACATCAACCGCTACCTGGACTTCGTGATCGCCCTGTTCCTGGCCTTTGGCCTGGCCTTCGAAGTGCCCATCGCCACCATCATCCTGGTCGCCGCGGGCATCACCACCACGGACCAGCTCGGCAAGGCGCGGCCCTACGTGGTCGTGGCGGCCTTCGCCATCGGCATGCTGCTGACGCCGCCGGACGTCATCTCCCAGACCCTGCTCGCCATTCCCATGTGGGTGCTGTACGAAATCGGCATCATCATGTGCCGGATCCTGCTGCCGCACCGCAGCTCGAAAGCCGCGGCGGAAAAAGCGGAAGCCGATCAGGCCACCAGCTGATCGTCACCGCCGCCGTCGCCGGAGGGCGGTCCCTCATCGCGGGGCGCCATCTCCCCGCCGTCGCCCATGGGCGCCATGAACAGGTCCCGGTAGGCCACGTACTGCGCGGCGAAAGCGTACACCTGGTAAACCACCAGGATCAGTAAAAGCACCAGCGTCGTCAGGAATGACGGGCCCGCGCCGCTGAGCTGGAAGGCCATGAGCATGCCGGCCAGCAAACCCACGGGCAGCCCGACCGCCGCCAGCCCGATGCCCAGGGCCGTGAGCGCCCGCCACTGGCGAAACAAAGTCGCGACGCCCAGCCACAGGGCGGCGCCGACCGGCCGCCCCCCGAACCAGATGAGCGGCACGGCAAACAGGCTGAGACAGGCGCCGACCAGCAAACCGGTCACCGTGCCGAACAGCACCTTTTGCGCGATCGCCGGATCGAGCTCCAGCACCGCGGTTTGGTCCCCCGCCTGGATGCGGGCCGCCAGTTCCGGATCGAGGCCGCTGAGGGTGCTGGCCACGAGAAAGAACAACACCATCAGGGTCGCCCCGATGGAGATCAGGCCGAGCAGCAGCAGGGGCAGCAGGCGTCCGCCGCCGGCAAAGGCCGCGAACACCGTGAAGGGGCCCGGACGCTCGCCACCGGCCGCGACGTGCATACCCTGCAGCATCCCGGCGGTCAGCGCGGGCACGGCGATGATGAACAGGAACGCCAGCGGCCCGCCGGCCTGGGAAAGACCGCCGATCATCTGCAGCAGCAGACCCAGCAGGAGCAGCCGCGGGGCCTGGCTTCGAAGCAGGGAGGCGGCCGAGTTGAGCCACGCGAAGCCGGTGGAAAAAGAGCGGGGACCGGGTTGGCCGGGGTCCGGAGGGTGTGAACCCGGGCCACCGGGCTGCTGGCGCTCGGGAGCGGGTTCTTGCGGCTCAGTGCCCTGGGGATCGTTCATGGCGTCCTGTTTGCGCTGCGCCGGCGCCCCCGAACCGGGGCGCTCACGCGTTGAATGAAGCGCTTATTGTAGAGTACGACATCTTCGCCGCCACGCCCTGAGCCGCCCGTGAATCGACTCGCCCCACCCCCGGTTACCAACCCGCCCGTCGCGCTGATCCTCATCGGCCTGTGCGCGGTGATGTACGTCTACATTTACATGCTGGCCCCGCGGGATACGGCCCTGACCGTGTTCACCGCCCTGGCGCTCTGGCCGCCCGGCACGGACCGCATGTTCCCCTGGCAGCTGATCACCTACGGGTTTCTCCACGGCAGCTTTGGCCACCTGTTCTTCAACATGTTCGCGGTCTGGATGTTCGGTACGCAGATCGAACGCGCCTGGGGCAGCCAGCGCTTCGTGACCTTTTACGTGGCCTGCCTGCTGGGCGCGGCCCTCACGCAACTCGTGGTGCAGGGCGTGACGGGCGAGATGTGGCCCACGGTCGGCGCCAGCGGCGCGGTCTTCGGCCTGCTGCTGGCCTTCGGGGTCATGTACCCGGAACAACGGGTGTTCCTGATTTTCCTGCCCGTGCCCATCAAGGCCAAGTGGTTCGTGCTGATCTACGCCGGCGTGGAGCTGCTCTTCGGCCTCACGGGCACCATGCCCACGGTGGCGCACTTCGCCCACCTGGGCGGGCTCTTCGGCGGGGCCGTGCTGCTCTGGCGCTGGGGGTGGCGGCCGGGCATGACGTGGAAATTCTGAGCTCGGTGCGAAGGGGTTGGGTGGTCCGGGCGGTGGCGGCCGGGCCGTCGGCCTTCGGCTTCCCTCGCCTCTCTCCGCTTGGTGGGAGCGGCTTGCACGGTGTCCATCACGATTGACGAAATATCGGGCTGCGCGCCTTTGCGCTTCGCGCAATCCCAGTCGCTACGTTCCGCTCGGCTCCGGCCCCGATTGGCCGCCACCGCCCGGACCACCCAACCCTTGCAGCTCAGGAATTTCCTGGAAAAACCAATGTTGGGGTTTTACGGGGCCGGTGTTATTCGTCACAGGTCGGCGTTCTGCCCGGGTATTCAAGTTCCACCTTCATGGACTCGAGTAGCCAGATCCCGCCTGCCGCGGACGACTCACTGTCACCGGACTGGCCTTCGGCGGACGGTTGCCAACGCCATTTCCATCGCACGCTTGCGGACCGGGGCGGATCGCCCAGCTCCGTGATTCCGCAGCCCCCCACGCTGGCCGCACTCCCCCGCGGGGTGTGTTCCGGCACACGTATCAGGTCATGCGGAAACCAGGGGTCTGACTCAAAATTCGGATACAACCCCCCGGCGGCCTGAGCGTCCTCGTCCGCCTGCACCGGTATCGCCAGCAGCGCACACATCGCCGATGTCATTGCTCCTTTGATCATCGTTGAACCTCCTCAATCCTTGGCAGGTTACTCAAACACCCTAAACCCTACCTGAAGGACCGGGCAATTCGACCTCCCCGATGCGAGGGTCCGACCGTGCCTGGGCGGTTTGGGCCAATCAGGGTCTGAGCCGAGTGAACCGTAGCGACTGGGATTGCGCGAAGCGCAAAGGCGCGCAGCCCGATACCGCGCCAATCGTGATGGTTACCGTGCAAGCCGCTCCCACCAAGCGCAGGTGAAACGAGGGCAGCCGAAGGCCTCAGGCACGGCCCAAACCGCCCAGGCACGGTCGGACCCGGGTTCTACGACGAAGGTCGAAGTTGCCCGCCCCGCCACCCCGGCTAGAATGACAGGTCGACGAAAAACGCATGGAGATGGGCTCATGGAACACGTTGTGCACCCGGTGATCGAGGCCGCCGAAGCGCGGGCGCTGGTGAAGAAGGCCGATTACGCGGCGCTGTACCGTGAATCGGTGGAGGACAACGAGGGCTTTTGGGCAAAACAGGCCCGGCGCATCGACTGGATGACCCCGTTCACCAAGGTCAAGGACGTGTCCTGGAGCCGCGACGACCTGCACATCCGGTGGTTCGAGGACGGCACCCTGAATGTCTGCCACAACTGCGTCGACCGCCACCTCGAGGCCCGCGGCGACCAGACCGCCATTCTCTGGGAAGGCGACGATCCGAACCGGGATGCGCATATTTCCTACCGCGAGCTGCATGGCCGGGTCTGCCGCATGGCCAACGTCCTCAGGGAGCTCGGCGTCGGCAAGGGCGACCGGGTCACCCTCTACATGCCCATGATTCCCGAGGCCGCCGTGGCCATGCTGGCCTGTGCCCGCATCGGCGCCGTGCACTCGGTGGTGTTCGGCGGCTTTTCGCCGGACGCCCTGGCCGGCCGCATCGTCGACTGTGAATCCACCGTCGTGATCACGGCGGACGAGGGCCTGCGCGGCGGGCGCAAGGTGCCACTCCAGGCGAATGTCGATGCCGCCGCCGAGCGCGATGGCGTCGGTGACCTGCTCAAGCACGTCCTCGTGGTCCGCAATACCGGTGACGACGTGGGCTGGCAGGACGGCCGGGACGTCTGGCTGCACGAGGCCGAGGCCACGGTCAGCAACGACTGCCCCTGCGAGGAAATGAACGCCGAGGACCCGCTGTTCATCCTCTATACCTCCGGCTCCACGGGCAAACCGAAAGGCGTGCTGCACACCACCGGCGGCTACCTGGTCTATGCCAGCTACACCCACGAAATCGTCTTCGATTACCAGGACGGCGACGTCTACTGGTGCACCGCGGACGTGGGCTGGGTCACGGGCCACAGCTACATCGTCTACGGCCCCCTGGCGAATGGCGCCATCACCCTCATGTTCGAGGGTGTGCCCAACTACCCGGACGCGAGCCGCTTCTGGCAGGTGGTGGACAAGCACCAGGTGAACGTGTGCTACACGGCGCCGACCGCCATCCGCGCCCTCATGCGCGAGGGCGAGGACTACGTGAAGCAGACCTCGCGGAAATCCCTGCGCCTGCTCGGCAGCGTGGGCGAGCCCATCAACCCGGAAGCCTGGGAGTGGTACTTCAAGGTGGTCGGCGAGGAACGCTGCCCCGTGGTGGACACCTGGTGGCAGACGGAAACCGGCGGCATCCTGATCAGCAACCTGCCCGGCGCCACGGACATGAAACCTGGTTCAGCCACGCTGCCCCTGCCCGGCATCCAGCCTGCGCTCCTGGACCAGGACGGCACCGTGCTCGAGGGCGCCGCCGAGGGCTACCTGGTCATCACGGACAGCTGGCCGGGCCAAATGCGCACGGTCTACGGCGACCACCAGCGCTTCTTCGACACCTACTTCAGCCAGTACGAGGGCTATTACTTCACCGGTGACGGCTGTCGCCGGGACGAGGACGGCTACTACTGGATCACGGGCCGCGTGGACGACGTGCTCAACATCTCCGGCCACCGCATGGGCACGGCCGAGGTGGAAAGCGCCCTGGTGGCCCACAAGGCCGTGGCCGAGGCTGCCGTCGTGGGCTACCCCCACGACATCAAGGGCCAGGGCATTTACGTGTACGTGACCCTCAACGCCGGCATCGAGCCCACGGATGAGCTGCGCACGGAGCTGCGCAACTGGGTCCGCCAGGACATCGGCCCGATCGCCTCACAGGACCTGATCCAGTGGGCCCCGGGCCTGCCCAAGACCCGCTCCGGCAAGATCATGCGCCGCATCCTGCGCAAGATCGCCGAAAACGACTACGGCGCACTCGGCGACACCTCGACACTCGCAGACCCCTCCGTCGTCGACGACCTCATCGAAAACAGGATGAACAGGGCATGAAACCAGGAAACGGGGGCCGCTCCGGATACCGGCCCCCGTCTTCTTGTCAGTCTTCTTCTCTTTCCGAAAACGCATCCCTCCCCTGCCACCCGACGCCGCGTTAACCATCGGTGCGGTTTTTCCCGCGAATTCGAGCGGACCCGCTGCAAAACCGGCAACCTTGTGCTAACCTTGGCCGTGCGGGGGCGTGCTGGACGGAGCAGACCCATGCATATCCAGAGCCACTTT
>JAZBOL010000054.1:0-10061 GCA_036351115.1 Lysobacterales bacterium | reverse complement strand
TGACCCATTGTGCGAAGGATATCGGCCTTGAGTTGGCGCACTTCCTTGTCGGTGGGATCAAGCCGGTAGGCGTACTGAATCACCTGGGCGGCCCAGGCGTATTCCTTCTGCTCCAGTGCCTTCCTGGCGGCGGAAACCACCTTGTCGCGGCCGCCCATAAGGTCCACCATGCGCCCGGCCTCCTCATCGGGGTGAATCTTGAACAGCTCGGTGACATCGTTATCAAACCAGCCGACGGCGTATTGGTAGATCGCGGCCGGGAAATGAATGCTCTCCCCGTAGGTCTGGGCGTTCTCGGGAATCTCCTTCAAATGGGGCGGGTAGTAGATCTCGTGCCGGATCTCGTCCGGGCCGAGACCGCCTAGGATGCCGCGCAACGTCTGGTCGAAGGTCAGGGTGATCAGATCCATATACCCCGTCAGCCGCTTCATCACCTCGTCCTTGCCGATCACGGGCCGGGCATGGGTATTCAAAAGGATCTCCGGCTCAAGGTCCCGCATCATGGCCAGACCGTCACGCCAGATCCTGGGGTCACGGTACACACCCCCGCGCAGCGTGTAAAGGTTCGGGGTTCCCGGCCAGTAGAAGTTGTTCAGCACAATGCCCTTCTCCGGGATCCAGACCGTCAGGTTGTGATCGTCGGAGATGAAATCGGTGAGAAACTGCATCTCGATGCCGAGTACATCCATTGTCTCGCCATGCTCCGGTGTGACCGTGGCCGGCAGAAAACTGATCGGTATGCCGACGGGAATCACGCCGGACAACCGGGCATCCGGCCCCTCCTCGGGCAGGAAGTTGTTCATCTGGACAACGGCCCGGGCCGTCAGAACCGGCCCGATCTCGCCGTAAGCGCCGCCCGGCGCCCCACCGCCCTGCAGGTTGGCCTTCACGGTGTCGTTAAGCGTGGGGTGACCGATCACCATGACATCCTCGGGGTTGTCCACCAGCGCCCCGCCCCCCAGCGCGTAGTGGGAGTGGCTGTAGATAATGACCTTGATGGGCTTGTCGCTGATCTTCCCGATGGCCTCGCGAATGTGCTCCGCCTCTTCGATGTTGTCGCCTGTGTCGTAGAGGATCAGGCCGTCTTCCGCCTCGATGACCGTGGTGTTGGCGATCGAGTATCCCCCGATGCACCAGACTCCTTCGGCCACTTTTTCCGTGGTCGGCTCCAGGTACGTGATCTTGGGTGTTGCTTCCAGGACCTCGGCATTGACGATGGCCCCGTTTGGCGCCGTTACCAATTCGGCGGGGCCGCCCATGTAACGGGAGAGCTCCGCATCCCCCTTCTGTGCGAAGGCACTGGGGCCACTCAGAGAAATGAGTGCGCAGAGTGCCAGAATTGCGGTTATTTTTACTTTTACCTTATTCATGGTCATCTTCCTTTCTATCGTCTGCTTGTTGTTGTTTTTCTGTCTGTTACCGATTGAAGTGTTCATGGTGGTCATCCTTAATATGGGCCTCGTTCGACTAGGTCATCTTCCGCGCCCGCGGCGCCTGCCTGGTTTTCATTATCTCCAGGTCAGATGAGCGCCAACCCACGACTGAGTGGTCAGGTCGATCCAATGACGGATGATTAGGGCGTGTAGTTGGTCATGCCCGGTCCGGTCTTGTCATAGACATTGAAGAACTCGTCCGGCATGATGGTGGCGACTCCGCCTTCCGGCCTTTCGACCAGATCCTCCTCCAGCGTCTTGACCCGCACCTTCCAGCCCTCCGGGAGATTCTGGTAAACGCCCGGCAAGGCGGCAATAAATTCATCGTAAGTACGTTGCGGTTTGAGGCCCAACTCGAACCCTTTCATAATCCAGGTGTTGCCTTCGGTATCGTCAAGGAGAATCACGGTCCTGCCCTTGTTCCAACCCAACCCGCTGTCCCGGGCGATAGTCTGGGGCTGGTAGGGCGCCATTTCACCGACGCTGGTGTTGTTGCCCATGTTCAGTTGGGCGACCCACACGGCTGCAAGACCGTTGAAATCCCTTTCGGCCCCGACTTCGATTTCAACCCAATCGGGCAGGCAGAGTTTCGGGCCGTTCAAGGACGCACCGAGGACGCCGTATTGCTTCTTAATGTGGTCGAAATCGAGGCCCTCGAGCAGCGCTTGCGGGGAAGTGTCTTTGGACGCCGGGATGCCCTGATCGGTGTACATGCTGTTGTAGACGGCGGCGACTACGTCCCCCGTGCCTGCCTCGCGGCCGACAAGGAAGATCTCGATGAATCGCACCTGGTGCACATTGTCAACACGATCGGACTTGGCACCGGCGCCGTCGCCAAGCACCGCGGGTTGCGCAGGGGTGGCGGGTGGTGCAGGGGCTTGTCCTGCGCAGGACAACAACAAGGCCCCTGATAGGAAGATCGCCAGCAAGGCCATATTTATCGTTCTCATAATTTGTCTCCTTTGAATTCGTCGGCGTTCTGTGATTGCGTTCATGGTTCTCTCTTTTTGTTGTTGATTCCTTGTTTTTAAGCTACTTCACCGGCTCAATCTTCGGGAATGTCCACGAGCCGTCCAGGATCTCCTTTCGAGGCTGGTACATGCGGATCGCGTAGTTCCAACCCTCGGTGATCGGCAGATAGTTCACGCTCTTGGGATCCCCACCGAAACGTATCGTGAACGAGCCGTCCTCGTTGGGCGTGGCGGAGGAGTTGTTGAGACTGTTGCGGCCGATCTCGTTCTTCTCTAGATAGCCGTCGGCGTTGTAAACCGTGATGGACCAGAACGCATCCACCGGCACGTCCTTCACCGTGACCGCGTGCGGCGTCTTGCCGTCGTTCTTCTCGACGCTCGCCATGATGTAGAAGGCGGCCGTGCTCGGCAGGCCGCCCCAGCCGGCACCCGTGGCGACGAGATGATCGACCGGCCGGACCTCTTCCTTGGTGCCGAAGGCGTAGGTGGTGTCGAATCCGAGTTTCCCCAGTTCGCTGAGTGCCTGGCGCGCGATCGCCAGTTGATCTGTGTCCCAATTCGGCGCCTCGAACGGGCCGTCGCCGCCTCCGCTGACCACGATCTGGCCCTGGGCCGCATGGGCCTTGGCCAGGTCATCGGGATCGCCGGCATCGTAGAAGGTGCGGACGGTCACGTACGCAAAGCGCGTGCCGACCGTATCTTCGGTCAGCTTGTAGGTTCCCGGTTTCGCTTCAACGAAGCAGTAATGATCCTGATTCACCACATGCATCGACATGTAGCGGCCGCCGATCTCCGGCAGGGTGATGGTCACCGGCTTGGACAGGTCCAGCACCGTCGCGGAGTAGAGCGTGTCCTGGTTCATCCGGATCACCGGCTGGTTGTCCGGCGTGGTGGGCTCGCGCAGGTGCACGAACTTGCCGAAGGTGACGCCCACCATCTCCATGTTGGCGCGGATCATGTGATCCGATTCGGCCCGCACGAAGTTGTCCACCGTGACCGGGGTCTTGCTCGCTTCGGCGAGGACGGTCGTAGCCGTTAGGCTGATCAACAGGACCGCGATGCATTTCTTCATTTCTCTAATCCCTATCTGTGGGTTAGATCATCCGGCGACGGGATCGTGATGTTTCTGGCCGGCTCGAAACGGTCGAACATCGCGAAGATCTCAGCGACCTCGTCCTTGTTCCCCTGTTTCAGTTCCACCGCATCCGAGTCGATCGCTTCCGCCAGGCCGATCTGGCTCAGGTAGAGCTTCGCCCAGGTTTCGGCGTCGAGCTGCAGCACGAAATCCGCTTTCTGGTAGTGATCGGCGGGCTTCGGCAGGAATTCCGCGATTCCGCGGCGTACGTGCAGGCCCACGGTCTGGCCGTCCTCGTCCGTGAAGACGAATTCCAGCACCTTGTCCGTGTCCTGGCTCTTTTTGGGATCAATGCGGACGCGGAAGTAATCCACGAAGGTCGCGGGCGATGCGAATATTGTTTCAGGCGTAGGGGGGATCAGTCGGGGAATGGTCACGTCGCCTTCAAGGGCGCGTGTTTCCGAGAGGAGGAAGGCGCGCGGGATGGAGCCGGTGGCCAGATGACCCATTGGGCGAAGGATATCGGCCTTGAGTTGGCGCACTTCCTTGTCGGTGGGATCAAGCCGGTATGCATACTGTATGACCTGGGCGGCCCAGGCGTATTCCTTTTGCTCCAGTGCCTTCTTGGCGGCGGAAACGACCTTGTCGCGGCCTCCCATGAGGGCCACCATGCGCTCGGCTTCATCGTCGGGGTGGATCCTGAACAGCTCGGTGACATCGTTGTCGAACCAGCCGACGGCGTACTGATAGATCGCGGCAGGAAAATGAATGCTCTCCCCGTAGGTCTGAGCGTTTTCCGCAATCTCCTTTAGGTGGGGCGGGTAGTAGATCTCGTGCCGGATCTCGTCCGGGCCCAGCCCGCCCAGGATGCCACGCAGCGTCTGGTCGAAGGTCAGGGTGATCATATCCATATACCCCGTCAGCCGCTTCATCACCTCTTCCTTGCCGATCACGGGCCGGGCATGGGTATTCAAAAGGGCCTCCGGCTCCAGGTCCCGAATCATGGCCAGGCCGTCGCGCCAGATCCTGGGGTCACGGTACACACCCCCGCGCAGCGTGTAGAGGTTCGGAGTTCCCGGCCAATAGAAGTTGTTCAGCACAATGCCCTTCTCCGGGATCCAGACCGTCAGGTTGTGATCGTCGGAGATGAACTTGGTGAGAAACTGCATCTTGATGCCGAGCACATCCATGGTCTCGCCGTGTTCCGGGGTCACCGTCGCCGGCAAAAAACTGATCGGTATGCCGACGGGAATCACGCCGGACAACCGGGCATCCGGTCCCTCCTCGGGCAGGAAATTGTTCATCTGGACAACGGCTCGGGCCGTCAGAACCGGCCCGATCTCGCCGTAGGCGCCGCCCGGCGCACCGCCGCCCTGCAGGTTGGCCTTGACGGTGTCGTTAAGCGTGGGATGACCGATCACCATGACATCCTCGGGGTTGTCCACCAGCGCCCCGCCCCCCAGCGCGTAGTGGGAGTGGCTGTAGATAATGGCCTTGATCGGTTTGTCGCTGATCTTCCCGATGGCCTCGCGAATGTGCTCCGCCTCTTCGATGTTGTCGCCGGTGTCGAAGACGATCAGGCCGTCTTCGGCCTCGATGACCGTGGTATTGGCGATCGAGTAGCCCCCGATAGACCAGACCCCTTCAGCCACCTTTTCGGTGGTCGGTTCCAGGTACATGATCCTGGGCGTTGCTTCCAGGACCTCGGCATTCACGATGGCGCCGTTCGGCGCCGTCACCAGCTCGGCCGGTCCGCCCATGTAGCGGGAAAGTACGGGTTCACCGTCTTGCTGCGCACTGACGGCTGCAGTCATAGCGCAAACGATCGCGGTCAGCAGTGCGGTTTTGGCGATGCTTTTCATTGACTTCTCCTGTTCAAACTTGCGTCCGAGCAAAAGCGAATCCCCGAAGAGATCGAGAGGCGCCGTTACCCGCATCTCAGTTCAACACTCAGCCTTTCGGCTCGTATCAGATCGGCGAGGTTAGGCGCGCTCTTGGTGGGTGGCCTCCGCCTCCGCGGGGATTCCGGCGCTACTTTGCCAGTACGAAACTGGCCTGCAGCCGGAAACGGAAACCCTCGGGGCCGATGTCGGGGGACTCGAGCCAATAGCCGACACCGGCCTGGAGGCTGACCGGCAGCTCGCCGAACACGGCGCGCTGCCATACCGCACGGACCGGGCACGAAGCCAATCAATCATCGGGGACGACGGGAAGCGCCGATCTTTCCGCTTGCAAGTTCGCGAAATGGAGCTTTTTCAGCGTGCCCTCGAAGGCGAACGGGGCCTTGTCCAGGTAGTCGTTGGCCACCGGCGAGCTGGTGTCCATGCCCACGTCGAAGGTCTCCGACGCGGTGAAGACGGCAGGTACGGTGCGCTCCACCGTGCCGGTGGCCGCCTGCTCACCGTTGATCCAGAACTTGAGCTCGGCAGGGGCCGCCCGCTGCAACGGTGTGCGCATCTCCATGGCGATCTTCACATCGCCAGCCGGCAACTTGCCGACCTTGATCTTGTCGCGCCGGAGCAGCAACGCGCTGTACTCGTAATAGAGCTCGCCGTCCAGGGCATACAGGCTCACGCCGCCGGTGTAGCCGCCCATGGCAAAGATCACGCCGTCCACGCCTTCCGGCACCTGGGCCTCGATCTCGGCCCGCAGGTTGCCGTTGCGCACATTGGGCGCTTCGCTCTCCGGGATGCGCGTCATCCCTTCGAACAGCGTCCATTCGGTGTTGCTGCTGCGCTTCATTTCCTGGGGATTGAGCCCGGTATACAGGGCGCCGCCGATCGGCAGTGCCTTGTTGTCCTCGGCGACCTCCATGAAGAGGCGCTTCATCTCCGCCAGCTTGTCCGGGTACTCGTCCGCCAGATCGCTCATCAGCGAGTAATCGCTGCGCGTGTCGAACAGCTGCCATTCGTCCTGCCCGGGATCCCACTTGCTGAGGTCCGGCATCTGCGCGATCCATGGCGTGCGGGGCCCGAACGTGCTGGCCATCCAGCCGTCGTGATAGATGCCGCGGCTGCCGAGGCATTCGAAGTACTGGGTCTTCTTGCGCTCCGGGACGTCGGCCGAGCTGAAGGTGTAGGCAAAGCTGACCCCGTCGATTGGGTCCTGCTCATGGCCGTCGACGATCCGGGGCGGGGTGATGCCGAGGATCTCGTAGACGGTGGGCACCACGTCGTTGACGTGGGTGAACTGCTGCCGTGGCGTGTCGTCCGGCTTAATGCGATTCGGCCAGGAAACGACCATGGGAGTCCGCGTGCCGCCCCAGTCGGCAGCGATCAGCTTGGTGTAGCGGAAGGGGCTGTCCCCTGCCCAGGCCCAGCCGGCGTGGTACATGTTGTCCATCAGCGGCCCGCCGATCGCCTCGAACCCGCCGAGCTGGTCGGCCACGGCGATGTGCTCCTCGATCGTCGTGGGGATGCCGTTCTGGGCGTTCAGCTCCGCCACGCTGCCGTCGATGCCCTCGGCCGAGGCGCCGTTGTCCGAGAAGATGTAGAAGACGAGCGTGTTGTCGCGGATGCCGCGGGCCTCCAACTCGTCGATCAGCTTGCCGACCTGCGCATCGGTGTGCTCGAGGAAGCCTGCATAGACTTCCATCAGCCGGGCTTGAAAGGCCTTCTGGTCGTCAGGAATATCCTCCCAGGCCGGGATTCCAGCCGGGCGAGGGGGCCGTTCAGCATCGGCCGGGATCCAGCCCATGGCCTTTTGGCGCGCGAAGACGCGTTCCTGGTAGGCGTCCCAGCCGTCGTTGAACTTGCCCTTGTACTTGTCCGCCCATGCCTGCGCGACATGATGGGGCCCGTGCACGGCGCCCGGCGTCCACCACATCAGGAACGGACGATCGGGATTCATGGCGAGGTGGCGGCGCATCCAGGTGATGGCCTTGTCCGCCATGGCCTCGGTGAGGTGGAAGTCCTCGTAGTTCTCCGGGTGTGGCGTCGGGATCGGTGTCGTGTTCTCCCACAGGGTGGGTTCCCACTGCGAGGTTTCCCCGGCAAGGAAGCCGTAGAAGTAGTCGAAGCCGCGGCCGGTCGGCGTGCGATCGTAGGGGCCGTTGCCGAGCTGGTCGACCGGCGTGTTGTGGTCCTTGCCGAATGCCGCGGAGGCGTAACCGTAGTGCCCGAGCACCTCGGCGATCGTCGCCGAGGACCGCGGGATGATGCCGGAATAGCCGTCCCAGTCGTTGGCGAACTCGGCGATGATGCCGGTGCCCACCCGGTGGTGGTTGCGCCCGGTCATCAGCGCGGCCCTTGTCGGCGATGACATGGCCGTCGTATGGAAACGGTTGTAGGCGATGCCTTCCTCGGCCAGGCGCGTGAGGGTCGGCGTCTGGATCTCGCCCCCGAAGGTACTGGGCTGCCCGAAGCCCGCGTCGTCGAACATGACGATCAGGATGTTCGGCGCGTCCTCAGGCAGGCGGCGGGGCTCCACTCGCCACTTGTGGACGGATTCCTGCATCGTCGGCCCGACCTTTCCGCCCATGGGCGGATCGGGGAACGGCAGGACTTCCTGCGCCTGGGCGCTCAGAATGCCGCCGCCGGCCAGGGACACGGATGACGCCACCGCCATCCGGGTGAGCTGAGTGTTCGTGGTTTTCATCTGTCTGTGCCTCCTGCCAACTCGTTGGCTGACTCTGTGCTCGAATTCATGAAGAAGCCTGCCTGGCAGGCTGCCTCAGGCCGGCCGCGATCCGCTCCGCCTCCGGCGCAGCATGCGCGAAGAAGGCCTGCAGTCCGCGGCAGAGATAGTTGAGCCCCGCCTCGCCCTCGGGCGTGCTCAGAAGCCGGTTCTTGGGGCATTCGCCGCGGCAATCGGCGAGATAGGGGCAGTCCAGGCAGCGCTGCGGCAGCGCCTCTGCCTTGGCGTAGCCGAACCGCACCTGCGACCGGTACAGGACGATGTCGCGCAGGCGGCTCTCGTGGATGTTGCCGATCTCGTGCTCCGGGTACACGAGGTGGTCGCAGGCATAGACTCGCCCGTCGTGCTCGGCGGCGACCGCCTTGCCGCAGAACTCCGAGTAGACGCACATCTGGGGCCCGCAGCCCAGGTGCTGGGAGACCAGCGTCTCGAACTGGTTGACCAGCACCCGGCCCAGGTCGTGTGCCCGCCACTCGTCGAACACTGTGCACAGGAAACGGCCCCAGTCCTCCGCGTCGACCGACCAGTCGGTGACGATCGAGTCGGGGTGGCCCGGGCGGGCCCGCGGATCATCGATCCCCGGCAGCCCGGCTCCGCCTTCGAGTGGCGGTGCCGAGTGTTCGAATCCGCGCGGCTCGACCACGGGCGTGAACTGGATGTGGGTGGACCCCACTTCGTCCCGGAGGAAGCGGTAGACCTCCAGCGGATAGCGCGCGTTGACGCTGTTGACGCAGGCGAGGGTATTGAAGGGGACCTCGAAGCGCTGCAGGAGCCGCGCTGCCCGCATCACCTTCTGGAAGGTCGGGGCCCCGTTCTTGGCCTTACGGAAGGCGTCGTGCAGATGCTCCGGGCCGTCGATGCTCAAGCCCACAAGGAAATCGTTCTCCTTGAGGAAGCGGCACCACTCTTCGTCGAGCAGGGTGCCGTTGGTCTGCAGGTCGTTCAGGACGGCCTGGCCCGGCCTGGCGTGCTTCTTCTGCAGCGCCACCGCCTTGCGGAAGAAATCCAGCCCGCGCAGGGTCGGCTCGCCGCCCTGCCAGGTGAACACCACCTCGTCCGCCGTCACGTCCCGGATATAGCTGCGGACGAATTTCTCCAGGGTCTCGTCCGACATGCTCCGTGAGCCGGGGCCGCCTTTCAGCGTGGCCTTGGACAGGTAGAAGCAGTAGGTGCAGTCGAGATTGCAGGCGGAACCGGCCGGCTTGATCATCACGTGAAAGCCGACTGGCGACTTGTCGGCGATGAAACGCGGCGCGTCGTACTTGTCCATCGGACGCATCGTGCCGTGGTGATCGATTACATACGGGTTCTTCATTCCTGCCCCCTACCTGGTCAGCACGAAGTTCGCCTGCAGACGGAAGCGGAAACCCTCAGGGCCGTTGTCGGGGGGACTCGAGCCAGTGGCCGACATCGGCCTGCAGGCTGGCCGGCAGCGCACCGAAACCTGCGTGGCCTGGGTCATTCGGCGACCTTTTCGAAGGACTGCAGCGCGTTCTCGGAGGGGTGGTCCAGGCAGTAGTCGATGAACCGGTCGGTGATCTGGGCAAGGGTCTCGATCTCGTAGCGGGTGGTGCCCTTCTTGCCCAGCCTGTAGCCATGTGCGAAAGCCAGGGCGATATCGCGATCGGCTCCGGACAGGCGCATCACGTCCTTGCAGGATTGCTCGGCGAAATCGCGTTGGTCCGATGCCAGGGTGTTGCTGCTGAGGAGGAGGGCTATCAAGGCGGCAGCCGTGGGCAGAAGAAGTGCTTTGGACATGGAAGGTTCCTCTTGAACTCGTCGAAAGGGATGGGCCGGCGTCAACGGCCGGCCATGCAGTCGTCGTATACGCGCTTGTAGACCTGCTCTTTGCTGTGGGCCCCGCTCGCGCCGCCGACGACTGCGCCCAGTGCGGCCCCACGCCTCGCGCCCTTGCTGCTCTTGTCGCTGACGATGGCGCCGAAGAGT
>JAZBOL010000053.1:0-53109 GCA_036351115.1 Lysobacterales bacterium | reverse complement strand
GCTGGCGATCCCAACACCTTGCACTGTTGCGGGTTACCGTACCGTTTGGATCCCTTTGGTTGCCGATCTGGCGACATCGCCAGTTTGACGGTGAGTTTCGACGACTCCTGGTTGGGCTTCGTCACGAACGCTGGAAGGAGGAATAGACTTTACAGGGCCTTTTTCGGTGATCTGGACCACTGCGCACTACCCCTGATTAACTGCGTATAATGTATATTATGTCAAGTTAAGTAGGCGCATAGAACCTGGTCCTCCAGGATCCGGTCGACAGCACCTCTCCCCCAACCGTGAACCCAGCAGCCCGTTTGTTGCCGATCGACCCGCTGTCATAGTCTGCGTCAATGACTCTGCATGAGTCTTTAAAACATTTATTTACAACAGGTTGTAAAGTACTTCTCGCGTTGTTTCTCGGCATTATCCTGCAATCATCCTGCTGCCGGCCCCGTTTCAACTGGCCGCCCATTCACCCGACAGGCACCACACTCCACGCCCTTCACCCGATTTATTGATTCCTCACATCGCCTGCGTATATTGCGCGCATGCTCAACATCGTCCTGCCCCTTGTGCTCGCCCAGTCCGTCGCGGCCGCTGACACGCAGCGCACCGCGACCGGTACCCCTGACAACGCTCCAGCTCGCCTGGAGGTCGTCGAAGTCCGGGCCACGGCCCGTCAAATGGAGCTGGGCAGCATTCCGGGCATCGCCACACTCGACAGCGAGCAGATCGCGATCGAGGCCGCGACCCATCCCAACGAGCTGTTCGATCGTACGCCCGGCACCTGGGTCAGCCGAGGCTCCGGCCAGGAATCGCTGATCTCCATTCGGTCTCCGGTGTTGACCGGTCCCGGCGCCTGCGGTGCGTTCATGATCCTCGAGGACCGCGTGCCGATTCGCCCGGCGGGCTTTTGCAACGTCAACGGCCTGTTCGAGGTAAATCTGCTCCAGGCTCGACGTGTGGACGTGGTACGCGGCCCGGGCAGCGCCATCTACGGCTCCAACGCGCTGCACGGCGTGATCGACGTGAGTTCCGGCGATCCGACGCTCGAGCGCCCCGTGGGCGCGGGTGTCCTGGTCGGTACGGATGACTATTACCGTCTCAGCGCTGAAGTATCCGGAGCTTCGATGGCGCTGCTGGCCAACTGGACCGACGCGGGCAGCTTTCGCGAAGACGAAGGTTTCACCCAGGGCTTTGCCAACGGCGTTTGGACCACCGAAGCCCTGGGCGCGGACGTCAGAACCCAGTTTTCCTGGGCCGATCTGGACCAGGACACGGCGGGATTCATCTTCGGTGAGGACGCATACCAGGACCCGGTACTGCGGCGGCAAAACCTCAACCCGGAGGCGTTTCGCACCGTCCAGGCCTTCCGTGCCAGCAGCCGCTGGCTCTGGTCGCGGTCCGATGGCCCGGAAACCGAGCTGATTCCGTACGTGCGCCGCAGCGACATGGACTTCCTGCAGCATTTCCTGCCGGGCAAACCCCTCGAACAAAATGGCCAGGATTCGGCCGGCGTACTGTTCAGCTGGACAGACGGCGGCCACTGGCGCCTTGGACTGGACGTCGAATGGGCGGACGGTTACCTCATCGAGTTTCAGGAAAACCCCACGGAAGGATCTGAATTCCTTATGGAAACACGCCCGCAGGGTTTTCACTATGATTACGACGTGACCCAGCTCATGGGCGCCGCCTGGGTGCAGTACCAGCGGGACCTCGGCGAGTTCCTGACGCTAACCGCGGGCCTGCGCGCCGAGCTCATCGACTATGGCTACACCAACAACATGCTCGACGGAAACACCCGGGACGATGGCACGGCATGCGGCTTCGGCGGCTGCCTGTACACGCGGCCGTCGGATCGGAGCGATTCCTTTGACAACCTGGCGCCGGAGCTCGGCCTGCGCTGGCGCCTGGACGATGCGACCTTCCTCCTCTTCCGCGTTGCGCGCGGTTTCCGGCCGCCCCAGGCCACGGAGCTGTACCGGCTCCAGCGCGGTCAGACCGTGGCGGAGCTCGACAGCGAAACGCTGGACTCGATCGAGGTGGGCGTTCGCCAGGACCTGGAGAGGCTCCGCTGGGACGTCACGGGCTTTCTCATGCGCAAGAAAAACAGCATCTTCCGGGACGCCAACGGGTTCAACGTCAGCGATGGAGAGACGGACTCGATGGGCCTGGAGGCGAGCTTCGACTGGCAGTTCGCCGAGCGCTGGTCCCTGGGCGGCAACGTCACCTGGGCAAACCACGAGTACGCCTTCGACCGCCCCGCATCGGGCATCGTCAGGGGCAACACGGTGGACACGGCCCCGGAGTGGCTGGCCGGCACGCGCCTGCGCTGGGACCCGGCCGCGAATGCCACTGCCGAGCTGGAGTGGGTGCACCAGGGCGACTATTTCATCGATCCGTCGAACCTGCGCCGCTATGAAGGCCACGATCTGCTGCACCTGCGCGGCTTTTACCGCTTCGGCAACAGCGGCCACCAGCTGAACCTTCGGGTAACGAACCTGCTGAATGACCTCTACGCGGAGCGCGCCGACTTCGCCTTCGGCAACTTTCGTTATTTCCCCGGTGCGGAGCGCCGCTACTTCCTGGAGTGGCGCTACCTGCGCTGAGGCGCCCTGCCCCGGCGGCTTTCGCTAGAATGACGGTCCCGCCTGAAGGAGCACCGGACATTCGTGACCACCATCGGCGCCTTCCTGCTGACCTCCCTGCTCATCGAGCTCACGCCCGGTCCCAACATGACCTATCTCGCGCTGGTGTCCGCCGTGCAGGGGCGTCGCGCCGGACTGGCCGCCACCCTCGGCGTGGCGCTCGGCCTGTCGATCATCGGCCTGGCCGCGGCCCTCGGGCTCGCTGCAGTCATCAACGCCTCGCCGGCGGCCTTCGCCGTTCTGCGCTGGGGCGGCGCGGCCTACCTCGGCTGGCTGGCGATCGAGGCCTGGTGGGGAGCCCGGGAGGTGTCGCCGGAGCGCGCGCATCTCGATAGCGACGAAGTGAAGCACTTCCGGCGCGGCCTGATCGTCAACCTGCTGAATCCCAAAGCGGGGCTTTTTTTCGTGGCGGTTCTTCCGAGCTTCGTGGCGCCGGGAAGCAACCTCGTCGCTCAGACCGTGCTGCTCACGGCCCTGTACGTGGCGATGGCGACCGCGGTGCATCTCGTCATCGTGGCGCTGGCGGGCAGCGTCAACCGCTGGTTCGAACACCCCGGCCGGCAGATGATGGCCCGCCGGGTGTTCGCGGTGCTGCTGGCCGCCGTGGCGGTCTACTTTCTCTGGTCGACCCGCGGATAGGCGAGGCGATGACGGATCGTGCACCGCCCTGCCGTGTCCATTGCATTGCGGTTAAAATCCACGCAAGCCCGGGTGGCGGAACTGGTAGACGCAAGGGACTTAAAATCCCTCGACCTCAGGGTCATGCGGGTTCGATTCCCGCCCCGGGCACCAATCTGTCGCAGGTGGCTTCTTTCGCCCTGGCGTGCGAAAACCGCCGCTTTCGCCACGCAGTCCAACGCGGGCTGTGTGACAATATCGCCCATGCCGACGCAGATCGATGTTTCCGTTTCGGGCCAGGGGCTCAGCGACATCACGCCGCAGGTGACGACCGCGGTGCAGGGCGCTGACCGCGCTGATGGCATCTGCCACCTGTTCATCCAGCACACCTCCGCCAGCCTGCTGATCCAGGAAAATTACGACCCCAGCGCCCGGGCCGATCTCGAGGCCTGGCTCAATCGCCTGGTGCCGGAAAACGACCCGATCTACACCCACACCCTCGAGGGCCCGGACGACATGCCGGCGCACATCAAGGCGGCCCTGACCGCCACGTCCCTGGCCATTCCAGTCGTCGACGGTGTGCTGGCGCTTGGCACCTGGCAGGGCATTTTTCTCTGGGAACACCGCCACCACGCGGGCAGCCGGCGCGTGCTGGTGCACGTTTCGCCGTGACCCGGTCGCCCCTGCGCAAGGCGACGACACGCTGGCTCAAACGTCTCGCGGCCTGGCTGACGGCGGCGGGTGTCGGCGTCGTGGTCACAGCCATCGCCGGTTACATCTACCTGTTGGACCAGCGGCCGGATCTCGGCCCCTGGCATCACGCGGACCTGGACCTCGAGTTCGATCGACGATCCCCCATCGACACCCTCGAGCAGTACCTCGCCCTGGAGGACGAACTGTTCGAGCAACTCGAGCGCGAGGTGTACGACCGGACGCCCCCCGGAGACGGCAAGGCCGTCAACCGCTACCGGCGCGGCGCCCTGGCGGATCCGCGGCGCTGGCCGCGCAACTGGAACCGGACCTTCATCCTGGAGCAGGCCCGCCCCGACGCCATCGTACTGCTACTCCACGGCCTGTCCGATTCGCCCTACAGTCTTCGCACCCTGGGTCGGCGCCTGCACGAGGCCGGCGCTCTCGTCGTGGGTCTGCGCATTCCCGGTCACGGCACCGCCCCCTCCGGCCTGGTGGAGACCCGCTGGCAGGACATGGCGGCCGCCGTGGAGATGGCGCTGCGCGATCTCGACCGGCAGCACCCGGGGTTACCGCTGCATGTCGTCGGATACTCCAACGGCGCCGCCCTGGCCCTCCACGCCGCTCTCAAGGCCCTCGAAGACGACACCTTGCCCCTGCCGGATCGCCTGGTGCTCCTGTCGCCGGAAATCCAGGTCACCGCCCTGGCAAAGTTCGCGGTGTGGCAGGCGCGACTGGGGCACTGGCTCGGCGTGGAAAAACTGGCCTGGAACGATATCCTCGTCGAGTACGACCCCTTCAAGTACGGTTCCTTCGCGGTCAACGCCGGAGACCTGTCCTACCGGCTCACGGCCGAAGTGCAGGAGCAGCTGACCCGGCTGGGCGAGGGCGACGTCCTGGGCCGCATGCCGCCGATCCTCGCCTTTTCGTCCGTGGTGGACGCCACGGTGAACGCCCCCGCCCTCGTCACCCGCCTGTTCAATCCCCTGCCCCGGGGCGATCACGAACTGGTGCTCTTCGACATCAACCGGCAGGCCGACCTCGACGGGCTGCTGACCTCGGACCCGCAAACCACGCTCGACGCCATCGCCCTGATCTCGGACCACGACTACGACATCACCGTCGTCAGCAACACCGCCCCGGGCTCACCGGAAGTCGCGGCATTCGATCTCGACACGGCCGGCATGAGCGAGGCAGGTGTGGACCTGGGACTGGCCTGGCCCCGGGACGTGTTTTCCCTGTCCCATGTCGCCCTGCCCTTCGACGTGGCCGATTCCCTCTACGGCGCTACGCCGACGCCGCCGTCACCCGGAGTGCAGATCGGTCGTGCGACGCTGCGGGGCGAACGGGGTGTGTTGCACATCTCCGAGGCGGCCATGCTGCGGCAACGATGGAACCCTTTCTATTCCTACCTGGAAGCACGAACCCTCGACTTCCTCGGGATGGACGGAACGGAGGCGGCGGTCCAGGCACTTCCCTGAACGCGCCCCGACGATCCGGACGCTCAGGCTCGCCTTAGGTCGACGGATAGTGCCGGCGCCCGGCCGGCAGCGTCCACTGTCCGAGCCTCGCCGCGACTTCGAAGGTATCTTCGAGAAAGGTTCTCAATGCCAGGTCCGGGTCCGTCGCCGTGCGGACGGCCTCGTAGGGCAACACGAATTCGCCCAGCTCCTCGGACCAGCCGGCGCCTTCGGGCCCCACGGGGGCCTCGGCCATGCCCGCGGGTGACGGATAGGCGTAGGAGTAGAAGATCGGCCCGGACACGCCTCGACCGCCCGGCCAGAACCCGGCGCTGCTTACCTCGTGGGAATAGGCCTCCTGCGCGACCCACAGGGGCATGTTCGGCATGCCGCCGCCGTGGTCTGGGGCGGTTCGACCGGAAAACCGGGTCACGGCGAGGTCAAAGCTACCCCAGAAAAAATGTGACGGACTGCCCTTGCCCCACCAGTCGGCCCGAAAGGCGCGGAAAACCCGGTCCGCGGAGGCCAGCACGCGCCAGAAGCGCTGAACCGCCTCCCCGTCATAGCGGTCGTGCTGCCTGTCCTGGTCGAAGGGAATCGCGTCCGCGATTTCGTTGGGCATGGTGTGGATGCTGACGGGCCGGTTCGCGGCGCGCAGGGCCTCCATGACCGCCGAGTAAAAGTCCGCCGTGGTCCGGGGCGCCAGGGCGACCCGTTCCACCCGGCCCTCGTCCGTGGCGATCCGCAGTTCGTGATCGAAGAAGTCGAGGTCCAGGCTGAAGCTCCCGTTGGCGTGATCCGCGGTGCCCGTGGTCAGGCCCCGAGGCGTAACCGACAGGGTCACGTGCCAGGCGTGGTTCTGCCAGGGCAGGGACTCCATGCGCACCTTGCCGACGATCTGCGTCCAGAGATGCAGCGTCTCGGCCGTATCGGCCCAGCCGTCGAAGGGTAGTTCGGGCCATCGCTCCATGGCGCTCGCTGGTGCTGAAGCAACAGTGGAGTCCTTGGGTTTCCGGCTCATGAATCGTCTCCCGGGGCAAAGCGGACAGTGTCGCCGCCGGCACCTCAAACCCCCGTGATAGGCCCCCGAGAACACCATTCCGGACGAAGAATTTCAAAATTAAATTGATATTTATCAGTAAGATTTATCGTTTTAATATAATTTACTTAAAAAAAAGCTTTTATCCTGATGAAAAGTATGGTTATATAAAGCCCACAAAGAGTCTCGCAGGAGCGGCGGAGGTGCACGGAAGCACCGACAACATCGCCGACAAGGAAGTCAAAGTAAGGTGTTGGTGTCTCACGAAGCGACACCGCCGCATGGCCAGGGATGGCCGCGAGGCCCTGCCCTACCCCACCGTCCCGGTGTCTCCAAATCTCTAAAAAACCACGGTTTCTGGCCCTGAACGGCAGATTTCTTCGTGCCAGCGACACCCGCTGCTATGCTGAGGAGCATGGAGCGTACCGTTCAACAGGCCGCCTTCGAACTGCTCACCGCCCTGCCTGAAACCGAACAAACCAGCGCGCACGGCAGCCCCGTGTTCAAGGTCAGCGGCAAAACCTACGCGTACTGGGCCGTCAATCATCACGGCGACGGTCGTCTCGCCATCTGGCTGGGAACGACGCCTGAGCATCAGGCGGCTCTGCTGGCTGACGGACCCACACACTTCTTCGTGCCACCCTACGTGGGGGTCAAGGGGTATGCCGGTATCGATCTGGCCAGCTCACCTTCCTGGACCCAGGTCACCGACCTGGTGCACACGGCCTGGCAAAGCGCTGCCGCGATTTGCCGGAAACCACGGCGGAGGATCTCGTTGCCAGCGCGACCTGGCGGGCCGGCAAGCGTCCTTTCGTTCGGGGGCGCTTTGCGGACGATCGCCTGCGGCTCATGTTTCTGGTCGGCGTCGAGCAGCAGTCGTTCATGCTGGACGATCCCCGCTATACCGCACCGCCCTCCTACGGCCCGAGTGGCTGGGTGGAAGTGGACGTGCAGGATCGGATCTCCTGGGAAGAGATCGAGGCCCTCATCGATACCGCTTTCCGACAGGTCGCCCTCAACCGCATGCTCAAAGCGCTCGACGCGCCAACGCCCGGTTCACTTGAAACTCAGCGAGGGAGTTCTGTCGCCTGAACGCCAGCATCGATCAGTTGCGGGCATTCAGGCGCAGACAGGGGCGGAAATCTTCATCCGATTGGATGACTCATCAGCATGGTTCGTGAGAAATGCATATGGACGACATTAACTGGTTAGCACCAGACCGGAAGGATCCGTATCCAGATTCGGTCCTGGAGGCGCGGCCATGAGCCACCAGGACCGCAATGACCCTTTTCGACCAGCTCGCGAGCGTAGCGGCGTACTGGAATCCGACTTTGTCGGCGAATCCGTACCCATGATTCTTCGCTATGTTGACATCCAGGAGGCAGCCTGCGACCCGGGCACCTTCAGTTCGAATGCTCCCTTTCGCGTACCCGTGCCTGCCGAAGACGCGGTGCGCTCTGTGCGACAGCTGCCCATTGAAACCGATCCCCCCGAACACACGGACTACCGCGCCATCGTGCAACCGTTCTTCAACCGTCCCCGAACGCCGGAAATGGCTGCGGAAATGGAACCCCTGATCGCGGACGCCATCGATTCCGTGCTGGACAGCGGCCCGACGGAAATGGTGTATGGCTTCGCCCTGCCCCTGCAGTCCCGGGCCCTCGCCCTCCTTCTGCGCATGCCACGAGAGTCGGCCGAGGAATGGATTGGCTGGGGCCGGCACGTGTTCCACGGTGACGATCTGTCGAGTGAACAGAAGGGAAACGTGCTGCATGCCTACCTGGAAAGGGAGCTCGACCGAGCCGAGGCGTCTCCGGGGGACGATTTCTTCGGTGCCCTTGTCCAGGCCGAATTCCGGGGCCGCCCCCTCAGGCGGGACGAGATGATCGGTTTCGCGAATCTCGCTTTTGCCGGTGGCCGGGACACGGTCATCAACCTCGTGACCTTCAGTCTCGTGCATTTCGCGGAGTATCCGGAGGATTTCGAGCGCCTGCGCGCCGGCGACGAGCGCCTGGTCCGCAGCGCCATCGAGGAATTCGTGCGCGTCGCATCCCCCCTGACGTTCATCGGCCGGGTGTGCCCTCACGGGACCAACGTTCAGGGCGTCCCGGTGGCGCCGGACCATCGCGTGGGTCTGTGCTGGGCGTCGGCGAATCGCGACGACGCCGTGTTCGACGCAGCGGATGAGGTCCGAATCGATCGCAAGCCGAACCGCCACCTGGGCTTCGGCTGGGGCGCCCATACCTGTCTTGGCGCCTTCCACGCCCGCCTGGTACTTCGGACGCTGATCAGCCAGCTGTGCCGACGGGTCAGGCGTTTCGAGATTCACGGATCAACGCCGGTCTGGGAGGACTGGCCCGCCTACCGCCGACACAACGGTTACAAGGCGCTGCACATGAGTCTGCATGGCCGTTGATCCGGTGCGAATGTTTAATTATTGGCTTTATATAAGTGAGATAAAATAATGATAATGCGTGTTTTTATGTCCACCGTTTTCCTCTGGGTGACCGGCCTCACGCACGCCGAGGATCGCCTGCCCAACATCGTTCTGCTGGTCGGCGACGACCACGGTTACGACTACTTTGGGTTCATGGGCGATGAGCATGTCGTGACGCCGACCATGGACGCCATCGCCGAAGGCGGCTTCGTGTTCACCCAGGGACACTCGGCCACCCCTTACTGCCGCCCTTCCCTGCGCGCGCTCATCACGGGGTTGCACCCGGTGCAGTACGCCCACCAGAAAAACGCTTACATCGAGCAGCGCCGGGGGCGGGATCAGGTCGACGCCATGGACGATACGGAACGCGCCCAGTGGGAAGCCGTTGCCGCTGCGGACGCCATGAGCGAGATCCACGCCCTGCCCCGCAGGCTCCAGGAGCTGGGCTACGCCAGTTGGGAAGGCGGCAAGTGGTGGGAGCGCACCTACCGTAACGCCGGCTTTACCGAGGGTATGACTGACGGCTGGGACTTCAGCTACTGGGGCAAGGATGGCTGGTTTTACCAGCTGTGGGGCGCTGAGGGAGAAGACCTCGTGCGCAAGACCATGGATCCGCTCTTCGACTTCATCGACCGTCACCAGGACCAGCCCTTCCTTGTCTGGTTCGGCCCTGCCCTGCCTCACGTGCCCCTGGATGCCCCGTACCAGTACACCAAGTTCTACGAGCACAAAAACCTGTCGAATTCGGCGAAGGCTTACTACGCGAACATCACCTGGTGGGATGACGGAGTCAGCCGGCTCATGGATCACATCCAGTCCCGGGGACTGCTCGAGGACACGCTGTTCATTTACATGTCGGACAACGGCTGGGACCAGGAGCCCCAGGAAGAATTCCAGGCGGACCCGGGCGGCACGTACAACGACCCGCCCTATGGCAGCGGCGGCTTCAAGGGCAAGGGTGCACTCTACGACACCTCGTTCCGCTCACCGATCATCTTTTACTGGAACGGACGCATCAGCGGCAGTTTCAACACGACCAGCCTGGTCACCGCCATGGACATCGTGCCGACCGTGCTCGACATCGTGGACCTGCCCATCCCGGACGAGCTGCCCGGCAAGTCCCTCTGGACCGCTCTCCAGGGCGGCCTGCTGGACGAGCGGACGGAAATCATCGGCTACAGCGACCGGAGCCGGGACGACGACCCGGCCACCCTGTACTCACGCATGGAGGACGGCTTTTACGTCCGCACCCGGCGCTGGCACTTCATATGGTACCCGGAGCGCCAGGTCATGGAGCTGTACGACGTCACGGTCGATCCCCGGTCAACAGACAACGTTGTCGGAGAGTTTCCCGACCTGGTCCCGGGGTTCATGCGCCTGATCGCCGACTGGCGCCGGGAAATGGACCTGGAAAGCCCGGTACGGATGGACTGAGCGATGCCGATGCGCTGCCCTTGCCACTGCCCTCAGCGGGAGATGCCTGGGGCGCCCACTCACGCTTGCGCGAGGAAGCGCCGCTCCTCCCAGGCGAGAAGTACGGCGCCGAATAACGCCCATGCCACCTGCACGAGCAGGTAAACCAGGCCGGCGGCCACCAGGTCCGCCGCGGGTATGCCGTAGCGGGACAACAACACCACGGCGACCGCCTCCCGCACACCCGCACCTCCGAAGCTCGTCGGCAGCGCCGCCACGGCGGTGATGATCGGAAAGGTCCAGGCCACCGCGAGCCAGTCGATGGACGCGGTGGTCACGGACCACAGGGCCAGCCCCATGGTCAGGCTCATGAGTACCTGGGCCAGCAAGCCGAGCAGCGTGCCCCGGGCCAGGGCGCCCGGTTGCGCAAGGGCCGCCTGCACCGTGGAGCGGAGAGACCGGGCCAGCCGTCGAAAGAACGCCAGGCGCCGAAACCGATAAAACACCCCGCCCACGACCAGCAACAGGATTAGTCCGCCAAGCAGCCACCCGCCCCAACCGGAAGGTGGGCCGGCCTCCGCCTGTACGGGAATGCCACCCAGCCAGACCAGCAGGACTGTGAGGATGCTGAACGCGACCGCCGCCCAGGCCGCCAGCGTTCGATCGAGGATACAGGCCGCCAGGAGATCGCTGAGCGGGATGCCGTACCAGCGCGACCAGCCCGCCGATTTGGCAAGGTCGCCCCCCAACGGGCCGAAGAACACCATATTAAACAGGTGCCCGCCCAGGACAGCCCGCGCCAGGGGCAGGCCGTCGAGGGGCACCCGGGCGAGACGCAAGCCAATGCTCCAGCGCCAGCCGGTACAGGCAATGGCCAGCCCGAACAGGGCGAAGAGCATTCCGGCCTCTCCGATATCCAGTCGCCCGAGGGCGGCCCCCAGTTCGCCCGGCTCGAGCCGGGTAATGAGTGCGGCCAGGAGCCCCCCGGAAACGAGCATGGCGAACGCTGACTTCAGGCGCAATCGGCGGGGCTTTCCAGCGGTCGGTCCGGATTCTGTCACGGGGCTGTCTTCATTGGGTCACTGGGCAGTCATCTAACCGTGCCAGCATGAACGCTTCAAGACAGACGGCCTTGTTTTTGTGGAGAAATCAATTGGTTGCCCTCCCGCCCTGAGCCGCGCCCAGGTGTGGTCAAGACCACTGCCCGCCATGCAGTGGCAATGGCTCTCGCGCAGCGTAACCCGGGGCATGCTGTTGTTGAGGCACCGAAAAATTCTCTCCGTAAACGGCGCTGAACACGTCCAGGGCCCCGAGCCGTTCATTTTCGTGGCGAACCACAGTCAGCGTCTCGAGGCCCTGCTGCTGCCCTGCCTGCTGGCCTGGCTGCGCGACGGCCGCCGGGTACATTTTCTCGCTGACTGGAATTTCGCCCTGATCCCGCCCATTGGCCTGATCTACTGGTGTGGGGGGACCATCCTGCTGACCCGCAAGCCGGCCAGGCCGCAGTTCCTGAATGTCTTCAAACCCCTGTTCACGCGCAAGGAGACCGGCTTCGCCCGCGCGGCTCAACGCCTGGCCGAGGGTGCCTGTGTCGGTGTGTATCCGGAAGGCACGGTGAACCGGCGGCCAGACTGCCTCCTGCGCGGCTACGCCGGGGCAGCACGCCTGTCCCTGGAAACCGGCGTTCCCATCGTCCCCGCGGGTGTGCGCTTTCCCGGCTACACGGGGCTGCGACCCATCGAGGAACGAGCGCCGTTCCAGCTGACCATCGGCGCACCCATGGCGCCGGGCGCGCCCGAGCCACGCGCGCCCAGGGACCGGGTGCGCGACTGGCACGCCCACATCATGAACACCGTCTCCAGCTTGAGCGGCAAAAGCTGGAGCCCGGAAGCCCTGCGCCGCTGAGGAGAAGCACAATGAACCGGGAACTGTCCGTAAAACGCGTGGAAACGCCCGAGGATCGCGAGGACGCATTGGCCGTACTCGAGGCCACCTACCTCGAAGAAAAGCGCTGGGTTCAGACCAGGGAACAGATGTTTCCCGCCGATGACCTGGACCGGGAGGCCATTTCCTGGTTCACCTGCTACCGCGGTGCGCAGCCCGTGGGCGTGGTGCGTGTCCTCTACGAGCCCCCCATCGAGCTGTACCAGGAGTACGGCTTCGCTCAAATCGACCCCAACCTGGACGTCGATGTGGAAGCATTCGTCCGCAACAACCGTATCGCTGAAATCGGCCGTTTCGCCGTGGTTCCGGAATACCGTCGTTTCGTGGTGTTCGCCGCTTCGCTCATGCGCGCCGCCAGCGAAGAAACGGTCCGCCGGGGTTTCTCCCACTACGTCACCGACGTGTTCGAGGGCGAACAGCACAGCCCCTATGATTTCCACACACGGGTCATGGGCTTCGTGCCCGTGGCGACACACGAGATCGGCGAGCTGAACTGCAACCTTCGCCGCATTACGCTGATTCTTGACCTGCGCCAGGCCTACGCGCGCCTCAGCCGGTCGAAAAACAAGATTTACCGCATGCTGACGGAGGGCTGGACCGAGGACATGCATCACCGGCTGGCGAGCTGAAGCGGGTCATCACGACAGGACACCGAACAGGTCGTACAATGGCGGCGTGAGCAAGCAGGATTCCCATGGCGTTCGACCCACCGGTGACGTGGACCACCTCCGGCTGTTGACCTTCAACATCCAGAGTGGGACACCGGCGAACAGCTACCGGGAATACCTGACGAGCAGCTGGCGGCATTTGCTGCCCAGCGCCGTGCGCCAGGAAAACCTCGAGGCCATCGCCGGGCTGGTCATGGACTACGACATGGTGGGCCTGCAGGAGGTCGATTCCGGCAGCCTGCGCTCCGGCTTCATCAACCAGTCACGCTACATCGCCACCCACGCGGCCATGCCCTACTGGTTTCACCAGTCGAACCGGAAGGTCGGCACCATGGCCTACTCCGGGAACGGTTTCCTGGCCCACTACGAGCCGGACGCCATTGAGGAACACCGTCTGCCCGGCGCCATCCCGGGCCGGGGCGCCCTCTTTCTCAATTTCGGCGGGGCCTCCGGTCTCACCATCGTGGTGGTGCATCTCGCGCTCGGGCAGCTCGCCCGGGGCAGCCAGCTGAAATACCTTCGCGACCAGCTCCAGGGCCAGCGGCACGTGGTGGTCATGGGGGATTTCAATGCCGAGGCGGAAAGCGCCAAGCTCAGCCAGTTCTGCGACGAGCTCGACCTGGACGCGCCCACGCGCGCCGTGGCCAGTTTCCCGTCCTGGAAGCCGCAGCGGTCCCTGGATCACATCCTCGTGAGCCGCACCCTGAAAACAGGGCGGGCGGAGGTTATCGACGTGGGGTATTCCGACCACCTGCCGGTGGCGGTGCAGATCGAATGGCCCGAAGGCCTGGAGCTGAAACCGGCGGAAATGCCGGCGCTCAGTACATCAACAGGTTGAAGCCGCTGATCAACACGTAACCGATCGCGACGACGGCAGCGACACAGGCGGTGCCCTTGACGAAGGCGCCCCACTGCTCCTGGCGGTACTCGGCCTGGATGTCACGGTGGAGCTTCATCCACTGCTTTTCCACCTCGCCGTCGAGCAGGAAATTGCCGTGGTCGTCGTACTGGACGGTGTCGCCTTTCATGATGTCACCCGGTTCTCTCAACTGCAGTTGGTCTTGACCGTGTCGCCACTCACATCCGAGTAGCAGCGCAGCTTGCTTTCGCTCGGGGCATGGGTGACCTCCCAGTACAGCTGGCCGTTCGGAGCCACGCGCTTCAGCGGCGGCCTGACGCCGTCATCCGACGCGACCATCGGTCCGAAGCCCACCGGGTAGGTGAACAGGTAGTCCTGCTGCCGCGCCTGGGTATTGCACATGTTGATGGTGGAAACGCGCGCCTGGGCGCCGCTTTCCCACTGCACCATGATCGGCTGAGTGCCCATGCAGCCGCCTTCGCGGAAATCGTTCGAGCCCATGTAAGACAGGGTCACCGGAGCGTGGCCCCAGAATTTACCGCCTTCGTACACGGCGGCTCCGGGCGGATCGGACTCTATGGTCAGCATCACCCGGGATGAGCAGGCGCTCATGAGCAGGGCGGCGAGGATGACGAAGGCAATTTTCATGGCGCGATTCCCGATTCTTTCTCTTTCTTGGTGCCCGCTTGGCGGTGCGCAGGTTGGCTTATGTAGGCATACGCAAAACGGCTGCAATTCATCTCAAGACCCTGCACAAACACGTTCCTGAGCATACACGCTGTTTTATTCCGGTGTTGTTCGCCGCCGGGCTTGACAGATGCGCTCCATGCGGGACAATGCGCCCGGTTACGCTGCGGGGGTCGCTGCAGACGTGGCCAGGGGCACGGGAGTGCGCACTCCCGTGCCCCGCTTCTTTCCTGGCTCATCCGGGCTTCTTCCCTTCCTGCCCTGTCGGAAGCCAAGCCGCTCCGGCATCAAAGTCTGGACAGCAGGTCCTCGAGCCGATCGCGGGAACGAACGCGCGTTTGGCGCCTGCGGCGCAGCCGCTCGAGGCTGACCACGACGCCCAGCATCGCGGCGACCCCGAATCCCGCTGCGCCCCCCAGCCACCAGGGCTGGTCGGCAACATAGGCCATCCACAGGCCCGACATCACGAACAGAACCCCGAAACGGGCCAGAAACTGAATCAGGTTGCTGGGGGGCAGATCCATAACGGCGCTTCCACATGGGTGATGCGTCATGGTGCCCGGACAGGGCGAAGCCGGCTTGTCCGCAACAGACAGTCAATTGACTGGTTTTCCCTGCAAATCACTCCCCTGGCGCGGCTCGAAGCTCCTCCAGCCCGTCCATGGCGCGGGTGCGGCCGCCCGCTTCCCGCCGGGTCTGCATGGCGAGGTTGCGCTGGTACTCGTCCTCGTTCCGATAGGGACGCCCGTGGTCGAGATGCAGCAGGTTGGCCGTCCAGCGTACGGTCAGCGCCTCGATGCCCTGGTTGGCCAGCCGGTTGCCGAAGTCACCGTCCTCGAAGCCGTAGGTAAAGCGGTTGTCGAAGCCGTTCACAGCCTCCGCGTCCCTGCGCCAGCAGGCCGAGTTGGAGCCCAGCCAGTAAAGCTTTGCGGTGGGGTGGCCGTTGAGCCAGCGCCGCACCCCCAGGGGCAGGGACAGTTTCAGATAGCGCCGATTCCAGCGTCCGTCGGTTCTGGAGAGCCAACCGCTGTCGAACACGGTCCGGTCCTCGATCCGCGGTTTCGTGATCTCTTGCGACAGCCCATCGGACAGGCGGATGATGGCGCCGTTGCGGTAAGCCCCGGGCGTCGCCGCCCGGCGGTGCTCGGCGATGAAGTCCGGGTGGGCGATGCAGTCCCCGTCGGTAAACACCAGGTAATCGGCATCCGTCGCCAGGATGCAGCGGTTCAGGATGCGGGTCTTGCGAAAGCCCTCGTCGGGCTGCCATTCGTGCTTAAGGCGACTTCCGAAGACATTACGATAACCCTTTATCAATGAACGAGTTTCTTTTCCTGACCCATCGTCGGCAATCAGCAGCTCGAAGTCCGCGTCACTCTGCTTCGAGAGGGCGAACAGGCAGCGATCCAGGTAGTCCGGCTGGTTATAGGTCGAGACGATGAGCGCCAGGGAGTGGGTCATGGCATCGAGAGAAAAAATGGAGGCCTGGGTCGGAATCGAACCGGCGTACACGGCTTTGCAGGCCGCTGCATAACCACTCTGCCACCAGGCCACTGGTGAGGGACCGTGAGTTTACACGCCCCGGAAGCAATAAAAAACCCGGAGCCTGGGCGGACACCGGGTTTTTTGAATTTGGAGCGGGTGATCGGGCTTGAACCGACGACCTTCTCGTTGGCAACGAGATGCTCTACCAGCTGAGCTACACCCGCGAAGAGGATGCGTATTCTAGTCGTTTCCCGCCCCGTGTCAACACCTGCGCTGGCACCGTCCGAGGCCGCCCGGTCCACCCTTTTTCCTCGCCCGTTGTGGCACAATAGCGCCCTTTCCAAGGACTGCCAGGACACCATGGCCAAAGAAGACGTAATCGAAATGGAAGGCAAGGTGCTCGAAACCCTGCCCAACACCATGTTCCGCGTTGAGCTGGACAACGGTCACATCGTGACCGCCCACATCTCGGGGCGCATGCGCAAGAACTACATCCGCATCCTCATGGGCGACAAGGTCAAGGTCGAAATGACCCCGTATGACCTGTCCAAGGGACGCATTACCTACCGCATGAAATAAGCCGTTCGGCTTGCTGCGGGGTCCCCGCCCCGCCTGACACACCTTCGAGAACAGACCGCGCTTACGCTGCGCGCCGGCTTCGTGCGCTCCTGCGCCCCGGCGGGCGGCGAAAGCGCCGCCGCCCGTGACTCAGTTGTCCGTGGACGCGGGGAGCGCGCGCGGCGTGTCGTCGCGCCGCTGGCTGGTGACGACCAGGTCGTCGCCGTCCGGGGACAGGTCCACCTTGACGTCGCCGCCTTCGGCCAGCTCGCCGAACAGCAGGTCGTCCGCCAGCTTGCGCTTGATGTGCTCCTGGATCACCCGCTTCATGGGCCGTGCGCCCATCTTCGGATCGAAGCCCTTCTCGGCCAGCCAGGCCTTGGCGTCGGACGTGACCGTGAGGCCGACGTCCTTCTGGGCCAGCTGCGCTTCGAGCTCGAGGATGAACTTGTCCACGATCAGCAGGATCACCTCGAAGTCGAGCGAGGCGAACTGGATGATCGCGTCCAGGCGGTTACGGAACTCGGGCGAGAACGCCTTGCGAATGATCTCCATGGAGTCCGTGGCGTGGTCCTGTTCCATGAAGCCGATGCTGCGGCGCGCACTTTCCCGGGCGCCGGCATTGGTGGTCATGACGATGATCACGTTGCGGAAGTCCGCTTCCCGGCCGTTGGCGTCGGTCAGCTTTCCGTGGTCCATGATCTGGAGCAGGATGTTGAGCAGGTCCGGATGGGCCTTTTCGATTTCATCGAGCAGCAGCACCGCGTGCGGCGTCTTGTTCACCGCTTCCGTGAGCAACCCGCCCTGGTCGAAGCCCACGTAGCCCGGGGGCGCGCCCACGAGTCGTGACACGGAGTGCGCCTCCATGTACTCGGACATGTCGAAGCGCAGCAGTTCGATGCCCATGGTCAGGGCCAGCTGGCGCGTGACCTCGGTCTTGCCGACGCCCGTGGGGCCGGCGAACAGGAAACTGCCGATGGGCTTGTCCTCGTCCCCCAGCCCCGAACGCGCCATCTTGATGGCGGAGGACAGGGCGTCGATGGCGTCGTCCTGACCGAAGACGACCAGTTTCAGATCGCGCTCCAGGTTCCTGAGCGCATCGCGGTCGGAACGGGACACCTGCCGCGGCGGGATGCGCGCCATGCGGGCCACGATCTCTTCGATATCATGCTCGTCGAGCTCTTCCTTGCGGTCTTCCTCCGGCAGCAGACGCTGACGGGCGCCGGCCTCGTCGATAACGTCGATGGCCTTGTCCGGCAGGTGCCGGTCGTTGATGTGCCGCCCGGCCAGCTCCGCCGCGGCCACGAGGGCCTCGTCGGAATAGGTCACGTGGTGGTGCTCTTCGAAACGGCTCTTGAGGCCGCGGAGGATTTCCACCGTCTCCGGAATGCTCGGTTCGACGATGTCAATCTTCTGGAAGCGTCGCGCCAGGGCCCGGTCCTTCTCGAATACCCCCCGGAACTCCTGGAACGTGGTCGAACCGATGCAGCGCAGTTCGCCGGAGGCCAGCACGGGCTTGATCAGGTTGGAGGCGTCCATGACGCCGCCGGACGCGGCCCCGGCGCCGATGATGGTGTGAATCTCGTCGATGAACAGCACGCCGCCTTCCTGGCGCTGCAGTTCCGCCAGCACGGCCTTGAGGCGTTTTTCGAAGTCACCCCGGTACTTGGTGCCGGCCAGCAGCGCGCCCAGGTCCAGGGCGAAGATCACCGCGTCGTCGAGCACCTCGGGCACGTCGCCCTCGACGATGCGCTTGGCCAGGCCCTCGGCCATGGCGGTTTTGCCCACGCCGGCCTCGCCGACGAAGAGCGGGTTGTTCTTGCGCCGGCGGCACAGCACCTGGATCGTGCGCTCGATTTCGCTGTCGCGGCCGATGAGCGGGTCGATCATGCCCATGCGGGCGCGCTCGTTCAGATTGGTGGCGTACAGGTCCAGCGGGCTCTGGGACGTCTCGCCGCCCTCCTCCACGGTCTCCGAGTCCATGGGCACGACGGAGTCGTCGCTGTCGCCTTCGAGCTTGGCGATGCCGTGGGACACGTAGTTGACCACGTCCAGGCGGGTGATGTCGTTCTTGTTCAGCAGGTAGGTCGCGTAGGAATCCTTCTCGCTGAACAGGGCAATGAGGACGTTCGTGCCCGTCACCTCCTGCTTGCCGGAGGACTGCACGTGGTACAGCGCTCGCTGCAGCACACGCTGGAAGCCGATGGTCGGCTGCGTGTCGCGTTCATCCTCGTCGCCGAGTTCCGGTACGGTCTCCGAAATAACCTGGCGCACCTCGGCACGGAGGCGATCGATGTCGGCGTTGCAGGCCTTGAGCACGCTCACGGCGGCGGAGTTGTCGAGCAGGGCCAGGAGCAGGTGCTCGACGGTCAGAAATTCGTGACGCTGACCGCGGGCCTCCTGGTAGGCCTCGCTGATGGTGATTTCCAGTTCCTTGCTGAACATGGTGCCCTACCTCGGCTGGAGCACCCGGGTGTGCCTCACGCTTTCTCCATGGTGCACTTGAGCGGGTGCTCGTTCTGGCGCGAAAACTCGTTGACCTGGGCCACCTTGGTTTCCGCGATCTCGAAAGTGAATACGCCGCACACACCCTTACCGCGGGTGTGGACGTGGAGCATGATCTGGGTGGCGCGGTCGTGCCCCATGTTGAAGAAAATCTTCAGCACGTCGACCACGAAGTCCATGGGCGTGAAGTCGTCGTTGAGCAGCACCACCTTGTACAGGGGCGGCTTCTTGATCTCAGGCCGGACCTCCTCGAGCGTGAGGCCGCGGTCCTGGTGTGATTCCGATTCTTTCGCCATGATGTCCTTAGTCTATCGCACCGTTTTTCCTGCTGGAAGATGTGGGGGCGGCGCATTTGGAATGCGACACCTTGACCCCCATTTTGCGGGTCACAGGTGGAGATTTCGTCATGAGCACCCGATCCGACCCCCACAACGCGGCGAGCACCGCCGTCCGCCCCGGTCTCACCATGGTCGCCATGTCCGGCGGCGTGGATTCGTCCGTCTCGGCGCTGCTGCTCCAGGACCAGGGACTGCCTATCGAGGGGCTGTTCATGAAAAACTGGGAGGAAGACGAGCGCCTGGCCACCTGCCCGGCGGAAATCGACGCCCAGGACGCGCAGGCCGTGGCGGACCGCATCGGCATGCCGCTGCATACGTGCAATTTCGCCGACGCGTACTGGGATCACGTGTTCGAGGAATTCCTTGCCGAGTACCGCGCCGGGCGTACACCCAACCCGGACATTCTCTGCAACCGGGAGATCAAGTTCCGCACCTTTCTCGATCACGCCGAGGATCTGGGCGCCGAGACCATCGCCACCGGCCACTACTGTCGCACCGAGCTGCGGGACGGGCGGGCGAGGCTTCTGCGCGGCAGGGACACCAACAAGGATCAGAGCTACTTCCTGTATGCCGTGGGTCACGAGCAGCTGGCCCGCACCCGCTTTCCCGTGGGAGAACTGGAGAAGCCGGCGGTCCGCGCCCGCGCCGAGGCCGCCGGGTTGACCGTGCACGACAAGAAGGACAGCACGGGGATCTGTTTCATCGGCGAGCGGGATTTCCGGAGTTTCCTGTCGCGCTACGTGGACACGACCGAGGGTCCGATCGAGACACCGGAGGGCCAGCGCATCGGCACGCACCACGGCCTGGCGTTCCACACGCTGGGCCAGCGCCAGGGCCTGGGTATCGGCGGCGTCAAAGGATTTCCGGATGCGCCGTGGTACGTGGTGCACAAGGACCTGGCGCACAATACGCTGGTGGCGGCCCAGGGCCACGACCATCCCTGGCTGCTGTCAACCCGCGTCGCGGCGGAGCAGCTCACCTGGGTCACGGGCGAAGCACCGGCCGCCGGCGCCCGGCTCACCGCCAAGCTTCGCTACCGGCAGGCCGACCAGGCCTGCACCGTGGACCGGATCGACAACGACCGGCTGGTGCTCGCCTTCGACGAACCCCAGCGCGCCGCCACCCCGGGACAGTCCCTCGTGTTGTATGACGGTGACGAATGTCTCGGAGGCGGTATCATCGTCACCATGAACGCGCCACCCATCGCACCGGAGAAACAGCCGTGAACAGCAGGCACAGCAGCCCGCAGATCCTCGCCCTCGCCGGCGTCTTCCAGGCCACGGAGCTCGTTCGGCAGGCGGCGCAACACGGGACCTGGTCCGGCTATGCAGCCACGGCCAGCCTGGACAGCCTGTTTCGCCTCGAGTCGGACAGCGTCGAGGACATCTTCGGCAGCCGTGAACGTTTGCGCCTGGGACTGGAGACGCTTGCCGGCGTGCTCAGCGGCGAAGCCGTTCATGGCGACACGCTTCAGCACGCGGTTGCCCTGCTCCAGCTGCAGCGCAAGTTCTCGAAAAACGGCGTGATGATGAACACGGTGGGCGAAGGCCTCGAACGCATCGAGGCCGAGACGGCTCAGCTCGAAGAACCTACGCGCGAGGAGCGCCGGGCCGAAGAGGTGGCGCAGCTCTACACGGAAACCATATCGACCCTGACGCCCCGGGTGGTGGTCAACGGCAATCCCCGGCACCTGCAGAACCCGCGCACCGTGGCCTGGATCCGCACCCTGCTGTTCGCCGGACTTCGCTCCGCCGTGCTCTGGGGGCAACTGGGCGGTGGGCGCTTCAACCTGCTCTTCGGCCGGCGCAAGCTCCTGGCAAAGACCGAGGCGCTGCTGCAGGGCTGATCCGGATCGGCCGCTCGCTGGTCGGATTTCCCCAGGCGGATCCGTTTTTCGGTCCGGTACCTGGGCGCTTGATCCGACCCGCTTCCTGAAAAGGAAACGCGCATGGCCGATAATAAGGGCTTCCCTCAACGCCCCTGGAGTTTCGCATGGCCGATTCCTTTTCCTGCTTTCGCACGCTGGATGTCCAAGGACGCGAGTTTGGCTACTACAGTCTGCCCGAGCTGTCCCGTCAGCACGATATTTCCGCCCTGCCCTTTTCCCTGAAAATCCTGCTGGAAAACCTGCTGCGCCACGAGGACGGTGTGGACGTGACCCGGGAGGACATCGAGGCCATCGCGAACTGGGATCCCAGGGCGGAGCCGACCACGGAGATCGCCTTCACCCCATCGCGCGTCGTGTTGCAGGATTTCACCGGCGTGCCGGCCATCGTCGACCTGGCGGCCATGCGCGACGCCATGAAACACCTGGGCGGTGATCCGGGGCTGATCAACCCCCTGTCCCCGGCCGAGCTGGTCATCGACCACTCCGTGCAGGTGGACCGCTATGGCACGCACGACGCCCTGGACCTGAACAACCGCATCGAATTCGAGCGCAACCGGGAGCGCTACGCCTTTCTGCGCTGGGGCCAGAGCGCCTTCAGCAACTTCAAGGTGGTGCCGCCCAACACGGGCATCGTGCACCAGGTTAACCTGGAGCACCTGGCCCGGGTGGTGTTCGGCGCTGAGCAGGACGGCCGTCTGATGGCTTATCCGGACACGGTGGTGGGCACCGATTCGCACACCACCATGATCAACGGCATCGGCGTACTGGGCTGGGGTGTGGGCGGCATCGAGGCCGAAGCCGCCATGCTTGGCCAGGCCATCACCATGCTCATCCCGCAGGTCGTCGGCTTCCGCCTGACCGGCAAACTGCCGGAAGGCGCCACGGCCACGGACCTGGTGCTGACCGTGACCCAGATGCTGCGGGAACACGGCGTGGTGGGCAAATTCGTGGAGTTTTTCGGCGACGGCCTGGCGCACCTGCCCCTGGCGGACCGCGCGACCATCGCCAACATGGCGCCGGAATACGGCGCGACCTGCGGCATCTTCCCCATCGACGAGGAAAGCATTCGCTATCTCAAGCTCAGCGGACGTTCCGACGAACAGGCCGCGCTGGTGGAGGCCTACGCCCGCGCCCAGACCCTGTGGCGCGAGCCGGGGGAAAACGAGGCTGCCTACAGCGCCGTTCTGTCCCTCGACATGGGGGACGTGCAGCCCAGCCTGGCCGGACCCAAGCGGCCGCAGGACCGGGTGCTCCTCGCCGACATGAAGGCCAATTACCGCGAACACAGCCACGACCTGAGCGCAGAGCGCCGCTCCACGGCCATCGACCGCTTCGAATCCGAGGGCGGTGACACGGCGATCCACGACCCGGTCCTGCCGCCCCCGCCGGTGGTGAACGTCAACTACAAGAACGCCGATTTCGAGCTCAAGGACGGGGCGGTAGTCATTGCCGCCATCACGTCCTGCACCAACACGTCGAACCCGGCCGTCATGCTGGGCGCCGGCCTGCTGGCGCGTAACGCGGTCAAGGCCGGTCTGCACGTCAAGCCCTGGGTCAAGACATCCCTCGGCCCGGGCTCCCGCGTCGTGACCGACTACCTGAAAGAAGCCGGTCTCATGGACGACCTCGAGGCCCTCGGTTTCCACGTGGTGGGCTACGGCTGCACCACCTGCATCGGCAACTCGGGCCCCTTGCCCGATGCCATCGGCGAGGCCGTGCGGGAGAACGACCTGGTCGTGGGCTCCGTGCTGTCGGGCAACCGTAACTTCGAGGGCCGGGTGCACGCCGACGTCAAAATGAACTACCTGGCCTCACCGCCGCTGGTGGTGGCCTACGCCCTGGCCGGCAGCCTTGACATGGACCTGGTCAATGACCCGATCGGCGAGGGCGCCGACGGCCAGCCGGTGTACCTCAGGGACATCTGGCCCTCGGCCCACGAGATCCAGGAAACCATCGCCGCCAGCGTGTCCCGGGAGATGTTCCAGAAGAGCTACTCGAGCGTCTTCGAGGGCGACGAGCGCTGGAAGAACATCGACGCCCCCACCGGCGACATGTTTGCCTGGGAGGACGATTCGACCTACATCCAGAATCCGCCCTACTTCACCGACATGGTCATGGACGTGCCCGGCGTGAGCGATATCACCGGCGCCCGCTGCCTCGCCAAGCTGGGAGACAGCATCACCACGGACCACATCTCCCCGGCCGGGGCCATCAAGGAGGATTCACCGGCCGGCGACTACCTCAAGGCCAACGGCGTGTCGAAAGTCGATTTCAACTCCTATGGCTCCCGCCGCGGCAATCACGAGGTCATGATGCGCGGCACCTTCGCCAACGTTCGCCTGCGAAACGAGCTGGCGCCGGGCACGGAAGGCGGCTGGACGCGTTTCCAGCCTTCCGGCGAAGAGATGTCCATCTACGACGCGGCCATGAAGTACCAGGCCGAGGGCACACCGCTCGTGGTGGTCGCCGGGAAGGAATACGGCACCGGCTCCTCCCGCGATTGGGCCGCCAAGGGTACGCAGCTGCTCGGCGTCAGGGCCGTGATCACGGAAAGCTTCGAGCGAATTCATCGCTCCAACCTGATCGGCATGGGCGTGCTGCCTCTGAATTTCGAGGATGGGCAAAACGCCGAATCCCTGGGCCTGGACGGGACGGAAACCTACGACATCATCGGCCTCGGCGACGGCACTGCCGACACGGTGCAGGTCACCGCCACCCGGGAGGACGGCAGCACGGTCGACTTCACCGCGGTGGTGCGCCTCGACACGCCGAAGGAAGTCGAGTACTACCGGCACGGAGGCATCCTGCACTACGTGCTGAGGCAGCTGGCCAGTGAGGCTTCCGGAGCGCACGGGGTCGTCCACGCGGGGTAACTCGGTGGCGTGGGTACGGGTCCTGGGCCCTGGGCTTTCCGGCCGGTCCGGCAGCGGGGGAAACCCGCCGAGCCGTCACGCAGCGCCCCGATCCCGAAGCGGGGGAAACCCGCTGTGGCATATCAGCGACGAAACGGGGTGAGGGTTCGCAGGCGCTCTTCCGCGCGCTGCCGGGTCCCGCCATTGGCGGCCGGAAGCGTCTCCAGGGTGTCGCCCAGGAGGCGTGCGGTGGGGAGGCCGTCTTCGAGCAGAATGCGGTGTGCGGCCAGCGCCGGGGTTTTGGGGCCGGGTACCAGGATACCGCCGAGGTTCAGGGGATCGGCGCCGCTGAGGACGGCCATGGCCGGGTTATCGGCGGGCCGCTGGCACTGGCGAAGCAGCCCGGCGGCTTCGGGCAGGGCGAACTGCTCCCCGGAGAATCCATCGACGAAGCGACCGCCAAGCACCTCGCCCCGGTCCTCGAGCCGGCGCAGGGCGTGCAGCAGATCTCGCCAGGGCGGCAGCAGGGGCTCGCGCTGAAGGACGGCGCGGAACACCACGCCGTAGCGCTTCAGCAGCGCCAGGCTGATCGTTGCGAGGCGCTCCGTGCGGCGAGCCTGGGGGCCGGGGCCGTCGTCACTCTCGGCCGGCGCTTCGAGCAGGCTCCAGCGGCCGATGGGCAGCCCTGCTCCACTGTGCTTCAGGCCTTTACGGCGCTTCCGGGATTCCGGCGTCAGCAGGGTGAGAAGCGGCGAAAACGCATCCGCGGTCACGGCGCCCCCGTAGACGAGGGAACGCAACCCTTCCTGCACTTCGGCTTCCGATAAACCCGTTGCCCGCACCAGGTCATCCTGGAAGGTCGCACCGCCGTCACGAAGCACGGCCACGAGCCGTTCCACCGCCCTGCTACCTTCGAACGCCGGCGGCTGCGGCAGCGCGCCGGCCTGGAGCCAGTCGTCCAGGTGTCCTCGCGGCACGAGCGCCACGGGCGAGCCGGCGACCACCTGCCGCCCCTCCCCCCGGGCGGTGGGCGGACGAAACCAGTTCAACCGGCCGCTGAGAAAATGCCGGTCCAGGGTGCCGGCGTCCGGGACGGCGACGCGGGAGCGCAGCAGCGCGTTGAGCCAGCACGCGACCGGCGCCGCCCAGCCCTCCAGGCGTTCCAGGGCCAGGTCCAGGCTCGCGGGATTGTCCAGGGCGTGCCAGCGCGCCAGGAAGCGCAGGTAGGCCTCCGGCGGGACGGGCTTGACGGCCTGGCGCCGGCGCTCACGGCTGTAGCGGTGAATGCGGGCCAGAAGACGGCGTTCGCACCACAACTCCTTTACATCGTCCTGCTCCATGCGCACGGCGTAGCCCTGGCCCTGGAGGCGCAACAGGGCCTGATCGACAGCTGCTTCGCTGACCGCCAGCGCATCGGCCAGCTGCGCCCGGGTCACCGGACCGAGGCCGGCGAGGCGGTCCCGTACCAGGGCCACCAGTGCGTCGTCCGGATCCCAGTCCCTCGCCGTACCCGGTGCGGCGTCGATGGCTGGGTACAGGCGGGCCTCGGGGTGGAGGCTGCACCATTCCGGCACCCGTTCGGCGGCAATCCAGAGGCGCTGCTCGTCGGACGTCACCAGGCAGGCAGCGCGGTGCTCCGACCGGAGTGCGGAGAACCAGGCCGGCCAGCGCGTGGCGTCGCCCGGGGCGCCGGTCAGCGAGTTGCCCGTGGAGTATTCGGCCCGGGCCAGGCCGCCGAACTGCACCAGCATGTCGTGTAACTCGTCCGGGTTGCGCGGCTGCGCCCAGGCCTCGTCGCGCACCTGGTCGCGCGCGGCGCGGCTGACGATGCGCAGGGTGTCCGCCTGACCCAGGTCCGCGGGTCCGCCGCTGATGGCGCGGGTGCGGCGTTCCTCGGCCTCGCCGTCGTCCAGGAACGCGTAGGGCCGCGCGCTGATCACTTCCCGGGCCAGCGGGGACGGCCCGGTGAGGTCGGCACAGCGCACCTCGATGCCGCCCTCGCCGAGGGCTTCCAGCACACGCACCAGGCCGTCGATGTCCATGGTTTCCCGCAGGCAGTCGCCGATCGTCTGCTTCACCAGCGGGTGGTCCGGGACCTCGCGGTGGCCGCTGAGGTTCTCAGCGCAGGCAATCTGGTCCGGGAACACCACGGAGACCAGATCCTCGGCCTGGTTGCGCTGCCACTGGGCCGGCAGGCGCTTGCCGTTGCGCATGCGCTGGACCGCCAGGGCGATGGTGGCGTTCCAGCGCCAGCGCGCTTCGAACATGGGTGCGTCGAGCAGGGCCTGCACGAGTGTCGGCTCCACGCTTTCCGGCTTGAGATAGCCCATGACCTCCTCGAGATCGAAGCTGTGCGTCTCGCCAAGGGACAGGATCAGGCAATCCTCCAGCGCCGCCGCCTGCAACTCGAAGTTGAACTGGCGGCAGAACCGCTTGCGCAGGCTCAGGCCCCAGGCGCGCATGATGCGCGAGCCCAGGGTGGCGTGGAGCACCAGGTGCATGTCGCCGGTGTCGTCGAAGAAACGCTCGAGAATGACCCGGTTCCGGGTCGGCAGGCCGTCCAGCGCCTGCCAGGCGGCGTGGAGGTAGGCGACGAGCTGCTCGACGACGGGCTCGCCGAAGCCCTCGTCTACCAGCGCGTCGAAGGCCCGCTGCGGTCCGCCGGTGGAAAAGTGTCCCACCAGCTCCTCGCGCAGGCCGGCGACGGCCTCACTGAGTTCGTCGCTGCGGCCGGGGCGATCACCGAACCAGAACGGCAGGGTCGGCGGCTCGCCGTGCGCGTCCTCCACCAGCACACGGCTCTGCTCGGTCTTGATGATCCGGTAGCTGGCGTTGCCAAGCTGGAAGATGTCTCCGGGCACGCTGTCGAAGGAGAAATCCTCGCCCAGGGAGCCGATGCGCTGTCCGCCGGGCAGGAGAATGACGTCGTAGTCGAACTGGTCCGGAATGGCGCCGCCGTTCTGCAGCGCCGTGAGGCGCGCCGCCGGCCGGGCCCGTAGCCGGCCGTTGACCGCGTCGTGAAACAACCAGGCGCCGCGACGCCCGCGCCGGGTGGTGTAGCCCTCGGCCAGCATGGACACCACGGCGTGGAAATCCGCCGCCTCCAGCTCACGATAGGGCCAGGCTCTGCGGAACGCCTGCAGCAAATCCGCCGTGCGCCACTCGCGGGCGCTGACTTCGGCCACCACCTGCTGGGCCAGCACATCCAGCGGCGCTTCGTTGAACACGATGGCGTCCAGGGTGCCGGCCTCCACCGCGCGCAGCAGGGCGACGCATTCGACCAGGTCGTCACGGGTCGTGGGAAACAGGCGCCCCTTCGGCGTGCCGCCCACCTGGTGACCGGAGCGCCCCACCCGCTGCAGGAACGCGGCAATGCTGCCGGGGGTGCCAAGCTGGCACACGAGATCCACGGAACCGACGTCGATGCCCAGCTCGAGGGACGCGGTGGCCACGAGCACCCGCAACCGGCCCGATTTGAGCGCCTGCTCCGACTCGAAACGGTGCTTGCGGGACAGGCTGCCGTGGTGCGCCATGACCTCGTGCTCGCCGATCCGCTCGGCGAGGTGCCGCGCCACGCGCTCGGCCAGGCGCCGGGTGTTGACGAATACCAGAGTCGTGGTGTGGTTTTCGACCAGCTCGGCCAAACGGTCGTACACCTCGGCCCAGTGCTCGTTGGCCATGACCGGCGTGAGCGGGGATTCGGTGAGTTCGATGCGCAGATCCCGGTCGCGGTGGTGGCCGCTGTCGACGATGGCGCAGTCTCCGCCCCCCGTGAGATACCCGGCGATGGCGTTCATGGGCTTCTGGGTGGCGGACAGGCCGATGCGCGAGGGTGGCACACCGATGAGCGCATCGAGGCGCGCCAGGGACAGGGCCAGGTGGGCGCCCCGTTTGTTGCCCGCCACGGCATGGATTTCGTCCAGGATGACCGTTTCGACGCCGCCAAGCATGCGCCGGCCGGAGTCGGAAGTCAGCAGCAGGTAAAGGGATTCGGGGGTGGTGACGAGGATGTGCGGCGGACGCCTCGCCATCTTCGCCCGCTCCCCCGACGGGGTGTCACCGGTGCGCACCGCGGCGCGAATGCCGCTGGCGGGCTCGCACGCAGCGGCCAGTTCCCCTTCGATACCCTCCAGGGGGTCGCCGAGGTTGCGGTGAATGTCGTTGGACAGGGCCTTGAGGGGCGACACGTAGAGCACGTGCACCCGGTCCTCGAGGGGCGCTCGGGCCCTCGCCCGAACCAGGTCGTCGATGGCGCAGAGAAACGCGGCCAGGGTCTTGCCGCTGCCCGTGGGCGCGGCCACCAGCGTGTCCCGGCCGGAGCGAATGCTGCGCCAGGCATCGAGCTGGGTGGGTGTGGGCGCCGGAAAAGCCTGGCGGAACCACCGGCTGACCGCCGGGGAAAAAAGACGCCCGAGTTCGCGGTCGGCCGGTGACTGCGCCACCGGCGGGTCGGCATCGGCTTCGACCGGGCCGGTGGGCAGGGTGAGTTGCTCGACGGGCGTTGCCATGCCCCAGCATGGCTGCGCCCGTTCTCAAACCGTGAGAATGGCGTTCAGGGCGTGACCGGCGTCCAGTCGGCGCGCCACAGCAGCCAGTCGCCGCCCTCCAGTACCCATTCGGTGCGGACGCTGAACAACTCCCCCTCGTCCGGGATCAGTCCGCCGCCACCGGTGAGCAGCACGCTGAAGCGTGCTTCGGCGAGGTTGGGGCCCCGGGTCTCGACCGTGATGGGAAAGAGCTGGGCGCGAAGGCGCCGCTGCTGGTTCAGTTGCAGGAACAGGAAGCGGCGGAAATCTTCGCGGGTCATGCGGCCTTCCTGGGCCTCGAAGCCGTCGGCCACATGGTCCATGAACGCGCCGCGCTCCCCGGCTTCCCCGGCGGCCTCCATGGCCGCGATGTTCGCCTCGATCTGCTCTTCGACCGTGCCCGACGGGCCGCAGCCGGCCAGGCCCAGGCACACGGCCAGGATCATCGCAGGAAGCGGTACACCGGCGCCGAAACGCCGCGGCGATGGGCGTCCGGGCATCCTCATTCGTTCCCGCCTCATTCTTCCTCGTCGAGGTACCGCTCGAGCAGCTTGGAGGACACCACGATGAGGTCGTGCTCCGTGATGAGGCCGACGAGCTTCTGATTCTTGACCACCGGCAGGCAGGCCATGTTGCCCTCGCGCATGAGACGAATGGCCTCCACGGTGCTCGTGTCCGGCGTCACGGTGACCGGGTTGGCGGTCATGATCTCGCTCACGGTCACCTTGCGATCGGGTCCGAGCCGCCCGGTCGCCACCAGGCGGAGCAAGGCCCGGTGGGACACGAGGCCGACCAGTTCACCGTCGTCCCCTTCAACGGGCACGTGGCGTACATGTCGCCAGTCCATGAGCGAGGCGGCGAAGTCGACGATGTCGTCGGCGCGCACCGTGAACAGGTCCGTGACCATGAACTGGGACACGGTGCGGTAGCTGTCCCGGAAATCAAGACGTTCGCAAAACTCCGCCAGCTTCCAGTGGCTGACCGGCTCACCGGAGGACTGCTGCTCCACCATGCTCGTGACGAGGCAGCGCATGCGCTGGTCCAGGGTGCCCTGTTTGTGCATCTCCTGGGCTGAGTCGAGCAACCAGCGGGCGCCGGTACGGCGCAGTTCGACGCGGCGCTCGATCACGTCCAGGTAACGCTTGACGTCATCCGGATCGATGCCCACCTCGGTGAGACCGCGGCGCGCCAGGGGCAGGAGCTGATCCAGAATCAACTGCTGCGCCGTCAGGTACTGGTCGTCGAACCAGTGCAGCTGGGCGCGCAGGCCTTCCCGGGCCGACGCGAGAAAGTTGGACTTGGCGTGTTCGAAGGCCAGGCGATCGCGGATGTCGCCCTCCTCCGTCGCCATGCCGGCCACCATGCCGAAGAAGAACGCCGCGTTGGCCATTTCGTCCAGCACCGATGGACCCGAGGGTATGACCCGGTTCTCGATGCGCAGGTGCGCCACGCCGTTGTGCACGCCGTAGCAGGGGCGGTTCCAGCGGTAAATGGTGCCGTTGTGGAGGCGCAGGGCGTTGAGCTTCGGGGCTTCTCCGCGCTCCACCATGCCCAGCACGTCCTCCTCGCATTCCGTGGTCAGGATCACCCGGAAGCGCGCGATGTCCTCCTTGAAAATTTCCACCACGCCGTCGTCCACCCAATGCTCACCGAAGTGCACGCGGGGTCGCAGCCCCCGGGCCTGGTGCGTCTCGGAACGCGCGTCGATGGAGTGCTCGAACACGGCGATACGGCTTTCGTGCCACAGGCGGTGGCCGAGCAGGATCGGTGAGTTGACTGCGGCCGCCATGAGCGGCGCCGTGACCAGCTGGGCGATGTTATACACCCGGGTGAACTGACTCGGGTCGGTCTGGAGGTGTACCTGGAAGCTGGTGTTGCAGGCCTCCATCATGACGTTGTCATGCTTCACCGTCAGCTGGTCGATGCCGTTGATGGTGAATTCGAAATCCTTGCCGCGCAGGGCCCGCAGGGCGTCGTTCAGGGCCTTGTAGCGGACCGTCGGCACCATGCCGTCCAGGGTGAGGTGATCCCGCGTGAGCGTGGGCAGAATGCCGACCAGGGCGATATCGCACCCTGCGGCCTGGGCATGCTGCCGGGCCATCGAGTAGATCTCGTTGGCCTCAGCCTCCATGCGACGCAGGCAGTGCGCGTCCACGTCCTGGACACCCAGGTTGGCCTCGAGGTTGAACAGGCCGATCTCGTGGGTAAAGCGCTCGTCGTCGATGGTTTCGAGCAGGTCGAGCGCCTTCATGGCCGGCTGGCCCGAAGGCTTGATGATGAACATCTCCTGCTCGGCGCCGACGCGCCGCTTGCCGGATTCGATCATGCCCTTGTCGAGCATGGTCTCCAGGGCCTGCACTTCGATCAGAAGCGACTTCATGAAGGCCTGGCGTTCGGCCTCGTCCGTGTTCCGCTTGACGTTCTGTTCGCCCATGGGTTGGCGGCTCCCCTCACGCGCCTGGTCGACGCTCGTTCCGCCGCCGTGCCGGCGCCAGAGTTTCGTTGCTAAGCAACCCGGATAATACGCAGGTCCCCAGCACCGGGCAAACGCACGCGTGGCATGCCCGCCGCGTCTCGCGGCAAGCCGTGCGGGCCGAGTCACCCGGTCATGCGCTTGTCACCTCCGGAGCGCTGTGATGCAATGCTCGCTTACCCTCGGATGATGACGCGGAGTTTCCTGGCATGAGCGACAAGCCCTGGCTGAAGCATTACATGGACGGCGTACCCGCCGAGATCGACCTGGACCAGTACCACTCGGTGGTCGACATCCTTGCCCAGAGCTGTGACGATTACCGGGAACGGCCCGCCTTCCAGAATTTCGGCGCGACGCTCACCTTCGGCGACCTCGACCGGCTGAGCCGCAATTTCGCAGCCACCCTGCAAGCCAGGGGGCTCAAGCAAGGTGACCGCATCGCCCTCATGATGCCGAACATCCTGCAGTATCCGGTGGCGCTGTTCGGGGCGCTGCGCGCCGGTCTCGTGGTGGTCAACACCAATCCCATGTACACCCAGCGGGAACTGCGCCATCAGCTGGTGGACTCGGGCGCCCGCGCCATCGTCATCGTTGACAATTTCGCGCACGTCCTCGAGTCGGTGAAAGACGAAGTCCCGGTGGAGTTCATCTTCACCACGGGCGTGGGCGACATGATCGGTTTCCCGAAGGGCACGCTGATCAACTTCATGCTCAAATATGTCCGAAAAGCCATTCCGGCCTATAACCTCCCCACGGCCGAACGCTTCACGGACGCGGTGGACGCCGGGGAAAAGCACCCACTGACCCCCGTGACCCTGGGATTCGACGACATCGCCTTTCTGCAGTACACCGGCGGCACCACGGGCGTGGCCAAGGGCGCCATGCTGACGCACCGCAACATGGTCGCGAACATGCTCCAGGCGAAGGCCTGGCTGGGCAATCTCCAGGTGGGCAACGAGGTGATCATCACCGCCCTGCCGCTTTATCACATCTTCGCATTGACGGCGAACTGCCTGGTGTTCATGGCGCTCGGCGGCTGCAACGTACTCATCACCAATCCGCGGGACATGCCCGGCTTTGTGAAGGAACTGGGCAAGCAGCGCTTTACCGCGATCACCGGCGTGAACACGCTGTTCAACGGCCTGCTGAACACGGAAGGCTTCGACCAGCTGGATTTCTCCCACCTGAAGCTCGTGCTGGGTGGCGGCATGGCCGTACAGCGGGCCGTGGCCGAGCGCTGGGCCGAGGTCACCAACGTGACCCTCGTCGAAGCCTACGGCCTGACGGAAACCTCGCCGGCCGCGTGCATCAATCCCATGGACCTTCCCGAATACAACGGCTGCATCGGCCTGCCGATCTCTTCCACGGACGCCGCGATTCTCGGTGAGGACGGCCGTTGGCTGCCCCCGAACGAGGTCGGCGAGCTCTGCATCCGGGGCCCGCAGGTCATGAAGGGCTACTGGCAGCGGCCGGAAGAAACGGCCAAGGTACTGTCTGAGGACGGCTGGCTGCGCACCGGCGACATGGCGCTCATGACCGAGGAAGGCTACTTCAAGATCGTCGACCGCAAGAAAGACATGATCCTGGTTTCCGGCTTCAACGTGTACCCGAACGAAATCGAGGACGTGCTCGTGACCCACGAGAAAATCCTCGAGGCCGCGGCCGTGGGCGAACCGGACGAACACTCCGGCGAGGTGGTCAAGGTGTTCATCGTCAAGAAAGACGAGAGCCTGACCGCCGACGAGGTCAAGGCTTTCGCGAAGGAACAGCTCACCGGCTACAAGCGTCCGAAGCTCATCGAGTTCCGCGACGAATTGCCCAAGTCCAACGTGGGCAAGATCCTGAGAAAAGAGCTGCGTTCGCCGGCGAAAGAGGCCTGATGCGCTCGAATTCCCTTCCGCGGCATGGCTGCGTCTCGACGAGCTAAGCCGCATCGACCGTCGGCTCAGGCCGGCGGCTTCCTGAGCGCCAGCCCCCGGGTCACCATCCCCGCACCGAAGCGGTCCGTTATGTCGTCCAGCGCCTCATCGAGATCCCCCAGCCGCGGTTCGACCCCCTCCTCCAGTTTGCTGACGCCGACCCCGAGCAGTCGCACCGGGGTGTGCTTGTTCGTCTCCAGCCAGCGTGTCAGCAGGCCGCTTGCCGCCTGGTAAACGGTTCGCGTGGAACGCGTCGACGCCCGCAGGGTCAGGCTGCGCGTCACCGTGTGAAACCGGTGGTCCCGGATCTTCACCGTGACGGTGCTGGCCGCCAGGTGCTGGGCCCGGACCCGTCGCATCACGTTTTCCGCCTGGCGCAGCAATTCGGCCCTCATCTCCCGCGCATCCTCGAGGTTCTCCGAGAACGTCTGTTCGTGGCTGATGGATTTGTCCGGCCGCACCGGCTGCACTTCGCGGTCGTCCTCCCCCCGCGCGAGGGCCTGAAAGTGGCCGCCGCGGTTGCCCAGGGCCTCACGCAGGGCGCCGGGGTCGGCGCGCCGCAGCTGCCCGATGGTGAGGATACCCAGGGCGCGCAACTTCGGCTCGGTTTTCTTGCCGATGCCCCACAGGCGACCGATGGGCATGGGATCGAGAAAGCGTCGCACGCCGTCCGGTGGCACGGACACGAAACCCGCCGGCTTGTCCGCGTCCGAGGCGAGTTTGGCAAGGAATTTGTTGTGCGCCAGGCCGACGCTGGCCTGCAGTCCCGTGACTTCCCGGATATCGGCGACGATGCGCTGACCGATGGTCTCGCGGCTGCCGAAGAGCGCCAGGCTTCCCGTGACGTCCAGGAACGCCTCGTCGAGGGACAGGCCCTCGACCAGCGGTGTGTAGTTGCGGAACACGTCGAACACCTGGCGTGACACCTCACGGTAGCGTTCCATGCGGGGGCGGACGTAGTGCGCCCGGGGCGCCAGGCGCCGCGCCTGCGCGGTGGGCATGGCGGATCGAACACCGAGGGACCGGGCCTCGTAACTCGCGGCGGCGACAACCCCCCGCCGCCCCGTGCCCCCGACGATAACGGCCTGGCTCGCCAATTCCGGCCGGTCCCGTTGTTCGACGGAAGCATAGAAGGCGTCCATGTCCACGTGAATGATGGCGCGCATGCAAGGGGTCCTCGGGGCTTGCGAGGGTGGAAACCGCGGTGGCCGCCTCGCATTATAGGGGTATGGATTCCACCACCAGCGGCGCGCCGGGCACGCAGCCCGGTCCGCAGGACATCGCCGAAGAATTCCCCAGCCTCGAACGCTGGACCTACGTCAACCACGCGGCGGTCTCGCCCTGGCCGACGCGAACCCGCCGGGCCGTGGAACGGTTCGCCGCCTGGAACAACCAGGACGGCCCGGCGAACTTCCCCGACTGGGTCGAAAACGAACAGGCGCTCCGGGAGCGTGCCGCGCGACTGCTGCACGCTTCGGCCGATGGCAGCGACATCGCCCTGGTGCCCAACACCACGGAAGGCATCAATATCGTGGCCCGCGGCCTCGACTGGCGAAGCGGTGACAACCTCGTCACCGCCCGGGAGGAGTTTCCCACCAACCGCATGGCCTGGCAGGCCCTGGAGGCCGACGGCGTCGCACGGCGCAGCGTGGACGTCGACGCGACGGAGGATCCGGAAGGCGCCCTGCTGGCCGCGATGGATGAACGCACCCGCGTCCTCGCCGTCTCTTCCGTGCGCTGGACCGACGGCTTTCGTCTCGACCTCGAACGCCTGGGAGCGGCCTGTCACAGCGCCGGCGTGCTGTTCTTCGTCGATGCCATCCAGCATTTCGGCGCGTTACGCATCGATGTCGAGGCGGCGAAGATCGATTGCCTGGCGGCCGGCGGACACAAGTGGCAGATGGCACCGGAGGGCCTGGGATTGTTTTATTGCAGCCAACGCTGGCGGCACCGCCTGGCGCCGCTCAAGCAGGGCTGGCGCATGCTGGAAAACCCCTTTCGCTTCGACGACCCGGAGCGGGCGGTACATCCCGGCGGCGCCCGCTTCGAACCGGGCACGCCCGCCACGATGGGACAGTTCGCCCTGAACGCCTCCCTGTCCCTGCAGGAAGACTGGGGGCAGGCGTGGATCGAGGACCGAATCCTGGCCAACACGGAACGCCTCCTGGCGGGACTGGCAGACCTGGCGGGTTTCGAAGCCATGACGAATCCGGCGCAGCATCGCTGCTCCGGTATCGTTGCCGTCCTGCCGAAGCGAGGCACGGCCCGGCAGGTGGTCGCGGCCCTGGCGGAGCGCCGGGTCATCGCCATACCCCGGGGTGACTGGGTGCGGATATCACCCCATGCCTACCAGGGCCGGGCGGTGGTCGACCGGGTCCTCAATGCGCTGGAAACAGCGGACGCCGCACAGCGTGAAACGTTCTTATAAATACCATATACCCCCCTGATATAAAGGGATTACATGGTATCCGTCTTCTTCTCGCTTTTGAGCAGATTCGCCAGGTGGGACTCGATGATGGTGCGTGCGTTGGCACCGTCCGACGTGTCGGAAAACTGTACGCCGATGCCGGGACGCCGGTTGCCCTGGGACCCCGCGGGGGTGATCCAGACCACTTTGCCCGGGATGGGCAGCCGTTCTTCGAGGTCGGTGAGGGTGAGCAGCAGGAACACCTCGTCGCCGAGGTTGAAGCGCTTGGTGCTCTGGACGAACAGGCCGCCGCCGTTCACGAACGGCATGTAGGCGCTGTACAGCTGTTGCCGGTCCTTCATGGACAGCGAAAGAATCCCTTGTTGAGCCACTATCCCCTCCTTGTCAAACGGAATCGTTGCGCTTTACCGTGTCGGCTCCCGCGCCGGCAGCCGGGCCCATTCTATCAGCCATTCCTGGATGAGTAAGTCCTGGCGCACAGTCGTGGACAACAACTTGCGGCTTCGGTCCGCCCGGCGCTGGAGATCCGCCAGGCGGGCCGGCGGCAGGGTGTATGGCGTATCGGGCCAGGCAACGGCACCGGCGACCAGGGCGCCTTCGAGGGCCTTGCGCGCGGCAAGACTCAGCCAGGTCCACAGCAGGTCGCGGTCTTCCAGGCCCACGAGAGCCGCGGCCAACGCGGACACCTGCGAGGGTTTGCCCACGAGCGTCTCCAGCTGGCCCAGCAGCTGGCGATAGCGCTCGAGCTCCTCCGTTCCCGCCAGTGCCGCGGCGCGCAGCGGACTGCCGGCAGTGGCTTCCAGCGCCAGCGCAGCCGAGTCCGGGTCAAGCTCCGACGACTCAACGAGCCAATTCACCGCCGCCTTCGGCTCCGGCGCATGCACCGCCACGAGCTGGCAGCGGCTGCGGATGGTGGCGGGCAGCCGGCTCGGATCGTGGCTCAGCAGAATGATCACGGCCTGTCCCAGGGGCTCTTCCAGGGTCTTGAGCAGCGCATTGGCTGCGCTGGCGTTCATGGCTTCGGCCGGGGCAATCAGGGCCACCTTGCGCGGACTGATGGTCGTCGTGAGCATCATCTGGCCGATGAGGCCCCGCACCATTTTCACGGTGATGAGTCGCTTGCCTTCCTCCGGCTCGACGACGAACCGGTCCGGGTGCGCGCCGCTCGCCAGGAGCCTGCACGACCGGCAGGTGCCGCAGGCCTCGGCGCCACCCCCTTCGCCGGTCTGCAGACACAGCAGACCACTCATCATGTCCGCGACCAGGCTCGACTTGCCCGTCCCCCCGGGCCCGCTGACCAGCAAGGCGTGGGGCAGCCGGTCCTGCTCGAGGCGCGCCGCGAACTCGTCCCAGGGACGTTCCAGCCAGGGATACCTCACGAGACGAACCGCTCGTCCAGGCAGGCACGAATCGCGTTCCAGACGGCCTCCGGCGACTGGCCGGCGTCGATGACCTCGAAGCGGGCCGGCTCGCGTCGCGCCTGCTCAAGGAACGCCTCGCGCACGCGTTCGAAAAATGCGAGGTCTTCCCGCTCGATGCGGTCCGCCCGGGACCGGTCCGCGGCCCGGGCCATGCCCTCGGCCACCGGCAGATCGAGAAGCAGCGTCAGGTCCGGGGCCAGGTCACCGTGGACGAGCTCGGCGAGCGCCTCGATGGTGGCCCTCGGCATGCCCCGTCCACCCCCCTGGTAGGCAAAGGTCGAATCCGTGAACCGGTCGCACAGGACCACGGCGCCGCCGGCCAGCGCCGGGCGCACGAGCTCAGCGAGAAACTGGGCCCGGGCCGCGAACATGAGCAGCAACTCGGTCATTTCGTCCACGGGCTGATCGGGACGGTGCAGGAGCAGGGCGCGAATTTCCTCGGCGAACGGCGTGCCGCCGGGTTGGCGGGTCACCCGCACCTCACGCCCCCGGGCTTCGAACCAGCTTCGCAGGTGCTCGATCTGCGTGCTCTTACCGGCGCCTTCGCCGCCTTCCAGGGTGATGAACAGACCACTCACGGCGCACCGTCCTCCGGCTTCTCACTCCCGCCGCCCTGTCCCCCGCCTTCCCCGCGCTGTCGGCGCACGAGGTCGCGCACCGCCCGGTTGTGGGCTTCCAGCGTTTCGGAAAAGACGTGGCCGCCCTGCCCGTCCGCAACGAAGAACATGGCGGCGCCTTCCGCCGGGCGAGCCGCCGCCTGCAGCGCACCGGGACCGGGCATGGCGATCGGCGTCGGCGGCAGGCCGCGGTGCACGTAGGTGTTCCAGGGCGTGTCCTCCCGGAGATCCCTGCGGCGAATGTTGCCGTCATAGCGCTCACCCATGCCGTAAATGACCGTGGGGTCCGTTTCGAGCCGCCAGTTCTGCTGCAACCGGCGGACGAAGACGCCGGCAATGTCCGGTCGCTCCGCCGCCAGCGCGGATTCCTTCTCCACGATGGACGCCAGGATCAACAGTTCGTAGGGGTCCGACAGGGGCAGGCCGTCCACGCGTTCGCTCCAGGCCTGCTCCAGGGCCAGGCGCATGGCGGCATGGGCCCGCTCGAGCACCGTGAGCGCGTCATCGAAGGCCGTGAAGGCATAGGTCTCCGGGAGAAACCAGCCTTCCGGATGCGGCGCAGCGAGGTCGAGGTGATCGAGCACGGCTTCCGGCGTGAGCTGCTCGGGCGCAACGGCAAGCCGTTCATCGGCCATCAGGGCGCCCACCAGTTGCCGGTAATTCCAGCCTTCGACCAGGGTAAAGCGATACTGGATGACGTCGCCGGCCGCCAGCTTCCCGAGCAGTCCGCGGGGATCGGTGCCGGCAACCAGGGCGTACTCACCGACCTGGATGGTCACCGGCTCTCGACGCAACAGCAGCCGCCAGCGCCAGTCCAGCGTCGTGGCGCCCTGGCGCTCCAGGTGCCGAATCACGGCGGTGACTGGCTCCCCGGGCTGCACGCGGAGCGTCATCCCGTCCTCCCCGAGCCGAAGGGGTTCGTCGAGAAAGGTCTCGTAGCGTTGCCAGGCCCAGGCCGCTGCGAGGCCTGCCACCAGGGCAAGTATCAGGCCGACGAGGACGACCGTTTTCAGCCAGCCACCCATGATCAGCCCCGCCCGAACACGCCGTCACACCAGGCCTGCATCTCGAGGGTCACCGGTCCGATGGGGTAGTCACGAACCTCACCGGCCGCGCCGGCGAGACTGACGATGGGCACGATGCCGCGAATGGCGCTGCAGAAGAACAGTTCGTCGGCTTCCGCCAGCAGGTCGAGGGATACGCGGCGCCGCTCCGTTCGTGCGGCATGCTCCCGCAGCAGGAGACCGCGGAGCACCCCATGGACGCCGGAACGATCCATGCGGGGGGTCAGCAGCTGCCCCTCGGAGACGAGGAAAAGGTTCGCGCTCACGCCACAAATGACAAAGCCCTCGGTGTTGCGGACAATGCCGTGCCGGCCGCCCTGCACCGGCGATTCCGCCGCCGCCAGCACCTGCTCGAGGCGGTTGAGGTGTTTGATGCCCCGCAGGAGTGGCTGGATTGCGAGGCGCGTCTCGCAGAGTGCCGCGTGCACGCCATCGCGGCGATCCGCCTCGAGGCCATCCGGCCAGCCGTGGGCGCTGACGATCCGTCGGGGCTCCGGAGATTCGGGCGGTGCATACCCACGACCGCCGCTGCCCCGGGTCAGCACGATCTTGACGATGCACTGCGGTTGCCCCGCCGCGACCGTCTGGACTTCGCGCAGCAAGACCTCCTGCGGCGGTACCGGGATGCCAAGGCGCTCGCCTCCCCGCCTGAGACGATCCACGTGGCCCTGCCAGAGCCGCGGCTTGCCACCCACCACGGCCAGGGTTTCGAACATGCCGTCGCCGTACGCGAGCCCCCGGTCGTCCGCGGGCACGTGGGTCGCGAGCGCTCCATCGACCAGGCAGGAAAACATCAATTCACTTCCTCGCTGCGCAGGCTGCTGCCGCCGAGGGCAGCCAGCAAACCCCGGGCCTTGTGGAGCGTTTCCGCCACCTCCCGGTCCGGGTCCGAATCGGCGACGATGCCCGCGCCGGTCCGAAAACTCAAGCTTTCGGGGCCGACCAGCATGCTCCGAATGAGAATATTGAGGTCCATGCGCCCTCGCCGGTCCAGGTAACCCATGGAACCGGTGTAAAAGCCGCGGCCCTGCCCCTCGAGTTCGGCGATGATTTCCATGCACCGCACCTTGGGACAGCCGGTGATGGTGCCGCCGGGAAACACGGCGCGTATCACGTCGATGGGGCTGACCCCTTCCCGAAGCATACCGCGCACGTTCGACACGATGTGGTGCACGTGGGCGTAAGTCTCCAGCACCATGAGTTCGTCGACTTCGACGGAGCCGGGCTTGCAGACGCGCCCCAGGTCGTTGCGCTCGAGGTCGATGAGCATGATGTGTTCCGCCTGTTCCTTCGGATGCGCGAGCATCTGCCGGGAAAGCGCCTCGTCCTCTTCGGGGCTCTTGCCCCGGGGATGGGTGCCGGCGATGGGACGGGTCTGCACGTTCCGGCCATCGATTTCGACCAGCCGCTCCGGAGAAGAACTCAGCAGGGCGAGGTCCCCGTGCAGCATCAACCCGCCGAAGGGCGACGGGTTGGCGGCCCGCAGGGCGCGGTACATGCGCACCGGGTCCACCTCCGGTGTGAAATGGCCCCGCCAGCCCCGGGACAGGTTCACCTGGAACACGTCACCGGCCAGGAGGTATTCCTGGATGGTCCGTACGTGGCGTCGAAAGTCTTCCGCGGGTTCGGCGCTGAGTTCGTCGAGCACCGTGAGCGAGGCGGTCGTGTCCCGGTCAATGCCGGCCAGTTCCGCCGTCATGCGTTCCAGGACGTCCTGCTTTTCCGCGATCAGCGCCGCGCTGTCCGCCTCGCCATGACGCAGCAGGATCGCGCCGTCGCACCGTGCCGCCAGGGCGACGGGAAGGCCGTCGCGGGCCGCCGGCAAATCCAGGGAAGGCTCGATCTCTCCGGCGAGTTCATAGCCCAGGTACAGAAACCATCCGCCGACGAACGGTGTCTCATCCGCCTGACGGATCGACGGCGCGTCGGGCAGCCTCTCGGCACGGTACCAGGCATCCAGGCGATCCAGGAACCCGGGCCCCGCACCGGGCCCTTCGAGGCTCCCGTCGGCGTTGAGCCGGAGCGTTTCGCCCGAGGCCCGAAGCAGCAGGCTGAAGCGATCGAGCGGCCCGCCGGCGGCGCTTTCCAGCAGGTAGGGATAGCGCTCCGGCAGCGCGCCGGCGATGGCGGTGAGGTCGGGACGCTCCCGTAACGGAACGATGACGGGGCCGGTCACCGGTGTTCAGTCAACGAAGCGCTGCAGGACGATGGTCCCGTTGGTGCCCCCGAAGCCAAAGGAGTTGCTCACGGCCGCCTTGATATCCGCCTCGCGCGCCTCGTTGGGTACGAAATCCAGGTCACACCCTTCGCTCGGCTCGTGCAGGTTGATGGTGGGCGGCAGGATGCCGTCGCGGATCGCGAGCACCGTGAAGATGGCTTCGACACCGCCGGCGGCGCCGAGCAGGTGGCCCGTCATGGACTTGGTGGAACTGACGGCGACCCGGTCGGCGGCATGTCCGAAGACGCGCCGCACCGCGATGGCCTCGGCCAGGTCGCCCAGCGGTGTGGAGGTGCCGTGGGCGTTGATGTAGTCGATATCCGCGGCATCGAGGCCCGCATCCGTCAACGCCATGTCCATGCAACGGGCGGCGCCGTCGCCGTCTTCCGGTGGCGCGGTCATGTGGTGCGCATCGCCACTCATACCGAAGCCGGTGATCTCGGCGATGATGTGTGCGCCGCGCTTGCGCGCATGCTCCAGTTCCTCGAGCACGACCACCCCGGCGCCGTTGGACAGCACGAAGCCATCGCGTTCGACGTCCCAGGGGCGGCTCGCGCCGTGGGGATCGTCGTTGCGCGTGGACATGGCCCGGGCGGAGCCGAAGCCGGCGATCGCGGTCGGCGTCGTGGCGTACTCCGCGCCACCGGCGACCATCACGTCCGCATCGCCGTACTGGATGATGCGCATGGCCTGGCCGATGTTGTGCGTGGCGGTGGTGCAGGCCGTGACGATGGCAATGTTCGGACCGCGCAGCCCGTACTGGATCGACAGGTAGCCGCCGATCATGTTGACGATGGCCCCGGGAATAAAAAACGGGCTGACTTTTCTGGGCCCGCCTTTCAGGTAGGCCTCGGTGGTGTTTTCGATGGTCGCGATGCCGCCGATGCCTGCGCCGATGGCGCAGCCGATCCGATTCGCGTCGAGGCCATGATCGCCGTTCGCGTCGATACCGGCTTCCGCCAGGGCCTGTATGGAGGCCGCCATGCCGTAGTGCACGAATTTGTCGAACTTGCGGGCGTCCTTGCGGGACATGATCGTTTCCACGTCGAAATCGCGGATTTCACCAGCAATGCGCGTGTTCATGGCCGATGCATCGAATTCGGTGATCTCACCGATACCGCTGCGGCCATTACAGATGGCATCCCAGGCTTCGTCGATGGTGTTACCGACAGGAGAAACGATTCCCTGCCCGGTGATGACTACGCGACGTTTGGACACGGGGGCAACCTCAAGAGTGTAGGTGACAAGGAGGGAGTGGATCGAACGTCGGGACGGCGAGGGGCCCACCTGCGTGGCCTGGTCTCCGCCGCTGGCTGACGTGCAACGGCCGGCGAGTCGCCGGCCGTGCCCTTCCACTCCTGATGGTATCCGGCTCCCGGGACCCGAAACCAGGCACTGGCGCCCGGATCAACGACCCAGCGAGCCGAACCGATCAATCCAGGTTCGAATTGATGTAGTCGATGGCCTGCTGAACGCTGGTGATCTTCTCGGCCTCTTCGTCGGGAATCTCGCACTCGAATTCCTCTTCCAGGGCCATCACCAGCTCGACGGTGTCCAGGGAATCGGCGCCGAGGTCGTCAACGAAAGACGCGGTCGGGGTGACTTCGTCTTCTTTGACGCCCAGCTGTTCGACGACGATCTTGCGGACGCGATCTTCAATGCTGCTCATGATTTCTGATTTTCCTTCGTCAGGGGGAAGTGGGGCGCAATTTTAGTGAATGTCAGGCCCTGCTTCCAGTTCGGTACTATGCGCCACGGTATGGTTAAGGAACCGGTACCCGCGGCACGATGAAATTTGTCACGGCATCACCATGCCGCCATTGACGTGCAGGGTTTGTCCGGTGAGGTAAGCGCCGGCATCGGAAGCGAGGTAGGCCACGGCCTCGGCGATGTCTTCCGGCGTACCGAGACGACCCATGGGGATGTCCTTCATGAGTGCCTCGCGCTGGTCTTCGTTGAGGGCGCGGGTCATGTCCGTGTCGATGAAGCCCGGCGCCACCACGTTCACCGTAATGTTCCGGGAAGCCACTTCCCGCGCCATGGACTTGCTGAAACCGACCATGCCGGCCTTGGCGGCGGCGTAGTTGGCCTGGCCGGGGTTACCGGTGGTCCCCACCACGGAAGCGATGTTGATCACGCGGCCGAAGCGGGCTTTCATCATGCCGCGCAGGCAGGCCTTGCTCACCCGGAACACGGAGCGCAGGTTGGTTTCCATCACCGTGTCCCAGTCCTCGTCCTTCATGCGCATGAGGAGCTGGTCCCGGGTGATGCCCGCGTTGTTCACGAGGATAACCGGCGCGCCGGCCTCCGCGGTGATCGTCTTTACCAGCTCCTCGGCGGCGCCGGCCTCGTTGACATCGAGCACGTGCCCGGCACCCACGGAATCGAGGTCGGTCGCCAGGGCCGCGAGGCGCTCACTGATGGCCTGGGCGCCTGCGGGCGAGGTGGCTGTACCGATGACCCGGGCTCCGCGGCTCGCCAGCGTATCGGCGATGGCGGCGCCAATGCCGCGGCTCGCGCCGGTCACGAGGGCGACGCGCCCCTGAAAATCCTGGCTCACGACAATTCCTCCATCAGCGTGTTCATGGCACCGACATCATCCAGCACGGTAAAGCCCGCGCCGCGTGCGATGCGCTTGTTCAGTCCGGCGAGCACCTTGCCCGGCCCGCACTCCACGAAATGATCGACATCCCGGCTCACGAGCGATTCGATGGTCCGGGTCCACTGGACCGGTTGCCACAGCTGTCGCGCCAGACTCGCACGGATCGCATCCGGGGTTTCCCGGGTCGCCACGTCCGCGTTGTGCCAGACCGGCACGACCGGCGGGTTCACCGGGATAGCGGCGAGCTCCGCTTCCAGATCCCCGGCAGCACCACGCATCAACGCACAATGGCTCGGGACACTGACCGGCAGGACCAGGGCCCGGCGGGCTCCTGCCTCCCTGGCGGCCTCGCAGGCACGCTCCACCGCCTCGGTATCGCCGGCAATGACGACCTGCCCGGGCGCATTGAAATTGGCGCAGCTGACGACCTGGCCCCCGGCAGCCTCCTCGCAGACCTTCTCGAGGGTGGCGTCGTCCAGGCCCAGAATCGCCGCCATGGCGCCCTCGCCCACGGGCACGGCGTCCTGCATGAGCTGCCCGCGCCGGCGCACCAGGCGGATCGCGTCGTCGAAGGCCAGGGCCTCGCCGGCCACGAGCGCAGCGTACTCCCCCAGGGAGTGCCCCGCCATGGCGCCGGGCATGGGGCCGTCCATCGACCGCCAGACGCGCCAGGTGGCGATATCCGCGGCCAGCATGGCGGGTTGCGTGTTCTCCGTTCGGTTCAGGTCCGCCTCCGGTCCTTCCTGGCATAGCGCCCAGAGGTCGAAGCCCAGGGCGTCGGACGCTTCCGAGAAAGTCGCCTCGACGAGGGCACCGGCCTCCGCGTCACTTGCGGTCAGGCCAGCCATCATGCCCAGGGACTGGGAACCCTGGCCGGGAAACAGGAATGCGGTGGTTTCTGGCTGAGCCATGGATTCGTTCAGAACCGCACGAGGGCGGAACCCCAGGTGAATCCGCCACCAAACGCTTCCATGAGAACCAGCTGGCCCCGCTGGATTCGTCCGTCCCGCACCGCTTCGTCCAGGGCCAGGGGCACGGAGGCGGCCGACGTATTGCCATGTCGATCCACGGTCACGATGACCTGGCTCATGTCCATGTCGAGCTTGCTGGCGGTGGCGGTGATGATTCTCAGATTGGCCTGGTGCGGCACCAGCCAGTCGAGATCCGACTTTTCCAGGTCGTTGGCTTCGAGGGTTTCGTCCACGATGCGGCCAAGCGTGCGTACCGCGACCTTGAACACCTCGTTCCCCTTCATTTCAATTGCCACGCCGCCCCGCGGAGCGTCGAGGTCGAAGCCGGCGGAGATACCCGCACGGGTCCGTAACAGATCGCGGTGCTTGCCGTTGGCATGGATGTGCGTGCTCATGATGCCCGGCTCGTCCGCCGCCTCGAGCACCACGGCGCCGGCACCGTCGCCGAACAGGACGCAGGTCGTGCGATCCTCCCAATCGACCATGCGCGACAGGCACTCGGCGCCGATGACCAGCGCGCGCTTCGCATCACCGACACGGATGAATTTGTCCGCCACGCTCAGCGCATAGAGAAAACCCGTGCAAGCGGCGTTGACGTCCATGGCGCCCACATGGCCCAACCCCAGCCTTTCCTGCAGAAGCACGGCAGTACTCGGAAACACGAGATCGGGCGTCGTCGTGCCGACGATGATGAAGTCGATGTCTTCCGGACCCACGCCGGCGGCTTCCATGGCGCGCTGCGCGGCGATGAAACACAGATCGCTGGTCCTCTGATCCTCGGCCGCGATACGACGTTCGCGGATACCGCTGCGGCTCACGATCCACTCGTCGGAGGTGTCCACCATCGCCTCAAGGTCGGCGTTGGTCAGCACGCGCTCCGGCAGGTAACTGCCGGTGCCCGCGATGCGGGAGTAAGTCATTTAATGATCCTCTGCGTGGTGCCGGTGTACCGCCTCGGCGATCCGGGCAGGCACGTTTTTTTCGACTTCCCTGCCTGCTTCGAGAATGGCATGGGTGGTTGCCCGGGGGCCGGAACGGCCGTGGCTCTTGACCACGACGCCGCGCAGCCCGAGCAGCGGAGCCCCATTATGCTTGTCAGGGTCGAGTCGCGCCAGCATGCGGCGGAGCGCGGGGCGCGCCAGCCAGGCGCCGAGCCGGGCCCGCGGGCCCGAGGTCAGGGTGTTTCGTAATTCAGCGAAAAGCATCTCCGCCAGGCCCTCGCTGGATTTCAGGATCAGGTTACCGACAAAGCCGTCACACACGGCCACATCCACCCGACCCGTAAAGAGATCATGCCCCTCGATGAAACCTTCGTAGTTCAGATCGGACGCCTGGAGACGTTCGTGGGCCTCCTGGAGTACCGCGTCTCCCTTGCTGTCCTCATGGCCGACATTGAGCAGGCCCAGGGTCGGGTTATCACCGAGCCCGCCGCGACCGGCGCGGACCACCGACCCCATGAGGGCAAACTGGAACAGCGCCAGCGCATCGACGTTCAGGTTGGCCCCGAGATCGAGCATGCCGGTCAAGCCCGCGGAATGGGGGATGTAGGACATGAGCGCGGGTCGCTGGATGCCCTCGAGGCGGCCCACGAGTTTGACCCCGAGGGTCATGAGGGCCACGGTGTTACCCGCGGACACGCAGGCGTGGGCGTCGCCCGATGCCACGCGATCGAGAGCGTTCCAGAGGCTGCTGCCTTTGCCTTCACGAAGGATCGCCCGTGGCCTGGCGTCCGAGGGAATCACGGAATCAGCGGGAACGACTTCGATTCGCCCCGTGGGCGCCTTGCGATGCCTGCCCAGCCGCTCTTCGATCGCCCGGGCGTCACCGCTCAGCAGCAGGTGCAGGCGGGAATCCTGCGCCAGGGCATCGACGGCCGCGTCGACCAGCACCGGAACACCGTGGTCGCCTCCCATGGCGTCGATGGCGAGGACGCGACGGCTCACCGCGCGGGCCCTGCGGATCGGCAACGGGTGATCTGGTGCGCCGCCCTATTTCGCCGGGACACATGAAAACTGCCGGCCCCGTAGGCCGGCAGTTGAGCGTCCGCACTGGTTCCGTGGACGGGCCGGTCTACCGGCCGGCGCCTCATTCCTCGTCGTCGAACTCGACAACGGGGGTATCGATCACCTTGCGCCCGCGGTACCAGCCCTCGGGGCTGACGTGGTGCCGCAGGTGCGTCTCACCGGTGGTCGGCTCCGTGGACAGGGTCGGCGCCTTGAGGGCGTCGTGGGCACGGCGCATGCCGCGCTTGGAGGGGGTCTTGCGACTCTTTTGAACAGCCATGGTTCTGCTTCCTGGTCAATGTCATTAACAGTGTATGGACCAGGATCGCAGTGCAGCGTCACACGCCGCGGCGATCCTGACCCAGTCAATTATCCGGCGATTTTCCGATCTTGCCCTTCAGGGCCGCGAAGGGATTGGACCTTGCCGTTCCCTGCGCATCGTCCTTCGCCACGTCTTCCGCTTCCGGGTGGCCACCTTCGTCACCCGCTCCGGCAGCCGCCGTGCTGAACTCCACGGCTTCGACGTCCGGATTTCTTGGCGCCGGGGGCAAGGCGAGGATCAGCTCGTCTTCCACCAGCGTGGCCAGCGCCAGCCGTCCGTTGTCCGTCAGGACGGGATCGACGTCCGGCGGCAACAGGGCCATTTCGCCTTCCTGCTCGATCACACCGAGCCGACTGCGGCGTTCCACCACCGATTCGAAGGGCGCGAGGCTCGCCTGGCACATGAGCTCCAGCGAAGCAGCGACCTCCAGGTCGATACCCGGGCGGCGATCTTCGTCGAGGAAGAACCGCGCTTCGAAGGCCGCCTCGCCCGCATCGCTCTCGGTCAGTTCCGCCAGGCGCTTCATGCGTCGCAGCGGAACGGTCCCGGCAAAGCGACGCCTGCCTTGTGCAGCCGCCCAGGGGTTGATCCAGTCTGGAAAATCCCGGGACATGGCCTCACCTGTTTAACAGCGGTCGCTTAATTCACACGAACCCGCCTCATCAGCGCCCGACCGTCATGCACGCGTCTGGCATTCATCTGCCGGTGCGGGCCCAAGCAAACCGGGAATTGTACATTAAAAATGTTCGTAGAACCAATATTTTCCGGAATTATCCTCGCCTCCCAGAGTCCCGCCCGGGCCGAACTGCTCCGGCGCCTCCGCCTGCCGTTCACCCAGGTGCCGGCCCACATCGACGAAACGCCAGAATCCGGGGAAGCCCCCCGGGATCTGGCCGCGCGCCTGGCCCGGGAAAAAGCCCGGGCGATCGCCCGTGAACATCCCGACGCCCTGGTCATCGGCAGCGACCAGGTATCAGTGTTCGGCGGCAAACCCCTGGGCAAACCCGGCAGCCTCGAGCGAGGCCGGCGTCAACTCGGTCGCTTCAGCGGCAACGACGTCCTGTTCCACACGGCGGTCACGGTGACCGTTTCCGGGTCCGGCTTCGAGGAGTCCTTTATCGATACGACGGAAGTGCGGTTTCGGGAACTCGGCGAGGACGAAATCGACCGCTACCTGCAGGCCGACGATCCCCTGCAGTGCGCGGGCAGTTTCAAGGTGGAATCCCTGGGCCCGGCGCTGTTCGAATGGGTGCGGTCCGAGGACCCGACCGCCCTGACCGGCCTCCCGCTGATTCGTCTGACGCACCTGCTGCGCCAGGCGGGATGCGCCCTGCCCTGAGCCCCGGGTTCGGGCAACAGGGCCGGGCGTGGGGCCCCCGGGCGTCTGGCACGGCCCTGTTCGGACCCCTATAATATGCCACCCTACTGTGGCGTATGGTAACAACGCCGTGTGACTTTCCGGCGCCTTGCGACGGGATTTCGCGGCCTGAATGGAGACGCTCCATGAGCGATAGCAGTTTCAGAAACTGGTCCCTGGACACGGATATGGACGGGGTCTGCTGGCTCACCCTGGACCGCGAAGGCGAATCCGCCAACAGCCTGTCCAGGGATGTCCTGGAAGAGCTGGGCGAGATCGTCACGCGCCTGGAAAACGACCCGCCTGCGGGCCTGGTGCTGCAGTCCGGCAAGAAAGGCTCCTTTATCGTCGGCGCGGACGTGCGCGAGTTCGACCACATCGACGACAAGGAACAGGCTGCCGAGTACATTCACGGCGCTCATCTCCTGTTCAACCGGATCGAAGCGCTCCGTTTCCCCACCGTCGTCATCATTGACGGCTACTGCCTCGGCGGCGGCCTGGAGCTGGCGCTGTGCTTTGACTACCGCATCGCCCGCAACGACGACAAGACCCGCCTCGGTTTTCCCGAGGTCAAGCTCGGCATCTATCCGGGCTTCGGCGGCAGCGCGCGCTCCGTCCGCCAGTGCGGCCCGCTCAACGCCATGCCGATCATGCTGTCGGCGCGCAATCTGCGGCCGGGTGCGGCCCGGGGTATTGGCCTCGTGGACGAGCTGGTCGGCCCCCACGGCGAACTCCGCTGGGCCGCTCGCCGCGCCATCCTGAAAGGCCGCAAGAGCAAGGGCCCGGGACGCATGGCATCGGTTCAGAACATGGCGCCGACGCGGCGTTTGCTGGCCAAGCAGATGCGCAAGCAGACCGCCGCCAAGGTCAGTCCGGACCACTACCCCGCGCCCTTCGAGCTGATCGACGCCTGGGAAAAATGCGGTGACGACCCGCACGCCATGATGGCCGAGGAAGTGGAGCGCGTGTCCCGCCTCATCACCGGGGACGTATCGCGCAACCTGCGACGAATCTTTTTCCTGACCGAGCGCCTGAAGGGCTACGGCAAGCAGGGCAAGGACAACTTCAAGGCGCGCCGCGTGCACGTGGTGGGCGCCGGCACCATGGGCGGCGACATCGCCTCGTGGTGCGTCGTGCAGGGTCTCGAGGTCACGCTGCAGGACCGGGAGATGAAGTACATCGAACCGGCGCTCAAACGCGCGAAGAAACTCTTCAAGAAGCGGCTGAAGACTCCGGATCGCGTGGCGGGCGCCGTGTCCCGGCTCATCCCGGACGTGGAAGGCACCGGCGCCGCGCGCGCCGACGTGATCATCGAGGCCATCTTCGAGAACGCGGAAGCCAAGGTCGAGCTGTACAGGAAGCTTGAACCGGTCATGGCGGAGCATGCGATCCTGGCCACCAACACGTCCGCCCTGCCGCTCGACGAGCTGTCCGCCTCCCTGGACAAGCCCGAGCGCCTGATCGGCCTGCATTTCTTCAACCCGGTGTCCCAGATGCCACTGGTCGAGGTCGTCCACGCCGAGCATACGGACGCGGACGAGATTGCCCGGGGCGCCGCATTCTGCAACCAGATCGGCCGCTTCCCGCTGCCGGTCAAATCCAGCCCGGGCTTCCTGGTCAACCGGGTGCTGGCCCCGTACCTGCTGCAGGCCATGCGCCTGCACAAGCAGGAAAACATCCCGGCCCAGGACCTGGACAAGGCCGCGACGCGTTTCGGCATGCCCATGGGGCCTGTCGAACTGGCGGACGTGGTCGGCCTGGACATCGGGCTGTCCGTGCTGGGAACCCTGGGCGGCCCGGACGCCGAGGAAGAGCGCAAGCTGCTCAAGAGCTACGTGGATGCCGGAAAGCTGGGCAAGAAAACCGGTGAAGGCTTTTACGAGTGGGAGAAGGGCAAGCCCCAGAAAGAAGACTGTACCGCCTCCCCGCAACGCCTGGGAGAGATCGCAGAGCGCCTGCTGCAGCCCTATTTCGACGAATGCAAGGCCGCGCTGGCCGACGGCATCGTCGAGGATGGCGATGTGCTCGATGCCGGCATGATCTTCGGTACCGGGTTCGCGCCGTTCCGCGGCGGCCCCCTGCACTACCTGGCCACCGTGGCCAGCCACGAGGCCGCTGTGGCGCAACCCGCGCCTGCCGACAAGGAAGCGGAAACCCCGGAACCGGCCAGGAAAACCGATAACGCCGACAGCGCAGAGCAGGCGGATGCCGAGACGGACGGAGAAAAAGCATCATGAACGACACGGTTCGCAAGGTCGCCATCATCGGCGGGAGCCGCATTCCTTTTTGCCGCTCCAACACGATTTACGGCGAAAAAACCAACATGGACATGCTCTCCGCCGCCCTCCAGGGCACGGTGGACCGCTTCGACCTGCACGGCAAACAGCTCGACGAGGTCGTGGCCGGCGCGGTGACCACCCACTCGAAGGACTGGAACCTGGCGCGGGAGGCCCTGCTGTCCACGTCCCTGAGCCCCCTGACCCCGGGCATTACGCTCCAGCAGGCCTGTGGCACCAGCCTCCAGGCCGCCCTCGGGATCGCCGCGAAGATCGCCTGCGGCCAGATCGAGTGCGGGATCGCCGCGGGCACCGACACCACGTCGGATCCGCCCATCGTGTTCGGCAAGAAACTGTCCAACCGACTGGTCAAACTGGGTCGGGCGAAATCGCCGGCGGACAAGCTCAAGGTTTTCAAGGGCTTCAGCCCCGCGGAGCTGACCCCGGTACCCCCGGCGAACGCCGAACCCCGGACGCTCATGTCCATGGGGGAACACTGTGAGCGCATGGCCCGGGAATGGAATATCCGCCGCGAGGACCAGGATCAGCTGGCCATGGAAAGCCACCTCAAGGCGGCCGCCGCCTACGACGAGGGCTTCTTCGATCCGCTGGTGACGCCCTGGTCCGGCGCGGCCAGGGACAACAACGTGCGCGGCGACTCGAGCCTGGAAAAACTGGCCGGCCTGCGCACCGTGTTCAGCAAGCGGGACGACGCCACCCTGACGGCCGGCAACAGCACGCCGCTCACCGACGGCGCCGCCTCCGTGCTCCTCGCCTCCGAAGCGTGGGCCAAGGCGAACAAGCTGCCGATCCAGGGCTACCTCGTGGGTGGCCGCTCCGCCGCCGTGGATTTCGTCCATGACGAAGGCCTGCTCATGGCGCCGACCGTGGCCGTGGCGGAACTGCTTACTCGCCACGGGCTCGCCCTGCAGGACTTCGACTTCTACGAACTCCACGAGGCCTTCGCCGCCCAGGTGTTGTGCACGCTGAAAGCCTGGGAGTCGGAGGACTACTGCAAGGAACGCCTGGGCCTGGACGAGCCCCTCGGCTCCATCGATCGCGACAGGATGAACGTGAAAGGCAGCAGCCTGGCGGTGGGACACCCCTTTGCCGCCACCGGCGCACGCATCCTGGGCACGCTCAGTCAGCTGATCGAGGAAAAAGGCGCCGGCCGGGGCCTGATCTCGGTCTGCACCGCCGGCGGCATGGGCGTGGCCGCGATCGTCGAGCGCTGAAATCAGCGGGGCACCCGGGCAACGGCTTCTGGCGCCCTGCCCAAGGTAAAAGGACCCGGGCACAGGCCCGGGTTTTTTATGAGCGCTCCAGCGTGCGGCGGGCGCCGTCGGTGGTGTTGCGCAGCAGCATGGCGATGGTCATGGGACCCACGCCACCCGGTACCGGCGTGATGGCCCCGGCCACGTCCAGGGCTTCCTCGAAAGCGACGTCGCCGACCAGCCGGTACCCCCGCGGGTCGTCCGCATCGTCTACGGCGTTGACCCCCACGTCGATGACCACGACGCCCGGCTTCAGCCAGTCCCCCCGCACCATCTCGGCCCGACCGACCGCCGCGACGAGGATGTCCGCCTGCCGCACCACCGCCGGCAGATCCGCCGTGCGGGAGTGGCAGACGGTCAGCGTGGCATTACGGTGCAGCAGCAGCATGGCCACCGGCAGCCCCACGATGTTGCTGCGCCCGAGTACGACTGCGTGCTTGCCGTCGATCTCCACACCACTGCGATCGAGCAGCTCGATGCAGCCCTTGGGCGTACATGGCACGTACAGCGGGTCCCGGCGCTTCATGGACAATCGCCCGATGTTGAGGGGATGAAAGCCGTCCACGTCCTTTTCAATGCTGATGGCCGCGAGAATGGTCTCATCGTCAATGTGATCCGGCAGGGGCAGCTGGACGAGGATGCCGTGCACCGCGGGATCGGCATTGAGCTGCCGGACCACGCCGAGCAGCTCCTCCTGGGAAACGTCCTCCGGCAGGTCGTGGCCGAAGGACCGGATTCCCACCTCCGCGCAGGCCTTTTTCTTCATACGCACGTAAGTTTGCGAGTCTTTGCGCGCGCCGACCAGCACGGTCGCGAGCCCGGGCACCTGGCCATGGGCTGCCTGCATGGCCTCGACGTCCCGTCGTATTTCTTCGCGAATGGTGGCTGCGATGGCCTTGCCATCGATGATTGCTGCGCTCATGGTGCTCTCCGTTGTCTTCCGGAATTCAAGGTGAATCGACCGCTTGACGGCAGCCCGCTATGTTACCGGAGTGGTGAATCGTTCATGAACGTCTAGACTGTCAATATCACGAAAAGGGCCACCGAAGGGATGCGGGGTTTATCGAGGAAACGCGATGAACGTCTACGAATATGTCTTCGAATCCGCATCCGGCGCCCGCCTGTCCCTGGGCACCTGGGAAGCACAACCCCTGTTGCTGGTGAACACGGCATCGCGCTGCGGCTTCACGCCCCAGCTGGCCAAACTCCAGGCCGTCTACAACGAGTACCGGCAGAGCAACCTGGTGGTCGTCGCCCTGCCCTGTAACGATTTCGGGGAGCAGGAACCGGGCACGGAGCGCGAAATCATCAGTTTTTACTGGGACGAGTACCACGTGACCTTTCCGGTCACCCGGAAAATCCACACCGTGGGCCTGGAGATGCATCCGCTCTTCCGTGCACTCCTCGAAACCTACGGTTCCGACGTATTGCCCCGCTGGAATTTCACCAAGTACCTCTTCGATACCAAGGGCCAGCTGGTCGAGCACTGGGAGTCGCGGGTGGAACCGACGGACCCGGCCGTGACGCACCAGATCGAGCGGCATTTGCGGTCCTGGGTGTT
>JAZBOL010000052.1:0-2882 GCA_036351115.1 Lysobacterales bacterium | reverse complement strand
ACTAGTACGTCAATTCAATGCTTATGATGACGAAGGGGGTCTTACGTAATATCAGTCAACAGTTGTTTTGTTATCGATTAGTTCCTTCGAGTAAAAAAAACCCGGCCGAAGCCGGGTCCCCATCCCCTTCTAACCCGAACCCCTACTCCGAATCCACATCCGTCCACTCCCGCCCCTCATGCGCCGCCCGGAAATCCGGCTTCGCCCGCATGCGCTTGCGCGCCAGCAGCATGGCCTCCTTCTTCGAAACCCCGTCCCACTGACGCGTGACGCGTTCCTGCACCGTGTCCCGGCTGTGCTGCAGCTCTGCCGCAATGTCCAGGTCCGCCACCAGGTCGTCGAACAGGTCCCGGTTCGACTCCACGCTGTGTGACGCGGCGGCGAAGTCGCCCCGCTCGTTGTGCATCATGGCTTCATAGCCCTGGCGGGCCAGCCACAGGGTGGCGATGGTTTCGGCCACCGCCTCGTCGCGCCCGGCCGGGTCGAAGTCCGCCGGTGCCACGAAATCCAGGGTGAAGGGGCAGGTCACCTGCTGCTCCTCGAGGGCGGTCTCCGGGTCCAGCCAGCTGGCGCTGGCCAGGAAGTCCTCCGTGTGCGGGTTCTCCCGCGGCTCGAACTCCACCAGCAGCGCGAGCTGCCGCTTCTGGCCGCTGACCAGGTTGCCGAGGAAGTACTCCCGGCGGCCGTTCACCGGCATCTTGCGGTAGCGGGTCAGCTGGCGGGCCTGGTGCAGGTTCGTGCCCTTCACGTGCAGGCTGAAGTTGCGCGCCACGATCTGCGTCTGCTCGCCGATCTCGCCGCTCAGCACCTCGATGATCTCGCTGGGCTCGGTGGACTGGTGCAACTCGCCCTGGCCGGCCTCGGCGATGGCCGTCACCTGCAGGGCCGAGTAGTGGGCGCCGATGCCCACGCAGGTGCTGGTCACCCCGCGCTCGGCCAGGTTGGCGGCGAGGTCGGCCAGCTTGTCCGGATCCGTTTCACCGCGGTTTGCGCAGCCGTCGGTGAGCAGCACCACGTGGCCGGCCTGGAAGGCGCCCTTGTTGCGCTCGTCATCCATGACCCGCGCGGCGCAGCGCGCACCCTGCAGCCAGCCATCGGCCAGGGCGGTGGTGCCGCCCGTCCGCAGGCTGCGGATCGCCAGCTCTGCTTTTCGGCGGCCCTCGGCGTCCATGGCCTTGCCATCGACCAGCACGTCCACCGCGTGGTCGTAGGCCACCACCGACAGGCGATCCGCCGGGCCGAGTTGCTCGGTGACGCCCACGGCGGCCTCGATGGCGGCGAACAGGGGCTCGCCCTGCATCGAGCCGGAGCGGTCGATGACCAGGGCGATGTTGACCGGCGGGCGTTCGTGCCCTGCTTCCACCGGGAGTTTGGCCGCCTCGACCTCGATGAGCAGGCCGCGGGTGGCGTTCTTGCCCACCGGGACCTGGTCGTGGTCCCAGCGGGCGGTGAGGGTAATGGGTGTGTTGTTCTGGCTCATGATGGGACCCCTTCCAGGATGGATTTCAGTAGTTGCCCGGCCAGGCGCACCTGGCGGGCCTGCTCACGGGTGAGCGGTTGGCGTGTGCGGATCTCGAGCGCGTCACCGAAGCGGTGGGATGCCCACGGCCCGGATGACGACTGGCTCCCCCCGGAGCGTTGCTGGCGCGACCGGCTTTTTTGCCCGGCTGCGTCGGGCCCCATGACCCGGTTCAGGTAATCGGTGGCGGAACCCCGCCCCGTGGTTTCTGCTTGCGTGTTGGCTTTGCTGTCCTCCGTGTCAGATGGTTGCAGGTCGTCAGGAAGGCCCTGGCTGTCGGACGCTTCCGGTAAGGATGACGCCGCCGGTTTCGGCGACGGGTCGAGCTTTTTTGAAAGGCTTGGCGCGGTGACGTCCGGCGACAGGGAGTACATGATGCGGCGCTCGAGGTCTTTTGCCGCCTGAGGATCTTCAGACGAAAACGTCGCCTGCCGGTCCTCCCGCTTCGCCCTGTGCACCACCGTCCGCCCTTGCGTCAACGCCTTCGGCTTCACCCGGTAGGGCATCTCCACCAGGCGCCGAATCTCGTCCTCCTCGAGCCCGTCCAGCCAGTCCCGGAACTCCCGCAGCGTGGGTTTGACCTCGCCCTTCTCCGGGTCGTAATCCCGCGTCAGGATCTGCTGCGCCAGCATCAGCTGGTCCACCGTGGGCTGGTCGTAGTAGCTCTTGCGGCCGGGCGTGCCGGCGGGCGCTTCGAGCACCTTGGACAGGTAATAACGCACCGTGCGCTCGGGTAGGCCGGTTTCGGCGACGATCTCTTTCAGGTCATAGAGCTTGCGGTTCATGGGCCGTGGGTCCGGGTTGCCGGGCTTTAGTGCATTAAGCTGTAGTTTAGTGTAAAAAAGTGTAATATCAAGTCTCGCCTAGTCCCCGACGCCTCGGCCACGAGTCTGCCGGGGGGCGTTCTCGAATTCTGAGAAGGGGATGGACGACAATGAAACCAGTCGCCGAGGGGGATGCTCGATCCAGATCTCCCACGGCGTCCGAACCCGGGGCTGACCGTCCCCCGCGCCGATGCGCGAAGCCGGTCCGGCATTTGATTCCAGCTTGTGCGCCGGGGCGAAGTGCCCGAAGCACTAAAGAGGAGAACAGCATGAGCAACACCGAGAACGACACCGAAGCCCCCGCCACCGAACCTCGCGTCGTCGAACGGCATTCCCTCCTGGTCGAGTTGACCATCGACGAGCTGGGCCGCATCGGCTACACCGTCATCCCGGACCGGGAGGTGCAGGCCACCCGGGGCGTGACTTTTCTCGAGCTGGCAAGCCGGGGCGAACCGTTCACGCGGGTCGCCGCCGCCCTGCTCGCCCACGAGCTCGAGCGGGGCTTGCTGGTGGAGGTCCTGGAGCGGACGGAGATGCGT
>JAZBOL010000051.1:0-88057 GCA_036351115.1 Lysobacterales bacterium | reverse complement strand
GACGGCAGCATGGAAGAGGAAGTGCGTCTCGAGATCGAGCACATGGGCGACCAGGTGCGGGCCATGCTCAGCCAGGTGCTGGACGCCTTCGCCCGGACGGACGTCAAGGCGGCCGTCGAGGTCGCCCGGGCGGACCACAAGGTTGATCTGAAGTACCACGCCATCACCCGGCAACTCATGACCTACATGGCCCAGGACCACGGCTCCATCCCCCAGGTGCTGAACGTGCTCTGGGCCGCCCGCGCCCTGGAGCGCATCGGGGATCGCTGCCAGAACATCGCCGAGTACGTGATCTACCTCGTCATCGGCAAGGACGTGCGCCACGTGAGCCTGGACGACGTCATGGTGGAACTGCAGAAGCAGGGGGCGGCGGACTAAACCTCTGGTCTTGCCCGGGGTCGGCGGGGTCCCCCGGTTTCGGGATCGGGCCGCTGGCCTTCGGCTTCCCTCCCGCCCCGAAGCTTGGTGGGACCGGCTCGCACGGTGACCTTTCGTGGCTCGTGACTCATTCCGGCGCTCGCCTTTGGCCTGCGGCCAATCCCAGTCGCTTCGGCTCGCTCGGCAGCGGCCCTGATTGACCCCAAGGGACCGGCACCCCGCCACGCCGGACATCACGAGTCCAGGATGTGAAAAACCGATCCCGAGCCCCATCACCCACTGGGAGGAAATCGGTTCGGGGCCGGACGTGCGGCGTCCCCGATGCAGGGTTGGGTGGGGGCTTCCCCCGGGTGAGGATCTCTTGGCGCGTCTGCCGAGTGAGCCGGAGCGACTGGAAATGGCCGCAGGCCATAGGCGAGCAACTGGATAACTCGTGAATCGTGATGGCCATCGTGCGAGCCGGTTCCACCAAGCGCAGGGGAAGGAGGGGAGCCGTAGGCCAGTCGCGCGATCCACACCCAGGTAAACCCTCACCCAACCCGCCAACGAGGCCGAAGGTCCGGCCCCGAACCGCTTTCCCTCAGGCCGGGAAGCTCGCCATGCAGAGGGCGATGAGACTGCCGGAAAACAGACCGAGCCCGAGCATCAGGACGCCGTTCAGCGAGATGGCGGCACTGAAATCGATGGGCGCCTCGATGCGCAGATCCGTGTCCGGCTCATCGAAGTACATGAGCTTGACCACGCGCAGGTAGTAGAAGGCGCCGATGACGGAAAACACCACGGCCAGGATCGCCAGGGGCAGCATGCCCGCGTCGAGCACGGCCTTGATGACCAGCAGCTTGGCGAAGAAGCCCACGAAAACGGGTACGCCCGCCATGGAGAACATGACCATGGCCATGATCGCGGCATACCAGCCATTGTGCTGGTTGAGCCCTTTCAGGTCCTCCAGCTCGGTCACGTCCTTGCCCTGACCGGACAGGAGGATGAGCGTACCGAAGGCCGCTGCGGACATGAGGGCGTACACGACGACATAGAACAGGCCCGCGCCGTAGCCGTAGGTGGTTCCCGGAAGCAGACCCAGGATGACGAACCCCATGTGGGAAATGGTCGAGTAGGCGAGCATCCGCCGGATGTTGGTTTGTACGATGGCGGCGAGGTTGCCGACCACCAGCGACAGCACTGCCAGGACCGAAAGCATCTGCTGCCAGTCACCGTGCATGTCCCCCAGGCCGCCCACGAGGATGCGGTAGGCCATGGCGAAGGCCGCGAGCTTGGGCACCGTCGCGATGAACAGGGTCGCCGCCAGGGGCGCGCCATCGTACACATCGGGCGCCCACATGTGGAAAGGCACCAGGCCCAGCTTGAAGGCGATGCCGACGACCATGAACACCAGCCCGACCACGAGGAGAATATCGTCGCCGCCGGAGACGCGAACGGCCTCGGCGATCGTCGGCAGGCTGAGCGACCCGGTGGCGCCGTACACCATGGACATGCCGTAGAGCAGCAGGCCCGAGGCCATGGAGCCGAGGATGAAGTACTTCATGGCCGACTCGGAACCGCGACTCGAACCCCGGTCATAGGCGACCATCGCATAGCCGGCCAGGGCGGAAAGCTCCAGCCCGAGGTAGATCATGATGAGGCTGTTGGCGGAGATCAGCAGCATCACGCCCAGCAGGGAAAACAGGCTGAGGGTGTAGAAGTCCGCGCGGAACATGCCGAAGGTGCGAAGGTAGTGTTTGGCGTAGACGAAGACCAGGGCCAGGGTGGCGTAGGCAAACAGTTTCAGCGTATCCGCCATATCGTCGCGCACGAACATGTCGTTGAAGGCGGTGACCACCGCCTGGCCTTCCACCAGCGGGTCGTGCCGCAGGGTGATGATGGCCGCGAACACCACGGTCAGCATCGCGAGGCCGTGAATGATGCCGCGGCGATCCTCCCGCAGAAACGTGTCGACGCAGAGGATCAGGCAGGTCATGACCAGGACCAGCATCTCCGGCGCCGCAATGAGCATGGTAGCGTCCATATCAGTTCAACTTCGTCTGCACGATGTGCTCGAGGAGTTCGCCCACGGAGGCGTCCATGAGCTCGATGAGCGGTGCGGGCCACAGCCCGATGAACAGGACCGCGACGGCCAGCGTGCCCAGCACGACGGCTTCACGGCGATTGATGTCCTCCAGCGCGGCAACGTCGCTGTTCCCGACCTCCCCGAAAACAACGCGCTTGACCAGCCACAGGCTGTACGCGGCGCCGAGAATGAGGGTCAGGCCGGCAGCGAAGGCGTACCAGAAATTGGCCCGGAACGAGGCCAGGATCACCATGAATTCCCCGACGAAGCCGCTGGTGCCCGGGAGCCCGGCATTGGCCATGAAAAACAGCACGGAGAAGAACGCAAACCAGGGCATGGTGTTCGCCACACCACCGTAGGCGGAGATCTCCCGGCTGTGTACCCGGTCATAGAGCACGCCCACGCACAGGAACAGGGCCCCGGAGATGAACCCATGGGAGATCATCTGCACCATGGCGCCTTCCATGCCCAGGCCCGCGCCCTGCGTGGCGCCGGTCGAGCGCACAATGCCGAAGGCGATGAATATGCCCAGGGTGACGAAGCCCATGTGCGACACGGACGAGTAAGCGATGAGCTTTTTCATGTCCTTCTGAACCAGCGCCACGAAGCCGATGTACACGATGGCGATCAGCGACAGGGCAATGACGAACCCGTCCAGGGAAGCCGCCGCGTCCGGTGTGATCGGCAGGCTGAAGCGCAAGAAACCGTAGCCGCCGATCTTCAGCATGATCGCCGCCAGGATCACCGAGCCGCCCGTGGGCGCCTCCACGTGGGCGTCAGGCAACCAGGTGTGTACCGGGAACATGGGAATCTTCACCGCAAAGGCGGCGAGGAACCCGAGAAACAGCGCCGTCTGGGCCGTCATGCCGAGGGGCAGATCGTGCCATGCCTGGATGGACCAGGTGTCCGCCTGGTTGTAGAGGTAGATGATGCCCACCAGCATGAACACGGAGCCCAGGAACGTGTAGAGGAAAAACTTGATGGTCGCGTACACGCGCCGCGGACCACCCCACATGCCGATCACCAGGAACATGGGTATCAGCATGGCCTCGAAGAAGATATAGAACAGCAGGCCATCCAGCGCGGAAAACACACCGACCATGAGCCCTTCCATGATCAGGAAAGCCGCCATGTACTGGTGCACCTTGGTCTGGATCACCTCCCAGCCCGCGAGCACGATCAGGGGGCCGAAGAACGCCGTCAGCAGGATCAACGGCACGGAAAAACCGTCCACGCCCAGGTGGTAATTGACGTTGAAGGTTTCGATCCAGACAGTCTTTTCCACGAACTGCATGGCGGCGCTGGACGTGTCGAACCCGTTGTACAGCGGTACGCACAGCGCCAGCGCCACGACCGTCACCAGCAGGGACAGGGCTCGCGCCACGGCGGGCCGTTGATCACCGGCCAGCAGCACGGCGACGCCGCCGAGAATGGGAAGCCAGATCAGCAGGCTCAGCAAAGGCATCACAGCAGCACCATCCAGGCACCCAGGAACGCGATCAAACCGATGATCATGGTGAAGGCGTAGTCATAGAGAAATCCGGTCTGCCAGCGGCGAACCCGCGCCGCGACTGCCGCCACCAGGCGGGCTGATCCGTTGACCAGCCAGCCGTCGATAAAACCGGCGTCCGCCCGCTTCCACAGAACCTGCCCCAGCTTCACGGTGCCGTCGGCGAACACCTTCTGATTGAACTCATCGAAGTAGTACTTGTGATCCAGCAGCGTGTAGATGGCGCCGAAGCGTTTCCGGACCGCGTCGGCGATGGACGGGCGGAACAGGTAGATCACCGTCGCCAGCACCAGGCCGCCCATCATCAGCCAGAACGGCAGGGTCACGAAGCCGTGCAGGCCCAGGGCCGTGGGACCGTGAAAGTCCTCGCCGACCCGGGCGACCACGTCGTTGGCCGGCGCCACCGTGATGGCGTCCGCCAGCCAGCCACCGAAGAGAATCGGCTCGATCGTGAAGTAGCCGATGATCACCGAGGGAATGGCCAGCAGGATCAGGGGCACGGTCACCACCAGGGGCGATTCGTGCGGTTTGTGCGCCAGCTGCCCGTCCGGCAGGTGCGCGTGCGGATCCGCGCCGGGCACCACCTCGAATTTCTCCGGCCCGTGGAACGTCAGGTACAGCAGGCGGAACGAGTAGAGCGCCGTGATGAACACGCCGATCTCCACGGCCCAGTACGTCAGGCCCGCGCCGAAGCGCGAGGATTCGGCCACGGACAGGATGATGGCGTCCTTCGAGTAAAACCCGGAGAAGAACGGGAAGCCCACGAGCGCCAGCGTGCCGAGCCAGGCCGTGATCCACGTGATGGGCATGTATTTGCGCAGCCCGCCCATGAAACGCATGTCCTGCTGGTGGTGCATGGCGATGATCACGGAGCCGGCGCCCAGGAACAGCAGCGCCTTGAAGAAGGCGTGCGTCATGAGGTGGAAAATGGCGGCCGAGTAGGCGGACACGCCCAGGGCGACGGTCATGTAGCCGAGCTGGGACAGGGTCGAGTACGCCACCACACGCTTGATGTCGTTCTGCACGATACCGATGGCGCCCATGGCCAGGGCCGTGAAGGCGCCGATGAGCATGACGAAGCTCAGCGCCGCGTCGCTCATCTCGAACAGCGGCGACATGCGCGCCACCATGAAGATGCCCGCCGTCACCATCGTGGCGGCGTGAATCAGCGCCGAGATCGGCGTCGGGCCTTCCATGGAATCGGGCAGCCACACGTGCAGCGGCGCCTGCGCGGATTTGCCCATGGCGCCGATGAACAGGCAGATGCAGATCACCGTCATCAGGTTCCATTCCATGCCCCCGATCAGGGTGATGGTCTGGTCGGCGGCCCCCGGGGCTGCGGCGAACACCTCCGCGTAATCCAGGCTGTTGAAGGTCGCCAGCACGGCGGCAATGCCGAGCAGGAAGCCGAAGTCCCCCACGCGGTTCACCAGGAACGCCTTCATGTTCGCGAAAATGGCGGATTCCTTTTTGAACCAGAAACCGATGAGCAGGTAGGACACGAGGCCCACGGCTTCCCAGCCGAAGAACAGCTGCAGGAAGTTGTTCGCCATGACCAGCATGAGCATGGCGAAGGTGAACAGGTTGATGTAGGCGAAAAAGCGCTGGTAGCCCGGATCGTCCTGCATGTAGCCGATGGTGTAGATGTGCACCATGAGCGACACGAAGGTGACCACGCACATCATGAGCGAGGTGAGGTGGTCCACCAGGAATCCGACCTCGAAGGTCACGCCCTCGACCACCATCCAGGTGTAAACGCTCATGTTGACCGTCTCGAGACCTTCGTAGATTTGCTGGTACAGCACCCAGAAGGACAGGAGGCAGGACCCGGCGACCGCAAGAATCGTGATCCAGTGGGCGCCCTGGCGGCCAACGATGTTACGGCCGAGGCCGGAAACGATGGCGCCGAACAGGGGCAGCAGGGGAATCAGGATGAGGGTGGTTTTCAGATCCATGGCCGCGTCACCCCTTCAGATCGTCGAGTTCTTCGACGTTGATGGTGTTTCGGTTGCGGAACAGCACCACGAGAATGGCGAGCCCGATGGCCGCCTCCGCCGCCGCCACGGTCAGGATGAAGAACACGAACACCTGCCCGTCGATGTTGTCGAGGAAGCGGGAGAACGCGATGAAATTCATGTTGACGGCCAGCAGCGTCAGCTCGATGCACATAAGCAGGATGAGGACGTTTTTCCGGTTCAGAAAGACGCCCGCAACGCTGATGCACAGCAGGATCGCTCCCAGCGTGAGGTAGTGCCCAAGGGTCAGCATGTTGTCAGTTCCTGTCGCCTGTCGCCGGCGCTTCGGATTTCATTTTCACGACCCGCAGCCGTTCCTGGGCCTTTACCTGGATCTGGCGGTCCGGGCTCTGGGTCAGGGCGTCAGTCCGGCGCCGCTGGGTCAGGGCGATGGCCGCAACGATGGCCACCAGCAGGATGACGCCCGCGACTTCGAAGGGCAGCAGGAAGTCCGTGTACATGGCTTCCCCCACCGCCCGGGTGTTGCTGTAGTCCGGTGACACGGGCGCCGGCGTCGGAAAGCTGTCCGGGCCCAGGCGATCGCTCGCCCAGAACACCAGGAACAGCTCGCCGGCCATGACGATGGCCACGCCGATGCCGACCGGCAGATACCGGGTGAAGCCTTCCTTGAGCGGGTCCACCTTGATGTCGAGCATCATGACCACGAACAGGAACAGTACGAGCACCGCCCCGACGTAAACGACGATCAGGGAAATGCCCAGGAACTCGACCTGCAGCAGGAGCCAGAGCGCGGCGGCGGTAAAGAACGCCAGCACCAGGAAGAGCACGCAGTACACCGGGTTGCGGGCCGTGATCACGCCCACGGACGCCCCCACGAGCACCGCGGAGAAGGCGTAGAACAGGGCGACGGCGACATCGATTCCAAACATGAGTTTCAGCCTCAGCGGTACGCCGCGTCTTGCTGCTTCTCCGCAGCGATTTGCGCCTCGAAGCGGTCGCCGACTGCGAGCAGCTGGGACTTGGTCATGATGTTTTCCCCGCGGTTTTCGAAGTGATATTCATGGAAGGTGGTTTCGACGATCGAATCCACCGGGCACGATTCCTCGCAGAAGCCGCAGTAAATGCATTTGAACAGGTCGATGTCGTAGCGCGTGGTGCGCCGCGTCCCGTCCTCGCGCTGCTCCGAGTCGATGGTGATGGCCAGCGCGGGGCACACGGCTTCGCACAGCTTGCACGCGATGCAGCGCTCTTCCCCGTTCGGGTACCGGCGCAAAGCGTGCAGTCCCCGGAACCGGTTGGACTTCGGCGTTTTCTCTTCCGGGTAGCGCACCGTGAACTTCGGCTGGAAGAAGTGCCGAACGGTGACGCCCAGGCCGGCGAGCAGCTCGAGCAGGAGCAGGGATTTGAGGTAGCGGGAGATCGCGGTCATGTCAGCTTCCAAGTACAACGAGGCCCGACAACCGGATGGCGGCGGCGACCATCACCCAGACCGTGGACACGGGAATCAGCACCTTCCAGCCCAGACGCATGATCTGGTCATAGCGGTAGCGCGGGAACGTTGCCCGGAACCACAGGAAGGAGAACATGAAGAAAGCGGCCTTCGCGAGGAACCAGTGAATCCCGCCGGTAGCCAGGAACGTTTCCCCGAGCACGGGCACGCCGGCAAAAGGCGACAGCCAGCCACCCAGGAAAAACAGGGCGGTCAGGCAGGAGATCAGGATCATGCTGGCGTATTCGGCAAGGAAGAACACGGCAAACGCGGCGCCGGAGTACTCCACGTGGAAGCCGGCGACGATTTCCGATTCACCCTCGGCCACGTCGAAGGGCGCGCGGTTGGTTTCCGCCACGCCGGAGATCCAGTAGATGATGAACAACGGAAACAGCGGGAACCAGAACCAGTCGAAAATATTGCCCTGCTGGGCCAGCACGATCTCGCTCAGATTCACCGTGTTCGCCAGCGCGAGCACACCCACGAGGGCGAAACTCATGGGCAACTCGTAGGAAATGATTTGCGCGGCGGACCGCAGCCCCCCGAGAAAGGCGTACTGCGAATTCGACGCCCAGCCCGCCACGATGACCCCGTAAACGCCGATGGACATCATGGCAATCAGGTAGAGCACACCGCCGTTGATGTCCGCCAGCACCAGCGTATCGCTGAAGGGCACCACGGCCCACGCCGCGAAGGCCGGGGCCAGGGCCAGGACCGGCGCGAGCACGAACAGGAAACGATTGGCGTTTTCCGGCAGCACGATCTCCTTCATGAGGAGCTTGAACACGTCCGCGAAGGGCTGCGCCAGGCCCCACAGGCTCAGGCCAAAGATGCCGACACGGTTCGGACCCATGCGCACCTGCATGAAGCCGATGACCCGGCGCTCCGCGTAGGTGTAAAAGGCCACGACCACGATCAGCGGGACCGTTATCGCCAGGATCTTGACGACGATCCAGAGCAGTTCGAGCAGGGCGTCCATCAGCGGGCTCCCGTCCCGGTCACGTGGATCGGCCCCATGGCCGCACCGAGCACGGCTGCGCCGTCGGTGGCGGTGCGCACCCAGGCGCCGCCCACCGGGACGGACTCCAGGCGCTTCACGGTCAGCTCCACGGCGTCACCGCCCTGGGACACCCGGGCGAGGCCACCCTCTTCGAGACCCAGGGCGTCGGCGTCCGCAGGGTTGAGGCCCACGAAGTCGTTGCGGGCATGCACGCTCTTTTGCAGGGCTTCGGCGCGGCGCGTCATCGCATCGGCGGAGTACATGGGCACTTCACCAATGCGGTGCAGGCCCTCGGCCTGGACCGGCGCTTCCAGCACGACCGGTTCCCCCGGGTGCGCCGCCGGCCCCTCGGGCATGACGGCCTGCACCTCGGCCAGGGTGACCTGGTCGAAACCGCCCAGGCCGCAGGTTTCCCCCAGCCGGCGGAGCATTTTCCACCCGGGACGCGCTTCACCGACGGCCCGTGCTGCCGGCCGCACATCGAAACGGCGTCCTTCCAGGTTCAGGAAGGAACCCTCCGTCTCCGGCCAGGCAGCCAGGGGTAGCAGCACGGTGGCGACTTTTCTCAGCGCCGGGCCGGCGCAGGAGCTCACGGCCACCACGTGTTCGGCCTTCGACAGGGCGCTCATGGCCCGGTGCGGGTTGTCGATGTCGCGGTCGGGCTCGATGTCCCACAGCAGGTAGGCCTTGCGCGGCTGCTCCAGCATGGACGAGGCGTTCAATCCGCCGTCAGCCGGAACGGCGCCCATGGCGGTCGCGCCCGTCGTGTTGCCGCCATGGGGCAGCAGGTTGAGCGCGGCCCCGGTGGCGTCGGCGAGCCAGGCCGAAAGCTGCCGCAGCCAGGACGCGTCACCGTGGGCCATGGCCGCCTGCCCAACCAGGACCAGGCCACGTTCGGCCTGCCCGAGCTGTTCGGCCATGCCGCGGTAGGCCTCGGCGTCGGCGCGGTCCACGACATTCCGGAAGCGCTCCGGCACCGTGGCGCCCGTGGCCTCCGCCACGGCCTTGACGAGGCCGGCGAGCTCCGCCACGAATTCCTGCGGCGCGGCAATCATGCCGTCGGCGACGTCGAAGTGGAAATTCCAGGCCAGGGGATTGAGGACGAGCACCTTCGCCCCCGCCAGGGACGCCTTGCGCACCCGGTGGCCGAGGATCGGTGCTTCGTGCCGGGGATTGCAGCCCACCAGCAGAATCGTATCCATGCTTTCCACAGCCTCGATGGAGGCGCCGAAGGCCGCGGGGCGGGCCGCATCGTCACGGAAATCCGCTTCGCGGCCGCGATGATCGATGTGGGCGCAACCAAGGCCATCCGCCAGGCGCCTTGCCAGGAAATAGGCCTCGGAGGTGGCGCTCGGTGACATGAGGATACCCAGGTCGTCGCCGGACTGCGCCTTGAGCGCGCCGGCGGCGGCGTCAAACGCCTCTTCCCAGGACACGTCCACCCACTCGCCGTCTTTCTTGACGGCGGGGCGCTCGAGCCGGTCCTCGCTGTACAGGCCGAAGTGGCTGTAACGGTCACGGTCGGACAGCCAGGCCTCGTTCACCGATTCCAGGTCCCGGGGCACGGCGCGCATCACCTGGCCCCGGCGCGTGTGGTAGTACAGCGCGGAACCCAACCCGTCGTGCAAGGCGTGGGACGGCTGGGCGACCAGCTCCCAGGCGCGGGCGGAGTAGCGGAAGGGCTTGTTGGTCAGGGCGCCCACCGGGCACAGGTCGATCACGTTGCCGGACAGCTCGGAATCGATGCTGGTTTCCAGGCAGGTGCCGATCTCCGTGCGGTCGCCCCGGCCCGTGCCGCCCATCTCGCTCGTGCCGGCGATCTCCTCGAGAAAGCGAACGCAGCGGGTGCAGTGGATGCAGCGGGTCATATCCGTCTGGATCAGGGGCCCGACGTTCTTGTCCTTCACCACGCGTTTGCGTTCGGTGAACCGCGACACGGACCGGCCATAGCCCATGGCCAGGTCCTGCAATTCGCACTCGCCGCCCTGATCGCAGATCGGGCAGTCCAGCGGATGGTTGATGAGCAGAAACTCCATCACCCCGTGCTGTGCGTCGATGGCACGGCGCGACTGGGTGAAGACCTTCATCCCGTCCATGACGGGCGTGGCGCAGGCCGGCATGGGCTTGGGCGATTTTTCCACGTCCACCAGGCACATGCGGCAGTTGGCGGCCACGGTCAGCTTGCGGTGGTAACAGAAGCGCGGAACGGCGATGCCCGCCTTGTCCGTCGCCTCGATGATCATCGAGTTCTTGGGCACCTCGAGGGGGATGCCGTCCACCTCGATGTTGACCATTTCGACGTCCTGGTCCATGACGGCGCTCATGCGGCCTTCTCCCCGGATTGCTTGCCCGGTGCGTCCACGATGGACCGGCCGTGCTCCACGTAGTACTCGAATTCATGCCAGAAATGGCGCAGCATGCCCTGCACGGGCCAGGCCGCGGCTTCGCCGAAGGCGCAGATGGTGTGGCCCTCGATCTGCCCCGCCGCGGAGCGCAGCAGTTCCAGGTCTTTCCGGGTGCCCTTGCCGTCCACGATGCGCTGGAGCACGCGGTGCATCCAGCCCGTACCCTCGCGGCACGGCGTGCACTGGCCGCAGGATTCCATGTGGTAGAAGCGCGCGATGCGCGTGCAGGCACGCACCATGCAGGTGGTTTCATCCATGACGATCACGGCGCCGGAGCCGAGGCCGGATCCGGCCTTGCCGAGGGCGTCGTAGTCCATGGTGATACCCATCATCACGTCCGCGGGCAGCACGGGCATGCTCGAACCGCCCGGAATCACGGCCTTGAGCGCGTTACCGTCACGCACGCCGCCGGCCAGCTCCAGCAGTTCCGGGAATGGCGTGCCGAGCGGAATTTCGAAGTTGCCCGGAGCGTTGACGTGACCGGAAACCGAGAACACCTTGGGGCCACCGTTGTTCGGCTTGCCGATTTCCAGGAACCAGTCGGCGCCCCGGCGCATGATGGCCGGCACGGAAGCCAGGGTTTCCGTGTTGTTGATCGTGGTGGGCTTTCCGTACAGGCCGAAGTTGGCCGGGAACGGCGGCTTGTAGCGGGGCTGGCCCTTCTTGCCCTCGAGGGACTCCATGAGGGCCGTTTCCTCGCCACAGATGTAAGCGCCGGCGCCCAGCACGCCGTAAATGTCCATGTTGACGCCCGAGCCCAGGATGTTCTTGCCCAGCAGCCCCGCCTCGTACGCTTCCTTCACGGCCTGCTCGAAGCGCTCCCAGGGTTCGTGATGAAACTCGCCGCGCAGGTAGTTGTAACCCACGCTGGCACCCATGGCGTAGCCGGCGATGGCCATGCCTTCGACCACGGCGTGCGGGTTGTAGCGCAGGATGTCCCGGTCATGACAGGTGCCCGGCTCGGATTCGTCCGAATTGCACAGGATGTATTTCTGCACCGGCGCCGAGCGCGGCATGAAGCTCCACTTCAGGCCCGTGGGAAAGCCGGCCCCACCCCGGCCACGCAGGCTGGACGCCTTCACGGTCTCGATGATCTCTTCCTGGGGCGTTTTTTCGCGCAGGATCTTCTCCCAGGCCTGGTAGCCGTCTTCCTTGCGGTAGGTGTCCAGGGACCAGGGCTCGTCATGCGCGAGCGTGTTGAAAACGACGTTGTGCTCAGCCATGGGTGACTCCCTCACGGTGAAACGTGAAGCTCGGGACGTAAAGCGTGGCGCGGGCATGGGTCATTTGAGGCCGTCCACGATCCTGTCGAAGGCCTCGGCGTCGAGCTTTTCGTGGTAGTGGCCGTTGACCACCATCATCGGCGCCCCGACGCAGGCGGCGAGGCATTCCTCTTCGACCACCAGGGTCACGCGTCCGTCTTCCGTGGTTTCTCCCATCTTGATGCCGAGCTTCTTCTCGGCGTGGGCGACGAGGTCTTCCGCCCCGTTCAGCCAGCAGGAAATATTCGTGCAGATATTGACCTTGTTCCGTCCACAGGGCTTCGTGTGAAACATGGAATAGAAGCTCGCGACCTCGGCGGCCCAGACCGGCGGCAGGTCCAGGTAATCGGCCACGGCCTCGATCAGGTCCCGGTCGAGGTATCCGCCGTTCTGCTCCTGGGCCGCCATGAGCGACTGGATGATGGCGGAACGTTTGCGGTCCTCGGGAAAGCGGGCCACCCAGCCGTCGATGGCGGAGCGGGTTTCGGGTGTCAGCAGCTCGGCTTTGCCCTGGGCATATGCGGCTTTGTGTGCCATCAGCGGTCGATCTCCCCGAACACGATGTCCTGGGTGCCGATCATGGCCGGCACATCCGCCAGCATGTGGCCCCGGAGCATCTCGTCCATGCTCGAGAGGTGAGCGAAGCCCGGGGCGCGCAGGTGGCACCGGAACGGTTTATTGGCGCCGTCGGACACCAGGTAGCAGCCGAACTCTCCCTTCGGCGCCTCCACGGCGGCGTAGGTCTCACCCGCCGGTACGCAGTAACCCTCGGTGAACAGTTTGAAGTGGTGGATCAGCGCTTCCATGTCGTCCTTCATTTCTTCCCGCGTGGGCGGGACGACCTTGAAGTTCTTCAACATGACGTGCCCGGGATTTTCACGCAGCCATTTCACGCACTGCAGCACGATCCGGGCGGACTGGCGCATCTCTTCGATGCGCACCAGATACCGGTCGTAACAGTCGCCGGCGGTCCCGACGGGGATATCGAAATCGAGCTCCGGATAAACCGCGTAGGGCTGCTTCTTGCGCAAATCCCACTCCACGCCCGATGCGCGCAGCATCGGACCGGAGAATCCCAGTTGGACGGCCCGTTCCGCATTCACCACGCCGATGTTCACCGTGCGCTGCTTCCAGATGCGGTTGTCCGTGAGCAGGGTCTCGTAGTCGTCGACCTTGTTTTCGAGGAAATCCGTGGTGAAGGCTTCGCAGAAATCCAGCAGGCTGCCCTGGCGCCACTCGTTTTTGCGCTCGAGGTCCTTGCCCTTGGTCCAGGGCGACTCCCGGTACTGGGGCATCTGGTCCGGCAGGTCGCGGTAAACACCGCCGGGACGATAGTAGGTCGCATGCATGCGCGCCCCGGACACCGCCTCGTACATGTCGATGATGAATTCCCGTTCGCGGAAGGCGTACAGGAAGATGGTCATGGCGCCGAGGTCGAGGCCGTTGGTGCCCAGCCACAGGAGATGATTCCGCATGCGGGTGAGTTCGTCGAACATCACCCGGATGTACTGCGCGCGCCTGGGCGCCTCGATGCCCAGCAGCTGCTCGATGGCCCGCACGTAGGCGTGCTCGTTGCACATCATGGACATGTAGTCGAGCCGGTCCATGTAACCGATGGACTGGTTGTAGGGCTTGCTCTCGGCGAGCTTTTCCGTGGCGCGGTGCAGCAGGCCGATGTGGGGATCGGCCCGGACCACCGTTTCACCGTCGAGCTCGAGCACGAGTCGCAGCACACCGTGGGCCGCGGGGTGCTGCGGCCCGAAGTTCATCGTGAAATTGTTGATGTCACCCATGTGCTATGCCTCCCGGGGTGCCGGATCGGCGGCCCGGTCGATGTCATCGGCGCGGTAGCGCGAGTCGTCACGAATGACCCGCGGCACGAGCACGCGCGGCTCGATTTCCACGGGTTCGTAGACCACGCGCTGCTTGTCCTCGTCGTAGCGGACCGTCACGTTGCCGATCAGCGGGAAATCCTTGCGGAAGGGGTGCCCCGTGAAGCCGTAGTCCGTGAGGATGCGGCGCAGGTCCGGGTGCCCTTCGAAGATGATGCCGAACAGATCGAAGGCCTCGCGCTCGTACCAGTTGGCGGAATTCCAGATCTCCACCAGCGACGGAACGATGGGCATGTGCTCGTCCGTGGCAAACGTGCGGATGCGAAGCCGGCGGTTGTCTTTCAGCGACAACAGGTGAGCGACCGCAGCGAAGCGGTTGTCGATGTCCTCGGATTCCGGCAATTCCTTCCAACGAAAACGACCGGGACCCAGCGCATCCACGCCGCGGCTGAAGCCTTCGGAGGTGACGTCGCGCGTCTCCCACTCGTCCTGGCCGTAGCTGAGGTAATCCACGCCGCACAGATCGACGAGTTGCCCGAAACCGAACTCGTCCCGCAGGGTGCGCGCGGCTTCCAGCCACTGCTCCACGGGCAGCTCCAGCGTCAACTGGTCCGTCGTGTCCAGTACCCGGGCATCCGGCCCGAAGGCCTGGGTCAGCTGCTTTTTGAAATCGTCGGTCATTATCGCGTCAAGTGAACTTCAGTGAAGTCCGTGATCCACCATGCTCATCGGGATCAGCGGGCAATCGTGTTGGTGCGCCGGATCTTTTGCTGTAATTGGAGAATGCCGTAGATCAGGGCCTCGGCGGTGGGCGGGCAGCCCGGCACGTAAATGTCCACCGGCACGATGCGGTCGCAACCCCGGGTCACGGAATAGGAGTAGTGGTAGTACCCCCCTCCATTCGCGCAGGAACCCATGGAAATGACCCACTTGGGATCGGGCATCTGGTCATACACCTTGCGCAGCGCCGGGGCCATCTTGTTGCACAGGGTCCCGGCAACGATCATCACGTCGGACTGCCTGGGGCTCGGGCGCAGGATCACACCGAAGCGGTCCAGGTCATAGCGCGAAGCGCCCGCGTGCATCATCTCCACGGCACAGCATGCGAGGCCGAAGGTCATGGGCCAGAGCGAGCCGGTGCGCGCCCAGTTCATGAGCGCGTCCACGCTCGTGGTGACCGCGCCGCGATTCAGCAGCGGGTTGTCGTCCGCATTGGGACGAAGAATGTCGTCGACCTGGCCCAGCTCCGCCGGACCGGCGCCGGGGTCAGCCGTCCGGGCGCCTCCCCTGGCGGTCTCCCTGGATTCGTTGCTCAATCCCATTCCAGCGCTCCCCGCCGCCACTCGACCACGAAGCCGACCACCAGCAGCATCAGGAAAATCGACATCGCGACAAAGCCGTTCCAGCCCAGCGTGTCCAGGGACACGGCCCAGGGAATGAAGAACGCGATCTCGAGATCAAAGATGATGAACAGGATCGCGACCAGGTAGAAGCGCACATCGAACTTGCTGCGCGTGTCCTGGAACGCTTCGAAACCGCATTCGTAGGGTGACGCCTTTTCCGGGTTTGGGTTCTTCGGAGACAGCACGCTGCCCGCAACGAGCAGCACCACCCCGAGTACGGTTGCGATACCGACGAAGAGGAGAATCGGGAGATATTCAGACAGCATGTCGCTAACGGTCCCTGCGCCGAAAACGGCGCTGAATCAATGGTGCCCAAGGCCGGACTCGAACCGGCACGGCTTTCGCCACTACCCCCTCAAGATAGCGTGTCTACCAATTCCACCACTTGGGCATGTATTACTGATGTCACTCCGTGCCGGTTTCAGCCAGAGCCGGTGTCTCCGCCGTTGTCGCTGGAATCGCCGGCGCCAGGGTCGGATTCAGAGACAGGCCCCGCCTCGTCTGCCGGTGCAGCGTCGAGCCCCGGGATGTCGTCCAGCCCCGGTGCATCCAGGGCCGGCATGTCCCCGGCCTCGGCGCCCGCATCGACGCTGGAATCCATGAGGGGATCGGAATCCAGCACGGGCATGTCGGAGTTCGGGTCGTCCATGGACGGCACGGTTTCGGTCTGTTCGACGGGCGCCGCGTTGCCGATGACGCCGAGGTCAGCCTGGGGCGCGGCCAGGTCACGGGAAACGACCACCGCCATGACCAGGCTGATCAGGCAGAACAGGGCGGCAAGCACCCAGGTCGAGCGGGACAGGAACGAGCCTGCGCCGCGCGCACCGAAGACGGTGCCGGACGCACCGCTGCCGAAGGCCGCACCCGCGGTGGCTCCGGGGCCCCGCTGCACCAGGATGAAGGCGACCATCGCGATGGCCACCAGCACGTGAAAAATGTTCAGAACCTGCATGTGTTCACCTAATCCCGGTTACTCGTCTCGCGTCACGCGTCCGGCGCTTATGCCGTCGCGGCGCGACAGATACCGATGAAGTCCTCGACCGTGAGGGAGGCTCCACCGACCAGCGCGCCGTCGATATCGTCCCGGGCAAATAAATCGGCGGCATTCGACGCTTTCACGCTGCCGCCATAAAGAATCCGAATTTGACCGCCTATCATACCATCCAGCCCGGTCAGTTTGCCACGCAAAAACGCATGAACGTTTTGCGCCTGTTCCGGCGTGGCGGTCAGGCCCGTTCCGATGGCCCATACCGGCTCGTATGCAAGGAGACCCCGGCCGAGCCCCTCGATGCCGCACCGGTCGATCACTGCATCCAGCTGCCTGGCCACAACCCGCTCCGTGTCACCGGCCTCGCGCTCCTCGAGTGACTCGCCCAGGCACAGCACGGGCTCGAGACCGGCCTCCAGGGCCGCGGCGAATCGATCGGCGACATCGGCATCCGATTCGCCGAACAGGCTGCGGCGCTCCGAGTGCCCCACCAGGACGTAACGGCAGCCGAAGTCCGCCAGCATTCCTCCGGACACTTCACCGGTGAAGGCCCCCTGGGCGTTGGGATTCAGGGTCTGCCCACCCCACGCGATGCGGCTGCCGTCGGCCAGCTCCTGCACCTGTGACAGGTAAGGCGCCGGCGGAAAGACGGCCACGTCGAACCCGTGGAGGTTTTCCAGCTCGCTCAGCAAGCCATTGACAAGGGAGTCGGTCATGGCCCGGGAGCCGTGCATTTTCCAGTTTCCGGCAACGAGGAGGGTTCGCATGGTTCGGTGCTCCAGGATGTTGGGCGGCAACGCGGGCCGCGGCGACGGACCTGCACCGGAGACCGTCCCGGCTCGACAGGGAGCGCAAGGATACCGAGCGTGCCGGTAGTGGGCAACCGTTCGCGGGAACTTGTCACCTTCGCATTGAAGCCCGCGGCGTCTCGGCCGAGAATAGCCGCATGAACGAATCGTCGCCGACCGCGACGCCGCTGGAGCACGACGAGGAAAAGGTGAAGGAAGGGGTAAAGGAACGGATGCGGGGAAGCGCCGCGGGTGAACGGCCCTGGGCGCTGGTCACCGGCGCCTCCGCCGGCATCGGCCTGGAATTCTGCCGACAACTGGCGGCGCGGGGCTATTCCCTCGTGTTGCTCGCACGGCGCGAGGAGCGGCTGCGGGAAATCGCCGAAGAACTGGGGGAGAGCCACGGGGCGGATTGCCGGGTCATCACCGCGGACCTCTCGGATCCGGCGGCCTGCGAATTCATCCAGCAAGCGCTGGACGAGGCCGGAATCTCCGTGGAGCTGCTGGTCAATAACGCCGGCTACGGCGTGCCGGGAAAGCTCGTCGACGTGCCCTGGGAAACGCACCAGGCGTTCCTGCAGGTCATGGTCACGGCCGTGTGCGAACTGACCTGGCGCCTCATGCCGGGCATGATCGCGCGCGGACGGGGACACATCATCAACGTGGCATCGGTGGCGGGCCTGTCACCCAGCACCGCGGGACACACCCTCTACGGCGCGAGCAAGGCTTTCCTGATCAAGTTTTCCGAGGCGCTGGCGCAGGAAGGCGCCCCCCATGGCGTGCGCGTGAGCGCCCTGTGCCCGGGTTTCACCTACTCGGAGTTTCACGATGTCACCGGCACCCGGGATCGCGTGAGCCAGCTGCCGGGGTATCTCTGGCTGCAGGCCGACGAGGTCGTGGCCGACGGCCTGGACGCGGTGCTGCGCGACAAGCCGCGGGTCGTGACCGTGCCCGGCGGGGTTTACAAGCTCCTGGTGTGGATCTCCGGGGCTTTCCCGGGTCTCGGCCGCTGGCTGGCGAACCGCAACGCGCACAAGTTTCGCGACGCGGACTGAACGCCGTCAGCTGCCGGCGACGGTCATGCCCTCGATCAGCAGGGAGCCGCACTGCAGGTTGCCCCGCCGGTCCACGTCGTCCCCCACGGCGGCGATGCCGCGAAACATGTCCCGCAGGTTTCCGGCGATGGTCACCTCCTCCACCGGGTGTTCGACGACGCCGTTGTTCACCCAGAAGCCGGCGGCGCCCCGGGAGTAATCGCCGGTGACCATGCGCACGCCCTGCCCCATGACTTCCGTGACCAGCAGTCCCGTGCCGAGTTGCCCGACCAGGTCCGCCGCCGGCGGCGCCTTGCCCTCGATGAAGAGGTTATGGACTCCGCCGGCGTTACCGGTGGTTTCCAGGCCAAGGCGACGCGCGGAATAGCTCGACAGCACGTAGGACTGCAATACGCCGCCCTCCACGAGGGCGCGATCGGACACCGCCACGCCCTCGCCGTCGAAGGCCGTGCTCCCCGGTCCCCGGGGCAGCAGGGGGCGCTCGACGATGTCGATCCCTTCGGGAAACAGGCGTTCACCCAGCGTGTCCTTGAGGAAGGACGCGTTCCGGTACAGGGCGCCTCCGGACACGCCACCCACGAGGTGACCCAGGATCGAACGGGCGATTTCCGGGGCGAACAGTACGGGGAATTTGCCGGTCGCGACCTTGCGGGCACCGATCCGGCGAAGAGTCCGTTCGGCAGCCTTCTCGCCCGTCGACTCCGGCGCCTCGAGATCTTCGAACGCCCGGCTCGAGTCATACCAGTAGTCGCGCTGCATGCCACCGCCCTCCCCGGCAATCAGTACGCAGCTCTGGCCGAACCGCGTGCCGTCGCTGCGCCCGAGAAAACCATGGGAGTTGCCGTAAACGCTCACGCCGAAGCTGCTCGACACCGAGGCGCCCTCGGAATTGGTGATTCCCGTGGCCGCCCGGCCTCTGTCTTCCATGCGCAGCGCGCGTTCGATGGCCGCGTCCGCGTCCAGCACCGATGGATGCCAGAGGTCGAGGTCAGGAAACAACGTGGCCATGCGCTCCGGGTCGGCCAGTCCGTTGCAGGAATCGGCGGCGGTATAGCGGGCGATATCGAGCGCCCGCTCCACGCTGTTCCGCAACGAGGCGTCACTCAGGTCCGCGCTGCTGGCATGGCCCTTGGCCTGCTTGATGTAAACCGTGACGGAAAGGCCCCGGTCGCGGGTGTGTTCGATGGTCTCCACCTCGCCGAGCCGCGCGGTGACGTTGAGGCCGCCCTGCAGGGAGGCGGTGACCTCGGCCTGCTCGGCGCCACCGCGGCGCGCCAGGTCGAGGGCTTCCGCGACGCGCACCTCCAGCGCCTGGGCCTCCGCTTCCCGGTCTGGCAGACCGGCTTCTGGGTTATGCTGTGTGTTCATGAGTTGTCTCCGGCGTTCCCCTTGGAACGCCTTTAATGCGTGATCCCGGCAATGCCCGGATCTGGCAACGTTTAAAATCTGGTTTCCCTATTCGAAGTCCGGATTGTTTGACCGTCTCATCGACATCCTGGAACCCATGTCCGATTCCGAACACAGCGCCCCGCCCCCTGACGAAACGGTCAGCAAGAGCCAGCGAAAACGCGAGGCGAAAGCGCTTTTCGATTTCGGCCGGCGGCTCGTCGAACTGCCCGAGCCCGTCCTGCTCTCCCTTCCGCTGGAGCCCGAGCTGCTGGAGGAAATCCAGTACACCCGGCGCATCACGGCCCGCGTGGCCCGCAAACGACAGCTCGGCTTCCTCGCCGGCAAACTGCGCCTCGCGGACCTTGGCGACGTCGAGGCCGCACTGGAGGCCCGGCAGGATGCGGCCCGCCAGGTCAACGCCCGGCACCACCGGACCGAAGCCTGGCGTGACCGGCTGCTCGAAGGCGACAGCACGGCGCTCGGGCTCCTGCTCGACACGCGCCGGGACATCGACGCCCAGACTCTTCGACAGCTGGTGCGCAATGCCCAGCGCGAGGCCGCCGCGGGCAAGCCCCCCACGTCGGCACGAAAACTGTTTCGCCTGCTTCGCGACAGCGACGAAGCCTCGGCGCTCCCCGCGTTGCCCTGATCGGAGAGGTCAGGCGTCCGTGCCCCCGACCACCAGCTCGTCGAGTTTCAGCGTCGGCTGACCCACGCCGACCGGCACGCTTTGACCGTCCTTGCCACAGACCCCGACTCCTGAATCCAGCGCCAGGTCGTCTCCCACCATGCTGACTTTCGTCATGGCGTCCGGGCCGTTGCCGATCAGGGTCGCGCCCCGCACGGGTCGTGTCACCTTGCCGTTCTCGATGAGGTAGGCCTCGCTCGCGGAAAAGACGAAGCGACCGGACGTGATGTCCACCTGGCCGCCGGCGAAGTTCACGGCGTAAAGCCCCCGGTCCACGCTCGCGATGATCTCCCGGGGGTCGTACGCACCCGCGAGCATGTAGGTGTTGGTCATGCGCGGCATGGGCAGGTGGGCGAAGGACTCCCGCCGCCCGTTACCCGTGGGCTTCATCCCCATGAGGCGCGCGTTCATCTTGTCCTGCATGTAGTTGCGCAGGATCCCGTCCTCGATGAGCACCGTGTTGCCCGTGGGCGTCCCTTCGTCGTCCACGGTCAGGGAGCCCCTTCGTTTTTCCAGGGTCCCGTTGTCCACGATGGTGACGCCCCGGGCCGCCACCTGCTCGCCGATCCGGCCGGAATAGGCGGACGTCCGTTTGCGGTTGAAGTCTCCCTCGAGGCCGTGGCCGACGGCCTCGTGCAGCAGCACGCCGGGCCAGCCGGGACCCAGCACCACCGGCATGGGGCCCGCCGGGGCGTCGCCCGCCTCCAGGTTGACGAGGGCCTGGCGCACCGCCTCGTCGGCGAAGCGCCGCCAGGCGCCCTCCGCGATCAGCGCTTCGTAGCTAAAGCGGCCGCCACCACCGTCACTGCCCTGCTCCCGGCGGCCGTCCTTCTCGGCAATGACCGTGACCGACAGGCGGACCAGGGGGCGGATGTCCGCGGCGAGGTCGCCGTCGACCGCGGCGACAAGCACGGTTTCATGGGTCGCGGCGAGATTGACCATGACCTGGCTGACCGCGGGGTCCAGGGAACGGGCATAGGCATCGATCTGGCGGAGCAGATCGACCTTGTCTGCCGCCTCGAGGGAGCCGATCGGGTCGTCCGCGGCATAAAGCGCCACCGGATCGCGACGCGTCCAGGCGGCGAGGCTGCCATCCTGCCCTTGCCGCGCGATGGCGCGGGCCGCGCCGGACGCCTCCAGCAGGGCCGGCAGGACGATCTCGTCGGCATAGGCGAAGCCGGTTTTCTCCCCGGCCACCGCCCGAATGCCGACACCCTGCTCCACCGTGTGGGAGGCGTTGCGCACCCGCCCGTCCTCCAGCGACCAGCCCTCCCGGGTCACGTGCTGGAAATACAGGTCGCCCCCGTCGATATTGGCCCCCATGAGGTGGGAGATGACCGTCGCCAGGTCACCCTGGTCCAGGCCACCGGGGACAAGCAATTGTTCCGTCGCGTTCTTGAGGGTTTCGCTCATGTTCCTTCCGTCGATTGGGTTTGCGCCGTCGCGGCCTCGGGCGGAGTCGTCGGCGACGGATTCGTTTGGATGCGTTGCACGTCGGGCTCGGACCAGGGCCCCGTAATCCGGTACCGAGCCTCCGCGGCGCCGCCGAGCGCCTCGCGCAGGAGCTCCTGCAGGGCGATGCCCGCGGCGACACCGGCCGGCCCGGCGGCAATGGCGCCGATCACCGGCAAAGCCTGGCTGACCCCGGGCTTGATGACCATCGTGTAATCAAACGCCTTGGCCTCGAGATCGGAGGACCCCGTAACGAGCAGCTGCGCCGCCGTGGACTCGAGGACGAAATCATCGGTGTAGGCGGTGCCGCTGTCCAGCCGTACCGTGGCATTCGCCTGGTCGAAAACGAAGCCTGACTCGAAAACGTCACTGAAATCCAGCGCGAGACGCCGCGGAAGTGCGCCCAGGCTGAGAAGCCCCAGCACGCGTCCGGCACCGGGATCAGCGTTCAGGATGCGGCCGTCCACCACGCTGAACGTCATCTGGCCATTGAGACGCGCGAGGTCGAAAGCCGTCGGCGGCCCCGGCCACCACGCATCGTAACGGACCAGGGTTTGACCGCCAACCAGCACGGAGGACAGATCCAGGGCAGAAACAAGGTTTCCGAGGCTCTCTGAGGACAGCACAATATCGAAATCGGAGCGACTGCCCCCCGCGTCGTCCACGAGCCAGTCACCCCGCGCCTGGAAGTTGAGCTGCTCGGAGACCGAATCGAGCGTTTCCACGTGCAGTCCGTTGGCGACGGGATAGGCCTCGAGCCGGGTTTCGCCGAGATCGAGCCCCATGAACCGGAAGTCCTGTACGTAGAACCGCATCTCCGGCAACGTGCTCGGGTCGGACTCCAGGTTCGCACCCTCGTCTTCCGCATCCGCGAGCCAGAGCCGGTCCAGCTGCGCGGAAAGACTGTGGGTCCCGCTCGGGTTGCGCTGGTAACGCAAATCCCCCGCCAGGGCCTCGCTGTCGAAGCGCCCGGTCAGCACACCATCCTCCGTGGCCAACCCCAGGGTGACATTGTCGAAACGGCGGTTGAGCAGCATGACGGAGCCCACGCGGACATCACTCGCACTCAGGGACAGCGAACCGAGGGTCGCGTCGGCCCGGGCCAGGTCCACCACGAGGTCGACCCAGCCGTCGAGGTCCAGCGCTTCGGTCGTGCCGGAGAGCGTGTAGCGCCCCACTGCCGGGAGCGCCGGGGAACCGGCGCCGAGCTGGATGGCGCCGCGAACGGCGCGCTGCGGTGCATCGGGGTCGTTCTCCTGCAAAACCGCGACCCGGTCACCGATGCGCGCGCTGATCACCGGCTCCCGCGCCCGCAGGGGAAAGCGCAGCGCCAGGGGCCAGGCTTCGCCCGCCGGCTTGGCCAGGGGCTCCGGCAGATCCAGGCTGACCTCGTCGAGGTTGGACTCGATGTCGAGCCACAGCGCCGATGGCTCGCCGTCCCCTTCCGGAACGACACTGAAACTCGCGGTCCAGTCGGCGGTCCCCTGGAACCGGTCCAGTAGCGGACCTTCCGCCAGCGGTGTTCGCGCCAGCAGGAGCGAGAGGGGAAAGCGACCCGCCAGGCGCGCGTCGAAAGGCCGTTCGGCGCCCCAGGCCGCGTTGAAGCCCAGGGTGGCCGGCCAGCCGTCGAACGTGGTGGACAGCTCATCGCCGTCGATTCCCTCCTGCGTGTACCGAATCTCTCCCGCCACGGTCTCCAGCCGGAACGCCGACTCGCGCTCCTCGAAGGTGCCGTCCGACACCGTCAGCGTTCCCGCCAGGGCAGGCTCACCGGGCGAATCCCCGAGGGGAAGAGACAGTGCGCCACGAATCGTGCCATTCCCTTCAAGGAGAAAGTTGTCCAGCTCGAGCTCACTGTTGTCGAGCAACGGCGTGGCCTCGATGAAGGACCGCAACGCCGGCAGATCGGTCTCGCTGAGATAGTCGAGGGCCAGCACCGGCGCCTGGAGATCGGGAATCCGCGCCTCGGCCTGTCCGACCGCAGCGCCCCCGATACGGCCAATCGACCCGCGAATGGACATGGCCGCACCGTCCACGCGCAGCTGCGCGGCGATGCCCTCGGCCCGGGGCCAGTTGTCCGTGTAGTCCAGCGTGGCGCCCCGCACGGGAACTTCCGCACGCAGGGTGCCTTCGTTGGACCGGAACGGGAAATCGTCCATGTCGCCCCGCAGCACGAAGCGCGCATTCTCGGCGCTGCCCGCCAGGATGCTCCGGTCGATCCATTCCAGCACGCGGGGCTTGATTGCACTGGCAGGCCAGTAGGGCGCCAGGGACGCCAGGTCGGCGCGGTCAACCGCCACATTGATGTCGACCCAGGGCTTGCCCTCGCTCTTGACGAAGCGAAGGCGGGCCCGGCCTTCGATGACCTCGCTCACCACGGGGCACGGCAAGGCGTCGATCTGGTAATGGTTCGATTCGTCCCAGAGGATCTCCACCTCGCAATCCTCGAGATCGGCAACCAGCGGTTCCCGGAAGTTGCGCGGCCAGCGGATGGTGACGTCTTCGCCGCCGAGAAACACGCTGCCCTCACCGAAGGCGAGGTCGATGCGGCCGGACAGGCCGCGGGCCAGGGGCCAGTCGCCCCAGCCCAGCACCTCGAGATTCTCGAATTCCCCCGAAGCGGCGGCGAGCTTGCGATTCGCGTTGATGACGAGATCGAAATCCGTCACCAGCCCGCGGCCGGCCGTGGGCGCGACCCTCGGCCAGTTGTAGCCCAGCTCGCGCATGAACACCTGCACCGCCTGCAGGGGAAACTCCGCCTGGATCGAATCGGTCCCCACCCAGGCGGCGATGCCACCCTCGAGGTTACGCTCGACGGCGATGCGCGGCGCGACCCAGTCGCGTCCGTTCTCCGCGACGCGCACGTCCGCCAGGTCCAGGCGCCACTGGGTCTTGTTGTTCCAGCGCCAGTTCACACGGGCGTTGAGCCGGTCGAGAAACAGCTGTTCCCGACCCGTATCCAGCCCGGCGTCACGCAGGTCGGCCACCCCGTCGATCCGCAGCGGCAGCCCGGGCGCCCAGGCGCCCCAGAGCTGGGCGTTGACCCGCCCGGATACCGGCTTCAGCGGATGATCCGGCAGATCGAGGGCGAGCTCGTCGAGCATCAACTCGCCGGTTTCCAGGTGGAACTCGAGATCCTGGAGCGCGTTGCCGTCCAGCCTCGCCTGAGCCGTCGCGGCCAGGTCGCCGAGCACCAGCCCGCGCCGGGTATCGTTGAGGCTGGCCTGCACCTCGAGCGCCAGGACTTCACCGCGAAGCTGGAGGCGGCCATCGATCCCGTCGAGCTGGAACTGAAGATCCTGGGCCACGTCCCGAAACGAAAAGCGTGAATCCTGGAGCCGGATCTCGCCGACGCGGGCCAGGTTGCCGAGGCCCGAACCGCGGTTCTGCGCAGGCTCGTCCACCCGGCGGCCACTGAGCCCGAGCCCGGACAGCTCGAGCCGGCCGTCCGCCGTGCGCACCAGCGTCAGGTCGGCACCGATGATGCGGAAGGAATAGAGCGGGCGATCGGCAATCAGGGCATTGAGTGGCTTGATGTCGAGCGCGGCCCGCTGGATGGCCAGGGCGCCCTCGCCGTCTGGCCCCCCCAGCAGATTCACGCCCTCGAGGCTGATTCGGGGCCCGAACGCCTTCCACTCGCCGGTGAACGCGTCGAGCCTCACCGGCTGGTTGAATTGCTCCGCCAGCACGGCCTCCAACCTCGGCTTGAAGCGTTCGCTGTAGGGCATGAGCAACTTGCCGACCCCCACCAGCACGGCCAGGCCGATGATCGTCAGCGCCAGGGCGGTCCAGAGGAGCGTCCTCAGGCGCCGAAGCCATTGCTTGACCCGGCTTGGCTGTGCGCGATTCATGGCGGCTTCGGGCTCACAGGAGCACCACGTCGAAGAGCTCCTGCGTGTACTGCTCTTCGCGCTGGAAACGGATGGATTTCCCGATCACTTCCTCGAGCTCGGCCACGGTGGTGGAGTGTTCGTCCAGCACCAGGTCGACGACCGCCGGGGACGCCAGCACGAGAAGTTTCTCCGCCTCGAACTGGCGCCCGGACCGCATGATCTCCCGAAACACCTCTAGGCACACCGTTTCCGCGGTCTTGACCGCCCCGCGGCCGTTGCACACCTTGCAGGGCTCGCACATGACGTGGCCCAGGCTCTCCCGGGTTCGCTTGCGGGTCATCTCCACCAGCCCGAGCTCGGACAGTTCGGTCACGGAGGTACGCACCGGGTCCCGTTCGAGGGCCCGTTCCAGGGTACGCATGACCTGCTCCCGGTGCTCGGGAACATGCATGTCGATGAAATCGATGATGATGATGCCGCCGAGGTTGCGCAGACGAAGCTGGCGGGCGATCGCCTGGGCGGCCTCCAGGTTGGTCTTGTAGATGGTTTCTTCCAGGGTGCGGTGCCCGACGAACCCGCCCGTGTTGACGTCGATGGTCGTCATGGCCTCGGTCTGGTCGATCACGAGGTGCCCCCCGGACTTCAGGGGCGTGGTGCGGTGCAGCGCCTTCTCGATGTCATCCTCGATGCCGTAGACGTCGAAGATCGGCCGTTCCGCATCGTAATGCTCGATTCGGGGCAGCCACTCGGGAACGAACCGGCCCACGAAATCGGTCAGCCGTTCAAAGGTCGGGGCATGGTCGACGCGGACCCGGTCGATCTGTCCGTGCATGAGGTCCCGGATCGCGCGCAGCGGCAGGGACAGGTCCTCGTATACGCACTCCCCGCCCCGTGTCGAGGCCACCTTTTCCTGGATCACGGACCAGACCTTGGACAGGTAGGCCATGTCGGCGGACAGGGCAAAATCATCCACCGCCTCGGCGTTGGTACGCACGATGTATCCGTGGTGAGACGACGCCTCCCGGAGACGCGCCACGAGGTCCTGGAGTCGGGTGCGTTCCGATTCTTCGTCAATGCGGGTGGACACGCCGATGTGGGGATTGCCGGGCAGCAGCACGAGGAACCGTGAAGGCACGCTCAGGTTGGTCGTCAAGCGAGCGCCCTTGGTGCCGATGGGATCCTTGATGACCTGGACCACGACCTCGGCGCCCTCACGCACCAGTTCGCTGATCGGGGGCTCGCTCAGGGGCGCATCGGGCGCCTGCCCGGTCATCCGCTCCCGATCGACCCGGACGATGTCCGACGCGTGCAGAAAAGCGGTGCGTTCCAGGCCGATGTCCACGAAGGCCGCCTGCATGCCGGGGAGGACGCGGGACACCGTGCCCTTGTAGATGTTGCCGACGTAACCGTAGTGGCTCGCACGGTCCAGCCACACCTCCTGCAGCACGCCGTTTTCCACGACGGCGACGCGGGATTCCGTGGGGGTCACGTTGATCAGAAGCTCTTCGCTCACGACGGGGGCGGCTCAGGAAAATTAGCCGCCTAGGATACCACTTCAGGCGACTTCACTGCCTGTTTGGACGCCGGCCCAGCGCAGCAGTTCCGCGGTTTCATAGAGCGGCAGGCCCATCACGCCGGAATAGCTGCCTTCGATATGCCGAATCCACTGGGCGGTCAGCCCCTGGATGGCGTAGGCACCGGCCTTGTCCATGGGTTCGTCGAGGCGGGTGTAGCGGTCGATCCAGTCTCCGGGAATCTCACCGAACGTCACCCGGGTCCGGTTGAGGGCCGAGCGGACTTCCCCGTCGGGCCGATGCACGGCGACGGCCGAGAGCACCTCGTGCGTGTTGCCCGAAAGTCGTGCCAGCATGCTCGCCGCCGCATCGCGGTCCGGCGGCTTGCCCAGCACCTCGTCGTCGAGGAGCACGATCGTATCGGCGCCAAGGGCGGGCCGGTGTTCACCGTGCGCCTGGATACCGGCCCGCAGTTTGCCCTCCGCGAGACGCAGCGCGAGGGCGTCCGGGCGTTCACCGGGTAAGGGGGTCTCGTCGATGTCGGCGGGGCGCACCTCGAAGCGCACACCGATGAGGGCCAGCAGTTCACGGCGGCGCGGTGAAGCGGAAACCAGCAGCAGATCAGGCACGGTGATAGGGGTGTCGGTTGATGATGGTCCAGGCCCGGTACAGCTGTTCGGCGAGGATGACCCGCACCAGCGGGTGTGGCAGGGTGAGCGCACCGAGGGACCAGCGATGCCGGGCAGCGGCGAGACAATCCGGGTCGTGTCCATCGGGCCCGCCGACCAGGAAGGCGCAATCCCGGCCCTGTCCCATCCAGGTTTCCAGGTTCCCGGCGAGCTGTTCCGTGCTCCAGACCTTGCCGCCGCCATCCAGCGCGACCACGTGGTCTCCGGAGGCGGTGGCGGCGAGCAGCGCGCGCCCCTCGTCGCGTTTCATGCGGGCGACATCAGCGTTTTTACCGCGTTTCTGCAGGGGAATCTCCCGGAGCTCGAGCGTGAGCTCCCGGGGCATTCGCCGGGCGTAATCCTGCCAGGCGTCGGTTACCCAGCCAGGCATGCGCTGGCCGACGCTGACCACCCGGAGACGCACGAATCAGGCGGAGCGGGAACCCGCTCGCTGCTCGTTGCTCGCTTCCCAGAGTTTCTCGATGTTGTAGAACGCCCGGGCCTGGGGCAGCATCAGGTGAACGATGATGTCGTTCAGGTCCACCAGGATCCACTGCGCCTCCCGTTCACCTTCCACGCCCAGGGGCTGAATGCCCACGGCTTTTGCGGCCTGCACGAGCTTGTCCGCCATCGACTTGACATGACGCGTCGAGTTGCCGGAGGCAACAACGAAATGGTCGGTCAGGGGACTGAGGCCGGTGACGTCGACGCTCTTGACGTCGACCGCCTTGAACTCTTCGAGGGTGGAGAGGACGAGCTGGTGCAGTTGCTGGACGGTGGGTTCGGACTGCCGTGCTTGTGCTTTCAAATGACGACCTTTGCTGTGAACGCTGGTTCATCATAGCCCAGGGGGCGTGACAATCACAGGTCGGCACCCGTCGGCCTGGCCGGCGAACGGTATAGCCCCTCGCGCTCGATCGCCGCCGCCACCGCCTCGGGAACCAGCGCGCGCAGCGCCTCCGGGTCGTCGATGCGATCACGGATCAGCGTGGACGATACGGGCCGGGGCGTCACGGCCACGCGCAGCACCGCCCCGGCGGTCGCCGTCCGCAAGGCGGCCGGATCTGCCACGAACCGCGGCGCCAGAACCTCCGCGAGGGCGTTCCCATAGGCCGCCGATTCACCCGGGCGGGTCATCACCACGAGGTGGGCGAGCTCCGGCAACCGGCGCCAGTCATGCCATCGATCCAGGCCATTGAGCGCGTCCTGTCCCAGCACCAGCGCGAGGGCCTCGTCCGGATGCTCGGCGCGCAGGCTCGCCAGGGTGTCGACCATGAAGGAGGGCCCCTCGCGTTCGAGCTCCCGCGTGTCGATGCCGAGCCCGGGGGAATCGGCGAGCGCCAGTTCGAGCAGACGCAGGCGGGCCTCGGCCGGCGCGTAGGTGCCGCTGCGGTGTGGCGGCCGGCCGGCGGGCAGGAAATGGAACGTATCGGGGGCCAGGGCGGCGTGGACCTCCCGGGCCGCGCCGAGGTGCCCCCGGTGCACCGGGTCGAAGGTCCCGCCGAAGATGGCGCGAAGCTTCAGGCGCACACCCGGACGATGAACCGATCCAGGAGATGCCAGGCGTCGCCCGCCGGCTGACCCTTGCTGACCTGGTCGATTTCCGCGAGGCGGGACCAGGCCTCGGCGAGGCGCTTCGCATCCAGGCGGTGACCGGCCGCGCGCAACCCGGCCTGGCGGGCCTGCCAGACCCGGAGCTTCTGGAAGACCGCCCGTTCGTTCTGCTGGCTGGCCATACCCTGCCGATAGGCTTCCACGGTCTTCAGGTTGGCTGCGATCGCGCCGGTCAGGGGCTGGATGGGCACGCCCATGCGCCGCAGCCCTCCCGCGACGCGCAGGGCGTCGGCGGCCTTCCCGGCAAGCATGCACTCCACCAGTTGAAATCCGTCGAAGCGCGCGCTGTCGGCAACCGCCAGCAACACCTCGCTGGCGCTGACGGGGCCGCTGCCTTTCATCAGCACCAGCTTGTCGATTTCCTGCTGCGCCGCGACCAGGTTGCCCTCGAGCCGTTCCGCCAGCACCAGGACGGCCTCGCGGTCCGGCTCCAGGCCGGCCCGCCGCAGCCGCTGGGCGATCCAGCCCGGCATTTCCTCGGCTTTCACCGGCCAGATATCCACCTGGACACCCGCCCGATCCAGGTCCTGGGCCCACTTGGATTTGCGCTGCTGGGCTTCCCACTGTTCACAGGAAACCACCAGGAGCGTGTCCGGATCCGGATTGTCCACCCACGCCCGCAACGCCTTGGCCCCATCCTGCCCCGGCTTCCCCGTCGGCAGGCGAAGATCCACGATGCGGCGCTGGGCGAACAGGGAAGGTGCTCCGGCGGACTCGCCCAGGCGATCCCAGTCGAAGTGCCCCCGGGCTTCCAGCAGGTCCCGCTCGGTAAATCCTTCCGCCGCCGCCGCCTTGAAAATGGCATCCCGGGCTTCCTGCATGAGCAGCAATTCGCTGCCACCCAGCAGGTAGACGGGGTCGAGACCCTGTTGCAGACGGTTGGCGAGCTGGTCGAGGCGCAGGGGCATGGTCAGCCGGCGCCGGCGCCGAGGCGCCGCAGCACCTCGCGGGCCAGCGTGTCCGCGAGCTCTTCCCGGAGAAACTCTTCTTCCCGTGTGGCGGCGAGGATGTTCTGTTCGTCGAAGCTGATGACGCGATTCAGCTCGATGGTCTGTTCGGGCACCAGGATCGTGCCCGCGGCGTCCACGAGCTGGAAGCGGACGCGATGGACAACGCGGTATTCCCGGATCCTTGCGGTTCCGCCAATGGAGAGCACTTCCCGGCGCACCGAGTCCTCGGGCAGGCGCAGAATGGCCGTGGGCGGGCCGGCCTCCACCACGGAGGCGCCGTTCTGCTCCAGGAGGATGCTCAGGCGCCGAACGAATTGCGAGTAGGGATCGGAGGTGTCGATGGTTGTCGAGGCCATCTCCGCCGGCAGCTCGTTCTTGCCCTGCAGCTGAAATCCGCAACCGGCCAGCAGGCTGGCGGCCAACCCGGCCAGAAGGACTTGCCTCGTTCGCCGTGTCGTCACGTTTACCCCACCACGATGTTGAGCAGGCGATCGGGAACGTGGATGACCTTTCGAACCGTCTTGCCTTCGATAAAGCGTTGAACGTTCGGTTCTTCGAGGGCCAGGGCCTGGGCCGAGTCCCGGTCGCAGCCCGGAGCCACGGTGATGCGGCCTCGCAGCTTGCCGTTGACCTGGACCACGAGCTCCACGGCCTGGCGCACCCGGGCGGAATCGTCGGCTTCGGGCCAGCCCGCTTCCAGCAGGCGGCGGCCGTCACCGAGCCGATCCCACAGCGCTTCGCTCAGGTGCGGTGTCACCGGCGAGAGCAGCTGCACAATGGCGGTCCAGCCCTCCCGCGCCACGGCCAGGCCCTGGGGACTGGTGTCCTCGAAGCGGGCGAGGTGATTGGTCAGCTCCATGAGCGCCGCGATCGCCGTGTTGAAGGTGAAGCGGCGATCGATGTCGTCGCTCACCTTGGCGATCGTGTCGTGCACCAGGCGGCGGACTTCCCGCTGGCCATCATCGAGTCCCTGGGTGTCCAGGCTCGTTGGTTCTCCGGCCTCCAGGTGCTGATCGATCAGCGTCCAGAGCCGCTTCAGGAAGCGAAAGGCGCCTTCCACGCCGGATTCGGACCACTCCAGGGACTGGTCCGGCGGTGCGGCGAACAGGGAAAACAGCCGCACCGTGTCGGCGCCGTAGCGGTCCACCAGGCTCTGGGGATCGACGCCATTGTTCTTCGACTTGGACATTTTCTCGACCGCACCCACGGTGACCGGCGTGCCGTCCGAGGCCAGGCGAGCGCCGATGATCTTGCCCTTGTCGTCCTTCTGCACCTCGACGTCGTCGGGGTTGATCCAGGTGGTCGAGCCGTCCTCGCCTTCGATCTTGTAGGTCTCGGCCACCACCATGCCCTGGCACAGCAGGCGCTTCGCCGGCTCGTCGCTGTCGACCATGCCCGCGTCGCGCAGGAGCTTGTGATAGAAGCGGAAGTACATCAGGTGCATGATCGCGTGCTCGATGCCCCCGATGTACTGGTCCACGGGCAACCAGTAGTTGGCCCGCTCATCCAGCTGCGCTTCCGCATCCGGACAGCAGTAGCGCGCGTAGTACCAACTCGACTCCATGAAGGTGTCGAAGGTATCCGTCTCCCGCTCCGCGGCGCCGCCGCAGGCCGGACAGGTCGTCTTGCGCCACTCCGGATCCGTCTTGATGGGCGACTGCACCCCCATGAAACTGACGTCCTCGGGAAGCACGACGGGCAGCTCCTCCTCGGGCACGGGCTGGGCGCCGCAGGCCTCGCAGTAGATCACGGGAATGGGGCAGCCCCAGTAGCGCTGTCGGCTGACCCCCCAGTCACGCAGGCGATAATTCACCGTACGCCTGCCGATGCCCTGTTCCTCGAGCCAGTCCATGGCCTTCGCCTTGGCGTCGGTAACGTCCATTCCATCGAGCCAGTCGCTGTTGATGGCGGGCCCGTCGCCGGTGTAGGCCTCCCCTTCCCAGTCCTCCGGCGGCTGGACCGTGCGGATGATCGGCAGGTCATAGGCCTTCGCGAATTCCCAGTCGCGCTGGTCCTGGCCGGGCACGGCCATGATGGCCCCGGTGCCGTAACCCATCAGGACATAGTCGGCCAGGTACAGGGGCACGGCCTGCTGGTTGAACGGATTGAGCACGTAGGCGCCGGTGAACACGCCGCGCTTGTCCAGCTGGCCCTCGTCGGAAAGCCGGTCGATTTCCGACGTGCTGGCCACCCGCGACCGGAAGGCGTCCACCGCTTCCCGCTGATCGTCGGTCGTGAGCGCTCCGACCAGGGGGTGCTCCGGCGCCAGCACGGCGTAGGTCACCCCGAAGGCCGTGTCGGGCCGGGTGGTGAACACGTCGATGGCGAGCCCGTCGGGCTGCACGACACCATCCGCATCGCAGACCGGCAGGGAAAACTCGGCGCCTTCCGACCGGCCGATCCAGTTGCGCTGCATGGTCTTGACCGATTCCGGCCAGCCATCCAGTTCATCCAGGCCGGCGAGCAGTTCCTCGGCATAGTCGGTGATCTTCAGGAACCACTGCGGAATGGTGCGGCGCTCCACGAGGGCGCCGGAGCGCCAGCCCCGCCCGTCCACGACCTGCTCATTGGCGAGCACGGTCTGGTCCACCGGGTCCCAGTTGACCTCGGAATCCTTGCGATAGGCCAGGCCCTGCTTCATGAGCCGCGTGAACATGAGCTGTTCCCAGCGGTAATACTCCGGCTTGCAGGTCGTGACCTCCCGCTCCCAGTCGTAGGCAAAGCCCAGCCGTTCGAGCTGGCCGCGCATGTGCTCGATGTTGGCATAGGTCCAGGCCGCCGGCGCCGTGTTGTTCTTGATGGCGGCGTTTTCCGCCGGCAGTCCGAAGGCGTCCCAGCCCATGGGCTGCAGCACGTTCTTGCCCAGCAAGCGCTGGTAGCGACTGATGAGATCGCCGATGGTGTAGTTACGCACGTGCCCCATGTGCAGGGCGCCGCTGGGATAGGGCAGCATGGACAGGCAGTAGAACGACTCGCGCTCCGGATCTTCCGTGACGGAAAAGGTACGCTCGTCGCGCCATCGCTGTTGCATGGCGGCCTCGATGGCGGCGGGCTGGTAGGGCTTGGAACTCATGGACTTTGAACCTGCTGGGCGGTGCGTGGCGGGTTTGAGCCCCGTTTCTGACCGCAAAGGGCGAAAGCTTAACGCGCCCGCCGATGGCGTTACAATCAACGGGGACGCGAAGACGGGTTTATCAGCGGCAGGGAAGCCGTTCGGGGCAGGGATACGAGGGATCGCGATGGAAGCGGAACAAGCAACTTTCGAAGGGAATGCCGCCGAGTATTTCCGGATCTGGATTGTCAACCTGCTGTTGAGTGTCGTCACCCTGGGCATCTATTCGGCCTGGGCGACGGTACGGAACCGGCGCTATTTTTACGGCAACACCGAATTCCGTGGACACCGCTTTGATTTCCACGGCAAGCCCCTCGCCATCCTCAAGGGCCGGCTCCTGGCCGCGGCGCTGTTTCTGACCTACGTGTTCGGCAGCGAGTTTCACCCCGCCATCACGGTTGCTGCCCTGGTCACGCTGCTGCTCGGATTTCCCTGGATGCTCGTGCGAGCCATGCACTTTCGCCTGGCCAATACCAGCCACCGCGGCCTGCGCTTCGGCTTCACGGGTGAGACCCGGGCAGCCTACCGAGAGCTGGGCCCACTCCTCGCTGTCATCACGGTGGTGTCCGGCTTCTATATCTGGACCACGCTCCAGATCGACCCGGAAGACCAGGAGGCGTTCCTGCGTCAGCTTCCGCGCCTTGCCATCGCCGGAGGCCTCGCCATCGTCGGCTATCTCCTGCTGTGGCCGGTGCTGCTCTTTCGCATACGGCGCTTCACCATGAATCACATCCGTTTCGGCAACGAAGGGGTGGAGGCGCCGATCCGCGTCGGCGTTTACTGGAAGGCCTTTGCCCTGGCGATTCTCGTGGGCGTCGTCGGGGGCGTTGGCGCGATGACGCTGGTGTTCACCCTGGGCAGTGACCTTTTCATGCCGAAACCGGGCTCCGTGGCCGACCCCACCCAGAGTCCCTACCTGTTCATGGCGGTGACTTACGGCGTACTCATCCCGGTCTATCTTCTGCCCTGGGCCATCTGGCACTGCATCACCAACAATCACGTGTTCAACGTGTCCTCCCTCGGGACGCTGCGTTTCGACCTGCGTCTCGATGCCCTGGTGTTCTGGTGGATACAGCTCACCAACGCGGTGGCGGCCGTTCTGACACTTGGCCTCGCCATCCCCTGGGCCAAGGTGAGGCTGCTTCGCTATCGACTGTCTCGTCTTTCGGTGCGAGGCGACACGGATGAGTTCCTGGCGGGTGCGCGGAGCGACCCGGGCGCCGCGGGCGACGAGATCGGCGAAATGTTCGACCTGGACTTCGGGTTTTGACGCGTTTGCGGGGAACGTTCATTGCGGAAGGTGCATCGCGCGCGGTCAGCGCGCGCCTGGTCAGCGAGGCAGACCGCTTGCAGCTCGAAACCGAGGAGGGTGTTATCCCGTGCCCTGCCGAATCCTTTTTGGTGAGCGACCGGCTGGCCAGGGTCCCGCGGCGACTCGAGTGGTCGGGCTTCGGCATCTTCGAAACCTCCGACAACGTGGGTGTTGATCAGCTCCTGGAAGCGCGGGGCGAAGCGCCCCGGGCATCGATCATCGATCGCCTCGAGCGTCACTGGGGCTGGTCGCTGGCCGCCCTGGTCGCCCTGCCCCTCTGCCTCTGGCTGCTCTTCAGCCAGGGGATGCCGATTCTCGCCCGTCCGCTGGCTGCCGCACTTCCGGCGTCGGTTGCCGATCAGATCGATGACGCCCTGCTCGCCTACCTGGAAACCTCGGTCCTGGAACCGACGTCGCTGACGAATGAGCGACAGCAGGACCTGCTGCTGACCCTGGAAGCCCTGTTGCCGGCCGGCCTGGCGGTGGATCTCAACTTTTACGGCGGCGGTCATCTTGGCCCGAATGCCCTGGCCCTGCCCGGCGGCACCGTGATCTTCACGGACGAACTGGTGGGGCTCGCGGAGAACGATCGGGAACTGGCCGCGGTCTTCCTCCACGAAGCCGGTCACGTGGCCCGGCAACACGGGCTGCGCAACCTGATCCAGACGGTCGGCGTGGCCACGGTGCTCGGCTGGATTCTCGGCGATCTGTCGACCGTGACCGACCTGGCCCTGGTTGGCGGACCGGCCATCGTGCAGCAGCTCAGCTACAGCCGCGCGTTCGAGCTCGACGCCGACCGCTTTGCCCGCGAAGCCCTGGCGAAGCACGGCATTCCCGTTTCCTGTCTGGGCGACCTGCTGGCGAAATTACAGGCCTCCCGTGGCGGAGCGTCCGGCAGCGAAGAGAACGCCGCGGTGCCGGGATGGCTCAGCACGCACCCCGGAGTGGAGCAACGCATCGCCCTGTCCCGGGAAGGCCCACCCTGCCAGGCGGCGCGGTCAACGCCCTGAGCCCCGCTCAATCGTTGGTCCTTCGGAGGCGGTCGATTTCGGCCAGCAGGCCGTCCAGACCCTGCCCGGCGCCGGATCCGCTGGCCAGCGCTTCCTGGATCGCCGGCGCCAGGGTCTTGCCCAGCTCGACCCCCCACTGGTCAAAGGCGTTGATGCCCCACAACACGCTCTCGACGAAAACCTTGTGCTCGTAAAAGGCAAGGAGCCGGCCCAGGGAACCCGGGGTCAGGGCGTCCAGCATGACGAGCTCGGAAGGCCGATTGCCCGGAAAAGTGCGCTGGCGGAGGAGTCCGGGCTCGAGATCGCCCAGCTCTTTCCGCGTCGCGGCTTCGTCGCGACCCAGCGCCAGCGCGGTCACCTGCGCCAGCAGGTTGGCCAGGAGCTCGTCCTGCGCTTCACGATCGCCGTGATCGGGACGGGCGACGGCGACAAAGTTGAGGGGCACGATGTCCGAGCCCTGGTGCATGGCCTGGAACACGGAATGCTGGGCCTCGGTACCGGTTTCACCGAACACCACGGGCGCGGTCTGCAGCCCGGACGGTTCGCCGTCGGCGCGCACGGACTTGCCGTTGGATTCCATGATCAGCTGCTGCAGGTAGGCCGGCAGCAATTTCAGACGCTGGTCGTAGGGCATGCACCCCCACGCTTCGAAACCACAAATGTTCCGATGCCAGACGCTGACCAGGGCCGAGAGCACTGGCAGGTTCTCTTCCAGGGCCGCGTCCCGGAAATGCCGATCCATGGAGGCAGCACCCTCGAGCAGGGCCCGGAACGCCTCCGGCCCCACCAGAGCGGCGGCGGACAGACTCACCGGGCTCCAGAGCGAGTAACGACCGCCGACCCAGTCCGAGAAATAGAGGAGCCGTTCCGGTTCGATGCCGAAGGCGCCGGCACGATCGACCTGGCTGGTCACGGCGAACAGCCGGTCGTGGGCCCTGGATTCGCCGAGCGCGGCCTCGAGCCAGGCGCGCAGGCGCCGGCCATGGAGCAAGGTATCCCCCGTGCTGAAACTCTTGGAGACCATCACGACGACGGTGCCGGCCGGATCCAGGCGCTTCAGCAATTGTTCGCGCCGAAAAGCATCGACGGAGCCGAGAAAGTGCACGCGAACCCGGGCGTCGCCCGGATCGAGCGCATCGCAGACGAGTTGCGTGCCCAGCAGGGAACCACCGATGCCGACGTGAACGATGTCGCTGACCGCCTCGTCCGGCGCACCGGGCAGGTGACCCGCACCGAAGGCTTCGGCAAACCCGAACATGCGTTTCATCGCCGCCTCGACGCGCCCGGCCTCTTCTCCGCCCACGCCCGCTAGGACGTCTCGCGACCTCAGGGCCATGTGCAGGGCCGGGCGGTCCTCCGTCTCGTTGACATGCGCGCCGGCGAACAGCCGATCGCGGGCGCCGGCGACGCCGGCGGCCTTCGCCACGCCGAGCAAACTGGACAGCGCCTCGTCATCGAGGCGCACGCGGCTGAGGTCGAGCAGAAGATCGTCGAAGCGTCGGCTGAAACGACCGAAGCGACCGGCGTCAGCCAGCAGATCGGCCAGCGACTCCGACGCCAGGCGGTTGTTGCATTTTTGCAACATACTCATCGTTTCCGGGTCGATTAGCGTCCCACTGTTGCTTTTTTGTCTCATGAAAAATCCCGCATGGCCGGCGGGCAAACAGCCCGCGAATCAACGCAAGCGTAGCGCAGACGGCGTGCAACAGAAAGCCCGGGGGCGCTGACCCGGAAAATTTATAGGTATCTGATTTTATTGCGTTTAGTTTCCCGAAACGCCGCTTTTTTCAACCCAAAAAAAATGCCCCTTCCCAAGTGAGGGAAGGGGCAGGCTTTTGGAGTGATGTATCCGTCTTTCGCGCCCTGCGAACCCGGTTGCCCGAAAGGACTGCCCGGGGATGGTTGTAATAATACCACGCTTTGGCAAAAAAGCAACCATCCCCGTTCAGTCCGCCCAACCGGGGCCGCAAACCGTTTCGATCCCCGAGCGATCGAGGGCCGCAAGCCGCTCGGACACGGGGCCATACCCCGGGATGGACAGGCCCGGCGACAACTCCTCGAGTGGCACCAGGACGAAGGCCCGCTCGTGGAGCCGGGGGTGTGGAATCGTGAGCGCCGGCGAGCTCATGACCTGGCGGCCGAACATCAGCAGGTCCAGGTCGATGCAACGGGGCCCCCAGCGCCGATCGGGGTTTCGCTCTCGCCCCAGGTCGCGTTCCAGGACCTCCAGCACACCGAACAGGGACCGGGCGTCGAGATCGCTCTTCAGCCGCAACACGGCGTTGAGAAACGGAGGTTGATCCTCGTCCCCCCAGGGCGGGGTTCGATACAGGCTGGATTGAGCGATTGCGGAGAGGCCCGCTTGCGTCCCCAGGCGGACCGGCACCTCGCGAAACAGGGCCCTCGTGTTTCCCTGGTTTCCGCCCAGGGATATCCAGGCGTCAGCTGCCGCCACCACCCGCGCCGGCACTGTTTTTCCGGGATCCACCACCGCGCCGGCGCCGCCGGCGACGCTTCCCGGGCTGGGGTTTTGCGACCACCTCGGGCATGTCTTTCTGGGCCTCGGTCCAGAATTCCGCCAGGTCCGTGAGCTCGGGATCGTCGAGCGAGCGGAGCACGAGGAAATCGTAGGCCGCCCGAAAACGGGGCTGGCGAAGGATGGACAGGGCCCGCTTACCGCGGGTTCGCGTGAGGCGCACCTGGTTCAGCCAGATCTGGCGCGTCACGGTGCTGAAGCGGCGGGGAACGGCGGTGCGGCGCACCTGTTCCTGGAGCACCTCGTCGCCCGCCCGCTCCATGGCCTGGAACGGACTGGCGCCCGCCTCGAGGTGCGCCTGGTAGCGGGCCTCCACCGGCCCCCAGAGAAGGGCTGCGATGAGAAAGGCCGGCGTCACCGACTGTTCCTGCGCGATCCGGTCGTCGGTGCTCTTGAGCGCTCGCATGACGATCGGATGCAGGTTCGCCTTGCCGTCTGCTCCGCCCTCGAGCACCGGGAAGAGATAACGGGTCAGACCAAATCGCTGCAGCGTTTCCATGGTTCGCTGTCCATGGCCGGTGAGGAACATCTTGCAGACTTCCTCGAACAGCCGCGCCGGCGGAATCTGCTCCAGCTGGGGCACGACCTCCGCCATGGGCTCCACCGTCGACGCATCCGGCTCCACACCGAGCTTGGCGATGAATCGCGCCGCGCGCAGGATGCGCACCGGGTCTTCGCGGTAGCGGGTAGCGGGGTCGCCGATCAGCTTCAGACGCCGTTCCCGCAGATCCGGGTAACCATTGACGTAATCACGGATGTCGCCGCTCACCGGATCCATGAACAGGGCGTTGATCGTGAAGTCGCGACGCACCGCGTCTTCCGCCACCGTGCCCCACACGTTGTCCCGCAGAATCCGGCCTTCCTCATCCTGGGTCACGTCACCCTGGCCCCGGAAGGTGGCAACCTCCAGCAGGTCGCGCCGCATGCGCACGTGGGCCAGGCGGAAACGCCGTCCGATGAGCCGGCACCGCGGGAACACCTTCTTCACCTCCTCCGGGGTCGCATCCGTGGCGATGTCGAAATCCTTGGGGATCTTGCCCAGGAGCAGATCACGCACGCTGCCGCCGACGATATAGGCTTCAAAGCCCGCATCCTGCAGGCGTTCGACAACCTCCGTCGCGTTCGGACACAGCTGCCGCGCATCGATACCGTGGTCAGCGGGCGTTATGACATTGAGTTGGGAAATAGGACTGTCCTGGGTTCAGGCGGGCAAGCCGTCGTGATCGGGACCGGGTGACGCTCCCGCCGGGCCGTCGTAGAGCGCGTCAACGCTCCAACAGCTCGAGTTTGTTGGGTTTGCCGTCCCATTCGGCGGCATCGGGCGGGTGATCCTGCGTCTCGGTGATGACCGGCCATTCCCGGGACAGCTCCGCGTTCAGCTCCAGGAAATGCTCCTGGCCGGCGGGCAGATCATCTTCCGGGTAGATGGCTTCGGCGGGGCACTCGGGCTCGCAGAGCGTGCAGTCGATGCACTCGTCCGGGTCGATCACCAGGAAATTGGGCCCGACGTGGAAACAATCCACCGGGCAGACTTCAACGCAGTCCGTGTAGCGGCACTTGATGCAGTTTTCCGTAACGACAAAAGTCATCCGAGACGCTCCATGAAAATTCCAAGAATGTGTTCTGCAGCACTGGTGGGGGCCTGTCTGCCCGAGTCGAGCTCGAGATAGACACGGCTGTTTTCGCCGTCGGGTTGGACCCTGGCCCGATAGACACCGGAATGGTCCGGCCCCTTGCCATCATTCCAGAAAGCCAGTTTCTGCCAGAAACTGCGCTCATCATAGCGAATGTGGACAAATTCGAAACGCTGGCCGCCCTGCCCGTCGTCCGGCAGGGACCGCATGCCCGTGCGATCGATGGCGAAGCCGAGGCGTCGGGTTACGGAGCCCGGGGAGTCGAGCACCGAAAGGTAAACGCCCTGGGCCGACCAGGCCATCCAGGCATTGGCGTCGCCCCGTCCCGCGGTGGAGACGGCGCGGGGCGGGCCGGGATTGAGCTCGTCGCCGGACGGGCGGCGCATCTCCGGCGCCGAGATGGTCAGCGGAGCGCGGTACAGCGGTGCGTCGAGGTCGGTCGGCACCTTCAGGGGTTCGACCTCTTCGCTATCGAGGTACTCCGGTGGCTTATCCTTGAACCAACTGCAACCGCCAAGCCCGACCGCCAGGACGATCGCGCCCAGGAGGGGCAAGCTTCGAATGAACATAGGCTGCTTAATCTTCCGAGCCGGACCCTTGGTCCAGCGCTTCCAGGACCGCCTTCAGGGCGGGCCTGAGTTCTTCGGTGAGGGGCAGGAGCGGCAACCGGATACCGGGGCCGGCCAAACCCATCTCGTAAGCCCCCCATTTTACAGGAATCGGGTTCGTTTCGACGGACAATTGCCGTAACAGCGGCCGGAGGCGGGACTCAAGGGCCTCCAAGCCCGCTGTATCCCCGCCGAGGGCGCACTCCGCCAGCCGCGCCATGAACCCCGGCGCCAGGTTGGCGGCCACGGAAATGACCCCATCGGCGCCGGCCTGCATGGCCGCGCCACAGCTGTCATCGTCCCCGCTGAGCAGATTGAAGTCGGGCCCACACAGCTGCCGCAAGGTGCGCATGCGCTCCGCACCGGGCACGGCTTCCTTGAGCCCGACGATCTGCCCGTGTTCGGCCAGCCGTGCGCTGGTTTCAGGCAACAGGTCCACCGCGGTTCGTCCGGGCACGTTGTAGAGGTAAACCGGCACGGGGGACTCGTCCGCCACTGCACGATAGTGCGCCAGCAGCCCCGCCTGCGTGGGTCGGTAATAGGCGGGGGTGACCACGAGCGCCGCATCGACGCCCAGCCCGCCGACCCGGCGGGTGCGGGCGACCGTTGCCGCGGTACTCGTCGAACCGCTGCCGGCCAGCACCGGAATGCGGCCATCGACATGACCCAGGACGTGCTCGATCAAGGCATCCTGTTCCGCCGGTTCGAGCGTGGCGGATTCTCCGGTGGTGCCGGCCACGACGATGCCGCCGGTGCCTCCGTCGAGATGAAAATCGAGGAGCGCCGGCAGGCGATCGAACTCGATTCGGCCCGCAGAATCCATGGGCGTCAGGAGCGCGACAATACTGCCTTGAAGCATGGCGGTCGGGGGCATCGGGGAGGTCGCGCAATGGTACTTGCGCCCCCCAGACCTGACAAGTATCCTCCGAGCCATCGGGGCGTCCCGGGCGGTCCCGCCCGCCGGTCGCCGAGCACTGTTCAAGAGGAGACTTCATGGTCGCCGTCGGCAAAGCCGTACCCACCTTCAGCCTGCCCGCCACGGGCGACAAACAACTGGGACTCGAGGACTTCAGGGGCAGGAACCTGGTCCTCTACTTCTATCCCAAGGACAACACGCCCGGCTGCACCCGCGAAGGCCAGGATTTCCGTGACCACCACGCCGCTTTCCAGGCCAGCAACACGGACATCGTCGGCGTGTCGAAAGACAGCGTGAAGGTGCACGAGAATTTCTGCGCGAAACAGTCCTTTCCCTTCGACCTGATTTCCGACGCCGACGAGGAGCTGTGCAAGCTGTTCGACGTCATCAAGGAAAAGAACATGTACGGCCGCAAGTACCTGGGAATCGAACGCTCGACCTTCCTGATCGATGGCGACGGCGTACTCCGCGCCGAGTGGCGCAAGGTACGCGTACCGGGACACGTCGAGGCCGTTCTGGAGGCGGTCCAGGCCCTTGACTGAACGGCTTTACGTGCTCGACACGAACGTGTTGATGCACGACCCCACCGCCCTCTTCCGCTTCGAAGAGCACGACGTCTTTCTGCCGATGATGGTGCTCGAGGAGCTCGACGCCGCCAAGAAAGGCCTGTCGGAAGTCGCCCGCAACGTGCGCCAGGTGTCGCGCTTCATTGGTGAGCTCATGAACCACGGCGGCGGCAACCTGGAACAGGGTGTCGAACTGCGCGTCCCCGACGGCCTGGACCTGTCCGTGGGCCGGGGCAAGCTCTTTTTCCAGACGAGCATGCCGAAAACCCACTCCAGCCTGCTGCGCGACGGCTCCTTCGCCGACAACGAGATCCTGAGCACGGTGATGGCGCTCCGCGAGGAGTTGGAAGACCGGGAGGTCATCCTCGTCTCCAAGGACATCAACCTGCGCATCAAGGCAGCGATCCTCGGCGCCCGCGCGGAGGACTACTTCAATGACCGGGCCCTGGACGACCTGGCGTTGCTGTACAAGGGACTTCGCGAGGAAGACGAGTCTTTCTGGGAACGCTACCCGGACATGGAATCCTGGACCGAGGGCGGCGCCACGTTCTACCGCATCCCCCGGGAACCGGGCGACGACTGGTTTCCGAATCAGTGCGTGTCCATCGGCAGCGGGGAAAGCGTGGAAGGCACCGTGCACGCCGTCAACGACGACCATGTCGTGCTCCGGCTGATCACCGATTACCAGGGCGGAAACCGCAATGTCTGGGGTATCCAGGCCCGCAACCCGGAGCAGAATTTCGCACTCAACCTGCTCATGGATCCGGAGATCGACTTCGTGACCCTCATGGGACAGGCGGGCACCGGCAAAACGCTCCTGACCCTGGCCGCGGGCCTCGCCCAGACGCTGGACGACAAGCGCTACACGGAAATCATCGTCACCCGGGCCACCGTTTCCATCGGCGAAGACATCGGCTTCCTCCCCGGCACGGAAGAGGAAAAAATGACGCCCTGGATGGGCGCCCTCACCGACAACCTCGAAGTGCTCACCCAGCCGCAGGAAGGCGGCGAATGGGGTCGCGCGGCGACCAACGACCTGCTGGCCAGCCGGGTCAAGGTGCGGTCACTCAGCTTCATGCGCGGCCGCACCTTCATCAACCGCTACGTCATCATCGACGAGGCGCAGAATATTACGCCGAAGCAGATGAAGGCCCTGCTCACCCGTGCCGGCCCGGGGACGAAAATGATCTGCCTGGGCAATGTGGGACAGATCGACACGCCGTACCTGACGGAAACCACGTCCGGCCTCACCTTCGCGGTGGACCGGTTCAAGAACTGGAATCACGGCGCACACATCACCCTGCGACGGGGCGAGCGCTCCCGCCTGGCGGATTACGCGTCCGACGTACTCTGAGTCGCTGACGGCGAACCGTCGCCCGATGCCCCTGACTCCGCCTCGGAGTCCGGACCTGCCTGGCCCGGCCCGGCGGATCGGCGTGGCCAGGCCGCGAGGATGGCCTGCACGACGGTCGCCAGGGGAATGGCGAAAAACACGCCCCAGAAACCCCACAGCCCCCCGAAAATCAGGATCGCCACGATGATGGCGATGGGGTGGAGATTCACCGCCTCGGAGAAGATCAGGGGGACGAGCACGTTGCCGTCGAGTACCTGGATGATCGTGTAGGCGATGACGACGCTGCCGAATTCCCATCCCCAACCGAACTGGAAGTAGGCCACCAGGGCGACCGGCAGGGTGGCCGAGAATGCTCCGACATAGGGGATCAGCACCGAGAACCCGACAATGAGCGCCAGCAGGGCGGCGTATTCGAGCCCCAGCACCACGAAGGTGACATAGGTAACGGCGCCGACGATGACGATTTCGAGCACCTTGCCGCGCACGTAATTGGCGATCTGGCGCTCCACGTCGGCCCACACGGTGCTGACGAGGTGGCGCTCCGCGGGCAGGAATCCCTTGAACCAGGCAATGAGCTTGTTCTTGTCCATCAGGAAGAAATAGACCAGCACCGGGATCAGTACGAGCAGGATCAGGAGGCCGGCGACGTTGGCCACGGAGGCCAGGGACCACCCGAGCAATTGCTGCCCCCAGCGCGCCAGCTCAGCCCCGATGTTCGCGGTGATGGCCTCCACCTGGGCTTCGGAAATCAGTCCGGGATAGGCCTGGGGCAAGGTGACCAGCAGCTCCTGCCCCTGGCTGACGTAGGCCGGCAGGTTGCTGACCAGCTGCGTCAACTGCCGGGAAATGATCGGCGCCACGCCGAACATGAGAAAAACGAGCCCGGCCAGGAACAGCAGGAAAACGATCAGCACGGACCACACCCGGGGCAGCCCGAGGCGCTGGAACAGCTGGACCCCGGCTTCGAGCAGGTAGGCCACGACGATGCTGGCGAGCACGGGCCACAGCATGCGCCCGAAACCCACGAAAAACAGCACCATGCCGATCAGGATGACGGCCAGCAGGACCACCTGGGGGTCGGAAAAGGTGCGACGGAACCAGTCTTTCAGGAGATCCATGTCAGGCGAACCCGTGGCGCAGCGGGGATGTCAGGGACAGGAAAGGAACGGGCATGTCGATTCGACCGGCCGATGCCGGAACGCTCAGGACCGGGCGATTCAGAAGTCCAGCGTCCAGACCGCCTCGAGCTCAAGGTCCTGCCCGAGGTCATCGCTGGCCACGCCGAGCACGTTGCCGCCGAACAGGTAGTCGGACGGTGCGTAGGCCGCATTGAGGTTGAAACGGCTGAACTCACCGGTGCGACGGGAGTAGCCCACGAGCATGGCGTGATCGGCGAGCTCGTCCGCCAGGGCTCGCTCGAGGGCGACGGAGCTCGGCGCCGGGGTCGAACGGGAGCTGACTTCAGCCCGCCACTGCGTGTCCTTGCCGTTGCTCCAGGTGTAGCCGAGCGTGAAAACGGTCAGGTCGTCCAGTGTGAAATCGGGGCTGGTGGAGTCGCCGAGCATGGACAGGAAGCGGTCGGGCAGGTTCCGGCTCTGGAACGCGTTGACTTCGCTGTACATCACACGCTCGACAGAGAGGTTGAGGCTCGACTGTTCGCTGGCGTGGAATGCCACGCCGAGGCTCGCACGGGCCGGGATGTCGAAATCGGCCGGGTTGGAATAAACGCCGCGGTAATTCGCGAACTCTTCCATGTCGATGCGTGACTGGAAGCCCACACCGAGGGTGAAACGCTCCGCCATGGGTTGGCTCACGTTCAGCCTGACACCCGTGCCGTAGGAGGATTCCTGGACCGGTTGATACAGCGCCCCGCCCGGCTGGTACGAAGACCCGACGGCACGGAAACCGAGATCCGCCGTGCCGAAGCTCTGGTAAGCCATGATCGCCTCGACGCCGAGGATGCTGCCGTTGTCCAGGGCATGAAACAGGCCCGGCGCGAGCAGCTGGCGCTCGAAGCCGAGCCCCGGCGCCTGGAGTGAAGCAACGCCGCTGTCATTGGCCGTGTCCAGCTGATGAAACTCGAGCTCGTAACGCAACCAGGTGTCCGGTTTGCGCACCAGCCCCTCGGCAAACGCCGGGAGGATGCTCACGATTTCGGGGTTCAGCCAGGAAACATGCAGCTCGGGAAGCCTGGCCTCGTCCATGAATTCCGGCGTCAGTTCCCTGGCCAGGTAATCCTGCCAGGGCCCCAGTTCGAAGCCCATGACGTAGAACGGCGTCAGCCCGGTGCCGCCCGCGGCGAAGCCGGCCGCCGGCAGTCCCGAGGCCTGGGCAGCAGACGCCCCGGACACGAGGCCCGAAGCCAGCAGCAATGATGTCAGCGCAGTTCGTTTCACGGAATCGAACGACCTTGTTCTGTCGAATACAGCTCCCCAGCGCGCAGAATGGCAGGAATACCACATCAAGTCAATGAACCACGCCCCCGCAAATGCGGTGAAATCCTCAGGTTTTCGAGGGTTTTTACGCCACCTTGTTGCGTAAACGCAACAACTGCCGCCTGGTCAGGCGGTCAGGCGCTCGACCAGCGCGTCCGCCATGCTCTCGGTGGTGCCGCTTCCACCCACGTCGGGGGTGGTCCGGTCCCGCGCCCCGAGCGTGTCCCGGATGGCGCCACGCACGGCCCTCGCCTTGTCTTCCATGCCGAGGTGGGAAAGCATCTGGCAGGCGGCCAGAATCAGCGCGCTGGGGTTGGCGATGCCCTGCCCTGCGATGTCGGGCGCGGAACCGTGTACCGCTTCGAACATGGCGGCGTTCTCGCCGATGTTGGCGCCCGGCGCCAGGCCGAGGCCACCCACGAGGCCCGCACAGAGGTCGGAAATGATGTCACCGAACAGGTTGGTGGTGACGATCACGTCGAACTCCCAGGGGTTCATGACCAGCTTCATGCAGCACGCATCCACGATCATCTCGCCGCTTTCCACGTCCGGGTAATCCGCCGCCACTTCCCGCGCGACATCCAGAAACATGCCCGACACCATTTTCAGAATATTGGCCTTGTGGACGATGGTTACCTTGCGGCGCCCTTCGCGCCGCGCCATGTCGAAGGCGTAGCGGGTGACACGCTCACAGCCGGCGCGCGTAACCACCATCTTGGATTCGGCCGTCTGGCCGTCGTCGATGAGGCGCGCGTCCGCGGCCAGGTAGGCGCCCTGCGTGTTCTCGCGCACGGTGATGATGTCGATGTCCTCGAAACGGGACTTGGTGCCCGGCATCGTCACCACGGGACGCACGTTGGCGTACAGGTCGAACTCCTTGCGCAGCGTGACGTTGATGGAACGGAAGCCCTTGCCCACGGGGGTGGTGAGCGGGCCCTTCAGGCAGATGCGGTTTCGCGCAATGGAATCCAGCGTGGCGTCCGGAATCAGGTCTCCGGTGCTGTCGAGGGCGACAAGCCCGGCCTCGGCCCGTTCGTATTCGAGTCCCGCGTCCACCGCGTCCAGGACGCGGAGCGCGGCGTCCATGATTTCGGGACCGATGCCGTCACCGGGGATGACCGTGATGGGGATAGCCATGGTTGAACAACTCCTGATTTCGTGCCCCGGCAGCCAGTGGCCTGCCGGGCCGCGTGAATAAACCGTGAATTATACCGGGTCAGGCAACCGGAAGTCAGCGCACGGGTCGGACTCGCCCGGGTCGATCCGGCGCGCTAGACTTCGCACGGTTGCCGAACCCGAAACGGCTTTTGTTGTCCGAAACCGTCGTGATGCACCCGAGTGAACCCCTGTCTTCCGCGCTCGCACCGAGACGCAGCAGCCACCGCCGGCGACGGCGATGGCCGGCGTTCGCAACAACCCTGGCCGTTTTCCTTGGCGCAGCTGCATTCCCGGGCGCGGCGCCGGCCCAGTCCACGACCACGACCACGACGGACCAGCGCATCGACCTGCCGGACCTCGGCAACTCGGCGGAAAACTTTCTTTCCGACGGCGAGGAGCGCGAGTACGCACGCGCCATCCTCATGCAGATGCGCGCATTCGAGATCATGGTGGAGGACCCGCTCATCGCCGACTTCTTCGCGGACATGGGCTACCGGCTGGTCGCGCACAGCGACCGGCCCACCATGCCCTTTCATTTCGTGGTGCTCGACGAAAAACGGGTCAACGCCTTCGCCGCCCCCGGCGGCGTGGTGGCCCTGCACAGCGGACTGATTCTCGCGGCCGAAGACGAGCACGAGGTTGCCGGTGTGCTGGCGCATGAAATCGCCCACGTCACGCAACTGCATATTTTTCGCACGCTGCAGAACACGCAGGATATGACCATCCCCATCGCCCTCGGCATGCTGGCGCTGGTGCTCGCCGGCGGCGGCAGCGGCGAAGCCATCACCGGCGCGCTGCTGGGCGGCACGGCCATGCAGCAACAGGTGTTCATCAACTTCACTCGCGCCAACGAGGCCGAAGCGGACCGCCTGGGCATCCTGACCCTGTCCCAGGCGGGCTACGACCCGAAGGGCATGGCTGATTTTTTCGAGCGCATCAACCGCATCAACCGGCCCGCCGGTGAGGCGCCGCCGGAGTTTCTGCGCACGCACCCGGTCACGACCAATCGCATCGCGGAGGCCAAGGACCGGGCCGCCAGCCTGCCGGTGCCGGAAACGGGCGACGGCCTCGACTTCTATCTTGCCCAGGCACGGCTGCGCGCCCTGTTCGAGGACCAGCCCGAGCAGGCCATCGCGTGGTTTCGTGACGAACTCGAACAGACCTCGAGCACCGCGCAGCTGCGCGCCCATCAGTACGGCCTCGCCGTGGCGCTGCAGCGTGAGCGCGAGTTCGACGAGGCCCGGCAGCTCCTGGAGCGACTCCTGGCGAGCGACCCCTACAAGCTGGCGTACCTGCTGCAGGCCGCATCCCTCGACCTGGAGACCGGAGAAGGTGACCGGGCCCGGGCGAGCCTGGCGGATCTTCATCATGGCTTTCCGGGCAACCACGCCATCGCGGTGCAGTATGCAGAGGCGCTCCTGTCCCCCCGCGACCCGGAGCTCGCCGCCGAAGCCGCCGAGGTGCTTCGCGGGCAGCTCCGTGAGCGCAATGACAATCCCCGTCTTCACGAGCTCCATGCCCGCGCGTCGGCCCTGGCCGGCGACGACATCACGGCTTCCGAGGCGCTCGCCGAGTCCTACTTCCTGTCCGGAAGCGTCGAGGAGGCCATGCAGCAGCTGGAAATGCTCAAGGACCGGGACGACCTCGACTACTACCAGCGCGCCCGGATTACCACCCGCCTCGACGAGATGAGGATCATCATGGCGGACTTCGGCGAGGCCACGCCCGGCTGATCCCCGCAAGGCCCCGGTTTCACTGTCACAGAGCCGCCACGGGCGTGTCATCAAAGTGTCACGGCGGGCCCTATAATGGCGGTACCAGCAAGGTTACCGGGGTGGACATGAACGCGAACGAGGCGCAGGTGCTCGTGGTTGACGACGAGTCGGCCATCCGGGACATGATTCAGTTCGCCCTTCGCCGGGCGGGAATGAACGTAGAAGGCGCCGCCGATGCCAAGGAGGCGCTGTCCCGCATCAGCGACCGCAAACCGGACATCATCCTCATGGACTGGATGATGCCCGGTGTCAGCGGTATCGAACTGACGCGCCGGCTCCGCAAGGAACCGGTCACCTCCGACATCCCCATCATCATGCTGACCGCCAAGGTCACCGAGGATGACAAGGTCGCGGGTCTCGAGGCCGGCACGGACGACTACATCATCAAGCCCTTCTCCCCCCGGGAGCTGATTGCCCGGATCAACGCGGTGCTGCGTCGCACGAGCCCCGCGGACGAAGAAGGCCAGATCAAGGCCGGTGAGCTGGTGCTCGACACCATATCCCGCCGCGTGCTCGCCAAGGGTGACGAACTGCACATGGGGCCGACGGAGTACCGTCTGCTTGCGTTTTTCATGAGCAACCAGGGCCGCGCCTACAGCCGCACGCAGCTCCTCGACCACGTCTGGGGCACCAACGCCTACCTCGAGGAGCGCACCGTGGACGTTCATATCCGGCGCCTGCGGAAAGCCCTGCAGCCGGCCGGCCTGGACGGCTATGTCCAGACGGTTCGGGGACACGGTTACCGTTTCCTCAACACCGACTGACTGACCATGCGGGGCCCGTCCTGGAAGCGCCACGTCGCGCGCCTGCTGATGGGCGCGGCGGCTGTCGTCGCCATCGGCTACTGGACCGGCACCCTGCTCCCCGCGGTGCTGATCGGCCTTGCCGCCTATACCCTCTGGCTGCTGGGCAACATGGCCCGGCTTTACCGCTGGCTGGACGGCGAGGAACCGGAGCCGCCGGAGAGCCTCGGCGTGTGGTCCGACATCTTCGAACGCATTCACCAGCTTCAGAAAGGCAACCGGGAACAGCTCGACAAGAATGAGCGGATCATCCGGGAGTTTCGCAGCATCACCGACGCCTTTCCCGATTCGCTACTGGTGCTGGACGGCCAGGACGCGATCGCCTGGTTCAACGGGGCCGCCAGCATGCTCCTCGGGCTGAAGACGCCGGATGACATCGGCCAGCCGGTGACGAACCTGCTGCGTGACCCGGAATTCGCAGACTGGATGTCGGTTCAGGATCAGGTCAGCAGCGCCTTCGAGATGACCAGCCCGCGGGACTCGAACCGCCGCCTGAGCGTGAGCGCCGTGCACTACCGGGAGGACCAGCGCCTGCTGATCCTGCGAGACATCACCGACATCCACAACCTCGAACAGGTGCGCCGGGATTTCGTGGCCAACGTGTCCCACGAACTGCGCACGCCGCTCACGGTGCTGCTCGGCTATCTCGAGTCCCTGCGCGACGATGCCGACGACGAGTTCGGTCCCGCGCTGGCGCGCATGCAGGAGCAGGGCTGGCAGATGCAGTCCCTGCTGAACGATCTGCTGGAGCTCTCGCGCCTGCAGGCGGAATCGCAGACCCAGTCGGACGAGGAGATCAGCATCTGCGCCACCCTCCTCCAGCTCCGTGAACAGGCCGAGGAAATCAGCCAGGGCCGGCACACCATCGAGGTGCGCTGCGAGAACGGCCTCGCGCTGCTCGGTAACGAGAAAGACCTGGAGAGTGCGTTCCGAAACCTCATTGCCAACGCCATTCACTACACGCCCGCGGGCGGCGACATCAGGATTTCCTGGAACCAGACCGACGAGGGGCCGGCCTTCAGCGTCAGTGACACGGGCATCGGCATCCCCCGCCGGGACATCCCCCGGCTCACGGAACGCTTCTACCGCGTCGGTTCCGACCGTTCGCGACACACGGGCGGCACCGGCCTCGGCCTGTCCATCGTCAAACACGTCCTCAATGCCCACGGCGCCCGCCTGCAGATCGACAGCGAACTGGGCGAGGGCAGTACCTTCACCTGCGTGTTTCCGCCGGAACGCACGCGACAGATCAACGAATCGCCACTGAAAGCTGTCAACTGACTGTCCAGTGCATTCGCTATACTGCATCTCATGATTCGATACACGCACCAGTCCGGCCGGCCAGGCGCCCGCCGGAATCGCTCAGTTCATCCCTCCGGCAGGCCCTCGTGGTTTGCCTGGGTGGCGACCCTGGCGCTCACCCTGGCCGCTTCCCCGGCCACCGCACAAACCCGCCTGGACCCGGAACTGCCGCCCTACGAAAAGGTCAGCGGCGTCAGCGGCACCCTGTCCAGCGCCGGGTCGGATACGCTCGCCAACCTCATGACCCTGTGGTCCGAGGAATTCAAGCGCTTCTATCCGAACGTGACGGTGCAGATCCAGGCCGCCGGCTCGAGCACCGCGCCCACGGCCCTGACCGAGGGCACGGCCAACATCGGTCCCATGAGCCGCCTCATGCGAGACCAGGAAATCGAGGCCTTCGAAAGTCGCTTCGGCTATCCGCCGACCCTCTACGCGGTGGCGATCGATGCCCTGTCCGTATTCGTCCACAAGGACAACCCGATCGAGGGGCTCACGCTGGCCCAACTGGACGGCATTTTTTCCGCCACCCTCAACTGCTCCGGCGCCCGCGAGATTGAGCGCTGGGGCGAACTCGGCCTGGAAGGCAGCTGGGCGAACCGCGAAATCCAGCGCTACGGGCGCAACTCCGTGTCCGGTACCTACGGCCATTTCAAGGAGCGCGCCCTGTGCCGGGGTGATTTCCGCAGCTCCGTGAACGAGCAGCCCGGCTCGGCCTCCGTGGTGCAGTCCGTGGCCACGTCCCTGAATGGCATCGGCTACTCCGGCATGGGCTATGCGACGTCTTCCGTGCGCGCCCTGCCCATCGCCCGGGCAGCGGGGGAGCCGTACATCGAGCCGTCCATGGAGAACGCCATCGCCGGGGCCTATCCCATGGCGCGCTTCCTGTACATCTACGTGAACGATCCGCCGAACCAGCCCATGTCGCCGCTGGTGCGTGAGTTCGTCCGCATGGCCCTGTCCCGCGAGGGGCAGGCCGTGGTGCTGCGGGACGGTTACGTGCCCTTCCCGGCCGTGGTGGCCTCCCGGGAGCGGGCCCGCATCGAGCCGCCGCCCCCGGTCGCGGCGCTCAAGGAGTAAGCCTTGGAACCGCACGTCATCCCCATGTACGCGGGTGATGATTTCCTGCGGGACCTGGAAGCCACCCCACCGGAGGACCTCCGGGACTCCCGTCTTTACATCAACCGCGAACTGAGCCTGCTGGAGTTCCAGCGCCGGGTGCTGGCGATGGCGCACGATGAGCGCATCCCCTTGCTGGAACGTCTCCGGTTTCTGAGCATTTCCCGGGTTCTGCTGGACGAGTTTTTCGAGGTTCGCATGGCGGCGTTGCGGCAGCGCATTCAGCACGGCGCGGCCAGCCCCGGGCCCGACGGCATTACACCGTTGAATCTCGTGGCCCTGCTGCGTGAATCGGCCCTCGCCCTCTCGGACGAGCAATACAACACCTACAACACCGAGCTCAAACCCCTGCTGGCCCGGGAAGGCATCCGCTTCCTGGACAGCGCCGCCTGGACGGAACGACAGCGGCGCTGGCTACATCGCTACTTCCAGCGCGAACTGCTGCCGATCCTCAGCCCCCTGGGGCTCGATCCGGCACACCCCTTCCCGCGCATCCTGACCAAGAGCCTGAATTTCCTGGTCGAGCTCCGCGGCCAGGACGCGTTCGGCCGCGAGGGCTCCATGGCCCTGGTGCGGGCGCCGCGTTCCCTGCCCCGCCTGATCCGCATTCCCGTGTCCTACACGAAGGGGCCGTACGACTTCGTGTTTCTCTCTTCCGTCCTGCAGGCCTTCATGGACGAGCTGTTTCCCGGCATGGAGATCGTCGGCAGCCACCAGTTTCGGGTCACCCGGGACTCGGAGCTGCTGGTGGACGAGGAGGACATCGAAGACCTCGCCCGCGCGCTCCAGCGGGAACTCATGGAACGAGGATATGCCGAGGCCGTGCGCCTGGAAGTCCGCCAAAGCTGCCCGCAGGCGGTGGAAAAATACCTGGCGACCCGCTTCAACCTGATGCCGGAGGACGTCTATCGCTGCGACGGGCCGGTCAACCTGTACCGGGTCACGGAGGTCATCGACCAGATCGACCGGCCGGATCTGTGCTATCCCGCCTTTCGCCCGCGGGTCCCCCGGGCCCTCGCCGGCAAGGCGCGGCTTTTCCCGGAAATCCGGCGCCACGACATCCTGCTCCATCACCCGTACGAGAGCTTTTCGCCCCTCATCGACTTGCTGGACCAGGCCGCCAAGGACCCCCACGTCCTGGCCATCAAGCAGACGCTGTACCGCACGGGCACCGACTCCCAGGTAGTACATCACCTCGTGGAGGCGGCCCGTAACGGCAAGGACGTCACGGCCGTGGTCGAACTGCGCGCGCGCTTCGACGAGGACATCAACATCAACCTGGCCACGCGCCTGCAGGAAGCAGGCGTGCAGGTGGTGTACGGCATCGTCGGCCACAAGGCCCACGCCAAGATGCTCATGATCGTGCGCCGGGAGCGCGGCCGCATTCGCCGCTACGTGCACCTGGGCACGGGCAACTACCACTCGGGCACGGCGAAGCTCTACACGGATTTCGGCCTGCTGACCTGCCACGACGAGATCGGCGAGGACGTGCAGAACCTGTTCCAGCAGCTGTCGGGACTGGGCAAGGTGATCAAGCTGAAGCAGTGCCTCAACTCGCCGTTCACCCTGCACAAGCAGCTGCTGAAAAAGATCGACCGGGAAGCCGCCAACGCGGAAGCCGGCAAACCGAGCGGCATCGATGCGAAGATGAATGCACTCACGGAGCCGAAGATCATCCGGGCCCTGTACCGGGCATCCCAGGCCGGGGTACCCATCCGGCTGGTGATCCGGGGCATCTGCTGTCTGAGACCGGGGATTCCCGGGATCTCGGACAACATCCAGGTCCGCTCCATTGTGGGTCGCTTCCTGGAGCATGCGCGAATCTATCACTTCGAGAACGACGGCCAGCCGGAGACCTGGTGTTCCAGCGCTGACTGGATGGAGCGCAACCTGTTTCAGCGCGTCGAAGTCGCGTTTCCCCTGCTGGACAACGCGGTCCGCAAGCGCGTCGAGCGCGAAGGCCTCGAAGTCGCCTGGGAAGACCGCGCGGAAGCCTGGGCGCTCCGGCCCGACGGGAACTACGAGCTCATTGGGCCGGAAAAGGCGGGGCGCGCCCGGCATCCGCAGCAGCGCATCCGCAAGCTGATCAGCAAGTAAACCGGAAGCCCCCGTGTCAACGACCGCGCCGCTGCCCCAGGCCGAAACCGACGAAACCTATGCCGCCGTGGATCTCGGCAGCAACAGCTTTCACCTGGTCGTGGCCCGGCGCGAGCACGGCGAACTGCGCTTCATCGACCGCATCCGGGACATGGTCCGCCTCGCCGGCGGCCTCGACCGGAGCGGTTACCTGGACCTGGAGGTGCAGGAGCGGGCCCTGGAATGCCTCGCCCGCTTCGGCCAGCGCCTGCGGGGAATTCCCAACGCCAACATCCGCGCCGTCGGCACGCAGACGCTGCGGCGCATGCGTAACGCCAACGCCTTCCTCATGGTCGCGGAAACCGCGCTGGGTTGTCCCGTGGACATCATCGGCGGGCGGGAAGAGGCCCGCCTGATCTACCTGGGGGTGTCCCAGGGCGTGGCCGGCTATGAGGACCGGCGCCTCGTGATCGACATCGGCGGCGGCAGCACGGAGCTCATCATCGGCGAGGGCCTGTCACCCCTGGAACTGGAAAGCCTCCAGTTCGGCTGCGTTTCCGCCACCCAGTGGTATTTCGGGGACGGGAAACTGACCCGGAAAGCCTTCGACCGCGCGCAGCAGGCCGTCATGACCGAGCTCCAGGAGCTGCAGGTTCGTTACCGGCGCCGGGGCTGGGAGAGCGCCATCGGCTCCTCCGGCACCATCCGCGCCGCGGCCTCCATCTGCGCCCGGCTCGGCTACGGCGAAGAACGCATCGGCCGGGACGCTCTCGCGCGCCTCAAGGAGGAACTGCTCGCCTTCGAGCACATCGACGCGGTCAACCTGCCGGGCCTGTCGGAGCGGCGCCAGGCCGTCTTTGCCGGCGGCCTGGTCATTCTGACCGCCTGCTTCGACACCCTCGGCATCGATGAGCTGCGCATTTCACCCTATGCGCTGCGTGAAGGACTGCTGCACGACCTCCTGGGCCGGCTCGAGCACCGGGACCCCCGGGACACCACCGTGCAGGCGTTCCGCGCCCGGTACGGTGTCAGCACGGAGCAGGTGGAGCGTGTGCAGCGCCTGGCCCTGGCCGCCTTCGATGCGATTGCGGACGACGACCTGTCTTCCGCGCACCGCGACCTGCTGCGCTGGGCGGCGGACCTCCACGAGGTCGGGCTCGGCGTGTCCCACAGCCATTACCAGGAGCACTCCGGCTACCTCGTCCAGGAATCGGACATGGCGGGTTTCTCCCAGCAGGAACAGGCGTTTCTCTCGCGCCTGGTGCGTCATCATCGCCGGGAAATTCCCCGACGCTACGCGGGCAACCTGCCCACGCGGCTGCACGAGCCCCTGCGCCTGCTGCTGTTTTGCCTGCGCCTGGCCTGCGTGCTGTGCCGCACCCGGGACGACGATGCCCTGCCGGACATTCACCTGGCGCGGGACGGCCACCTGCTGTCGCTGAGTCTCGACCCGCGCTGGGCCATGGCGCATCCCCTGACCCTGGCCGACCTCGAGCGGGAGCGGGCGCAGCTGGAGGTCATGGGGCTTCGCCTGGACGTCAGTCTTGGGCTCGACTAGCGGAACGGCTCCGCCCCCGGGGTGGCAGCCGACCGCCGGCGTGGAGGCGCTGCGCCAGCGCGCTGACCTGCTGCGGCTGATCCGGGCATTCTTCGCTGACCGTGGCGTCCTGGAGGTCGAGACCCCGGTCCTGTCGGGCGCCGGCAATTCCGACCCGGGCATCCGGCAGTTCAGAACCACGGACGATCAGTGGCTCAGAACCTCCCCCGAGTATCCCCTGAAGCGACTGCTTGCCCGCCATGACATCGACGTCTTCGAACTGGGCCGGGTTTTCCGAAGCGGCGAATCGGGACGACGTCACAACCCGGAGTTCACGCTCCTGGAGTGGTATCGGCTCGGCTGGTCCTACCCGAGACTCATGGAGGAAGTCGCGGCCCTGGTCCGGCATTGCGGTCGTCAATTCGGAGCGTCGTGGACCGTGCGCACCACCACCTACCGGGATTGGCTGCGTGATACCGCGGGGATCGATCCGCTCGAGGACCCGCTGGACCGAATCATGACCCGGGTCCGGGCGGCGGACCCGGCCCTGGACGGCATGGACGGCCTCGACCGGGACGGCTGGCTGGATCTCGCCGTCACCCACCTGGCCCAGCCCGCCCTCGCGAAGGACGAATTGACACTCGTGTCCCTGTACCCGGCGTCCCAGGCGGCCCTGGCTCGCCTGCACCCCGGGGATCCGCGCGTGGCGGAGCGTTTCGAGGCCTTCCTGGGGGACCTGGAGCTCGCCAACGGCTACCGGGAACTCACCGATGCGACCGAACAGCGAACGCGCTTCGAGGCAGAGAACGATCGGCGCCTGAAGGACGGTTTGCCTGCGGTCCCCCTGGACCACCACCTGCTCCAGGCCCTGGAATCGGGCCTGCCGGAATGCAGCGGCGTCGCCCTCGGCGTCGACCGCCTGCTCATGGCGCTGGGCGGCCACGAGCACCTCGACGCGGTGCTGGCGTTTCCCGCGGAGCGCGCCTGAGGCTCAGTAGCTCCAGCCGAAGCCGGTAATGATGCCGTAATCCTCCTGGTTCGCGTCCACGTCGAGCGGGTCGGAATCGTAGGTAGCGAACAGTTCCATGGTCCAGAACAGGTCCGAAACCAACTCGAGCTTGAAGGTGGTTCGCAGGTCACCACGCCAACGGCCCGACTCGGTGAGACTGGGAAATACATTGAGGCTCGTGTCGAGCACCCGCTCCGGAGCGGCATACTGGAAGTAGCGCCAACGCGTTCCGAGCACCCCTTCGACACTTTCCGTGTCTTCACCGCCGATGCTGCGTTCGATGTTCCCGACCACCCCCACGTAATAGTGCAGCCAGTTGAGGTTGGTCTTGCGCAGGTACTTGCCGAACACGCCACCGCCGGTGATTCGGCGGTCAAGCCCGAGCGCTTCGTTGCTCTCGTAGGACGCGATGAGACTGCGGAACCGCCAGTCTTCCAGCAGCCGCTGGTAGCTGAAGCGAAGTTCCAGGCGCTCCTGCGCTTCCGCCTCGTCCTGGGTCGTGATGTTGGCGCGCAGGGTCGCATCGATCACGCGCGCATCCGTTCGATAGAGGAAGTCCGAGGCGCCGCTGAAGTTGCCGATGCCGGTCGCGCTCTGGTACTCGTACCCCAGGGAGAAAGACAGGTCCATCTTGTCCAGGAAGGTCGCTTCCACGGGCCAGGCCGAGACGATATCCCGGGGATCGATGTCCACGGGGCCGGCCACGGTGACGACCTGCACGTCCTCGCTGGCCTCGGGCTTCTGGATCTTGCCGAGCCAGCGGTCCCCATCAGTGGTTTCGATGACCTGCTGCTTGTCCGTGATGATCGTATCGATGAAACGCCACTCGATGCGCACCGTGCCCATGGAGTCGGTCTTGTACTGCAAAATGCCTGCTTCGAGCTTCTTGATCTCACCGGTGACCCGGTCCCCATTGGTCAGGATCACGATGTCCGTCTTCTGGGCCAGGGCCGCCCGGGGCGCCAGCGCCAGGAAGAACAGCAGCAGAAACACCAGCAGCAGCCCGGAGCGGAGGGCCGGCGAAAGCAATCGGGAATATGCAACAGCCATGGGAGAACCTTGCCGAAGTGCGGACGGTAAAAGCCCGATTTTAGCGTGACCAGGTTCAAGGCCGGCGCAAGGGCCGGCGGCGATTTCAGGGGTTGCGCGGAAAAGCGAGAACCAGTTCCAGTCCACCCCCGGTGCGATTTCGGGCCTCGATGGAGCCGCCATGGCGACGCAGGGCAGCGGCGGCGATCGCCAGCCCGAGACCGTGGCCGCCGCTGTTGCGGTCCCTCGCATCGTCGGCCCGGGTAAAGGGATCGAAGAGGCGCTCCAGCCGGGCTTCCGGCACCCCGGGACCCCGGTCCGCGATGCGCAGGGTCACGACGTCATCCCCGGGCTCGACGTGTAATTCGATGGCGCGGGTCGGGTCACTGTGCAACAGCGCGTTGCGCAGCACGTTTTCCACCGCGCGCCAGATCAATTCCCGGTCGGCGCGCACCGGGAGCGTTTCCGGCACCCGCAGGTCGATGCCGGGCGCACCCGGAGGCAGCTCGTAGGACACCACGTCCGCCAGGTCCTGCAACAGCTCCGCCAGGTCGAAGTCTTCCGGTTCGAAGGGTGCGGCGCCCGACGTTTCGCGCAGCAGGGAGAGCACCTCGTCCACCAGCTTCTCCAGACGTTCGCTCTCGAGCTCGATGCGGTCGAGCTCCACCGCTGCCTGGTCCCCCATGCGGCTTCGGGCAAGCTCCAGGGCCACGCGCTGCCGCGCCAGGGGCGACCGGAGTTCGTGGCTGACGTCCCGCAGCAGGCGACGATTGGCCCGCTCCGCCTCCTGCAGACGCCCGGCCATGCCGTCCAGGTCCCGGGCCAGGATTCCGAATTCGTCCCGCCGGTCTGCCAGCGGCGGCCCGACCCGCGTCGACAGGTCTCCCTCCGCAAGCCGGCGGCTCGCCGATCCGAGACGCTCCAGGGGACGGGTGAGGGATCGCGCCAGGAAGTAGGACAGGATGGCGCTGAACAGGCCCGCGAGCAGGATACGGAACACGATGCCGCGGACGCCCGGTTCGAGCACCCGGCCCGGCGGCGGGCCGCGCAGCACGACCAGGCTCCAGCGATCTCCGTTACGGTCCCGGATCGAACGCCGCTGGAGGGGCACGTCGTCACGCTCCAGGTGCTTCCGAAACCGGTCCCGGCCCAGCAGTTCCCGGCCTTCCTCGTCGAAGAGGTAGAGCTGGTTGCGCAGGACCCAGGGCAGTTCACGCAGCCGGGCCCGGGCGGCGTCAGGCCCGCCGCGTCGCAGGGCGGCCCCCAGGAGGCGCTCCGCCTTGTCCGCGCTGCGGGCGAAGGCGACTTCCGGCGGATCGGGAATCTCCTGGCGCGAAAGCGCCACGTTGATCAGCGCCGTGAGAATCACGAAGGCCATGATGCTGACCCAGAGGGCCAGGAACAGGCGCCAGAACAGCCGCGGCATCAGTCGCTTTCCGCCGGCACGCGCAGCAGGTAACCGATCCCGCGCACGGTCTCGATGCGCGCGGCGCCGTCGGGCGCGGGGCCCAGCTTGCGCCGGAGATTGGACAGGTGCATGTCCACGCTGCGATCGAAGCGCACGGGCTCCCGGCCCAGCGCGGCCAGGTACAGGTCCCGCTTGCTGACCACCGTGCCCGCGCGCTGCAGGAGCACCTGGGCCAGGCTGAACTCCGTGCTGGTCAGGGAGAGGGGCTCTCCGGCCTTCAACAGCTGCCGGCTGGCCGCATGCAGCTCGAGATCGGCCACCTGCACGGCGCCAACGGGCGATCCCGCGTGGCTGCGGCGGAGCACCGCGCGCAGGCGGGCAACGAGCTCCCGGGGGTTGCAGGGCTTCGGCAGGTAGTCGTCCGCACCCAGCTCGAGGCCGAGAATCCGGTCGAGGTCATCGCCCCGCGCGGTCAGCATGATCACCGGTAACTCGGACTCGCGGCGCAACTGCTTGAGCACCTCGGTGCCGCTCATGCCCGGCATCATGATGTCCAGCACCACCGCGTCCAGGCCAGGGTCGCGGGCGGCCTCCAGGGCCCTGACGCCATCGAGGGCGCGCAGGACGTCGAATCCCTCGCCCTCGAGGAACTCGGTCAGCAGGTCGCCCAGTTCGACGTCGTCGTCCGCCAGCAGAATGCGCTCACCCATGATTCCGATTTCCAAACCACCTGGAGGGATTCTAACCATTGCGGCCCCCGCCGCGCCTCGCCGAGCCGCCCTTCGTCCCGGGGCTTTACCTGTCTTTACGCCCCCCTGAAACCTCTGGACAGGGCTTCGCGGTCAGAATCAGCGAACCCGGCCAATCGGGTTCCGGGAGCCGGACGCACCCCGTCCCGGCGCAACATCACGGATTACTGGAGTGATCGACATGAACACGAAACCCAAGACCAGACCTCGCCCCGTCCTGGCCATCGCGGCCGCCGCCGCGCTGCTGGCCGGATCCAGCCTCGCCCTCGCCGGCCCGGAACATCCCGGCCACGGCGGCAAGGGCTACAAGGCGGACTTCGATCCGGCCCGGCAGCTGTCCCAGTCGGTCAAGCGCCTCGACCTGAGCGACGACCAGCGGGAGGCGATCCAGGCGTTGTTCGAGGCCAATCGCGAGGACCTGCTCGCCAACCGGGAAGCCGGCCGCGAACTGCGCGAGGAGCTGGAAGCCCTCATGCGGGAAGACACGCTCGACACCGACGCCCTGGCGGACCTGGCGGAGCGCGAAGGCGAGCTGGCAGAGGAGCGCATCCTGCTCGGCGGCACCCTGGCCTCCGAGGTACTCGCGGAGCTGGACGCCGACCAGCGCGACGAACTCGCCGCCCTGCGCGATGAGCGCCAGGAACGGCGGCGGGCGCGCTTCAGCGGCCGGAAGGACCGGGAGGGCTGAACGACAGCCTGACGGGAAACGGAGAGGCGGGGCCGGCGAGCATGCCGGCCCCTTTTTCGTTCATCGGAACGTGTATTCGACGCCGAGGCTGAGTTCCCAGCCGACGGGCTGGGTCAGTCGCGTGACCGCCTCGCCCTGCGTGAACTCGCGCTCCGGGTCGAGGAGATTCTTAACGCTGCCTTTCAGGCGCCAGTCCCCGAAGGACTGGGCATAAACGAAGTCCAGGGACGGCCTCGGCTGCTCATAGATGTCCGGCGCACCGGCCACCCCCACCTCGACAATACGCTCGCCGAACACGTTGTAGAGGAGCGCCGCGTTGATCTCCCGTTCGGCATCGTCGTAACCGATCTGGAAGTTCCACACGTAGGGCGACTGGCCCTGCAGGGGGCGGTTGGTGTTGGTCTGAATGCCGCTGCCTTCGGCGAGGGTGATTTCCGACTCGATCCAGGCGTAGTTGGTGTTGAGGTAGAAGTTGCCCCAGATCTCGCCCCACTCCCACCAGTCGTCCAGAAAATCGAACGTCTTGTAGAACTCGAATTCGAAGCCGAAGTTCTCGGCCGTTTCCGCATTGGAGAAAGTCGTCAGGCGCGCGCCGGCGGAGGCCAGGATCACCGTTTCGATGGGCTGATCGAATTCCTTCAGAAACACGCCGAAGGAAATGAATTCACCCGGATTGAAGTAGTAGTCCCAGCGCACGTCGTAGTGCGTGATGAATGCGGGCAGGAGGTTCGGGTTTCCCTGCACGAAGCGATCGAGCAGCGGATCCCGGTACTGGGACGGAGACAGTTCCTTGAAATCGGGCCGGTTGACGGTTTCCGAATAACCCGCCCGGACCTGGTGATCGCCCAGGACCCAGGTCACGGTGCCGTAGGGGAAGATATCGTCCGTGGACTGAACCGTGAGGATCGGATCTCCCTGGGGATCGAAGATATTGGAGGTGGTCGTTTCCAGGTACGACTGCTCATCCCGGAATCCGGCCGAGAACTGCCAGGACTCGGCGATGGCCAGGTCGAGTCCGACATGCCAGGCATCGATATTCTGGAGGCCGGTGTAGGCGTCCGTGGCGTTGGTCACTTCCTCGAGCTGCCAGCCGTCCGGGTCGATGGTCTCGTCGAAGATGATGTCTTCCAGCGAGGGCAGGCGCAGCGTGTCGAGGTCACTGCCGATGCGACCACGGCTGAAAAACGAAAAGCGACGGATGCTCGAGTCGCGCGTCTTGTCCCAGCTGTTGAGACCCGTGCGCACGGTGAAATCCACCGCGTCCGTATCGAAGTCGAGTGGGAGGGCGAAATCCACGCTCCAGCTGACGCTCTCATCCTCCAGCTCACTCCAGCGGCGCTGGTTGCTGTCGTTGCGCAGGGAGAAAATGAAGTCGTCCTCTTCCGGCGTCCGCCGGTCCGGGTCATAACGGTAGCGCCGCGTGTCAGGTTCGTCGGCGCCGGCGTTGGCGTCCGTCCACTGCCAGTTGAGCTTCAGCCCCCCGATGGCCGGAAGGATGTGCTCGCCGAAAAACTGGTTGGCCTTCAGCTCGCGCTCCAGCCATTCCATCTCCCGGAACAGCACGTCCCCGCCCTCCGCGTCGACGTTGAAGCCCTGCTCGACCTGCGCGCGGTCCGAGGTGCTCCGGAGGATCATCCAGTTGTAGTTGATGTTGTGGTTTTCGTTGAATTCGAAGCCCGAGGTAAGGAAAAAGCTGTAGCTGATGCGCCGGAAGGTCTGCCGGACGGTGAAATCGTTCTCCGAAATCAGGCCGGCATTGGAGTTGCGAAAGTCCGTTCGCTGCTCTTCGACATTGAGCCAGTCGTTCTTGTACTCCGTCGCCGCCAGGAGGCCAAAGCGCTGCCCACCGTCGAAATCCCAGACGTAGCCGCCGGCCATGCCCGCATCCATGTTGAGCGGCAGCGTGTCCTCGTATACGTCGTAGATCACGGGCAGCGATTCGCCGATAACCTCGAGTTCCTCGGGCTGGAACCCTTCACCGGTGAAACGGTTGAAGGGCCGCAGGATGGTGCCGTCGGAGATGGCGTCCCGAAGTTCCTCCGGCTGGGCCCGGGTGCCGTCGTCCCGGCCCGTCCAGTCATTACCGCCCCCGTCATAACGCAGACCATCCTGAAGACTGGTCCCATCCCGGTACTTCAGGCTTGCCTCGATCGTAAAGAAGGGCGTTTCGGGAACACTCTTGGTGCGCAACTCCACGTTGCCGCCGCCGAATTCGCCCGGCAGGTCACCCGTGTACCCCTTCTTGACGGCAATGCTCCTGACGATGTTCGTCGGGAACAGGTCGAGGGGCACCACGCGGCGAGTGGGGTCGGGGCTGGGGATATTGGCGCCGTTGAGCATCGTGGCCGAATAGCGCTCGCCCAGGCCGCGAACGTAGATGAACTGCCCGTCCACCAGGGTCAGGCCCGTCACGCGGCGCAAGGCGCCGGCAGCCGTGCTGTCCCCGGCCTTGGAGATCTGTTCCGCGCCCAGGATGTTCGCCACGGCCAGCTCGGAGCGCCGTTCCTCGAGCACGGAGGCGAGGCTGCCCTCGATGTAGGGCTCGATGACCACAAATTCGGGCAATTCGGAACCGGCGGGCGTCAGTTCGAAGGCCAGGCTCGTTTCCTCGCCCTCGACGACCTCGATCCCGTCTTCCGTCAGCGTGTTGTGCGTCGCATGCAGCACGGACAGGGAATATTCGCCCGCCGGGACCTCGACGGTAAACGCGCCATCGGCGCCGGTGCGAAGGTCGCTGGGCTGACCGCTGATGAAGACGCGCGCGCCCTCGATGGGTCGACCGTCATCGGCACTGGTCAGCACCCCGGACAGGGTACCGGGCCCGCCCGTCGCCTGGCTCGCGGTGGCCGCGACGCCGGCGGCCACGCCGCCTCCGGCGGACGATTCCCGGTCCACCACGGCGCCGAGCCCTTCCGTCAGGTTGACGATCCACTGGCTGATTTCTTCCTGGTTGACCAGCAGCTGCTGCGCCAGGACGACCAGGTCCTGGTCACGGATTTCCAGGTAGCGGATACCGGGCGGCATGTCGAAGCGAATCACGCCGGCCTCGTCGGTGACCCCCACGAGCTGCTCGTCGAGCAGGATCTCGATGTTCGGTTGCGGCAGCCCCTTTTTGAACACGTACAGCGTCATGCTGCCGTTCTGCGCCCAGGCGCCGCCGGCGACCAACAGCAGGACGAGCGCGAACATCACCCGCCAGGAACGGCGGGTGCGAAAGGTCAGAGACATTGCCAGGTGTCCTCCGCGCAGTCCTGGATGGCGCTGCGGAGTTCCGCCGCCTTGCGGAACAGGTCCGGTCGGGTCAGCTGCTGCAGATGCGTTTCCGTGGCCTCGAAATCGCCGTTCTTGAAGTAGGCATAGGCCAGGGCGTAGCGGATGTCCTCGTCGTCGAGCAAGCCGAGGCGGCGCAGGTCACGGTCCATGGCCGCCGCGCGCGCGAATTGCTGGGTCTCGAGGTACAGCGCCAGGCGCTGCTTGAGCTTGACCGACTGGTCCTGCACCTCGCCGTTGAGCATGAGCGCGCGCTGGGGGCGTCCGGCGCGGCGATACAGCTCGGCGGCTTCGGAGGTCAGCGCCCGGTCGAACAGGGAGGCCTCGAGCACCAGGTCGGCGGCCGCGTTGAGGGATTCCCGGTCCATGTAGGTGTTCGCCAGGACCTTTTTGACGCTCGTGTCCGTGGGGTACTTGAGCTTGGCGTACTCGAGCAGCTTCGCCGCCTCGTCGAGCTGGCCGCTGGCGCGCATGGCGTTACCCAGGCCCACGTAGTCCTCCAGCTTGCCCTCGCTCCGGGAGAGGTATTCTCCGCCCTGCTCGGCCGCTTCCTGGTACAGGCCCAGGTCCATGAGGAAGAACACCTTGCGGCGCTGGAAGCCCGGGTCCTCCGGAAACACGATGCTGGCCTGGTCCAGGACTGCCAGGGCCAGGGCGGGCTCTTCCAGCAGCCAGTGACACTGGGCGCGCATGTGATAGATGGACGCGACCCGCGCCAGTTCCGGGCCCGCCCGGTCCAGGGCGGTCAGCACGTCCCGGTAGCGCTCCAGGCTGAAATAGGCCTGGGCGAGGTAAACAAAGACCACGGACTCTGCCGCACCGGTGGCCGTGGCCGACTCGAGGGCGTCCGCGGCCAGCTCGAATTCGTTGCGGCGCAGGTGCGCCATGCCGCGCAGGGTGTAATAGCGCAGGAGGTCCGTGTCCTCGGCCTCCAGGTCCACCTGGTCCAGGGCGACAATGGCCCGGTCGAGATTGCCGTCCCGGAGCATGAGGGCCGCCAGGTCGATGAAGTTGATGTCCTCGGCGTCGTCCTGGGCCAGGGCCGGCATCGCCAGGAGCGCGCCGACAACGAGGCAGGCCGACATCAGGACGGGAACGAATCGTGAGCGAATCATGGCAGTCTCAACCCGGGTCCTAGCTCAGATCGAAGCGCACGCGCTGCTTGGCCCAGGACCGGACCGCCTTGCCCTGGTAGTTGGCGGGCTCGAATTTCCACTGGCTCACGCCCTGCACCGCGACGTCGTCGAAGATGCCCTCGGGGTAGGACTCCACCACGCGAATCTCCTCGATTTGTCCCGTCACCCCGATGAGGAGCGACAGCACCACGTAGCCCTCGATGCCCTTGGCCTTGGCCCGGGGCGGGAAGGCCATGGGCGCCTGGAACGTGGCCCGGGGCGGATCGTCCACCGTGTCGTCGGTCATGACCATGCCGTCGGCGCCGCCAAGGAGGTCGCCGTCCAGGGCGTTCAGGTCCGACATGTCGAAACCCGGCAGGCCGAAGTCGATACCGGACAGGTTCGCGCCCAGGCCGGCCAGCGGCGGCGGCGGCGTGCGTGGCGAACGGCGCGGCTTGGGTTTCGGCTTGGGCTTTTGCACCTGCTGTTTTTCCGGCGGCGGCTTGCGTTCGAACACGATCTGGCTCTCGTCGTCCGCCTTGTTGCGGTCCAGGCCCTCGGCAAAGCGGTTGATCAGCACGACCATGCCGAGCACCAGGATGGAGCCCACCACCATGCTCGCGATGCCCGCGAGGCGGCGCTTCATGATGACGGACCTGTCCATCAGCCCGCTCCCGCTTCCTCGACCGTGGCCACGCCCACGTCGGTGGCCCCGGCCAGGCGCGCCTGGTCCACCACCTCGACCAGGCGTCCGGCGGGCACACCGTCGTCGGTGATGACGAGCACGGATTTGCCGGTGCTGCCGGCGAGGAGGTCCCGGATGCGACTCTGGATCACCCAGACACGCACGGGCTCGCCGTCGAGATAGATGTCGCCGGCGTTGTCGATGTACAGGCGAATGGCCTTGGTCGACGCCGCGGTCGCGGTCGATGCCGCGGGGCGATTCAGGTCCAGCTTCATGTCCTTCACGAAGGTCGTGGAGACCATGAAGAAGATCAGCAGGATGAAGACCATGTCGATCAACGGGGAAATGTTGATGTCTTCGGTCGTGTCTTTTCGCTCACGGTAGCGCATGGCTCACGCTCCTTTCAGTTCCGCCGCGTGCTCGGCGCACAGGATGTCTTTCAGCTGCGCCAGCTGCAGCTCGATGTCTTTCTGCTTCTTGCTCAGGATACCGTTCACGATCAACCCGGGGATGGACACGGCCAAGCCCATCTGCGTGGTGAACAGAGCCTGGGAGATACCACCGGCGATCCCCCCGGACTGGGAATAGAGGGACATGTCGCCGAGAGAATCGAAGGTCTCGATCATGCCGATCACCGTGCCGAGCAGACCCAGCAGCGGCGCCACCATGACGATGGTCGTGATCAGCACGTGGTACTTGCGCACCTCCCGGTACTCGTCGGCGAAGGCATCGTCCAGGAAGCCCCGCAGCTCGATGAAGCCTTCCTGACGCAGCGCCACACCCTTGCGGGCCGCCCGTATCAGCACACCCTGCCCTTCCAGTCGCTTGTCCTTCTTCAGCTTCTTGTCCGCCTTGGACAACAGGCTGCGGACGCCGCGCCCCGTGCCACGATGCAGCGCCATGGCCCGGTAGCCGATGGCATACCAAAGCACGACCATCAGGGCGATGAGCGGCGGCATGACCCAGCCGCCGGCTTCGACGTAGGACAGGAACTCCTGGAGGATCGACTGCTGCATGGTCAGGCCGTCCGGCGGTGCTCCTTGAAGTTGTTGATCACGCGCAGAGCGCCCTTCTCCATGTCATCCTTGATGGATTCGGCCCAGCCCGACAGGATGTTGCCGAGCAGCAGCATGGGGATCGCCACCGCCAGGCCCAGCTCCGTTGTCACCAGCGCGATCGAGATACCGCCGGAGAGCAGCTTCGGATCACCGGTGCCGAACTCGGTAATGATGTCGAAGGTGGTGATCATCCCGGTCACCGTGCCCAGCAGGCCCAGGAGCGGCGCCACGCCGGCGATCACGAGGATGACCGAACCGAAGCGGTTCAGACGCGCGGACTCGTTCAGGATCGACTCGGAAATAATGTCCTCGAGGTGGGCCCGGTCACGATCCAGGTTGCGGACCGCGGCCTTGACCACCCGTGCCGTGGAACCCTTGAACCGGTCACAGGCCTTGAGCGCCGCTTCCACGTTGCCTTTGCGCACTTCCTCGCCCACGGCGTCCACGATCTTGTCCGTGGAGGCGCTGGCGGAACGCAGGAAGAAAAAGCGAAGCACGGCCAGGATCAGGCCGATGCCACCCAGCACGACGATGATCCAGCCGATGGTGCCGCCGCTGTTGATCACGCTCAGGAGGGTCTTGCCGGCCGTTTCCTCGATGGCCTTGGACTCGGATTCGTACAGGAAAATGCCCAGCACGTCGGGGGCGTTCCCCGCCCCGAGCGCGGCCGCGGTTTCCTCGGCCGGCGTCGACCACACCTTCAGCCGGCCCTCGCCGGCGGGCGCAAGCGCGCCGGAGCCCTGCGGGCTGATCCCGTAGGCGGCGACGTTGCCCACCCGGATCAGCTGCCCCTGCACTTCCGTGCCGTTGCGCAGGAAGAACGGGCCGGTGGATTCGGTGAGGCTGGACACGCGATCGAGCAGGCCGATGGCGTGGCCGAAGAGCACCTCGATGCGCTCCCCGTCCGGGCTGGACAGATAGGCTTCGGTCTTGAGCTCTTCCACGTCGTACTGCTCGAGGGTCGAGTCGGCCTGCAGGAAGGTCGCTTCCAGGGTGGTCCGGGCGTCGTCGACGGACTCGAGCTCGCGGGTGGCGTCGGAGATCTGGTCCTGCAGCCGCTCGGCGCTGGACTGCAGCGAAAGCCACGCGCTCTCCGTACGGTCGATTTCCGATTCCTTGGCCTGCTCGTCCCGGCGGGCCGTGGTATTGAAGTCGTTCACCCGGGCCTGGAGATCGCGGAGCTGCGCTTCCAGAAACGCGTATTCGCGCTGGTAGGCCGCTTCCAGCTGGTCGAGGGCGTCCTGTTCGTTCACCGGCGGCACTTCCGGCAGCGCCGGCTGCGCCGGCGGCGTCTCGTCCTGTGCCCAGGCGCAGGTGGCGCCCAGCAGCAGGGCGGCCGCGAAGCCGCCGCGAAGCAGATCGCGTGTCAGGCGGTTCATGAGGCATCTCCCGGCAGGGGCAGCGCCTCCGGCAGTTCGAAGTACCCCTGGCGAATCTGCTTGCGCAGGGAATCGAACAGGCGCGCAACGAGCTCCTGGTCCTTGGCGCTGTCGAGCAGCTCGAAGCGCCAGCCCTGGGGCGTCTGCACGGCGCGGCCGTACTGCAGGTCACGGGTGCGGAAATACATCATCACGCTGCCCAGCTTCGCGACGTCCACCAGCACGTTCTCACCGTTGAGCGCGATGGACTGGGAATAGATCGCGTTCTCCCGAGAGATCCGGAATTCGTCCTCGATGAAGGCCCAGAGGCGGTTGACGCCGCGCTGGGCGGTGGTGCCGCCATTTTCCAGCTGGGTCTCCAGCTCGTTCAGCTCCTCGAGGCGCTCCTTGATCTTGAAGGGAAACCCGGTGCGGACCTGCTCGCGGAGGGCGGAGATCTGGTTCATGAGGAAGGGCGTCAGCGATTCGGAACTCACGCCGGCGTCGGCAATCTCGGCTCGCATTTCCTCCAGGTCTGCCTCGAGCTGCGACACGCGAAGCTGTTCGCGGTCGCGATTGGCCTCGAGGTCGGACAGCTGGGCCGTCAGGTAGGCCATGCGGTTTTTGTGCTCCTCGCGGCGCAGGTCGAGCTCGCTCTGGAGCTCGTCGACCTCGCCCCGCAGGGTGATGAGTCGCTCCGCCAGGGTGGCGTTCTGGGCGGTGTTTTGCTGTGCCGCAAGAGGAGCCACGGCCGCAAGGAGCGCCAGGGCCGTGATCAATCGAAGACTGGTCATCTCAAAGATTCCGATTCGGATGAGTGAAGAAGACGGCCCGCTGAGGGCTTTTCTTGTGGTGCGCAGATTTTAGAAAGGTCGTATGACAGGGATATGACAGCAAAACCCGTCGCTTGGCGGGCCCTGTCACGCAGCTGTCATATTACGGTCACCGTCCTGAAACGGTGCACTCCTAACATTTCGCAGGCTGAAAGATCAGCGCTGCCTGCTGGGCGGCGAAAACTCACGAACCCTCAAGAGGATCCACAATGAAATCCATTAGCTTGCGCAACGCGATCGCCTGCGCCCTGCTGGCCGGTGCATCCACCAGTGCGCTGGCCGCACCGCTCGGCGAACACGTCAACGGCTTCTACCAGACGCCGGCGTCGGAAGGCACGGCCCGCGGTCTGGGCGTGCAGTACATCCCCAGCGGCCCGGATCAGGGCGTGCTCTTCGTGGCCTACTACGCCTACAGCGACGCGGACGGCAGTGGTGTCTGGGTGGCCGGCAGCCAGGCGGTTTCCGCCAATGATACGACCGCGGACGTCGAGCTCTTCACCTTCGACGGCGGCAACTTCGGTGGGGGCGCCGGCACGCCCACGGGAACGAGTGTCGGCACCGGCACCTTTACTTTCAACGCGTGCAACGACGTCAGCTGGAGCTTCACCAGCACCGATACGGCCAACCTCGCCGATTTCGACGACACGCTGACCAACGTGGTGCAAGCCAACATCCCGAGCGCTTCGGCGCCGGCGTCCTGCGCGGCCTACACCACGCCTTTCGAAGGCTGCCCCGATTTCGCCCAGGACGGCGCCGAGCCGGGCACCTGCATCATTCCCGGCGGCGAAATCACGCAAGACATCACGCTCACCAACAACACGGTGTGGCTGCTCGGTGGCGCCGTTTACATCGGTGAACGTCGTGCAACGCCTGAGGATCCGGAAACCAGCAACTCCAACTCGATTACGATCGAGGCGGGCACCCGGATTATCGGCGCCGATCAGAACACGATTCTCGGCATCCAGCCCGGCGCGAAGATCATCGCCAACGGCACCGCCAACGCCCCGATCGTCTTTACCGGCATCGACGGCGAGGACCGCGGCGAGTGGGGCGGTCTGACCATCAACGGTTTCGCACCGCTGAACGTCCAGGGCGGTCTGTCCGTGGGTGAAGGCGAGTCCGGCGTGTACGGCGGTGACGACCCCCTCGACAGCAGCGGCGTGCTCCGCTACGTGCGCGTACAGTACGCCGGCGCCCTGTTCAACGACACCAACGAACTGAACGGCATTGCCTTCCAGGGCGTGGGGTCCGGCACGGTGGTCGAGAACATCCAGGTCCACGCCAACGAAGACGACGGTGTGGAGTTCTTCGGCGGCACGGTCAACGCCCGCAACGTGGTTCTGACCGACGTGCGTGACGACAGCCTGGACTGGACGGAAGGCTGGACCGGCCGCATCCAGAACCTGCTGGTGGTCCAGGACCGTGACTTCGACCTGTCCGATGCCGGTGACCGCGGTATCGAAGCGGACAACCTGGAAGACGACAACGACGCCACGCCCCGGGCCAAGCCGTGGATCGCCAACGCGACCTTCATCGGCCGTCCCGACTCCACCGGCGCCACGCTGCGCCGAGGCACGGGCGTGAACCTGACGAACGTCATTTTCTCGGGCTTCCAGAACTGCCTGGACATCGACAACGATGCCACGTTCACCGCCGCCGGCACCCCGCCGGACCAGCTGACGGGCAACCTGACGATCCAGAACTCCGTCGTCAACTGCGCCACGAACTTCGTGGAAGAGGACGGCGACCCCTGGACCGTGCAGAGCTGGTTCGAAGCCGACGGTACCAACCAGGAAGTGGATCCGCAGCTGGAGAACCTCGTGTTCCTGCCGGCCGGTTCCGACCTGGAGTCCGGGTTCCCGATCGACTTCACGATCTTCGACTCGTTCTTCCAGAACCAGGACTACGTCGGCGCCTTCGGCCCCGGCCCGGCCTGGACCGCTGGCTGGACGCTGCAGAACTACACGAAGTAAGTCCTTCGTGCTTGCTGCCGGGCCCAGCCCGGCAGCAACGAAAAAGCCCGCCATCCGGCGGGCTTTTTTGTGGGCTGTTGAGGGTGAGAGGTTGCCCTCAAGGCCAAATGTCAGTCGGCCGCCCCCTGCGCCTGCAGCTCCGCCATGACGTCGTCCAGGCTCACGTGGCGCACGTCCTTGCCGATGACGAGGTAGATCACGTATTCGGCGATGTTCTGGCAGCGGTCCCCGATGCGCTCGAGGGCGCGGGCCGCCCAGAGCACGTTCAGCACCTGCGGGATCGAACCGTGGTCCTGCGCCATGTAGGTCATGAGGTGGCGCGTGATGGCGTGGTACTTGAGATCGACCTTGTGGTCGGCCCGGGCCACGGCGACGGCGGCATTGACGTCCGTCCGGGCGAAGGCGTCGAGTACCTGGCTGAGCATGGCGCGGACCTGGTCCCCCATGTGCTCGATCTCCAGGCGAACCTCTTCCTCCATGCTGCCGTCGAGCTCTTCACGCACCATCTTGGCGACGCGCTTGATCTCGTCGCCGATGCGCTCGAGGTCGTTGATGGTCCGGATCACCGCCATGACCAGCCGGAGGTCCGTGGCCGCCGGCTGGCGCCGGGCCACGATCAGGGTGCATTCCTCGTCGATCTCGACCTCGAGGGCGTTGACCCGCTGGTCGTTCGCGACCACCTTGCCGGCCAGCTCCGTGTCGCCCTGGAGCATGGCCTGCAGGGCGTTGACGAGCTGCTCCTCGACGATGCCGCCCATGTGCAGCACCTTGCGGCGAACGTCCTCGAGTTCCTCGTTGAACTTCTGGGAGATGTGCTGGCCGAGATTGAGCTGGTTCATGGCGACATCTTACCCGTAGCGGCCCGTGATGTAGTCTTCCGTCGCACGGGCCCGGGGATTGGTGAACACCTGGTCCGTGTCGCCGTACTCGATGACCTCGCCCATGTAGAGGAAGGCGGTGTAGTCCGAGACCCGGGCCGCCTGCTGCATGTTGTGGGTCACGACGATGATCGTGTACTGGTCCCGCAGCTGCTGGATCAGCTCCTCCACCTTGAGGGTCGAAATCGGATCCAGCGCCGAACAGGGTTCGTCCAGCAGAATGACCTTGGGCTGCACGGCGATGGCCCGGGCGATGACCAGGCGCTGCTGCTGCCCCCCGGAGAGGCTCAGACCCGAATCGTCGAGCCGGTCCTTGACCTCGTCCCAGAGCGCCGCCGCGCGAAGCGCCCATTCCACCGTGTCGTCCAGCTGGCGCCGCTTGCGAATGCCCTGCACACGCAGGCCGTAGGCGACGTTCTCGTAGATGGACTTGGGAAAAGGGTTCGGTTTCTGGAAGACCATGCCCACGTCCCGGCGCAGCTGGGACACGTCCACTTCCGGTGCATAGATACTCTCGCCTTCGAGCTCCACGTCACCGGTCACGCGGCAGCCGGGTACGAGGTCGCTCAGGCGATTGAAGCAGCGCAGCAGCGTCGTCTTGCCGCAACCCGAGGGGCCGATGAAGCTCGTGACCCGGTGCCGCATGATGGACAGGTTCACGTCACGCAGGGCGCGGGTGTCGCCGTACCAGAGGCTCAGGTCGTTGACGCGAAGCTGGCAGGCCGCCCGCGGCATGTCTTCCGACAGGACGTCGGTCACCGCCTCCCGGGCTTCCTCCACCTCGGCCGCGAGCTCCTCCGGCGAGGTGGACTCGTCGACCGCTTCTGTCGCGCGAACTTCGCTCATGGGTTCCTCATCCGGCGTGCTTCCAGGTCACTGGGCTTCCAGGTCCCGGTAGCGTTCCCGCAACCGGTTTCGAATGGCGATCGCCGCCAGGTTCAGCACCAGGGTGATCAGGACCAGCAGCAGGGCCGTCGCGTACACGAGTGGCCGGGCCGCCTCCACGTTGGGACTCTGGAAGCCTACATCATAGATGTGAAAGCCGAGGTGCATGAATTTGCGGTCCAGGTGCAGGTAGGGAAAGTCCCCATCCAGCGGCAGGCTGGGCGCCAGCTTGACCACGCCGACGAGCATGAGTGGCGCCACCTCGCCGGCCGCCCGGGCCACGGCCAGGATCACGCCGGTCATGATGCCCGGGCTGGCCATGGGCAGAATGGTCCGCCACAGGGTTTCCCAGCGCGTGGCGCCCAGGGCCATGCTGCCCTCCCGGACTGACCGGGGAATCCGGGTCAGTCCTTCTTCGGTGCTGACGATGACCACCGGCAGCGTCAGCAAGGCCAGGGTCAGCGAGGCCCAGAACAGCCCGCCGGTGCCGAAGGTCGGCGCCGGCAGCGCCTCGGAGAAAAACAGCTGGTCGATGCCGCCGCCCACCACGTAGATAAAGAAACCCAGGCCGAAAACGCCGTAGACGATGGATGGCACCCCGGCCAGGTTGTTCACGGAAATGCGCACGAACCGGGTAAACCAGCCCTGGGTGGCGTACTCCCGCAGGTAAACGGCCGCGATGACACCCAGGGGCGTCACGAAGACGCTCATCAGGATCACCATCAGCACCGTGCCGAACAGGGCGGGATAGATGCCCCCGGCCGTGTTCGCCTCCCGGGGCGGCTCGCTCACGAAGGCCCAGAGCTGCTCGCCATAGTGACTGAAGCGCTGCCTGCGATCCATGGCGTTCGGCCGCCAGGCATCCAGCACCACCGCCAGGGACACCTCCACTTCGTCACCCGCCGCGGTGGCCAGCAACAGGCTGTCCCGGCGAATTTCCTGGAACAGCACCGCCAGTTCCCCGGCGAGCGCATCGAAACGTCGTTGCAGGACCGCCCGTTCTTCCGCCAGGCGGTCGAACGCCGGCCCGCCAGCCACCTCGCCCGGCGCTCGTGAGCGATTCAGCCCGATCTCCTCGAGCCGAAGACGCTCGAGGCGATAATTCACACTGGTCATTTCCCGGCGTTCGATTTCGTCGATCCGCTGCCGCAGGTCGGTTACGCGGTCGAGCCGCTCTTGCAGCTCCGGCCAGGGCTCGTTGCCCAGGGACACCAGGCGGCCCGCCTCCCGAATGCCCACGAGACGACCGATAAAGCGTCCCCACTGGGTTCGCTCCACCACGAGGGCATTAAGCGGACGGGACCGGTCCCGGATGTTGCGATCCAGGATCCAGGTGAAATCCTGGCCGGCGACGTCCCGGTTGCCGATTTTCAACAGGTGCCGCCGAACCTCGCCGCCGACGTCGTCCGGCAGCTCGATGCCGGCTTCCCGCAAGCGTTCGGCGCTGACCCATTCGCTTCGGTGCACCTGGCCCATGAGCACGCGCGGCGCCTCACCGGGCGCATCGACGAGCCATTCCTCGACCGGCGAAGGCCAGAAGTGCGCCAGGCCACGGGTCGCCACCAGCAGCAGCAGGCCCAGCACCATCACCAGGGACAGGCTCACGGCCGCTGCCTGGAGCCAGATCCAGGGCGCGCCGCTGGCGAACCATTGCCGCGGATCAGAGCGACGCATAGCGTTCACGCAGTCGCTGGCGGATCACTTCCGCGACCGTGTTGACCACGAAGGTAAAGACGAACAGCACCAGCGCGGACAGGAAGAGCACGCGGAAATGCGTGCTGGCCACGGACGACTCGGGCATCTCGATGGCGATGTTGGCGGCCAGGGTCCGCATGCCCTCGAAGGCGCTCCAGCCCATGATCGGCGTGTTGCCCGTGGCCATAAGCACGATCATGGTCTCCCCCACGGCCCGGCCGAGACCGATCATCAGGCCGGAAAAAATTCCGGGACTCGCCGTGGGGAGCACGATGCGAATCAGCGACTGCCAGCGCGTGGCGCCGAGCGCCAGGGAGCCGTCGCTGAGTGTCGTGGGCACGGCGTACAGCGCATCCTCCGCGATCGAAAAGATGATGGGAATGATGGAAAAGCCCATGGCGATGCCGACGATGATGGCGTTGCGCTGGTCATAGCTGATGCCCGCTTCCTGGCTGAGCCACTCGCGAAGGTCGCCCCCCACGAGGGCCTGCTGCAGCGGCCCCGCCAGCCACAGGGCAAGGACGGCGAGGCCGATCATGACGGGAATCAGCAGCAGGGGTTCCCAGCCGCGCAGCCCCGAAAAGCGCTGCTTGAGTCCGCTGGCGTGCCACAGGTAGGCGAATGCGAGCAGGCCTGCCGGCACCAGCAGCATCAGGGAAAACAGCCCCGCGAGATTCTCCTCGATGAAGGGCGCCAGCCACAGCCCGGCCAGGAACCCGAGAATCACCGTGGGTAGCGCCGCCATCAGTTCGATCGCCGGCTTGACCTTGCGGCGCAGCGCCGGCGCCATGAACACGGCGGTATAGGTGGCGCCCAGCAGCGCCACCGGGACCGCGAACAGCATCGCGTACAGGGATGCCTTGAAGGTCCCGAGCGCCAGCGGCGTCAGGCTGAATTTCGGCTCGAAATCGTCGTTGGCCGCGGTGGACTGCCAGGTGTAGCCGGGCGCCGGGTAGTTTTCGTACCAGACGGCGCGCCACAGGGTGGAAAAGCTCACCTCGGGGTGCGGATTGTCTATACGAATCCGGGTCAGCTCGCCGGTCACGTCCAGCTGGAGCAGCTGGTCCGCCCGGGGAGGAAACGCCAGGGCCGCGGTGGCGCTCCCCGGCAGGGTGGTCTCGAGCACCTGCCTGCCGGCGGTGCTGTGATAGAGCCCCAGGGCGCCACGCTCCGACACGGCAGCGAAACCCCGGCGCCGGCTCTCGGGCAGGAGATGGGTCACCGGCGCGTCCAGCGCATCGAAATCCCGAATGTGTTGCAGCGTGTACGTCCCGCCCGCGGGATCGTCATCACGGACAGGGAACACCTGGCTGATGGACCCGTCCGCCCAACCGACCAGGAGTGAAACCCCACCGGCGAGCCCTTGCAGCGCGGTGAGCTCACCGCGTTCGAGATCGAGTCCGTCCAGGGGCTCCAGGCCCGGCAGGACAAAGCGGTGCAGGCGCCCCGTGGCGTCGCCCACGGTCACCCAGCGATGATTGCCATCGAGCACCACGCCCCGGGGTGTGAACCCCAGATTCCGCCGGGCGAGCCCGGACTCGAGCCGGACCTCCCCGGTCAGGAAATCCGTGCGCTTTTCCGCCTGCTCGACCACCAGTTCCCCACCGGCGAGCACTGCGATCAGCAAGCGGTCCTGCGCATCGTCGTAGTCCAGGTCGTCGATGGCCCGGCGGCTGAAGAAACGGCCTTCCCCGCCGTACGCGACCGTGAACGCCACGGCAACCGGCGGCAGAGCGCCCGGCGCGGCGGGCTGACGATCGAAATCGTAGGAAACGAGAAATACCCGCCCGGCCGACGTCGCCACGGCCACGCGGCCGGGGTCGGCGTCCGCCGCCCTGGCGCGACGCACCGTTTCCTCCGGCCCCAGGGGCAGGCGCTCCTCGGCGACCACTTCTCCTCCCGGCAGCCGGAAAAACCGGAACGATCCATCGCGCGCCAGGCGCAGGCCCAGGTCGCCGCGTTCATCCACGGCGAACAGGCGCGTCTCGCCCGCTTCTTCGCTCCACGCGGGTTTGACGCCCAGGCGCTCGGCCTGCGCCTCCGGCGCACCGGCCAGCGGCAGCACGACCCAGAGCAGGTATCCCAGTATCAGGAGCATGGCCGCGACCACGCTGAGCCCACCGAGCATGATGACCCGGTGCGCGATGCGGTCCCGGCGCTGGCGCCGGGCACGAAGCCGGTCGGAGTCCCCCGGCTTCAGGGAGACCCCGCTGAGGGGATGCGCATTCATCGTGACAGGGTAGGCCCGAAATGTGACAGGTTTGTAACACCGCTGTCACAGTTGGGGGCAAAACTGGTACGCTGTTGCGCGAGTTCGACCCCTACAGCAGGACAACAGCATGGTCGGTGGTTACCTGTCCGGGATCTTCGCTTCTTCGCCGATCGGTCCCCTCCAGAAACACATGACACGCGTGGTCGAATGCGTCGGCCAGCTGACGCCGTTCATGGAAGCGGTCCTCGACGGCGATGCGGAGCGCCGGCACGCCATCGCCATGGAAATTGTCCGCCTGGAACACAAGGCCGACGACCTGAAGAAAGAACTCCGCCTGCATCTGCCCACCAGCCTCTTCATGCCCATCGACCGGCGCGACATGCTGGAAATCCTCGCCATGCAGGACGAGGTGGCCGGCGTCACCCGCGACCTCACCGGCATGATGGATGCGCGCTCCATGGTCATCCCCGAAGCCATGGGACCCGGATTCCTGGAGCTCGCCAGAACCTGCGTGCAGGCCTGTGAACAGGCGCACACCGCCATCAGCGAGCTCGACGAACTCATCGAGACCGGCTTCGACAACTCGGAGCGCACCCGCATCAGCGGCATGCTCAACGAACTTGACGCCCTCGAGCACTGGACCGACGAACAGGCTGCCGCCCTGGCCGGCACGTTGATGGCGCTCGAGGACGACATTCCGCCGGTTCAGGTCATGTTCCTGTACCGGGCCATCGATTTAACGTCAAACGTCGCCGACTGCGCCCAGCGAGTGGGCAGCCGGCTGCAGCTGACCCTGGCGCGATAAACACACAACAAGGACCCGCTAAGGACCCCCCATGTTCGAATACGGAACCATCTACCTGGTGCTGGCGGGGCTGTTCGGCCTTTACATGGCCTGGGGCATCGGCGCCAACGACGTGGCCAATGCCATGGCGACGTCGGTGGGGGCGCGGGCGCTCACCATCAAGCAGGCCATCGTCGTGGCCGCCGTGTTCGAGTTCGCCGGTGCTTACCTTGCCGGGGGCGCCGTCACCGCCACGATCCGCCGGGGCATCGTCGACCAGGGGGCCGTAGAGGCCCAGCCCGAACTGCTGGTCTTCGGCATGCTGTCAGCCCTGCTGGCCGCCGGCACCTGGCTGGCCATCGCGTCCCGCAAGGGATGGCCCGTTTCCACGACCCACTCGATTGTGGGCGCCATCGTGGGCTTCGCCGTGGTCGGCCTGGGCGCCGCGTCCGTGGAATGGCCCAAGGTGGGCAAAATTGCGGCCTCCTGGGTGGTGTCTCCCTTGCTGTCCGGCTTCATCGCCTATTTCCTGTTCCAGTCCGTACAAAAGCTGATCCTGCGCACCGACGACCCCCTGGCGAATGCGCGCCGTTACGTGCCGTTCTACATTTTCCTGGTGGGCTTCATCATGGCCCTGGTGACCATCCTCAAGGGGCTCAAACACCTCGACCTCGACTTGTCCATGGGGCAGGCCTACGGGATTGCCGTGGGCGTCGGCGTGGTCGCCATGGTGATCGGCATCGTCCTGATCGGCCGCCTCAAGCTCGTCCAGTCCGATGACGAGAACTTCCGCTTCACCAACGTGGAGCGCATTTTCGGCGTCCTGATGATTTTCACGGCCTGCGGCATGGCCTTCGCCCACGGCTCCAACGACGTCGCCAACGCCATCGGCCCGGTGGCCGCGGTGGTCAGCGTCGTCGCCGAAGGCAAGGTGACGGCCCAGTCGGCCTTGCCCACCTGGGTGCTGCTGCTCGGCGCCGGCGGCATCGTGTTCGGCCTCGCGACCTACGGCTTCAAGGTGATCCGCACCGTTGGACGGAAAATCACCGAACTGACGCCGTCGCGCGGTTTCGCGGCAGAACTGGCCGCCGCGACGACCGTGGTGCTGGCGTCCGGCACGGGCATTCCGATCTCCACCACGCACACGCTCGTGGGCGCCGTGCTGGGCGTGGGCTTCGCCCGCGGCATGGAGGCGATCAACCTCCGGGTGGTCGGCAGCATCTTCGCCTCGTGGATCGTCACCCTGCCGGCGGGCGGCATCCTGGCGGTCATCTTCTTCTACATCTTCAAGGCGATTTTCGTCGCCTGAGACGCGAGCGCCGTGCCCGCCGGGACCCGGCGTCCGGCTGTGCTAACCTCCGGGGCGATATGGCCATTCCGCCTCCCAACCCGAAGCCAAAGCCTCGCGCCTCGCGACCGATCCTGGTCGAACGCGACGATGCCGACGCCCTGGCGGGTCTCTGGCGCCATGCCATGAGCAGCTGGGCCGGCGGCTCATTCAGCCGGGCCCAACTGAACCGGAGCGTCGAACTCGCCGCGGATGGAGCACTCCGCAGCGCCCTGCAGAATCGCTGCGTCCTGGGCGTGCGCCATCGCCGGGAGTGGGTCGGCCTGGCGCTGATCGACCTGGAGCAGGCGGAATTGCACGGCCCCTTCGTCGCACCCGACTGGCAAGGGCAAGGACTGGGCCGGCGCCTGGTGACCGCCGCCGAGCGGCGGAGCGCGGACTTCCAGCTCCTGCGCCTGGCGGTCAGCGCCTTCGTGCCGTCCCTGCCCTTTTTCGAGGCCTGCGGCTATGAACCCTTGCCGGGCACCCGCGAGGAGCTTCAAGCCGGCGCCGGCCTGCCGGTCATGACCCTTCGACGACGGTTTCCGCGCCGCCAGGGTCGTTTCGGCCGCCGGGTCGCCTCGCTCTGCCGGGAGCTCGGCCTTCCGGCGGACTACGGGCGACGTCGAGCCCTGCCCCTGCAACCGGAAGCGTCGAGGCTGGTGCCGGCGGGCACGGATTGTTTCGACCGCCCGCAGCAGATGACGGCCGAAACCCGGAATGCCTGGGACCGTATGCAAGCCGCCGCCTCGGCGGACGGCGTCACGTTACAGCTCGTCTCTGCCTTTCGAAGCGTCGATTACCAGGCCGGACTCATTCGCCGGAAGCTCGACGCCGGCCAGGGGGTGGGCGACATCCTGGCGGTGTCCGCCGCCCCGGGTTTCAGCGAACACCACACGGGCCGAGCCCTGGATCTGACCACGCCCGGCGCCGCCGCGCTGGAACCGGCGTTCGAGGAAACGGCCGCCTACCGCTGGCTCACGCAGCACGCCGGGGCGCACGGCTTTCGCCAGTCCTACCCGGCAGGCAACCACCACGGCATCGCCTTCGAGCCCTGGCATTGGTACCACGCGGGTCTTTGACACGAGGAAGCCTTTGCGACGCGGAGGGCCGCTGTCACGGGGAGGAAACACGCGGACACTAGGCTGAGAAGTTTGTCGGAGACACCCGTGGACTTCTTCGCGTTCCTCATTGCCGCCCTGTTCATCCTCGCCCTGATCGACCTGAGCGTCGGTGTGAGCAACGATGCGGTCAACTTCCTGAATTCCGCCATCGGCAGCCAGGTCGCCTCCCGCAGGACCATCATGATCGTGGCCACCGCCGGCATCCTGATCGGCGCCCTGTTCTCCTCCGGCATCATGGAGGTGGCGCGCAAGGGCATTTTCAACCCGGAAATGTTCACCTTTGCCGACGTGATGGTCGTATTCCTGGCCGTGATGATCGCCGACGTGCTGCTGCTGGACCTGTTCAACACCTTCGGCATGCCCACCTCGACCACCGTGTCCATCGTCTTCGAACTGCTCGGGGCGGCGACGGCCGTGGCCATCATCCACGTAACCCACACGCCCGACGCCCCACCCTTCTTCGAATTCATCAACGGCAGGAATGCGCTCGCGATCGTGGCGGGCATTCTGCTGTCCGTCGTGATCGCCTTCGTCGTGGGGACGCTGGTCCAGTTCATGTCCCGATTCCTGTTCACCTTCGAGGATTCGCGTCACACGGCGCTGGCCCGGATCGGCTGGAGCGCGGTGGCCCTCACGACGATTTCCTGGTTCCTGTTCATCAAGGGACTCAAGGGGGCGGGGTTCGTGACCGGCGACGTGCAGACCTGGGTGCTGGGGCACCAGGCGCTGATCCTGGGGGGCGGCTTCCTGTTCTGGCTGGGCGCCTCCTTCGTCCTGCGCCAGCTGGGCATGAATCCCCTCGCGTTCGTGGTCCTGGCGGGCACCTTCGCCCTGGCCATGGCCTTCGCGAGCAACGACCTGGTGAATTTCATCGGCGTGCCCCTGGCCGGTTTCGAAAGCTGGAAGGCCTGGTCCGCGTCCGGCGTGTCGCCGGAGACCTACACCATGGAGGTGCTGACGCAGCCGGTGCAGAGCAGCCACTTCATGCTGCTTGCCGCGGGCGCCGTGATGGCCGTCACCCTGTGGGTATCGTCCAAGGCCCGGTCGGTGACCCAGACCGAGGTCACCCTGGCCCGCCAGGGTGAGGGCGCCGAACGCTTTCGCCCGGGCCCGCTGTCCCGGTTCCTGGTCCGCACTTCCCTGGCCTTCGGACACCTGCTGCGCGCGATGACCCCGCCGCCCTGGCAGACCGAGGTCGAACGGCGATTCACGCGGGACGAAAACAGCGGGCGCGTTGCCGACGCACCGGCTTTCGACCTGCTGCGCGCCTCGGTCAACCTCGCCGTGGCGAGCATCCTGATCGCCATCGCGACCTCCATGAAGCTGCCCCTGTCCACGACCTTCGTCAGCTTCATGGTCGCCATGGGGACCTCCCTGGCGGACCGGGCCTGGGGCCGGGACAGCGCCGCCTATCGCGTCGCCGGTGTGCTCAGCGTCCTCGGCGGCTGGTTCGGCACCGCGGCCGCGGCCTTCCTCATGGCCGCTTTTTTTGCCACCCTGATCTCCGTGTTCGGCCCGGTGGCCCTGGGCGCGCTGCTCGTGCTCGTCGGCTTCACGCTGTACCGCAGCTTTCGGTTCCACGGCGAACGGGAGCAGCGCCGGGCACGTTCCCGGTCTCTAGACGCTTCCAGCTTCGGCTCGGAAGCAGACCTGCTACGCACGCAGATGAACGAACTGCTGGGAGAATGCGCGCGCAGCGTCGAACATGCGCTGCTCGCGCTCACCCGCGGCGATCGCAAACACCTGGAACGGGCACGGCAGTCCGTCGAAGAGATCGCCGAGAGCTCGAAACGCAAGGAGCTCGTCTTCGTGCGCGTACTCAAGCGGGTGCGACCGGAAGCCGACGAGGGCTTCCTGGCCCAGCTCGAAACCCTTGCCTGTGAACAGGACCTCTTCCAGAGCATCCAGACGATCGTCGACACGGTGGAAGCGCACGTCCTGAACGCACATGAACGTCCGACATCGGAGACCACCTCAACCCTTGAGCGTTACCTCGACAGCCAGCGTGTGGCCGTGGCGCTGATGGCGGAATCCTGGGACCGGGGCAAGCCCGCCGACCGGGAAGCGGTCGAGGTGCTCGGAGAACTGATGGCGATGCTGGAGGCAGCCACGCGGCAGGCCGTCGCAGACCTGTACCACGGTTCGCGGCCCGTGAAAAACACCACCCTGGTGCTGACCGTGCTGACGGAGCTCGCGGACTTTGTCCGTGAGATGGAGCGCGCGGACCGGCTCATGGCGCCGGCGCTGCGCAACGGCCAGCCGGCCTCAGAGCGCGCCGGCCGCGATGCCCGATCGAGCGATCCGCTGATTCAGCCGGCCTGAACGCTGACCCGGGCCTGCCCGCTTCAGCCGTTGGGCGAAGCACTGACCGGGGCGCTTTCCGAAGCGCGCCAGAAGTACCACGCCGCTGCGGAGCGATAAGGCGCCAGGTGCTCCGTCCGGGCCAGGGATTCCTTCTCCCCGGGCAGGTCGTCGAGGCGGTAGACATGCATGATGCCCCGCTGCACGCCAAGGTCCGTCGCCGGCATCACGTCGGGGCGCCCCAATTGGAAAATCAGGTGCATCTGTGCGGTCCAGGGGCCGATACCCCGAACCTCGCACAGCCGCTCGATGACCGCGTCATCGGTCATCCGCCCCAGGGCCCGGCCGGAAGGAATTCGCCCTTCGACGAAGTGTTCCGCCAGATCGAGGATGGACGCGGTCTTGGCCCGGGATAGGCCGGCGGACCGCAGGGGTTCTTCGCCCAGCTCCAGGGTCTTCATCGGGGTGGGAGCTCGCCCGGGAAACAGGTCCCGAAAACGCCCGTGGATCGTACCGGCCGCCTTCACGGAGAGCTGCTGGAACGCAATGCTGTGGGCCAGGGCCTGGAAGGTGTCCATGCCGCGTCCCACGGCGTAGCGCCGGGCGCCGAAGGCGTCGATAAAATCGCGCAGTGGATCGCACTGGCCACGCAGGTGCCCGCGCGCCTCGGCCCAGTTGAACCGCAGCCGGCTCACGGGCGATGGCCCTGCGCCGGCAAGCCGCTCATGACCCGGCAGGCTCCCTCAGCAGATCCGCGAGACGCGGCACCATGGCGTCGGCCTTGTAGCCCGGAATCCGGTAGGCCCAACCCCGGGTGCGTTCGGCCAGGGCGCTGGCGGTTTGCTCCAGCTCCGCGGCCGCCGCGGCGTTCACATCGGGTTCCCCGGACGCTGCATCCCCGGCATCGTCTCCGGACTCCACCGAAGTGGATGCTTCAAGCCAGGGCGTTTCGACCTCGAGTCGCACCCAGTCGCCGTCCTCTTCGGTTCGCAGCAGGTGGGCAATCACGACCAGCCCGTCAAAGCGAACGGTGCGAAGTTCCGAGGCACCGGTCCAGTCGAACCCGTCGGCGGGCCGCACGGCCTCGAAATCGAGGGTGGACAGTGCACTGCCCAGGGAATTCACGGACCAGGCGGATTTGATTTCGCGCCCTTCGGGCAGCTCCGCCAGGGTGAAATCCGTCTCGTCCGCACTCGTCTTGCTGGCCGTGATCACTTCGCCGTCGGCGTGCATGACGCGGACTTCGGCCACCTCCGCGGACATGAGGTCCACGACCCGGGTATCCGCCCAGCCGGCCGCATTCCCCGGAATGTTGGCATCGAAACGCGCCAGCACGCTCCCGGTCGCATCCGCCATGCGGAGATAGTGCCCCCCGCGGGCCGGCGCTTCGTTGCCCACGATCACGCTCCACTGGTCGTCATCGGACGCGGCCAGGTCGAGGCGCAGCCCGCCGGCGTCCTCACCCGCCACGGGCTCCACGCCCAGCCGGTCGTAGTAGGCCGGGTTGTCGGTCTTCGGCTCCATGACCTCCGCCCGGGCGAGCCCGCCGAGCACTTCCCGGAGGGTCTCGATCCGGGCGGGATAACCGGAAAGCTCATCGACGGTCCAGCCGGCCTCGCCCCGCCGAAGCGTGGCAAGCACCTGCTCACCGGCGCCGGTCACGGTGAGACGCGTCACTTCATTCACCCGTTCCTCGAGTCCCGGCACGGCGGAAAGTCCCTGCGTCTCGGCAGGCCGCTCGGTACCGCGGGGCACGAGCAGGGCGATGGCACCGACGACCACGGCCAGGGCGACGATCAGGGCATGCAGGGTCGAGCGCTTCATGCGGCCACCTCCCGGCGTTGCCGCCGTCGATGGGCGACCCACAGGGCCAGCAGGATCACGACCAGCGGCGCCGCCACCACGTTGAGTACGGTCAGGCGCGTACCGAGGGCGGCGATGTCCTTGCCAAGCTCATGCTGCACCGCCCGCAGTTCCTGTCGAATCTCCGTGCGTCGATCGAGAAAGCGCTGGATTTCATCCGCCTGCTCGGCGTTGAGAATGCCCAGTTCACTGTCACCCCCGCGGGCCGCCTGCATTTCCGCGAGCTTGCGCTCCGTTTCGGCGAGCTCCTGGTTCAGGCGCTCTTCCGTGGCGCGGTACTGGCCCTCGGCCTCGAGTCGGAGCGCCTCCACACGGTCGAAGGGACGCGCCGACGTGGCCCGGGCGCGGATGGAGATGAGGTCATCGGTGCCGAGCAGGTTGTCCACCGCGTTCACCACCAGCGTGCCGTTGTCGGCGAAGGCGTTGGACACGGTCTGGCCGAAGAAGCTCTGCTGGCTGACCCACAGGCGATCCGTGAGCAGGTCCGTGTCCCCGAACAGGATCACGTTGATGCCCTCCCCTTCGGCTTCGGCCCGGTGCCTCCCGGCGTCGAAACCCGCCGGGGGCGTATCCCAGGCCGATGCGGCCGGCCCCTGGATTCGCGCCGCGAGCGCATAGCGGTCGCCGGTGGGCTGGAATCCGGCCTGCAGGTCCGCCGGGTTGGCGAGGAATCGCAGGCGGCTGGCCTCGATCGGCGCCGCGTTTTCGCTCGTGGACAGCAGCGGCGTGAACGTCGTGGTCGCACCCTCCGCAGCGCTCAGCCAGCCCGAGGAGGAGACGTTCACCACCTCGAGATCGCCGCTGACGATGTCGTCGCCGTTGAGGCCTTCTTCCCCGACCGACAGGATCGCCAGGTGCCGCACGGGGCGGGCGCTGGCCTGCGTGTTGACCTGCAGGGCATAGAGCGCATCACCCATGACCCGCAGCGGATCGAAGCTGACCCCCCAGGCCGGCAGGAGCTGTCCCAGGGTCGAAGCACTGCCGGCATTGAGACGCGCCATGGGATCACCCGGATCGTCCCCCAGATCGGCTTCCGCGAACGCGTCCATGAACGCCACCAGCCGGCCGCCACCCAGCACGAACTGGTCGATGCGGTACAGCGTCGCCTCGTCCAGCGCCTTGGGGTGCACGACGACCAGCAGGTCGAGGTCTTCGGGAAAGTCTCCGGCGGCGGGATCGACCGGCACGAGGTCGAACAGCTGCTCCAGCTGCTCGTGGATCACCCAGGCGGGGCGCGGCTGCTGCGTGTTCATGTCGAAGCCGGGTTCCATGTCCAGGCTGCTGAGCAGACCCACGCGCAGGGGTTCGGGGTGGGAAAGGGTCGCCACGAGCTTGGCCACGTCGTACTCGAAAAAGGCCTGCTTCGCGGGGTTGAGGAAGGGCACGGTCTGCACGTCGTCCAGGCTGTTGCTGGCGGCAAGGCCGAAGTAGAGCGGGTCCCCGACCGTGCCGACGGGTACGGCCTGCAGCCCGAAGCCGGCGGCCTCGTCCTCCTCGGGAGAGAAGGGCGCCGGATCGACGCGCCGGATGGTCAGCTTGCCGTCGCTGCGTTCCGCCATGTCATCCAGCATTTCTCCCACCCAGCGCGCGTGGCTGCGGATCTGGGGCAGATCGGCGCTGGCCTCCTCGGAAAAGAAGTAATAGATCGTGACCGGTTCCTGCATGCCGGCAAGCACTGCCTGGGTGCCCTCACTCAGCGTGTACTGGCGGTTTTCCGTGAGGTCGATGCGCCAGCCCTGGAACAGCAGGCCTGACAGGATCACGAGACCAATGAACAGGAGCCCGAGGAGGACCAGGCTTCCGGCGGAGAAGAGGCGTCGTCGGTTCATCATTCACCCTTTCTCAGTTCGAGCAGAATCATGTTGGCCACCAGCCAGAAACCGATGACCAGTGCGAAATACACCAGGTCGCGGAGGTCGATCACGCCGCGGGAGATGTCGCCGAAATGCGACAGGAAGCTCAGGCTGGCAACCCCGTCGACGAGAAGCTGCGGCGCCCAGCCGCTGAACAGGTCGAGCACCAGCGGCAGGCCGCTGAGCAGGAACAGGAAGCACACCACCACGGACAGGATGAAGGCGATCACCTGGTTGCGGGTCAGCGCGGACATGCACGACCCGATGGCCAGCATGCCGCCGGCCATGAACCAGCTGCCCAGGTAGGCCGCCAGGATGGCGCCGTTGTCCGGGTCGCCCAGGTAATTGACCGTCAGCCACATGGGGAAGGTCAGGACCAGGCACACCCCGAGAAACAGCCAGGCGGCGAGAAATTTTCCGATGACGGCCTGGGACAGGGTCAGGGGCAGCGTCAACAGCAGTTCAATGGTGCCCGAGCGGCGCTCCTCCGCCCACAGGCGCATGGAAATGGCCGGCACCAGGAACAGGTACAGCCAGGGGTGGAAGCGGAAAAACGGATCGAGGTCGGCGATCCCCCGCTCGTAGAAGCCGCCGAGGTAAAAGGTGAATACGCTGGTCATCACCAGGAAGATGACGATGAACACGTAAGCCACGGGGGTGGTGAAGTAGCCGGCGAGTTCCCGGCGCATGACGGTTCCGGTCGCGTTCATCAGGCCGCCTCCCCGTGCGTCGCCGTGCGGGTAATCTGGCGAAACACCTCGTCGATGCGGCCGTTCTCCAGGCGCAGCTCCCGGACCTGCCAGCCCTCCCGGCCCACAGCCGCGGTGACCGCGTCGAAGAGCCCCTCGCTGGCCGGGAAGACCGTAAGAGCCCCGTCCCGGATCTCGGCCCGGGCGACCTGGGGCAGTTCGCTCAGGACACTGGCCGCCTGTTCGGATTCCTCCAGCACCAGGGTCACGGCGTTGTGGTAGCGCGACCGGGCGATCAGGCGAGCCGGCGTCTCGTCGGCCAGCAAGCGGCCGCCGGCGATGATCATAACCCGGTTACACAGGGCTTCGACCTCTTCCAGGATGTGTGTCGAGATCACGATGATCTTGTCCGGGGCCATGTCCCGGATCAGGCCGCGCACCTCGTGCTTCTGGTTCGGATCCAGGCCGTCCGTGGGCTCGTCGAGGATCAGCACCTGCGGGTCATGGAGGATTGCCTGGGCCAGCCCCACCCGACGCTTGAAGCCCTTGGAGAGCGTTTCGATGGCCTGGTGACGCACCTCGGTGAGGTTGAGTCGCTCCATGGCGCTCTCCACCGCCTGCGCCCGGGCACTGCCCTCGAGCCGGCGGACGCGGGCGATGAACTTCAGGAACTCCTGCACCGTCATCTCGCCATAACTCGGCGCGCCCTCGGGCAGGTAGCCCAGGCATCGCCGCGCTGCCAGGGAGTCATCGAGAATGTCGTGGCCATTGATGCGTGCGGTCCCGGCGGTGGGCGCCAGGAAACCGGTCAGCATTTTCATGGTGGTGGATTTGCCCGCGCCGTTGGGACCCAGGAACCCGAGGACCTGGCCGGGCTGTACGTCGAAACTCAAATCATCGACGGCCGTGAAACCGCCGTAGCGCTTGCACAAGGAGATCGCTTCAATCATGACTGGATCGGTGCTCCCTCAGCGTTTGTCATTCGTATCGTTTGTCATGGACGCCGGCCTGGCCCAAGCCCGCGGGCCGACCCGATGTCGGACTGTGGTTTAGGGGCTGAGTTCCGGGCTTTCAAGGGTGCGGGTACCTTACCAGAGCCGGGGCCCTTCCCGGAGCAGCCATCCCCATGCCACGGGAGGCTCCCATGACTTGTTGCACTGGCGACCGGTGGCTTCAGCACCTAATCTTCGATCACAGGTCAAGAAAGAGGGACATGATCATGTCAATGTGGACAGCCATCGCTTTGATCGTCATTGCCGGATGCGTGCTGGAAGCCTACCGGGCCAAGCACACGGGCAAAGCGGACGATGACAAACTCGCCGAACTGGAAGCGAAGATCGACAAGCTCGACAGCGACCTCCGCGAACGCGTGGAAACGCTCGAGCGCATCGTCACGGACCGTTCTTCGAACCTCAAGCGCGAATTCGACTACCTGGATAAGGCTTCCTGAAGCCTTTCACCCGCGGGTCCTGAGCGGAAGGTGTCAACACCCCACATTCAACATCACGATATCCGGAGAACGGCTTCGGTCGCTGGCGGGGGCTGCCTGGGTGATGCTACGGGAGACGAATCGTGACCTTTGGGCTTAAGGATGATCGGGAGACGGCCGCGCTGGGGGATCGGCTGATTGCCGGGGTGATTGGTGGCGTTTGTGGTTTTGGGCTGGGGATCCTGGTCGAGGCCCTGGTGGCGCTGGCGCTCGGTAACGGTTTCGGCCTGCGCTGGCTCGTCGCCGGCGGATTTGCGGTCTACGCCTTCCTCG
>JAZBOL010000050.1:0-29975 GCA_036351115.1 Lysobacterales bacterium | reverse complement strand
GAACCCGAGGAACCCGAGGAACCCGAGGAGTCTGCCCCGAAAGCACCTGAAATCACGGATCCGGTATTCCTGGCGGCGCGGGAGGCCTTCGAGCGTGAGCTGCTCGCGGGCCATTTTTCGAAACTGGATGTTTTCGTTGCCTACGAACAGGCCATGAAGCAGCCCGGTGCGACGGAGATTCCCCGCTCGGAATTCTTCCACCGGGTGGTGAACGAGGCACTGGCGACCCGGGACACTTTCGAGGCCATGCTCACGGACAAGGATCGCGAACAGTTCGTGGACATCCACAGCCGATACCTGGACGAGGTGACCGACGAGACGGACCTGGAAGCCCGCGAGCGACTGCACCGCGAGCACCAGGAGAAGCTGGCAGGTCTGCAACCGCGGGAGTCCGAGGTCATAGCCGCCGATTGAGCCTGACCGAAAAGCCTTTCGACTGACCGCCGGGTTTCTATCTCGAGCGCCCCTGGGCTAGAATATTGAAGAGCGCCTAAGCTTTATTGGCTAAGGCATTGGATTCAAAAGAAGAAGCGGCAGCGACACGGAATGTCGTCACGGTCAGACAATTGTCGTTTTCCCACCCTTTCGCGAGTACTGGTCCTCGCGGCACTTAGCTGCGCCCCGGCGATTTACGCCGACGTCCCGGGCATGGACACGCGGCCTCCCCTGCCCTTCGAGGTCAGCGGTTTCGATCCGCGCTATCACGACACCCTGGGTGATGCTCTCGGCGACCTGGACCTGTTCGGCATCGAAGGACTCCACACGCAACCCTTTTCCCTCGGCCGGGTCGATGGCGTGCCCGCCGGGATCAAGCTGGTGGGCGAGACGGGAGGCTGGCGTGTCGGCCTGCTCGGCGTCCAGGACCAGGCGAGGCCCGGTCCGGCGCTGGGCGCCGACCTGCGCAACGGGTTCGTCGCCCGTGTAACGCGTCGCCTGTTTGAGGCCGCGCACCTTGGATTCATCTTTACCAGCGGCGACCCGGAGTCGGGCACCCAGGCGCGCACCGTGGGCGTCGATCTCCAGGTACGGGCGCGGGGCGGCCTCGTGGGAACGGTCTGGGTCCAGGAAACCGACAACGAAGTCACCGTCCCCGGCGACGACCGGGCCTGGGGCCTGCTCCTCCGTTACCCGGATAGCACGCACGATGTCGAATTTCGCCATGCGCATACGGGGGCGGCCTTCGATCCGGTCCTGGGCCAGGTCAACCGCCGCGGCGCCGACGACACACGCCTGCGTTACCGCCTGTCCGGCGCCCTGCTCGGCACCGATCGCTGGTCGCTCGCCCACCGCCTGGAAGCACAACAGGTCCGTTCCACGGAGGACGAGGAAGCCTCCGGCCACCTCACCCTGGCCTTGCTCGAGGGCCAGTCCGTCGGGGGCGAGCGCCTCGAAGGATTCGTCAGCGGGCACCGCGAGGTCCTGGTCAAAGGTTTCGACCTCGCCGAACGGCTGACCGTGGCGCCGGGGGAGTACACGTACACGCGCTACGGCGTCAACCTGTCCACCTCGCGCTTCGACCGCTGGTTGCTGGGAATCCAGATCGCCCGTGGTGACTACCTGCAGGGACAGCGCCAGGACTGGCGAGTCACGAGCGCATGGCAGGCCGCAGACTGGTTGCAGCTCGACGCCGCCTTCACCGTGCGGGAACACCGGCAGCCGAGCGGCGCCTTCACGGCCAAAACGCTTACCGTGAACTCGGAGATGAGCCTGCTCCCGGGTTGGTCCCTGAGCCCGGGGGTCCAGTTCAACAACGTCAACGAGGAACTGGGACTCAAGGCGCGCCTGACGTGGCGTGCGGGGCCCGGTCGCGAGTTGCTGCTGGACTGGAACCGGACCGTCCTGAGAAACCTGGAAGACCGACTGGTCGCGCCGCTGCAGGACTCCGTCCTGCGCGGCAGCTATCGACTCCGGTTCTGAACGCGCCTGCCGATTTCCTCCTCCCTACTGCCCAATCATCGGGCAATAAAAAACCCGCCGTTGGGCGGGCTTTCTCAATGATGATTCAGGGGCGCCTCAGCGTTTAAGCACCTGCAGCACTTCCTCGAGTTCCAGCCGCGTCTGGCGGATGATCTGCTGGCTGCGATCGAAATCGTCGCTGGCCTGCTCCCCTTCGAGATTCTGTCGTGCGCCGCTGATCGTGAAACCCTGCTCGTACAGCAGGCTTCGAATCTGGCGGATCATGATCACGTCACCCCGCTGGTAATAACGGCGGTTTCCCCGTCGCTTGACCGGCTTGAGCTGTTCGAACTCCTGTTCCCAGTAGCGCAGCACGTGCGGCTTCACGCCGCACAGCTCGCTCACTTCCCCAATGGTGAAGTAGCGCTTCGCTGGGATCGGAGGCAGTTCCTTGTCATTCCCCGGATCCAACATAAGCTTCAACCCTTGCTCTCAATTTTTGGCCCGGGCGAAACGTCACCACGCGACGCGCCGAGATCGGAATCTCTTCGCCCGTCTTCGGGTTACGGCCCGGTCGTTCTTTTTTATCGCGCAGCTGAAAATTGCCAAAGCCGGACAGCTTGACGTTCTCACCCTCTTCCAGGGCCGCCTTGATGGTCTCGAAATAGGCGTCTACGAACTCTTTCGCTTCCCGTTTGTTGAGACCGACTTCGTCGAACAAGCGGTTGGCGATTTCTGCTTTGGTCAGTGACATGGTTAACCTCTGAGCTGTGCATCCAGCCGGGATTCCAGCCCCTTGACCACGCGGTCGATCAGGGAATCCACGGCTTCATCGGTAAGAGTGCTTGATACGTCTTGCAAAATCAAGCTAATAGCTAAGCTTTTGTAACCTTTTTCAACACTTTGCCCTGAAAACTGGTCAAAAATGTTGAGATCGGTCAGCAAGGGACCCGCCAATTCGCGGCCGGCGGCATCGATGTCCGCAAAAGAGACCGCCTCGGGGACGAGGAAAGCCAGGTCCCGCCGCACGGACGGAAAAGACGAAATTTTATTCGCGTGTGGTATTTCGCGATTTTTAATCGGGTTCAAATCGACTTCGAAAGCGACCACGGGAACCTTCAGATCCAGCGCTCTCTGAGCCGCCGGATGGAGCGCTCCAATCCACCCCACCCGCGACCCGTCGACGAGCACATCGGCGGCTTGACCCGGGTGCAGGAAGGGCCGTTCCGCCGGCACGAACCGCACCGATTGTCCGCCCCCTCGCAGCGCGAGTACCTGTTCCAGGTCGCCTTTCAGGTCGAAGAAGTCCGCACGGCGAGACGCAACGTCCCACTGCTCCGGCATCGCGGTTCCACACGCGACGGCAGCGACACGCTCGACCTCGTCGAGGGTGTCGCCCTGGAGGAACACCTTGCCGGTTTCGAACAGGCGCACGCGCTCCTGCTGGTAGCGCAGGTTGCGCCCCAGGGCGCTGAGCAACCCGGGAAGCAGCGCCGTGCGCATCACGTCCATGTCCGAGGAAATGGGATTCGCAAGCGGCAGCGCGCCGTCGTCGAGCTGCAGGCGCTCGAGCAGCCGGCGGTCGACGAACGCGTAGGTGATCGCTTCCTGGTAGCCCGCCGCACAGAGCGCATCACGAAAGGCGGCCACCGGCACACGGGTCTCGCTCAGCGCCGGCAGGGTCAATTCACCACTGGGCAGCGCAGCCGGCAGCTTGTCGTAGCCGTGCACCCGAGCCACTTCCTCGATGAGGTCTTCCTCGATCTCGATATCGAAACGGGCGCTCGGTGGCGTGGCCCGCCATGCCCCGTCCAGGGTCTCCAGTTGCATCCCCAGCCGCTCGAGAATGGCCTGCACCTCGCCGGCGCCGAGGTCGCTGCCCAGCACCCGATTGAGCCGGTCGAGGCGCAGCGTGACCGGCTCACGCGCAGGCAGATGCTCGCGCGACTCCGCCACCAGGAGTGGTCCGGGCGTACCGCCGCACAGTTCGAGCAGCAGGCCGGTGATGCGTTCCATGGCCTCGACCTGCCCTTCCGGATCCACCCCCCGTTCGAAGCGGTGGGAGGAGTCCGTGTGCAGGCCCAGGTCCCGGGCCTTGCCCATGATCGTCGCGGGCCGGAACCAGGCGGATTCGAGAAGAATGTCCGTCGTGTCGCCGGTGACGCCGCTGTCGAGCCCGCCCATGATGCCGGCCAGGGCCACGGGGCCGGCGTCGTCACAGATTGCCAGCAGGTGATCGTCGAGATCGACTTCCTTGCCGTCCAGCAGGGTCAGGGATTCACCGGCCCGACCCCGCCGCACGGTAATGCCGCCCCGGAGCCTGTCCAGGTCGAAGGCGTGCATGGGTTGACCCAGCTCCATCAGCACGTAGTTGGTGGCGTCCACCACCGCGCTGATGCTGCGGATGCCGCTGCGCCGCAGCTTTTCCTGCATCCACAGGGGCGAGGGCGCGGTGGGGTCGATGCCGCGGATCACGCGCCCGACGTAGCGCGGGCAGTCTTCCGCCGCGTCGAGTGTAATCGGCAGGCGCTCGTCGCTCGCCGCGGGAACCGCCTCGACGGTCAGCGGCGTTTCCGGCGTAGCCGTGATGGCCGCCACGTCGCGGGCCAGGCCCTTGATGCCCAGGCAATCCGCCCGGTTGGGCGTCAGCTCCAGGTCAATGGTGGCGTCATCGAGCTCGAGCCAGTCCATGAAGTCCCGGCCGATGGGGGCATCCCCCGGAAGCTCCAGGAGCCCTGCGTGATCGTCCGACAGGCCCAGTTCCCGGGCCGAGCAGCACATGCCGAAGGACTCGACGCCGCGAAGCTTTGCCTTGCCGATCCTGAAAGGCCCCTTGTCACCGCCGTCCAGCACCGCGCCAACCCGGGCAAAGGGCATTTTCAGCCCCAGGCGGGCGTTGGGTGCGCCACACACGACCTGCAGCATCTGGCCGCTGCCGTCGTCCACGCGACACAGCTTCAGTTTGTCCGCGTCAGGATGCGGTTCGCAGGCGACGATTTCCCCGACGACGACCCCTTCGAAGGGGCTGGCCACCGGGGCCACCGTGTCCACTTCGAGGCCGGCGGCGGTCAGCCGGGTGGCCAGGGCCTCCGGATCGAGATCGACCGGGCACCACTCCTTGAGCCACTGAACGGAAAATTTCATGAATGACTCCTGCCGCGCCGGCTCAGCGGAACTGGCGCAGGAAGCGCAGATCGTTGTCGAAGAAGGGGCGCAGGTCGGTCACGCCGTAGCGGAGCATGGCGAGGCGCTCGACACCCATGCCGAAGGCGTAGCCAAGGTAACGCTCGCTGTCGATGCCGCAGGCGGCCAGGACATTGGGATGCACCATGCCGCAGCCGAGAATTTCGAGCCAGCCGGGCTCCGAGCCGTCGCCCTTGTCCCAGGCCACGTCCACCTCCGCGGAAGGCTCCGTAAACGGAAAATAGGACGGGCGGAACCGCATGGCCATCTCGCGCTCGAAGAACGCGTTGACGAAAGCCTGGAGCACACCCTTGAGGTCCGCCATGCTCACGTTTTCGCCCACGAGCAGTCCCTCGACCTGGTGAAACATGGGCGAGTGGGTCTGGTCGTAGTCGCTGCGGTACACCTTGCCCGGCGCAATGACGCGGATCGCGGACTCGCCCCGCTCGACGTTCGCCAGCATGGCGCGGACCTGCACCGGCGAGGTGTGGGTGCGCAGCAGGCGCCCGTCACCGAAATAGAACGTGTCGTGCATGGCCCGCGCAGGATGGTGCGCCGGAAAATTCAGGGCCTCGAAGTTATGGTGATCGTCCTCGACTTCCGGCCCCGTGGCCACGTCGAAGCCCAGGCGATTGAACAGGTCCGTGATGCGCTGCATGGCTCGCGTCACGGGGTGCAGCCCGCCACGTTGGTTGCCGCGCCCCGGCAGGGTCACGTCGATGCGCTCCCCGGCGAGCTTTTCGCTGAGCGCTTCCGCTTCCAGCGCCGCTTTTCGGTCGTTGAGCAGACCCTGGATGTCCTGCTTCACCCGGTTCACGGCCTGGCCGAAGGTCTTGCGTTCCTCCGGCGCCATGCCGCCCAGGGACTTCAGCAGGGCCGTGACTTCGCCCTTCTTCCCCAGGTAATGCACCCGCAGGTCTTCGAGAGCGCGTAAATCCGTCGCGTCCGCAACGGCCCTGCGCGCCTGCGCCAGCAATTCCTCTGGCAATTGAGCTGGTAATTGGTTGGCAGAATCCAAGGGGATACCTCACCCGAAACAAAAAAGAAGGGAGGGGCCAGGGCCTCTCCCTTCCTGAACCCTGGGCAGGACGCCGCGGCGCCCTGCCCGTGTGGACTCCCCGGCGAGCGGGGAAACCGAGGTTTAGGCCAGGCTGGCCTTCGCCTTTTCCGCCAGGGCGCTAAAGGCCGCGGCGTCGTGTACCGCCAGATCGGCGAGGACCTTGCGGTCGATGTCGATCTCGGCCTTGCTCAGGCCGTTCATGAAACGGCTGTAGGACAGGCCGTTCAGACGGGCCGCGGCATTGATCCGGGTGATCCACAGGCGGCGGAACTCGCGCTTCTTGGCGCGACGGTCGCGGTAGGCGTACTGACCGGCCTTGATGACCGCCTGCTTCGCGGAGCGATAGGTCTTGCGACGGGCGCCGTAGTAGCCCTTTGCTTCCTTCAGTACTTTCTTGTGCCGCGCGCGGGCGACTACACCACGTTTTACTCGTGCCATTGTTCAATCCTCCCGTTATGAGTAAGGCAGCAGGCGTTTAACGACTTTCTTGTCGGCGTCACTGATCATGTCAGTACCCCGCAGGCCGCGCTTACGCTTCTGGTCTTTCTTGGTGAGGATGTGGCTGTGGAACGCGTGGCCACGCTTGAAACCGCCGCTGGCGGTTTTCTTGAAACGCTTGGCCGCGCCCCGATTCGTTTTCATCTTGGGCATCGTTTTCTCCTGGTCCCTGAAGGACCGTCTCTTAATGCGTGATCCAAGCGGTGATGTCGCCGGCAGGGCCGTCGCAGCACGCTTCCTTGGCTTGGAACCGCTTCTTCTTTACAGGGTGAGAGCGCCCAGCAGGCGCCGACTCACCGGCTCTTGGGCGCTCCTGGAATCTTCCGGGAAAACCCTGCGCCCCGGACCGGGGCCCAGGGCAAACCGAAACCTTACGTGCGTTTCGGTGAAATCAACATGACCATCTGCCGGCCTTCCATCTTCGGAAACTGCTCGACCATGGTCTCTTCGGCCATTTCGTCGCGAATGCGTTCCAGCATGTCGCGACCCAGTTCCTGGTGGGCCATCTCCCGGCCCCGGAACCGCAAGGTCACCTTGACCTTGTCGCCGTCTTCGATGAAGCGGCGCACGTTGCGCATCTTCACCTGGTAGTCCGCTTCTTCGGTCCCTGGCCGGAATTTCACTTCCTTGACCTGCGTGACCTTTTGCTTTTTCTTGGCCGCCTGTTGTTTCTTGGCCTGCTCGAACCGGTACTTGCCGTAATCCATGACCCGGCAAACGGGTGGTTCGGCGTTCGGGGCAATCTCCACGAGATCCATGCCGGACTCTTTTGCGAAGGCGAGGGCTTCTTCGGCCGACATGATGCCCGCCTGTTCCCCGTCCTTGTCGATGACCCTTACTTCTGGCGCGCGAATATCACTGTTACGCCGCGACTCTTTTTTAGAAGCGATGTTTTCTTCTCCTGCTCGTTAACCGTTCACCCTCGCCGCTCGACATCGTCGGCAAGGCGTTCCGCGAAGTCTGCCAGGGCCATGCTGCCCAGGTCTTCACCCTCGCGCGTACGCACAGCGACGGCCCCCTCCTCGACCTCCCGGTCGCCCACAACAAGCAGGTAGGGAACCCTCGCTAAAGTGTGCTGGCGGATTTTATAGCCGATCTTCTCGTTTCTCAAGTCCAAATCGACGCGGAAGCCCCTGTTTTCAAGGGTTTCGGCAACTTCTTCGCAGAATTCTGCCTGCCGGTCGGTGATATTCATCACCACGGCCTGTGTCGGGGCCAGCCAGGCCGGGAATTTGCCGGCGTGGTTTTCGATCAGGATGCCGATGAAACGTTCCAGGGATCCGAGGATCGCCCGGTGCAGCATGACCGGCGTCTGGCGGCTGGAATCCTCGGCGATGTAATGCGCGCCGAGCCGTTCCGGCATGTTGAAATCCAGCTGCAGGGTGCCGCACTGCCAGACCCGGCCGATCGTGTCCTTGAGGGAGAAATCGATCTTGGGTCCGTAAAAGGCACCGTCCCCGGGGTTCAGCGACCACTCCATGCCGGCCGCTTCCAGCGCCGCCTGAAGCGCGGCCTCCGCCTTATCCCAGAGCGCGTCGTCGCCGATCCGATTCTCCGGCCGCGTGCTGAGCTCGACCTTGACGTCTTCGAAGCCGAAGTCCCGGTACACGCTGAACAGCAGTTCGATGAAGGCGCTGGCTTCGGACTGCACCTGGTCCGGCGTGCAGAAGATGTGGGCGTCGTCCTGGGTGAAACCGCGCACGCGCATGAGGCCGTGCAACGCACCGGAGGCTTCGTTGCGATGGCAGGAGCCGAACTCCGCGAAACGGATCGGCAGATCGCGGTAGCTGTGCAGACCCTGGTTGTATACCTGCACGTGACACGGACAGTTCATCGGCTTGATGGCGTACTGCCGGGATTCGCTGTCGGTGAGGAACATATTCTCCAGGTACTTGGCGGCGTGACCGGATTGCTCCCAGAGTGAGATATCCACCACCTCGGGCGTGTTGATCTCGCCGTAGCCCGCGTCCCGCAGCCGCTCACGGATGTAGTTCTGCACCTCCGTGTAGATGGACCAGCCCTTGGGGTGCCAGAACACCATGCCGGGGGCTTCTTCCTGGAAGTGGAACAGGTCCAGCTGCTTGCCCAGGCGGCGGTGGTCACGTTTTTCCGCCTCCTCGATGCGGTGCAGGTAGGCCTTGAGCTGCTTCTTGTCGGGCCAGGCCGTGCCGTAGATGCGCTGGAGCACCTCATTGTTGCTGTCGCCCCGCCAGTAGGCGCCGGCCAGCTTGGTCAGCTTGAAGTGCCCGAGGTGGGCGGTGTTGGGTACGTGGGGTCCGCGGCACAGGTCGATGAAGTCGCCCTGGCGGTACAGGGAAAGCTCCTCGTCCTCGGGCAGATCCCGGATGATCTCGGCCTTGTACTCCTCGCCTTCCTGCTGGAAGAACTGCACGGCGGGGCCACGCTGCCACACCTCGCGCTCCACGGGGATGGCGTCCTTGACCAGGCGCCGCATCTCGGAGGCGATGCGATCGATGTCCTCGGGCTTGAAGCCCGGTTCGTAGGCGAAGTCGTAGTAGAAGCCGTCCTCGATCACCGGGCCGATGGTGACCTGGGCCTCCGGAAACAGGCGTTTCACCGCCTGGGCCAGGAGGTGCGCGGTGGAGTGCCGAATGACTTCCAGGCCCTCCTCGTCCCGCGCCGTGACGATGCGCAGCGCCGCATCCTCCTGGATCGTGTGCGCCGCATCCACGAGCTTGCCGTCAACCTCGCCCGCGAGGGTCGCCTTGGCGAGACCGGGTCCGATGTCCGCGGCCACGTCCAGCACGCTGACGGGTTGATCGAATTCTCGTTGGCTGCCGTCCGGCAGGGTAATCACGGGCATGACTGCTTTCCTTTTTACGTCGTCCAGACCCCGGTTCCAAAGCGGCTTGATGGGGCCTCATAGCAAGAAGGGCGCACACGGCGCCCTCCAGGAATCGCCATGTGCGGTCCTGTTTATTCGGTAAAAGTTCGCGCTATCCAGAGCATGACCCCATTGTACGCCGATGGCAGGGGCTTGGAAAGGCAGCCTTAATGGAACACCTGGTACACGAGAGCGCCGGTGAACAGGCCGGTGACCAGGATCGCCATGACCCGCTCCCAGGCCTGGCGGCGCCGCAGATTCTCTCCGCATTCCGGACAACAATTTTTTCCGGGGCGCATGAGCGTGTAGCACTCGCTGCACACCGTGACTGAACTTCGGCGCGTTTCGATGGTACCGGGAACATTCATGTCGTCCATTCCTTGCTTCATGTTCATGGAGCAATACCCGTGAACACCGGTTTGGTTGATGGCCCGCTTTCATCACCCGCTTCCAGGCCACCTCACCGTCCACAAAACTGCGGGCGGAGATGAGGGAAGCCCAACAGTACGCTAGGCTTGGTCGGGACCGGCCCTGGTTCGCCGGGGGACCCACGCCTGGAAGAACAACAAGTGGAGGAACAACAGGACCTCATGAATCAGCTCACCCTGAACACCCTGTCCCTGGACATCGGCGGCTCCGGCATCAAGGGGATGGTCCTCGACCCGGCCGGAACCGCTGTCGCCGATCGCTTTCGGCTCCCCACGCCCCGTCCCGCCACACCGGAGGCCGTGCTGGACACGGTGGTCGAGGTCGCCCGGCACTTCGAAGACGACGGATCCGCTTACCACCGCATCTCCGTCGGTTTCCCCGGCGTCGTGCAGTTCGGCGTCGTGAGCACCGGCGTGAACTTCGATGGCGACTGGAGCCAGGTCCCCCTGGCCCGGGAAATCGAGGAGCGCACCGGCAAACCCTGCCGGGCCGCCAACGACGCGGACATCCAGGGCTACGGCGCCATCGAGGGCACCGGTGTGGAAATGGTGCTGACCCTGGGCACCGGCATGGGCGCCGCGGTCTTCACCAATGGGCACCTGGTGCCCAACCTCGAACTGGGGCACCACCCCTTCGCAGACGGCAAGAGTTACGAGGAGTGGGTCGGGGACGCCGCGCGCGAGCAACTCGGCGACGCGCGCTGGTCGGGCTGGGTGCTCCGCGCCATCGAGACCATCCTGCCGATCTGGAATCCGACCCGCCTGTACCTGGGTGGCGGCAATACGAAGCACCTGCAGGTGGGCCTCCCGGCCGGCGTGACCGTCGTCCCGAATGTTGCCGGCATCCTGGGCGGCATCCGGCTCTGGGAAGACGAAGGACACTGACTCAGGGAGCGCGGCGTCTCCGCGCCAATCCGCGGACGGCTTTATTGTTCCGAAGCGCCCTGCGGCGATTCCAGGCGTCGCCAAGCAAACCGCCCACGGTGCTGATCACCCACCAGCTGACCATCACGGCCGCCAGCAACAACATCATTTCGTACATGGCTCACACCCCGATTGAGAGGGGATCAGCTTAGGCGCAGGGATTGCGTCCGGCTTGCCCCTGCCGGACAGGCGCTTGTCCGTGATCGGGATGCCCGCCGCGCGACGACCCCCTGATTCAAGGCTGAAGCGGGTGGTGTTCAGTTCCGGGTAAACCGGGCAAACACAATGCCTTCCGTACCCGCCCGATAAGGGGCCTGGTCCCGAAGAGACTGGTAGACGTTGTGGTCGTCGCGAATGGCGCAGAGGCCCTGGGACTGGATGGCGAACTCGGGCTCGAACTGGTGCGCGATCGTCGTCGGTAGCGTCTGGGGCTCCGTGGGTGAGGCCTCATGCTCGACCTCGGTGATCAACAGCAGCGTGCCGTCCGGCGACGTAACGCGCTTCATCTCGGCGATCGCCTTGGCCACGTCATCCACGTGATCCAGGTTGTTAAACGTGGTGACCACCTGGAAATGGCCATCCGGAAAGGGAATGCGCTCCGCGCCGGCGTGCACGTAAGTCATGCGATGCTGATCGATGCCGAGCGCCCGGTATTGCGGTACCAGGGGATCCAGACCCGTGCACTCCGCTTCGGCGGCCAGCCACTCGAGACTGCCTCGCGGCCCGCAACCGATATCGAGCACCCGTTTGCCGGCATAGAACCCGCGGTCCAGGCCAAAAAAGTCCGTGTAGAAGAACTCGTAGTGCGGGCCACGCAATCGGCCCTCGTGTTCCACCCGTCCGCGCCAGTAAGCCAGTTCCATGCGCTGCTTGTAGCGTACGGGCGCCAGGGTGCGAAAAACCGACGTTGCGGCTCGAGCCAGCAATTCACGAATGACGGGCATGGGCGTCCTTCCTGGGCATTCAATCCGTTTCGAATGCGGACAAACAAAAACGGCGGCGGTGAAAATCACCGGCCGCCGTTCTGCATTCCTGGTACTGGTGGGCACGACTGGGATCGAACCAGTGACCCCTACCATGTCAAGGTAGTGCTCTACCGCTGAGCTACGCGCCCGAAACCTGGGTTCCGGCATCCCGGTTGCGTTTCAGACGCAACACCGGAAGGGCGCGCATAATACCGCGCCCTGCCCCGTGGACTCAAGCCTCCTGACCGGGGATTTGCAAAGCCGGGACCGAAGTACGGGAAGAACCAGAAATACGACGAGCTGTCACGTTTCGGCATTTCCCCGTCCCGCTCCGGCGTTTATCATGGGTCGCGCCCTGTTGGCTCGCTGCTGAACTCCCGGATCAGAACGCCTTCCATGTCGAATACCTTCGTCCACCTGCACCTTCACACGGAATACTCGCTGGTGGACAGCACGCTACGCCTGAAACCCATGATCGCGCGGGCGAAGGAACTCGGCATGCCGGCCATTGCCGTCACGGACCAGTTCAACCTCTTCGCCCTGGTGAAGTTCTACCGGGCCGCGGTCGCCGCCGGCATCAAGCCCATCGTGGGCGCCGACGTACTGATCTGGAATCCGGACGACCCGGGCCACCCCAGCCGCCTGGTCCTGCTGTGCCAGGACCGCACGGGCTACCTCAATCTTTGCCGCCTGCTCAGCCGCGCCTACCTCGACGGACAGCACCAGGGACTCCCCTACGTGCAGCGCGAATGGGTTCGCGAGGCGGCCGAGGGTCTCATCGCCCTGTCCGGCGCGCGCGAAGGTGACGTCGGCCAGGCGCTGATCAACCGCCACCCGAACCGCGCGGAGCAGCTGCTTCGCGGCTGGATGGCGGATTTTCCCGACCGCTTCTACATCGAACTCCAGCGCACGGGCCGGGAGGACGAGGCCCTGCACGAGCACCAGGCCCTGCTCCTGGCCAGCCGCCTCGACTGTCCGGTCATGGCCAGCAACGACGTGCGCTTCCTGGAGCAGGACGATTTCCGGGCGCACGACGCCCGGGTGTGCATTCACCAGGGGCGCCTGCTGTCGGACAAGGGCCGAACCCAGGCCTACTCCGACCAGCAGTACCTGAAAAGCCCCGACGAGATGCGGGCCGTGTTTCACGACCTGCCCGAAGCGCTTGAGAACACGCTGGAGATCGCCCGTCGCTGCAACCTCGATCTGCGCCTCGGCACCTACTTTCTGCCCGATTTCCCGACGCCCGAGGACGAAACCGTGGAGCAGTTCCTCGCCCGGGTGTCCGCCGAGGGGCTGGAAGAACTGCTGAAAACCCACGGCACTGCGGAAGGCCACACGGAGGCGGACTACCGGGAACGTCTGCAAACCGAGCTCGACGTCATCAACAACATGGGCTTCCCCGGTTACTTCCTCATCGTCGCCGACTTCATCCGCTGGGCGAAGAACAACGGCATCCCGGTCGGGCCCGGCCGCGGCTCCGGTGCCGGCTCGCTGGTCGCCTGGGCCCTGGGCATCACCGGACTCGATCCGCTCCAGTACGACCTGCTCTTCGAGCGTTTCCTCAATCCGGAACGAATCTCCATGCCCGACTTCGACGTTGACTTCTGCATGGACCAGCGCGACCGGGTCATCGACTACGTGGCCGAACGCTATGGCCGCGAGCAGGTCAGCCAGATCATCACTTACGGCACCATGGCGGCGAAGGCCGTGGTGCGCGACGCCGGCCGCGTGCTGGGCCACGGCTACGGCTTCGTCGATTCCATCGCCAAGCTCGTCCCCCTGGAACTGGGCATCACGCTGGACAAGGCCCTGGAACAGGAGCCGGAACTGGCGCGGCGCTACGACGAGGAGGAAGACACGCGCGCGGTGCTCGACCTGGCCCGTTCCCTGGAAGGCCTGACACGCAACGCCGGCAAGCACGCCGGTGGCGTGGTCATCGCGCCCTCGGCCCTCACGGACTTCACCCCGCTGTTCCGTGAGGCCAAGGGGGGCAGCCCGGTCACGCAATTCGACAAGGACGACGTGGAATCCGTGGGGCTGGTGAAGTTCGACTTCCTGGGCCTGCGCACCCTGACCATCATCGACTGGGCCCTGCAGACCATCGATGCGCGCCGGGCCGAGGCGGGCGAGCCTCCCCTGGACCTGGAAGCCCTGCCCATGGATGACGAGCGCAGCTTCCAGCTGCTCCAGTCCTGCAAGACCACGGCGGTGTTCCAGCTCGAATCCCGGGGCATGAAGGAGCTGATCCGCAAGCTGCGCCCCGACACCTTCGACGAGATCGTGGCGCTCGTCGCCCTGTTTCGCCCCGGCCCGCTCGAGTCGGGCATGGTGGACACCTACATCGACTGCAAGCACGGCCGCAAGCCGGTCAGCTATCCGCACCCCAAGGTGGAACACATCCTCAAGCCGACCAATGGCGTGATCCTCTACCAGGAACAGGTGATGCAGATCGCCCAGGAGCTCGCCGGCTATTCCCTCGGTGACGCGGACATCCTGCGCCGCGCCATGGGCAAGAAGAAGCCCGAGGAGATGGCCAAGCAACGGCAGATCTTCGTGACCGGGGCCACGGAGCGGGACATCGCGCCGGACACGGCGAACACCATCTTCGACCAGATGGAAACCTTCGCCGGCTACGGGTTCAACAAGTCCCACTCGGCGGCCTACGCGCTGATCTCTTATCACACGGCCTACCTGAAGGCGCACTACCCGGCGCCGTTCATGGCCGCCGTGCTGTCCGCGGACATGGACAACACGGACAAGGTGGCGGACATGATCGCCGAGTGCCGCTCCATGGGGCTCGAGCTGCTGACCCCGGACATCAATGCCTCCATCCACCATTTTGCCGCCGTCGGCGACCGGCAGATCCGCTATGGCCTGGGCGCTCTGAAGGGGCTGGGCCGTGGCGCCATCGAGAGCATCATCGAGGAACGGGAAGCCGAAGGCCCCTTCGAGAGCCTGCCGGATTTCTGCGTTCGTATCGACCTGCAGAAGGTCAACCGGCGGGCCCTGGAAACCCTGATTCGTTCCGGCGCCCTGGACCCGCTGGAACCGAACGCCAACCGGGCGCGCATGCTGGCGGCCCTGGACACGGTGCTGCAGGGTGCGGAACAGGCGCAGCGGGACCGGGATGCGGGGCAGGTGGACATGTTCGGCAACGCCACGGACGCGAGCGCACCCGTGGCCATCGAGATGCCGGACACGCCACCCTGGCATGAGCTCCAGCGGCTGCAGGCGGAAAAGGACGCCCTCGGGTTGTTCCTGACCGGTCATCCGGCGCTCGTACACCGGCCGGACACGAAACGCTTCACGTCGGCGAAGATCGGCCGCCTGGAGAAACTGGTGCCGGCCAACAACGGCGAGCGGCGCAGCCGTGGTGTTGAGATGACCCTGGCGGGCCTCGTGTGCGCCGTGCGCCGGGCAAACCGGCGCCTGTTCGTCACCATCGAGGACCACACCGGCCGCATGGACGTGGCGCTCTATGACGAGGCTTTTGCGCTCTATGCGGACCTGCTGAACAAGGACGAGATGATCGTCGTGGAGGGCAAGGTGTCCCCGGACGATTTCAGCGGGGGGTACCGCATGACCGCCAACAAGGTCATGTCCCTGGGCGACGCCAAGACCCGCTTTGCCCGGGGGGTCCGCCTCGCAGTCCAGGGGCCCTGCCCGGAGCTGGCCGACGAGCTCGACGCCGCCTTCGCGCCCTACCGCAACGGCGTGGGCCGCGTATTTCTCAGCTACCGCAATCCCCGGGCGCGGGCCCGGCTGCAGCTGGGGGACGAGTGGCGGGTGAACCCCTGCGAGGAACTGGTGGCCGCGCTCAGCGAACTGCCCGGCGTCACCGAGGCGCGGCTGGTTTACTGAAACCCCTGACCGTGCCGTCAGGGCGCGCCGCGGTAGCGGCGGTGAAGAATGGCCACGCGACGTACGTACTCTTCCGTTTCCGGATACGGCGGAATGCCCTGGTAGCGCTCGACGGCGCCGGGGCCGGCGTTATAGGCCGCCGAGGCCAGTCGCACGTCCCCCCGGAAGCGCTTCAGCAAACCGGCCAGGTAGCGCGTCCCGCCTTCGATGTTCTCGATCGGATCATAGGGATCCTCGACGCCGAGCTCGGCCTGGGTGGGCGGCATGAGCTGCATGAGCCCCTGGGCGCCCTTGGGAGATTTCGCGTCGGGCTGGTAGGCGGACTCGGCGTGGATGATGGCTCGAATCAGGCTCTCATCGACCCCGTGCACGGCGGCGACCTCGCGGATGACCTCCGGGAACGCGGCCCGGTTAAGGGGCACCGTATTCCAGTTGACGCGGGCGCTGCAGGAAGGATCGGACGCGTAGCAGGGAAAGCGGAAGGCCTCCACGGCCGTGTTGCCGGGCGGCTTCTCGCTCGAGAAGTGAACGATGCCCTTATCGTCCGTCCACTTGTAAATCTGCGCCCACGCGGGAACCGCCAGGGCGAGCATGCCCGGCAAAATTCCTACCGCCAAAAGCCGTTTTGGTCGCATCCTGCCAATCCTGCGCGGGCCCGGAAACTTCGGAAAATCGGGAACATCCCCGGGCCAAACCTCTTGCTTGCGCTATTCTAGGCCCAGAATCGATCCGGAAGGTACCCCTTCCCACTACAAACGAGGAGAGATCACCATGGGAATCATCGCTGCCTTGATCGTCGGAGGCGTGGCCGGCTGGCTGGCCGGCCTGGTCATGAAAGGCGCCAGCCAGGGCGTGCTCATGAACATCATCATCGGACTGATCGGTGGCGCGATCGGCGGCTGGCTGTTCAGCCTGCTGGGCGTCACCACCGGCGCCGGACTGGTCGGCAGCATCGTCACGGCCTTCATCGGCGCCGTCATCCTGCTGTGGCTCGTGGGACTGATCAAGGGCAAGTAGCCGGCGGCCCGAAACGCGCTCGCGCCCCGGCATCCGCGATGTCGTGCTTCCTGACGCGCGGGATTTCGCGGGCCTCAGTCTTCCAAGACGCGAATCATGCCTTCCTGGGCCGTGCTGGCCACGAGGCGGCCACTCCGGTCGTAAATGAGGCCCCGGGCCAGGCCGCGGCTGCCCCCGCTATTGGGGCTGTCGCAGACGTAGAGTAGCCAGTCGTCCACCCGCACATCGCGGTGGAACCACATGGCGTGATCCAGGCTGGCCATAACGAGGTTGCCTTTCTGGTACGAGATGCCGTGCGGCAGGGTCGCGGTCCCGATGAGGTGAAAGTCCGACACGTAGGCCAGCAGCGTCCGGTGCAGGCGCTGATCATCACCCAACTCGCCCTGCAATCGGAACCAGATTTCCTGGCGCGGCGGCAGGGGTTGGGGATCGAAAGGGTCCTGGAACACCACGGGCCGGAATTCAAAGGGTCCGAAGCGATCGAACCAGCGACGCAGTTTCGGCGGCGCGTTTTCCAGGTCGGTCTTGCGCAGGGCGACCTCGTCCTCCAGGTCTTCCGGCGGTGGCACCTTGGGCATGTCGAACTGGTGCTCCACGCCCGGCTGGGGCACCTGGAAGGACGCTGCCAGGGTGAAAATCTGCCGGCCATGCTGGATCGCGACCACCCGCCGGGCCGTGAAGCTGCGCCCGTCCCGGCTGCGGTCCACGCTGTACACGATGGGCGCGTCCGGATCACCGGCCCTGAGAAAGTAAGCGTGCAGCGAGTGGACCATCCGGTCTTCCACGGTCTGGCTCGCCGCCAGCAGCGCCTGGGCCAGCACCTGTCCCCCAAACACTCTGGGCGTCCCGATGTCACGGCTGTCACCGCGAAACAGGTTGACCTCGAGGGGCTCGAGGGTCATGAGGTCGAGCAATTCGCGAACGCGCTGGTCATTCATCGGCGGAGGTCTCGATGCAGTAGCATGGCGTCATGGGCGAGGAGTGTAACGCAAGGGCCGCGGACTGGTTGGAGCGCCACACGGACTGGTCCGCTCCGGAGCGCTCAGCCGTGGCGGGCCTTGCCCCCACCCTGGTTGAGCTGTTACCCCGCCGGCGCCCCTGGCTGCTCGGCATCGGCGGCGCTCCCGGAACGGGGAAATCGACGCTGGCGCGGCTACTGGCCTATCTTTCCGTACCGCCCGCCGGCGGCCCGCACCTGGCGCCCCGGGTGCTGTCCCTGGACGACTACTACCTGACTCGAACCGAACGGATGCGGCTGACTGAAACCGTGCACCCGCTCCTCGGGCAGCGCGGCGTCCCCGGCACGCACGATGTCGACCGCCTGTTTCGCGACCTGGACGCGCTGCTGCACGGTTCGGCGCCCCGGGTCGAGACACCCCGTTTCGACAAGGGGGCCGACGACCGGCTGCCGGAAGGGCGCATGGTCGAAACCGGGCTTCGCCCCGGGGCCGTGATCCTCGAGGGATGGTTCGTCGGCCTGGCGCCGCAATCCGACCAGGCGCTGAAAGATCACGTCTCGCCTTTCGAGCGCGTAGAGGACGAGGATGGGCGCTGGCGACGCCACGTCAACGGCGAACTGGCACGTTTCGACCGGCGCTTCTCCCGACGACATCCCGTTCGCTGGATGCTCTGTCCGCCGGACTGGCCCACGGTGGCCGAGTGGCGATGGCGCCAGGAGCAGGAGCTGGCGCCGGACCGCCGCCTGCTCGACGGCCCGGAAGCGGTGAACGGCTTCCTGCAGCCTTTTGAACGCCTCGTTCGCCACCAGCTCGCTACGGCCTCACGGACCGCGGACCTCGTGCTGTGGCTTGACAGGCATCACCACCCTCACCTCCAATCCCGTCCATGAGCTTCCCCGCGAATTTCCTGTGGCACGACTACGAGACCTTCGGCACCCACCCGGCCTATGACCGACCGGTGCAGTTTGCCGCGCTGAGAACGGATGCCGACCTGAACCCGATCGGCGACCCCATGGCCTGGTTTGCCCGCCCCATGCGCGACAGTCTGCCCCATCCCATGGCCTGCCTCGTGACCGGAATCACCCCACAGCGGGCCGAGCGGGAAGGCGTACCGGAAGCGGAATTCGCCCGCTTGGTGCACGAACAGATGATGGAGCCCGGTACCTGCAGCGTGGGTTACAACAGCGTTCGTTTCGACGACAACGTGTCACGGCACCTGTTCTACCGGAACTTTTACGACCCCTACGAGCGCGAGTACGCCAACGGCAACAGCCGGTGGGACCTCATCGACCTGGTGCGCATGTGCTACGCCCTGAGGCCCGAAGGCATCAACTGGCCCATGCGCGCCGAGGAGCCGGACCTCCCCAGCTTCCGCCTCGAAGACCTCACCGCGGCCAACGACATCGAGCACGCCGGCGCCCATGACGCCCTCGTGGACGTCGAAGCCACCGTGGCGCTCGCCCGGCGACTGCTCGCCGCGCAGCCAAAGCTGTTCGCCTGGGGACTGGAGATGCGGCACCGCGACCAGGTCGAGAAGATACTCTCGGTGCAGTCTCCCCGGCCCCTCGTACTGACCAGCGGTCTCCTGCCGGCGGCCCGCGGGTGCACCACCCTGGTGTTGCCGCTGGCGCCGGTGCCGGACCGGCCCAGGGAAGTCGTCTGCTACGACCTCATGAGCGATCCCGCGCCGCTGATGGAGGGTGACGTGGAGGCGATCCGGGCAGGCGTTTTCACCCCCGCAGCAGAGCGCGCCGAGGATGAAGAACGCATTCCGCTTCTGTCGGTTGCCACGAACAAGATTCCGATGCTGGCGCCCCTGGGAACGCTGAAGCAAGCCGATCTCGATCGTATCGGTCTGGACCCCGAACGATGCCTCGGACACGCACGCACGCTCCAGGACGCGCTGGAGATCGTGCGGCCGAAACTGCGGCAGGTTTACGAGCGACCGCCGTTCGACGATCCCGGCGATCCGGATGGGGCGCTGTACTCGGGATCCTTTTTCTCGAGGAAGGACAAGGCCGGATTCACTCGGCTACGCAGCGAGCCTCCGGAGGCGCTCGGGCGCTTTGACTACCCCTTCGAAGATTCGCGGATCGACGAAATGATCTTTCGCTACCGGGCCCGGAACTGGCCTGAAACCCTGAGCGCTACCGAGCAGAAACGCTGGGAGCGTGAGCGCCTGCAGCGCTTACTCTGCGACACGGTTCCGGGCCGCCTCAGCGCAGCGGATTTCCGGGTTGAGCTTCGCGATGCACGGGCTGATCACGCCTCGGACCCGAAGGCCCAGTCATTGCTCGACGAGTTGGCTCACTGGGTCGAAACCGAAGTGCTGACGGACGGGAATACGGAAGCCGGTTCATGACCTGGTGCGGGCAAGCGTCTCAGGATAGTTTCAGAGACTTAGAGCGGCTTTCTCGATTGCCTTGAAAGTGAATATGCACAAGTCCCTGATTGTGCTTATGACGAAAAAATGACATGCGCGGTACATGAAAGCGACGTTAAGCGCCCGTGTAAGTCATTGATATCAAAATTCAAAAACAAGGTGGTCATTTTTTAACCAACCCAGAGGGTGCCCCCTGTAGTCTCGTGACCCGCCACCTTGTTCACAACGTTATCCACAGCTTGTGTGGATAACGTGACGAAACGGTTTCAGGCGACATTCAAGGCGAGCTGCGGGTGCGTGAAACCTTCGATTTCGGCGGGTTCTCCGCGGGTCTCGGGCGTGGCGTTGCGGCGGAGCTTCCGGCTGCCTGATCGCGCTCCCGCCGGCGGGGGCGCACCCCGTCGCTTCCCCGGTCCTTCACCCGACCGTTTCCCTCCCCCGGCGAGGCGATCCAGCGTACGACGGGCGCCAGGGGAAACGAATTCCACGTGGGTTCCGTCGGAGAACTGGAGCATCCAGATTTTCAGCGGCCCATCCGCTTCGGTGGGGACAGCCATGATGCCGGTGATGGTCTTGCCGATGAGATCGTCCTGCCGTTTCATGATCGACTCCTGTGGTGTCTGTGAGCGTATTGAAACGCACGGCTTTCTCAAAACGTGAGAGGGGAATTCATCGACCGGATTTTCCGACAGGCGCCCGGGGTGTTCACCCATGGGAGGACGACCTCCACTCCGCCTAGCATGGGTTCGCAGGTGGCCGTCACGCCGACGGCCGGTCTTCGATTCCCTGATCACATGGAGAGGAAAACCATGACACAACGCACGTCCATCTTCCGCCGGGCCCTCCTGGCTGGTCTGCTCGCGACCGCGAGCCTGTTCGTCCAGGCCGGTGAACCGGTCAACATCAACACGGCCAATGCCGAGACCCTGGCTGCCTCCCTCGACGGCGTCGGCCTCAGCAAGGCCCGGGCCATCGTGGCTTACCGGGACAGCCAGGGGCCGTTCCGGCACGCCGACGAACTCGTCAACGTGAAGGGCATCGGCCTGAGCACCGTGGACCGCAATCGCGACGTCATTCGCATCGAGGCGCCCCGGCAGGCTAAAAAGAGCCCCTGAGTCGGGAAAGGGAAACGGTCAACATGACGCGGCGCGCCCCGGCCCAGGGCCGGGCACGCTGCCCGCTCAGCGGTCCTCGCTGAAGGCCTGGCGGGAGCCGAAAGCGTGCGCCAGGGTGCTCTGGTCGATGTACTCGAGCTCACCGCCGAGGGGCACCCCGTGGGCGATGCGGGATACGGGAATGCCGCGGGCGCGCGCGAGCTGAGAGAGATAGAAGGCGGTCGCCTCGCCTTCGACCGTGGGATTGGTCGCGATGATCATTTCCCGGGGGGGCGATTCGTCGAGGCGGTGCTCGAGCTCGTCCAGGCCGAGTTCCGCAGGACCGATGCCGTCGAGCGGAGAAAGACGGCCCAGGAGTACGAAATAGGTGCCGCTGAAGGCGGTGGCCTGTTCGATGGCCAGCACGTCCACCGGCGACTCGACGATACACAGCAGGCCGCGATCGCGGCGGGGATTCACGCAGATACTGCAGCGCTCGTGTTCCGTGAGGTCACGGCACTCGGCGCACCGGCCGATGCGCTCCATGGCGTCCGCGAGGATGGATGACAGGGCCACGCCCCCTTCCCGATCCCGCTCGAGCAGGTGAAGCGCCATGCGTTGCGCCGATTTTGGACCGACACCCGGCAAAACGCGCAGGGCCTCGATCAGGCGTCCGAGGAGCGGAGCTGTGTCTTCAGCCATTCAGGGCTTCAGAAGGGCAGCTTGAAGCCGGCCGGAAGATTCATGCCCTGGGTCAGGCCCGCCATGTGTTCCTGGGTAGCCGCCTGGACCCGGTTCACCGCGTCGTTCGTCGCCGCCGTGACCAGGTCTTCGAGCATCTCGAGGTCGTCCGCAAGGGACGGATCGATCTTGACGCCGAGGACCGCGTGCTTGCCGCTCATGCGGACTTCAACCATGCCGCCACCGGCCTGGCCGGTCACCTCGATCTGACCGAGCTCTTCCTGGGCCTTCTGCATGTCCTGCTGCATTTTCTGCGCCTGCTGGAGCAGGTTTGCGATGTTGCCTTTCACGATGTCATTCCCGTGCCACGCGGGCACTGTTGGCGCTGCCTACTGCAGCGGTTGAATGGAGTCTTCATCAATGCGGGCGCCAAAGCGCTCCTTCAAGGCGCGCACGGTGGGGTCCTGGTCGATCGCGATCTCCGCGTCACTTCTCTGGCGCAGATCCATCGCTTCGCTGGCCGCCGCCGGAGAGGCCACGACCTGCCGAACCGGCTTGACCGCCACTTCAACGGCCTGGCCGAGCTGGGCGCGCATGGCGGACTGCAGCTGCTGCACCAGGGCATCGGACCCCAGGTACTTCAGGTCTTCCGGGATATGAAACCGCCAGCGCCCGTCACGACAGGAATCGAGGTGCAGGTTACGGGCCAGTTCCCGCACCGGGCCGGCGAGTTCCAGGGCGTCGTACACGCGATGCCAGTCCGGCGCTTCCCCGCCCCTATCCAGCGGTTCCGCCGGGGTGGCAACCGGAGCAGCAGCCGATTCCTTCGCCGAAGCTTTGACCGCCTTCGCCTTCGGCCGCGCCGGCGATGACGGTGGCGAAGACGCGGACCGATCAGCCTTGCCTCCGGCCGGCACCGGCGCTGCGGCAGCGCCCGCCGGGCGAAACGCGAGCATGCGCAGCAGTGTCATCTCGAGGCCAGTGCGCGGGTCCGGCGCGAGGCCGAGGTCCCGTTTTCCCTGGATGGCGATCTGGTAGTAGAGCTGCACATCCTCGGGCGAGAGCGACTCCGCCAGCGATTCCAGGGACTCCCAGTCACTGCGTTCCGGATCCCGGTAACCCGGCGCCAGCTGCACGAGGCCGATGCGGTGCAGCGCCTCGGCCAGCGCGTCCAGCACCAGGTCCAGCTTCCGGGACTGGGCGGCGAGGTCGCGGACGATCTCCAGCAGTGCTTCGGCGTCGGTTGATGCGAGCGCCTCGACCAGGCGAACGACGTGCTCATGATCCACGCTGCCCATCATCTGCGCGACGTCCTCGTCCTCGAGGCGGCCGCCGCCGAAGGCGATGGCCTGGTCAAGGAGGCTCAGACCGTCGCGCATGCTGCCGTCGGCAGCGCGGGCGATGCGTTCGATGGCGGCTGGCTCGGCATCGATGTTTTCCGTTTCCACCAGCCGGGTCAGGTGCCCGCCGATCTGCTCCGGAAGCAGTCGCTGCAGGTTGAAGCGCAGGCAGCGCGACTGAATCGTGACGGGTATCTTGTGCGGATCGGTGGTGGCCAGTACGAACTTGACGTGGGGTGGCGGCTCCTCGAGCGTCTTGAGCAGGGCGTTGAAGCTCTGCACCGTGAGCATGTGCACCTCGTCGATGATGTACACCTTGAAGCGGCCCCGGGTCGGGGCGAACTGGACCGTTTCCAGCAGTTCCCGCGTGTCATCCACGCCGGTGCGGGAGGCCGCGTCGATTTCCAGCATGTCCTGGAAGCGTCCCTCGTCGATGTCCACGCAGCTGGCACAGGTACCGCAGGGGGTCGAGGAGACCCCCTGCTCACAGTTGAGGCACTTGGCGAGAATCCTCGCCAAGGTCGTTTTTCCCACGCCGCGGGTGCCGGTGAGAATGAAGGCGTGATGGACACGATCGTTATCGAGTCCGTTGGCGAGGGCCTGGACGACCGATTCCTGGCCGACGAGTTCCTGGAAGGTTTTCGGGCGCCACTTCCGGGCGAGCACCTGGTAACTCATGAGGCGTGCGACAAGCGGGTGGTGGGAATCATGCGCCGACTATAGCAGAAGGTGGAGGCAGCCCCCGCCCGCCGTTCCCCGGCACCCGGCGAACATTGCTGCCGCTGCTCCCTTCCGGGCCTGACGGGGTTCACAACGTGCCGCTGCGGGGTGACCGACAGGGGCCACCATCGAACTGGCGCGACCGGCGTCGCCGGCCGCGGGGGCGCATTGTCGCCCATGGCCCGGCGTCGATCAAGGCACCATCGATCAGGGGACGATCAGCCGATCGCATCGGGAGCGCGGCCCTGGGAAAGCCGCGCGTTGGCCCGTTCCATGGTCTGGACGAAGCGCTCTTCCTCTCCGGACTCGACGGCCTCGGCGAGACGCTCGAGACTGCGACGAAAACGATCGACCACACCGGTGGTGCGGACGTTGCCCTGCTGAATCTCGTAGTACAGGCGAGGGTTTTCGGAGACCACCTGCGCCGCCACCTTGAGCTGGGCGTTGAAGGTGCTGCTGGAGATACGCTCCAGCAGGGGCACCTCCTCGCCGCTCTCCGCCAGGGCCGACGCGAAGGCGATGTTCACGAGGTGGGACAGGCCGAGGACCCAGGCCATGACCTCGTCGTGCTCCTCGAGGCTCAGGTCCACGCAGTCCGCCGCCGTGTGGGCGAACAGGGCCCGGGCCTCGGCAACGGCGTCCGCATGCCCGACATCCACGAAGAGAATATGGCGCCCGGACAGGCCGATCTCGTCCGGACCGAACATGGGGTGAACGGAACACACCCGGCACCCCGCTGCGTGAACGGCATTCAGGCCCTCCCGCATGGGGCTCTTGAGGGAGCCGATGTCGAACAGGAGTCCCGGCGGTCGCAGGGTGGCGAGTTCGAGCAGGATGTCGTTGCTGGGGCGCAAGGGCACGGCAACCACGACCAGGTCCCAGCGGTCGAGGCGCTCCCGCCAGTCACCGATCCGCCGAAAGGGACTCGGCCGTTCCGACGGGTCGCTGATCGCCACCTGGTAGCCGACCGTGTCCAGGTAGCGCGCCATCCAGTCGCCCATGCGACCGGCGCCGCCGATCACGAGCGCCTGGCGGCCCTCGCCGTGCCCGGACTGGAGCCACTTGTCTTGCTCCTGCTTGCCGAGCGAATGGTGGATCAGGGTCTCCAGGATGTCGCGGGCAACCCGCTCGGACACCCCGAGCTCGCGAGCCCGGGCCATGCCCCGTTCGATGACCTCCCGCTCCCGGGCGTAGTGGCGCAGGGGCGAACCGGTGTCCTGCTTGAGTTCGCCGATGGCGGCTACCACGGCCTGGCGTTCGGCGATGGCGTCGACGATCGCGCCGTCGATCGCATCGAGGCGATCGCGAAGCTCGCGCAGGCGGTCCGGTACCGGTGGCTTTTTTTCAGACATGGGCGTCGACCTTCTCACCCCGACGGGGCACCCCGAGAACGCTAAGGGCAGCCGGCATTCAACGCAAGCCCTCGGCCAGGTCGTCGTAATCCGGATCGTCGCCGTCGAAACGCGCCCAGTCCCGGGAGACCAGCCGCTCGTCGATCAAGGTACGCTGAAACAGACGGTCCGCCTTGTACCAGTGCCAGACCCGCGCCCGGGCCTGGCCGTCGTCGCTGAGCTGGATCATCTCGTACAGGTAAAGGTCCGGCTCGCCATTGCGCGTCCAGTGGAGCATGAGCGTGCGTCCGTGTTCATCGAGATCCACGGCCTGGGCCCAGCCGGTGATTTCGTTGGTGAACACCAGGCGCTGACCCCGGATCTCGGCAGGAAACTCGCGGTTTTCCCGGCGGCCGTCGGACCAGCGGTAAATGTTGGTCTGGCGATAATCCCGGTCTTCGATGATTCGGCACAGAAGACGGGACCGATGCTCATCCACCTTCCCGCCGGCGGGATCGTAATAACGATAGTAGCCCTCCCAGACACCCTCGTTTCGGGCCAGCAGGGGCATGGACGCGCTCAATGACATGCTTGTTTCTCCATCAGGGACGAACGGCACCTTACGCCGAAAGCGCGAAAGAAACCGTAAAGCGGGCAACCGTCAGCCCGGTCATGACGAGTCGACGGAAACGTCGGCGAGAGACGCTACACTGGGGCCATGACCAACGCACACAGGAGACGATGCACATGCTGAAAACGCTCCCCGAATTGATCGCGGAAGCCTCGACCGGGCTGCGGGTCGTGAATGCAGCGAGCGCCAGGAACGAGATCAGGGAAAACCAGGGGATCCTGATCGACGTCCGCGAGCCCCCGGAAGTCCAGGCCCACCCGAGCCAGGGCGCCATCAACATCCCCCGGGGGGTCCTGGAGGTCAAGATGCCCGAACTCTATCCTGACGAAAACCAGCCCATCTACCTGCACTGCGCCACCGGCGGCCGGGCCCGGCTCGGTGCGGAACAGCTGGAGCGGATCGGCTATCGCCGAGTCACGGCGATCAGCTGCGGCGTGGAAACCGTGTGCGAGGTTTTCGATGAGTGACACAATGGGCCGGCCGAGCGCGGAACTGCCCAAACCTGAGCAACGATCATGAGCAAGGAAACCCTTCGCGTCGAGCACCAAACCCTGTCCGGCGGCCTCTGGTTCGCGGCCTGGCTCTTCACCATCGGCTATCTCGACCTCGGGTTCTTCAAGGCCGTGTTCGCGATCCTGCTCTGGCCCTACTTCCTCGGTGTCCATCTCGCCGGCTGAACCAGTCAAACCCCGGGTGCTGGTGTTCGGCGCCAGCGGCTACGTGGGCGGCTGGCTGGTGCCCCGCCTGAGCGAGGAGCCGGTCCGGGTCCGGGCGGCGGCCAGGAGCCGGGAGGTCCTCGCCGCGAGAAACTGGACCGGCGTTGAGCTGGTGGAAGCAGATGCGCTGGACCCGGCGAGTCTTGCGGCGGCCCTCGAAGACGTGCAGGTGGCCTACTACCTGGTGCATTCCATGGCCTCCGGCAAAAACTTCGGCGACCTCGACCTGGAGGCGGCGGATCATTTCGCGGCCGCGGCCGGCCAGGCGGGTATCGAACGGATCATCTATCTCGGCGCCCTGGTCCCGGAGGGCGCCGACAGCGAGCACATCGTCTCCCGTGCGCGGACCGGCGACCGGCTGCGCGGCGGGTCGGTTCCGGTCACGGAACTCCGCGCCGGCATCATCATCGGCCCGGGTTCGGCGGCGTTCGAGGTCATGCGTGACCTGGTCCTGCACCTGCCGGTCATGACGACACCACGCTGGGTGCGCGCCAGCTCGCCACCCATCGCCCTGGACAATCTGCTCGAATACCTGGTCCGGCTGGCGTTCCTGCCGGAGGCCCGGGGCGGCACCTTCGACGCCGGCGGCCCGGAGACGGTGACCTATGAAGACATGATGCGACAGCTGGCGGAAGTCGCCGGCAAACGCCCGCCCCTGATCATCCCGGTGCCGGTGCTGTCCCCTCGCATCTCTTCCTACTGGCTCGGCCTGGTCACCGCCGTACCCACCGCGGTTGCCCGGGCGCTCATCGGTGGCCTGAAACACGACTTCACCGCGGACGACCGGGCCCTGCGGCAACTCGTTCCCCAACGGCTGCTGGGCGTGCGTGAGGCGATCGAAACGGCCTTTGATACGGAACGGGAGCACCGCGTCACGGCGCGCTGGAGCGAAGGCGCTTTTTCCGTGCGCGACTACCGGCATGACATCGCTTACTACGCCAAGCGGGCCAGCGGAGAGGCCGTGAGCCAGGCGCCGCCGGAAGCCGTCTGGGCCCGCGTGACGTCCATCGGTGGTGACCGTCGCTACGGCTACATGAACGGCCTCTGGACCCTGCGCGAATTCATGGACTGGTGCGTGGGCGGTCCGGGACTGTCCCGCGGCCGGCGCGATCCGGACACGCTGCGCCTTGGGGATACGATCGACAGCTGGACCGTACTCGGCATGAATCCGCCCCAACGCCTCACGCTCAAATTCGGCATGAAGGCCCCCGGCGCCGGCGTGCTGGAGTTCGAACTCGAGCCGCTGCCGGAGGGCGGCACCCGCATCCGCGCCACGGCGTACTGGCATCCGAAGGGCTTCTGGGGCCTTGCCTACTGGTACAGCCTGGTGCCGGCACACCTGTTCATTTTCCGGGGCTGGACCCGGGCCCTGGCGCGGCAGGCGGAGTCCGACGTCAGCGACGCCGGCGCCGCCGGCAGCCCGGGCATTTAGGGTAACGGGGTCAGTCACTTGGAACTTCCCGGCTTCGTCCCTGACGACCTCCGACAGCTGGTGCGTTTCGTGCCCAACCGGGGCTGGGACGCCGTGGCCTGGCGACCCATGCTCGCCTCCCTGCGCTCCCTGAGCTGGCGCTACCTGTCCGGTCGGGGCGTCACAAAGCTGTCCCGGTCGCTGTCGCCGCGACTACAGGATATCGAAGTGGGCATTCCGGGGACCGATACGATCCGACTGGACGCCCTGCCCTCGCCACCCGGGCGGCGCCAGGCCGGGGACCGTCTTCTGGCGCTGTACTTCACCCAGTGGCTCAACCCCGGCGGGGTATTCATCGACCTCCGCGCCAGCCGGTTTCATGTCGGGAACAACAGCCTGTGGTTCACGCCCAACGGTCTCTGGCTGCAGGTCCAGCCCCGGTTCCGCGAGGGGCTCGTGGACCTGTACCGGGCGTTTTACAGCGACGACGAGGCGGCGCTCGAAGACGCCCTGGGCCGCATGGGTATGCTGGGCCCGGAACTGGACGTGGAAGACGTCGAACGGTTGAAGCGCCTGTTGCGATCGCACTTCGGGCTTGAATCCGGCGCCCAGCGCTTTTCCATCGACCGGTTCAAGGAATCCTTCGATGCGCTGTTCGACTTCTTCGTGGACCACGGCATGACCCTGCACAGCGATTTCGTGGTGCTGGGATTCAACCTGATTACCCTGTACATGACCCTGGAGGCGCTGGGATCGACACATGATGTTCGAGGGATCAGCGTAGCTGTCCTGGGCCATTGAACCCGTGCGACATCATAACGAGCAGTTAGCCGGGCTGGTCTGACCGGGAGGATCGGTCGTCTCCGCGAATTTCCCGGCTGACAGCGATCAATTGCCAGAGGCCAAAGCCAAACGCGGCCCCGAAAAAGAGCAGCGCCTGGAGCGCTTTGAAAACGCCATACTCCATGGCTCAGTCCTGAAATTTGACGGCTTTCGTCGCCTTTTTCCAGTCGGTCACTTCGAGAATTTGCCAAACAGCGAACAGCAGACCGGCGGCAAGGGTAAATTCGGCGAGAAAGAAAAGTTCCATGTCTAATCTCCGTATAAGTTTCATGTGCCCATTATCGGGTATGTATAACTTATGTGGAAGATTGTGAGCAAACAATCGTTTTGGCGTGATGAAACCGCGAAAGGCCGGCAGAACCCCGGATCACGAGATCAACCGGACAGTTGGGGAAACACGACCGTGAGGGTCCACCCAAAGGCCACCGCGCTCGGCAAGGCGCTGACCCAGGGATTTCCAGTCGCCCGGTACACCCAGCCGCTAATCAGGCCGTAGATGAGAAAGTAAGGCACGATCACGGCGGCGATGATCAGCAGGAAAAACAGGTCTTCGAAGGACAACGCCACCGCCAGCCCGAGGGAAAGCAAAAAGCACGTCCGGGTCAGCAGGTGCGCACCACGGGGCATGCGCGGCCCGCGGGTCAGCCACTCGTCAGCCAGGAAATAGCTCAGTGTGCCGGCCAGCATGAAAGCCAGCAGGGTCCAGCGTGGCTCGGTCACGGCAAAGGAAGTTACCGTGCGATCCAGGGCGAAGCCGATCAGGCCGGCGGCGTACAGCGTCGCGGCGGTCGCAGCCACTCCGGCAGCCAATGGGCGCCGGGAAACAAGCTCCTGCTGACGACCGGCACGGTCGCGGGCCAACCAGAGACAGAAGCCCGCGGTCAGCAGCCCGTAGAGTCCGAAATGCACCGCCAGGTAGCCGCCGACGAGCACGCCGAGGAAATCTGCCGGGAAGGCCGCGAGCAACAGCGGGGTCGCCAGCGCCGGGACAAGCGCGGCGGGCAGGAGCCGGCGCCAGCCCGGGGCAAGCCCTCGGGGCGGGCTTGCGACGCGCGGCAGCAACCGGCTCAGGGGCCAGGCGAGGAGCACCAGCCCGAACAGCAGCAACGGGATCGCCAGGCCGCGGCGATCCACGTATCCCGTATTGGCTTGCGGTGACCGGTCAAAGACCTGGTCCAGCCACTGGACG
>JAZBOL010000049.1:0-18851 GCA_036351115.1 Lysobacterales bacterium | reverse complement strand
TCGCCCTTCGGTGAAAGCTCGACCCTGGTGACGTTCTGGTAGCCCTTGGGCAGCTTGCGACCCCGCTTGGCGCGGTCGAAGCGGAAGTGCTCCAGGTCCTTGTCGCCCATGCGCAGGTAGTGCTTGCCGGCCCAGATGAGCACTTCTTCCCCCGGGGCCTTCACCGCCATGCCCACCATGTGCTCTTCGCCGGCCTTCAGGCGCTTCGGCGGAATCTGGATCAGCTTGTTGCCCTTGCCCTTCGCGAGTTCCGGCAGTTCGTCCAGGGGAAAGGCCAGCAGGTAGCCGTCGGACGTGGCGCAGACCAGCGTGTCCGCCTCGGGGTTCAGGAGCAGGGCGGGGGTGACCGGTTCGGCGCCGTCGCGGACCGTGAGCATGGCCTTGCCGGCCTTCATGCGGCTGTGCAGATTTTCCATTTCGGTCACGAAGCCGTAGCCGAAGGTCGAGGCGAGCACGATCTTCTGGTCCGCCGGCCCGGAAAGGGCGTAGAGAAACCGCGCGCCCTCGGCCAGGTTGAAGCGGCTGGTCAGCGGTTCACCGAGGCTGCGCGCCGAGGGCAGGGTATGGGCCGGCAGCGCGTAGGCGCGCCCGGCGGAATCGAGGAACACGGCCTGCTGGTTGCTGCGTCCGCGGGCCGAGTGGCGGTATTCGTCACCGGCCTTGAAGTTCAGCGCCTCGGGGTCGATGTCATGGCCCTTGGCAGCGCGCACCCAGCCGGCCTGGGACAGCACCACGGTGCACGGCTCCGAAGCCACCAGGTCCTCTTCCTTCAGGGCCTGGGCCGCTTCCCGCTCCACCAGGCGCGAGCGCCGGTCGTCGCCGTATTGCTCCGCGTCGGCGATCAGTTCCTTCTTGATGAGCGTTTTCATGCGCGCCTTGGAGCCGAGAATGGTCTCGAGCTCTTCCCGCTCTTCCTCGAGCTTTTCCTGCTCACCGCGGATCTTCATTTCCTCGAGCTTCGCGAGGTTGCGCAACTTCAGCTCCAGGATCGCCTCGGCCTGGGTCGCGGTGATCTCGAAACGCTTCATGAGCACGGGCTTGGGCTCGTCCTCGGTGCGGATGATGTGGATGACCTCGTCGATATTGAGGTAGGCGATCATCAGGCCTTCGAGGATGTGCAGCCGATCGACCACCTGGTCGAGGCGGAACTCGAGACGCCGGGTGACGGTTTGCGTGCGGAACTTCAGCCACTCCTTGAGCAGGCTGCGCAGGTCCAGGACCCGCGGCTTGCCGTCGATGCCGATGATGTTCAGGTTGGCCCGGTAGTTGCGCTCCAGGTCCGTGGTGGCGAACAGGTGGTTCATGACCTGTTCCAGGTCCACGCGATTCGAGCGCGGGACGATGACCAGGCGGGTCGGATTTTCATGGTCCGACTCGTCGCGCAGGTCCTCGACCATGGGCAGTTTCTTGGCCCGCATCTGCTGGGCGATCTGCTCGAGCACCTTGGCCGGTGAGACCTGGTGGGGCAGGGCGGTGACGATGATGTCGCCGTCCTGCTTTTCCCAGATGGCGCGCATCTTCACGGAACCGTGGCCCGTCTCGTACATCGAGAGCAGGTCATCGCGGGGGGTGATGATCTCCGCCTCCGTGGGAAAGTCCGGGCCTTTCACGTGCTCGCACAGTTCCGCCACGGTGGCCTTGGGCTCTTCCAGCAAACGGATCGTCGCGCTGACCACCTCGCGCCGGTCGTGCGGCGGGATGTCCGTGGCCATGCCGACGGCAATGCCCGTGCTGCCGTTGAGGAGGACGTTGGGCACGCGGGAGGGCAGCAGGGCCGGTTCCTTCAGCGTTCCGTCGAAGTTGGGCTGGAAATCCACCGTGCCCATGCCGAGTTCGCTGAGCAGCAGCTTGGCGTAGGGCGCCAGGCGCGACTCCGTGTAGCGCATGGCGGCGAAACTCTTCGGGTCGTCGGGTGAGCCGAAGTTGCCCTGCCCGTCGATGAGCGGGTAGCGGTAGGAAAAGGGCTGGGCCATGAGCACCATGGCCTCGTAGCAGGCCGAGTCCCCGTGCGGGTGGAACTTGCCGAGCACGTCACCGACGGTGCGGGCCGATTTCTTGTGCTTCGAGGCCGCCGACAGGCCCAGCTCGCTCATGGCATACACGATGCGTCGCTGAACCGGCTTCAGCCCGTCGCCGATGTGGGGCAGGGCGCGGTCCAGCACCACGTACATGGAGTAGTCGAGGTAGGCGCGCTCGGCGTAGTCCTCGAGGGGGACCTGCTCGTGGTCCGAGAAGCTCTGGGTGATGTCGCTCATGGTCGATCTTCAGGAAGGCTGAGGCGAATGAATATATCCCCTACGCCACCCGGGGGAAACCGCTGAGCGTCGCGATCTTGAAATGCTATGGATGCTATCATTTATAGCAGGTAACCTCGCTGAGAAATCCCATGTCAAAGAGCCTGCACGTGAGAGATGTCGATCCCGATCTGATTGTTCGGCTCAAGCGCAGAGCGGCGCGGCATGGACGCTCTGCAGAAGCGGAACATCGGGAGATTCTCCGCCAGGCGCTGGCCGGCGAAGATGAAGGTGACTTTTTCGAACTGGCGGCCAGGCTTCGCAAGCTGACTACCGATCGCGAGCACACGCCGTCGGAGGACCTGCAAAGCGAGGGTCGGGAAGAGCGTTGAGTCGCTATGTCGTCGATGCGAGCGTCCTGATCAAGACGATCGTCGAAGAAACCGGAACGGTCGAGGCGGTCACCTTGCTTCGCGAGCACGCCATCGTGGCGCCGGACCTGGTTTTTCCCGAGTGCGCCAACGTGCTGTGGAAGAAGGTCCGGCGTGCTGAGTTCACCCGGGAGGAAGCGGAAGTTGCCTCGCAGATCCTGCAGCGAATCGATATGGAACTGGTGCCTTCACGCGCCCTGATCAACGCTGTTGTCGACCTTTCCCTGCAACTGGATCATCCGGCCTACGATTGCACCTACCTTGCCCTGGCGCGTGCGGAAGGATCGCCGCTGGTGACCGCTGATCAACGCCTGGTCAAAAAACTGGCCAACGCCGGCGATGAGTTCTCCGGGCTTGCCGTGGCGCTCGTGCGATGATCGCGACCGCATGGCCATCTTCGGGCTGATAAACATCGAGCTGCTCGATGGGCGTTGGGACTGGCGAAGCGGCAACCGTTCCCACAGCGTCCTGCGCATCGCCGTCGATCCGGCAGACCTGGATCCCCACGACCTTCAGCCCTAAATCGTCGCGAGGTCGCCCTTGGTCTCCAGCCAGGCCTTGCGGTCTGACGCGCGTTTCTTCGAAAGCAGCATGTCCATGACCCGCTGCGTGGCCGTGCCGGCGCCGAGGGTCAGCTGCACGAGGCGCCGCGTGTCCGGGTCGATGGTGGACTCGCGCAGCTGCAGGGGATTCATTTCGCCGAGGCCCTTGAAGCGCGTTTCCGTCACCTTGCCCTTCTTTTTCTCCGCGGCGATCATTTCCATGATGCCGGCGCGCTCCTCGCCATCGAGTGCATAGTAGGTCTCCTTGCCGACGTCGATGCGGTAGAGCGGCGGCATGGCCACGAAGATGTGCCCCGTTTCCACCAGCGGGCGGAAGTGCTTCAGGAACAGCGCCGTGAGCAGCGTGGCGATGTGCAGCCCATCCGAGTCCGCGTCGGCGAGGATGATGACCTTGCCGTAGCGCAGCCCGGAGATCTGGTCCGAGCCCGGATCCACACCGATGGCCACGGAGATGTCATGCACCTCCTGGTTCGACAGCACGGCGTCGGAGTCCACTTCCCAGGTATTCAGGATCTTGCCCCGGAGCGGCAGGATGGCCTGGTACTCGCGGTTCCGGGCCTGCTTGGCGGAACCGCCGGCGGAGTCGCCCTCCACGAGGAACAGCTCCGTCACGGACAGGTCTTCGCTGGAGCAGTCGGCGAGCTTGCCGGGCAGCGCGGGACCCTGGGTGACCTTCTTGCGCGCCACCTTGCGCGACTTCTTCATGCGCTTCTGGGCGTTTTCGATGGCCAGGCGGGCGATTTCCTGTCCATCCGCCACGTGCTCGTTGAGCCAGAGGCTGAAGGCGTCCTTGGCCACACCGGACACGAAGGACGCGGCGGCGCGGCTGGACAGGCGCTCCTTGGTCTGCCCGCTGAACTGCGGGTCGCTCATGCGCAGGGACAGGATGTAGGCGATGCGGTCCCAGACGTCTTCCGGCGCCAGGCGTACGCCGCGGGGCAGCAGGTTGTGCAGCTCGCAGAATTCTCGCAGGGACTCCACCAGGCCGGAGCGCAGACCATTGACGTGCGTGCCGCCCTGGGCCGTGGGGATCAGGTTCACGTAGCTTTCCTGGATCGGTGTGCCCTCGGGCACCCAGGCCAGGGCCCAGGCAACCTCCGAATCCGTGCCCTTCATGTCGCCGGTAAAGGGCGATTCCGGCAGCAGGGCCTGGCTGCCCAGCTCGGTCTGCAGGTATTCGGACAGGCCGTCCTCGTACTGCCAGGTTTCCTTCTCCCCGTCCTTCGCCACGATGAGCGTCACGGACAAGCCGGGGCAGAGCACGGCCTTGGCCCGCAGCAGGTGGCGCAGGCGTTTCACGGAAATATTCGCGCTGTCAAAATATTTCGGGTCCGGCCAGAAGCGGACCCGGGTGCCCGTGTTGCGGCGCCCGACGTCGCCGATGACCTTCAGGTCGCTGGTTTTGTCGCCATCCTGGAAAGCGATGTGGTGTTCCTTGCCGTCCCGCTTGACCCACACCTCGAGGTCCGTGGACAGGGCGTTGACCACGGACACGCCCACACCGTGCAGGCCGCCGGAATACTGGTAGTTGTCGTTCGAGAATTTGCCGCCCGCGTGGAGCCGGGTCAGGATCAGTTCGATACCCGGCACGCCATGCTCCGGGTGGATGTCCACGGGCATGCCGCGTCCGTCATCCGCCACTTCGACGGAACCGTCCTCGTGCAGGGTTACCGTGATGGCGCGGGCGTGGCCGGCGAGCGCCTCGTCCACGCTGTTGTCGATGACCTCCTGGGCGAGGTGGTTGGGGCGGGCCGTGTCGGTGTACATGCCCGGGCGGCGTTGTACGGGTTCCAGGCCGGAAAGGACCTCGATGTCCTGGGCCTGGTAGCGTGCGGAACTCATATCAGCGGATTACCTGGCGGGGCTGCATATCGCGTCGATGATAGCGGAAATCCGGGTGCTGTCATGCAGGAATTTTCGACGCGGTTCCGCAGGCAGGCAGCGAAAGGATTGATGGAAAGCCGACGGTCTGATTGCTATGGTCACCGGTTATGTCACTGAAACCCGGAACGTACCAAACCGGCACCGCCTATGACGAGCTGTTCCAGGCTGACGGCTCGCTGCGACCGCATGCGCTCGGCCTCGGGCCCTTCCTTGCCGGCGACCCGTCAGAAAGCCTCCAGGAACGCCAGCAGGCCGTGGATCGCACGATCCTGGACATGGGCGTCAGCTTCACCGTCTATTCCGAGGGCGACAACATCGACCGGAGCTGGCCCCTGGACGTCATCCCGCGAATCATGCCGGGGGACGAGTGGGACCGCATCGAGCGCGGCCTCGTGCAGCGGGTGCGGGCGCTGAACCTGTTCATCGACGATCTGTACAACGACCGGCGCATCATCAATGACGGTGTGATCCCCGCGGAGGTCATCGACAGTTCACGCAATTACCTGCAGCCCTGCCGGGGTTTCAGTCCGCGGCACGGCGTCTGGGCCCACGTCACGGGAACGGACCTGGTGCGCGGTGGGGACGGCACGGTGTACGTCCTCGAGGACAACCTGCGCGTGCCTTCCGGCGTGTCCTACATGCTCGAGAACCGCACGGTGATCAAGCGCGTGTTTCCGTCCCTGTTCCGCAATCTGCGGATTCGTCCCGTGAGCGAGTACCCCACGCGCCTGGCGGAGATGCTGGCCTCCATCTCGCCGGAGCGGCCGGATCATGGCAAGCCGGAGGTGGTGGTCCTGACGCCGGGAATCTACAACAGCGCCTACTTCGAGCACAGCTTTCTGGCGCGGACCATGGGCGCGGAGCTCGTGGAGGGCGGTGACCTGTTCGTGGACAACGATGATGTCGTTTACATGCGCACCATCGAGGGACCCCGGCGGGTTGACGTGATCTATCGCCGCATCGACGACACCTTCATGGATCCGGAAGCGTTCCGGCCCGATTCCATGCTGGGCGTGCCGGGCCTGATGCGGGCCTGGCGCGCCGGCAACGTGGCGATCGCCAACGCTCCGGGTTCGGGCGTGGCGGACGACAAGGTCGTGTATTCCTACGTGCCCGAGATCATCCGCTATTACTTCGACGAGGATGCCATCATTCCCAACGTGCCGACCTGGCGCTGTTCCGAGCCCGAACACCTGGAGCACGTGCTGGCGAGGCTGCCGGAGCTCGTGGTGAAACCCGCCAACGAGTCCGGCGGCTACGGCATGCTCATCGGCCCAAAGGCAAGCCGGGCGGAACACGAGGAGTTCCGGGCCTTGCTCAAGGCCGATCCCCGCAACTACATTGCCCAGCCCACGCTGGACCTGTCCACGGCGCCGACGCTTTGCGAAGACGGCATCGAGCCTCGCCATCTCGATCTGAGACCATTCGTGCTCCAGGGCGCGGACGTGTCCGTCACCGCCGGCGGCCTGACCCGGGTCGCCCTGCGCAAGGGCTCGCTCGTGGTGAACTCCTCCCAGGGCGGCGGCAGTAAGGACACCTGGATCGTGGAGCCGCGGTCATGATGCTGTCCCGTGCCGCAGAACGCGTGTACTGGACTGGCCGCTACCTCGAGCGGGCAGAGAACACGGCCCGCATCGTGCAGCAATACTCCCAGTTGCTCCTCGACCTGCCCGACGAAGTCGGCGTTCACTGGAACGAGCTGGTGCGAATCTTCGGCGCCACCGGCGCCTTCGAGGCGCGGCCCGGCGAATCCGACGAGTCGGCGGTCTTCCGATTCCTGGTGTCGGACGTGAAAAGTCATTCATCCCTGGCCGCATCCATCCGCATGGCGCGGGACAATGTGCGCAACACCCGTGACCTGTTGCCGCAGGAGAGCTGGGAGGCGGTCAACGAACTCGACCAGTTCGCCCGGTCGAACCTGGCCTCCGCGGAGGACGGGGAAGACCGCTTCGAGGTCCTGTCGGAATGCATCGCCCGGTGCCTGCAGATCGACGGCGTGCTGGTCGGAACGATGAGTCACGGCGCGCCCTACCAGTTCCTGCTGCTGGGGCAGAGCATGGAGCGCGCGGACATGACGAGCCGCATCATCGACGTCGGGGCTGCCTACGTCCGGTCCGCGCCGGAAATCGTCGAGCGCTTCGATTCCGTACTCGGCACCAACGTGCTCAAGTCCGTGTCCGGTTTTCAGATGTACCGGCAGTATTGCCAGCCCCAGGTCGAGGGCCGGCGAGTCGTCCAGTTCCTCCTGCGTGACGAACAGTTTCCCCGGTCCATCGCCTGCGCCCTGAGCCGTGCCGAGAGCGCGTGCCGTCACTTGCCGCGGGGGGACGCGGCGCTGGAAGAGCTCCGGGGTGTTCTGACCCCGCTCGGGGAGACGCTGAATCCCGAGCTTACTGCCGACGACGTGCCCCGGATCGTCGATCGCCTGCAGCAGCGGCTTAACGCGGTGCACCGGGCCGTGGCGGAGACCTGGTTCCTGCCGGCCGACGGCAGCCCGTGAGACCGTTTCACTGCCTGTGCGGGCAGGTCGTTTATTTCGATTCCCACCGCTGCGGCGCCTGCGGTCGGGCGCTGGCCTTCGATCCCGAAACCCTCGCCATGCACGCGGAAGCGGCGCCCGGCGCCGGCCTGCCCTTTTGCAGCAATCGTGCCAGGGACCCGCACTGCAACTGGCTGGCGCCCGAGGGCGGCGCGTGCCGGTCGTGTCGTTCGAGCCGCGTGATTCCCGTGCTGTCCAAGGCGGTCAATCGCGGGCGCTGGCGGCGCCTCGAACACGCCAAGCGGCACCTGCTCTACGACCTGCGCTCTCTCGGCCTGTCCATTGACTGGGGACGGCTCGAATTCGTGTTCAAGGAGGACCGTCGCACCAATCCCGACGTGGCGGAGGATCATGTCGCCACCGGACACCGGGACGGCGTCATCACGATCAACGCGGCGGAGGCCGATCCGGTGTACCGGGAGCAGATGCGCGAGGCCCTGAACGAACCGGTGCGAACCTTGCTCGGGCATTTTCGCCATGAGTCGGGACACTACGTTTACGATCTGCTGGTCGATGACGCGTTGCAGGTGCCCGCCCGCAACCTGTTTGGCGATGAATCGGTCGATTACGACAGCGCCATGCGGAGCTACTACGCCGACGGACCGGCACCGGACTGGCCGGAACGCTTCATCTCGGCCTATGCGTCGGCCCACCCGCTGGAGGACTGGGCGGAGTGCTGGGCCCACTATCTGCACATCCAGGCCGCCCTCGAGTCCGCGACCCATCTCGGCTGGTCGCCGAATCCGGAGGTGCAGGAGAATCACGCCGACTGGCGCTCGCGCTTCGTGACGCTGGCCCTGGGGCTGAACGAAGTGGTCCGCAGCCTGGGGCTGCCCGACGCCTATCCTTTCGTGATCACGCCACCGGTGAGTGAAAAGCTGGGTTTCATCGACGACGCGGTGCGCCGTTTCAGGTCTCGACAGCCCTGAATTTCGGCTGGGGGAGCTCGATGGGCGGCAGGTTCTCGAAGGCCTGGGTGAGGTTATCCGCCCAGGCCTTGCGGAGCACGCGAAGATAGGGGTTGTCTTCGTCGTACACCATGTGCGTTGAAGAGCCGGCGTTACCCGCCCGGTAGATCATGAGCTCGATGGGCGGTCCGACGCTGCCGTTGGAGCGCATGGTGGAGTCCATGGACACCAGGCCACACCGGGCAACGGTTTCGAGCGGTGTGTCCGTTTTCAGGATCCGGTCCAGGATGGGTTTGCCATACTTCTGTTCGCCGATCTGGAGAAACGGCGCCAGGTCCGTCGGAGCGTAGAAGTTGCCTGCCGTGTAGATATGGAACAGGTCGTGCGGCGCATCGCCGATCTGTCCGCCAAAAATGAAATCGGCCTCGGGACTGAATCCCGCCGGTCGCTCTTCCTCCGGGTGTCGTGCCTGCACTTCGCGATTGATGTTGCCGATGTACAGGGCCGCGTCCCGCAGCCGCTCCACGGTCGCCAGGCTGGTTTTCGCGCCCTCGCGCAGATCGCTGCGAAGCCGCGCCACCACGGCCTGCGTGGTGGCGAGGTTGCCGGCGCTCAGCAGGGTGAAAAACCGCCCGGGCAGATCCGTGAACGGGTGCATCTTGCTGAAGGTGCCCAGCTGGTCGATGCCCGCATTGGTGCGGGAATCCGAGACGAAGACAAGGCCCTGGTCACAGGTGGCGGCGAGACAATAGGTCATGTCGCAAGCTTAAACCCTGCGGCCGGTAAATTCGATGAATGTTCGCCGCATGCCAGGGTCGCCAGTGCAGCCCGCCCCCCGTATAATGTCCGTCCAGACCTCTTCCATCTTTGTTACGGGTTCTGGCATGACTTCTCTCGTTTTCGTCACCGGTGGCGTCGTTTCCTCGTTGGGGAAAGGCCTGTCTTCCGCATCCCTCGCCGCCATCCTCGAGTCCCGTGGACTCAAGGTGACGCTCATGAAACTCGACCCGTACATCAACGTGGATCCGGGCACCATGAGTCCTTTCCAGCATGGCGAGGTGTACGTCACCGAGGACGGCGCGGAAACGGATCTCGACCTGGGCCACTACGAGCGCTTCGTGCGCACCCGCATGGGCCAGGTCAACAACGTCACCACGGGGCGGATCTACGCAGACGTGATCGCCAAGGAGCGCCGCGGTGACTACCTCGGCGGTACGGTGCAGGTGATCCCGCACATCACCGATGAAATCAAGGAGGCGATCAAACGCTGCGCCGAGGGCTACGACGTCGCCATGATTGAAATCGGCGGCACGGTCGGTGACATCGAGGCCATGCCCTTCCTCGAGGCGATTCGCCAGCTGGGCGTGGAGTACGGCGACCAGGCCGTGTTCATGCACCTGACCCTGATTCCCTTCATCAAGGCCGCCAACGAGACCAAGACCAAGCCCACACAGCACTCGGTCAAGGAGCTGCGCAGCATCGGGATCCAGCCGGACATCCTGCTGTGCCGTTGCGAAAACGAGATTACCGAGGAGGAACGCGCCAAGATCGCTCTCTTCACCAACGTGCCCACCAAGGCCGTGATTTCCGCACTCGATGCCCGCCATGGCATCTACGAAATCCCCATGCTCCTGCACGAGCAGGGGCTCGACGAGATTCTGCTGGAGAAACTGGGCCTGGACGGCGGGCCCGCGAACCTCGACGACTGGCGCGAGGTGGTGGACCGCATGGAAAACACGCGCCACGAGGTGACCGTGGCCATGATCGGCAAGTACGTCGAACACGCGGACGCCTACAAGTCCCTCACCGAGGCGCTGCATCACGGCGGCCTGCGCCACCGCATCAAGGTCAACATCAAGGCCGTTGAATCGGAAGATCTCGAGAGCCAGGGCCTGTCGATGCTCGAGGGCGTGGACGCAATCCTGGTGCCCGGCGGCTTCGGTGAGCGGGGCTTCGAGGGCAAGGTCAACGCGATCCGGCACGCCCGCGAAAACAAGATTCCCTACCTGGGCATCTGCTACGGCATGCAGGCGGCGGTCGTCGAATTCGCCCGCAACGTGTGCGGTATCGAAGCGGCCAACAGCACGGAAATCGACCCCCGGACCCCGGATCCGGTCATCGGCCTGATCACCGAGTGGCTGGATCGCTCCGGCAAGGTGGAAACCCGGACGGAAGAATCGGACCTGGGCGGGACCATGCGCCTGGGCGGCCAGAAGTGCCGCCTCCTGGAAGGGTCCCTGGTGCGCAAGCTCTACGGGCAGGACGTCATCACGGAACGGCACCGCCACCGATTCGAGTTCAACAACAACTACCGTGACATCCTGCGCCAGAACGGCATGCTGCTATCGGGCCTGTCCCTCGACGAAACGCTCGTGGAGATCGTGGAGCTGCCCGATCATCCCTGGTTCATCGGCTGCCAGTTCCACCCCGAATTCACCTCCACGCCGCGGGACGGCCATCCGCTGTTCAACGGCTTCATCGAGGCAGCCCTGGCGCACCAGCAAGCCAGGAAACAGGGTGGCGTGCCCGCCACCGTGGCTTCCCTGTGAACCTCTGCGGCTTCGAGGTCGGTCTCGACCAGCCCCTGTTCCTGATTTCCGGGCCCTGCGTCGTCGAATCGGAGCAGCTGGCCATCGACAGCGCCGGCGAGCTCAAGGAAATCACCGGCGAGCTCGGCATTCCCTTCATCTACAAGTCCTCCTTCGACAAGGCCAACCGCACCTCGCACGAGAGCTTCCGCGGCCTCGGTGTCGAAGAGGGGCTGCGGATTCTCGGCGAGGTGAAGCGCCAGCTGGGCGTGCCCGTCCTCACGGACGTGCACGAGGACACCAACATGAAGGAAGTGGCCGACGTGGTGGACGTGCTCCAGACACCGGCCTTCCTGTGCCGGCAGACCAATTTCATCACGCGGGTGGCCCAGGCCGGGCGTCCCGTGAACATCAAGAAGGGCCAGTTCCTTTCGCCCTGGGACATGAAGAACGTGATCGACAAGGCGCGCGCCGCCGGCAACGACCAGGTGATGGCCTGTGAACGCGGCGCATCCTTCGGCTACGGCAACCTGGTGTCGGACATGCGGTCCCTCGCGATCATGCGCGAGGCCGGTTGCCCAATCGTTTTCGATGGTACCCACTCGGTGCAGCTTCCCGGCGGCCAGGGCACGAGCTCCGGCGGCCAGCGGGAATTTGTTCCCGTGCTGGCGCGGGCCGCGGTGGCCGTCGGCGTGTCGGGGCTGTTCATGGAGTCGCACCCGGATCCGGCGAATGCCCTGTCCGACGGACCGAACGCCTGGCCCCTGCACCTGATGCGGGAGTTGCTCGAGACCCTGAAGGGGCTGGACGAGCTGGCCAAGTCCCGGCCGTTTCTCGAAGACCGCCTGATCTGATCCGCAGGGCAAGCCAGGCGCGCCCTGCACGAAGCTGATAATCGACCCGAAACGAGACCCACCGAGACCGCCATGACCGACATCGAATCCGTACACGCCCGCGAGATCATCGACTCCCGGGGTAACCCCACGCTCGAGGCCGAGGTGCGCCTGGTTTCCGGTGGCTTCGGTCGCGCCCTGGTGCCCTCCGGCGCCTCCACCGGCGCCCGTGAGGCCATCGAGTTGCGCGACGGGGATGCCGGCCGCTACGGCGGCAAAGGCGTGCTCCAGGCCGTGGCGAACGTCAACGGGCCCATTGCCGATGCGGTGCGCGGCATGGATGCCAGGGACCAGGCGGCCCTGGACGAGGCCATGATCGCCCTGGACGGCACGCCCAACAAGGCGAGGCTCGGCGCCAACGCGCTGCTGGGTGTCTCCCTGGCAGCGGCCCGTGCCGTGGCGGATCATGAAGGCGAGCCCCTTTGGGCCAGCCTGGCGGAAACGGATCGCCTGACCATGCCCGTGCCCATGATGAACATCATCAACGGCGGGGCGCACGCGGACAACAGCGTGGACATGCAGGAGTTCATGATTCTGCCGGTGGGCCTGCCGAGTTTTTCGGAGGCTCTGCGCTGCGGCGCCGAGGTCTTCCACGCCCTGGCCGGTGTCCTCAAGAGCCGCGGCCTGAGCACGGCCGTCGGCGACGAGGGCGGCTTCGCCCCGGATCTCCCGTCCAACGAGTCGGCCGTGGAAGTCATTCTCGAGGCGATCGAGAAGGCCGGCTACACGGCCGGCGAACAGGTCTACCTCGGCCTGGATGTGGCCTCCACGGAGTTTCACGAGGACGGCCGTTACCACTTTGCCTCGGAAAACCGGTCCTTCGACAGCCAGGACTTCGCCGAGTACCTGGATGGCTGGGCGAAGCAGTATCCGATCATCACCATCGAAGACGGCATGGCCGAGGACGACTGGGACGGCTGGGCCATTCACACGCGCCTGACCGGTGGCCGTTGCCAGCTTGTCGGCGATGACCTGTTTGTCACCAACACGGGCATTTTCGCCCAGGGGATCGAGCGTTCGATCGCCAACGCGATCCTGATCAAGTTCAACCAGATCGGCACGCTCACGGAAACGCTGAACGCCATTCGCATGGCGGCAGCGTCCAACTACGGCGCGGTGATTTCCCACCGCTCCGGCGAGACCGAGGACAGCACCATCGCTGACCTGGCGGTGGCGACCACGGCGACGCAGATCAAGACCGGGTCCCTGTCCCGCTCCGACCGCATCGCCAAGTACAACCAGCTGCTGCGCATCGAGGAAGCGCTCGGCGAGGACGCGGTCTACGCCGGCCGCAACGCCTTCGCCAACGTGCCCGGCCTCGACATCTGATCCCGCGTGAAGGTCATCATCGCCATCCTGCTGTTGGTGCTGGTGGCCTTGCAGTTCAAGCTCTGGTTCGGCGACGGGGGTTTCAGCGACATCAGCGGTCTGGAGCAACGGGTCGCCGCCCAGGAAGCGGAGAACGAGCAGCTCGAGGAACGCAACAGCGCGCTGCGCGCCGAGGTGGAAGACCTGCGTGAACGGCTCGACGCCGTGGAAGAGCGCGCCCGGAGCGAGCTCGGCCTGACCCGGGAGGGCGAGGAGTTCTACCAGGTCGTGCCGAAAGCCGAGCCCGGGGACCGGCCCCGCGACGAGTCCCGCCCGCGCGATCCGGACGGTTCCAACTGACCCTGTCATGAGTAGCACGGGCCCATCACCGCCGAATCCCCCGGTCGTCCACGCCATCGTTCCCGCTGCCGGCGCGGGTCGCCGGCTCGCGGCAAGCGCGTTACCACCGAAGCAGTACCGGCTGCTGCTCGGCACACCCATGCTCCAGTGGTCCGTGATGCGGGTCGTGGCCGACCCCCGGGTCGGGGGCGTCACCCTGGCGCTGGCGCCGGACGACCGCTACGGCGACGACCTTGTCTGGGACCTGGGGTGCCCCGTGGACACGGTCCCCGGGGGCGATACCCGGGCGCACTCGGTGCTGAATGCCCTGCGGCATGCCCGCCGGACCGCGAACCCCGACTGGGTGCTCGTGCACGACGCGGCCCGGCCCTGCCTCGACCGGTCGTCCCTCGAACGTCTGCTGGACGAAGGGCTCGCATCGGTGGACGGCGCGATTCTTGCCGAGCCGGTGAGCGATACCCTGAAGCGAGCCGCCGATGATCCGCCCGTCATTCGGGAAACTGTCGATCGCGAGGAACTCTGGGCCGCCCAGACGCCCCAGCTGTTTCCGGCGAAGGCGCTGGAAGCGGCGCTGACCGCCCAGATCGACGCGGGTGCGCCGCCCACGGACGAAGCCGGCGCCATGGAGGCGGCCGGATACCATCCGTTACTGGTCGCCGGAGACCGCACCAACCTGAAAGTCACCTGGGCCGCGGACCTGCCGCTGGCCGAAGCCATCCTGAAACTTCAGCGGGAGAACGCCTCATGAACGCGATCCGACTCGGCCAGGGTTTCGACGTCCATGCCTTCTCGGAGGGCGATCACGTCATGCTCGGCGGTGTGCGCATTCCGCACGACCGGGGGCTTGCGGCGCACTCGGACGGTGACGTGCTGCTGCACGCGCTGTGCGACGCGCTGCTGGGCGCCCTTGCCCTCGGGGACATCGGGCACCATTTTCCTCCGGACGATCCCGCCTGGGCCGGCGCGGACAGCCGCGGGTTATTGCGGGCCGTGCACGGCCTCGTCGCCGGTCAGGGCTACCGGGTCGGCAACGTCGACAGCACGGTGATCTGTGAGCGCCCCAGGCTGGCGCCGCACCTGGCGGCCATGCGCACGGCGATCGCCGCCGACCTGGACATCGAAGTGCAGTGCGTGTCGGTCAAGGCGACCACCACGGAGCGCCTCGGATTTTGCGGCCGGCAGGAAGGCATCGCCGCCCAGGCCATCGTCTGTCTCAACCGAAATTCATGAAAATGCATCCATGACCACTTACCGTCTCAAGGGCACCTCCGGGGCCGTGCTCAACCAGTCTTTTCCGCTTTCCGGGGAGCAGCAGCTCGGTCCCGGCGCCGGCAATGACATCACCGTGGAAGGCGAGGGTGATGCGGCCTGGGCCTCGGTGACCGTCAGGGACGATGGCTCCGTGCGGCTCATCGCGCTGGGCAGCGAGGAAGTCACCGTGAACGGCGAGGCGGTCCGGGAGGTCAGCCTTGCCGGTGGTGACGAGGTTCGCGTGGGCCGCAGCCGGTTCATCCTGCAGGCCCCGGGGCTTCGGCCGGAACGCGTGCTCACGGAAGAGGCGACGCAGGCACGCGGGTCTGCCTGGGCCTGGTGGCTGGCAGCGGCGGTGCTGGCCGCTTCCGCGGCAGGCCTCGCCTGGTGGCAGGGGTGGATACCGTCCCTGGGAGGCAACTGATCCGTCGGGGCAGCGGGCGCCGCGAGGCGGGGTGCGTCAGGCTGACGGAGCGGTAGCCGGAGCGCTGTCTCAGCGCGCGCGGGCCAGGCGCCAGGCAGGCGCCAGCAAGGCCATCATGACGCTGTCGCGCCATTCCGTGCCCATGAGCCATCGCTCCCGGAGCTTTCCTTCCTCCCGGAATCCGAATTTCTTCAGCAACGCCAGGCTGGCCGTGTTCTCCGGGTCGATATCCGCCTCCAGGCGATGAAGCTGAAACTGGTCGAAAGCCACCTCCAGCATGGCCGCCAGGCATTCCGTCCCGTAGCCCTTGCCCCAGAACTGGCGATTGAGCACGTAACCGATTTCCGCCCGCCGATTGTCCCGGTTGATGGTGAAGAGGGTGAACTTGCCGATTACCCGCCCGGTTTTCGGCAGCACGATGGCCCAGAAAGCCGCATGGCCATCGAGCTGCAGGCGCAGGTCGTCCCGGACCATGTTGGCGGCCCCCTCCAGGCTGCCGATCACCTGCGCAGACCAGTAGCGCATCGTTTCCGGGTCGGAATAGATGGCGTACATGCCGGGCGCGTCGTCGGGCGTCAGCGGGCGCAGCACCAGGCGCTGTGTCTTCAATTGGAAGGGTTTTACGTCCCGGTCGGGGTCTTTCGCAACTTCCATGTCGGTTTGCCATCCCTGTCGATGAGTCCATGACGTGCGAGAAACTCCCGCGCATCAACCGAATCCCCTTCGAACCAGTTTCGCGCCGAACCCAGGCGAAAGCTGTATCCCCAGGCGTCCATGTCCCGCATCATCCGGTGCCGATCCATGCCTGGCAAGTGATCTGCGAGGAGAATCTGCAGGAAGCACACGCCGTTCTCTTCTTCATAGTCTCCCCCGGCGTCCGTGTCCAGCCCTTTGCGGCGTGCCGGTGTCATGCAGACGTAATGGCAGGCCTCGTGCAGGACGGAATGAATCGGCGTATCCGCTCGCGCCAGCAGCCGGTTTTCCCGAAGGCCGGCCTCCTCGTCGCCCCAGAAGCTGCCGGGGATCGGGGCCGCTTCGCTGACCGCTTCGAGACGGAGTCCGAGGCGACGCAGCAGGGCGTCGACCTGCGCCACATCGAGGTCGGCGAGGCGGAGGACGTCTTCCGGGTTTTCTGGCGGAGCCTGGGTCACGGGCCGAGGTGCGGTCGACGGGATCAGCGCGTTATTATGGGGGCTCGACTCTCCGGCGAAAACACACTCTGCATCGTGGCGATCTGTTCCCTCGCGAAGCCCCTAACCTGGCCCCTGTCCGGCAAGCCCTCGTGAGTCCGGATTCATGACCCTGTTGCCCCGGCGCCAACGGCCGTACGAACTGCTGCGCTACGCCGGCCTGTTCACCTGGTTCTGCGCGGGCCTGCCGCTGCTCGTCCCCCAGCTGTTCAACGACATGCAGCTCCCCGTCGAGCGCTACGTCGTCTGGTGGGTATTGCAACTCGTGTTCGGTTACACCTACTGGACCTACCTCAAGGTCATGCCCGGCACGCGGCCCATGCCCTACCGCTTCGCCTACCTGGTGGTGCTGACCGGTTCGGCGCTGGGGGCGAGCCTCGTTTCCCTGACGTCGGTCGGGGGCATGCTGCTGCTGCCCGTGGCGGCCCTTCTGCCGTGGATGCTGCCCACGCTGCAGGGCCTGATCTGGCTGTTTGGACAAAGCCTGCTGCTGGCAACCCTCCTGGTCGCCACCGGCGGCAATACGCCGGATGTGGCGGTCGAAGCCGGCGTCTTCCTCGGAATCGCCCTGTTTGCCTTTGTCGGGTCCTTCGCCGCCGTCCGGGAAAAGCAGGCCCGGGACGAGCTGCGCCTGCTCAACCGGGAACTGCGTGCGACGCAGGCCATGCTGGCGCAGAATACGCGCGTGGCCGAACGCGTCCGTATCGCCCGCGAGTTGCATGACCTCGTGGGCCACCACCTGACGGCGCTGACCCTCAACCTCGAAGTCGTCACGCACCTGGTGGAAGGGAAATCCCTGCACCACGTCCAGCAGGCCCATTCCCTGGCCAAGCTGCTGCTCGCCGACGTGCGCGAGGTGGTGAGTGACATGCGCCGTGACGACCAGGTCGACCTGGCCGACGCCTTGCGCACCCTGGTCGAAGGCGTGCCGGCGCCGGCCATTCACCTTGACCTGCCCGGGGACGAGGTGCTCGTGGATGCGGACCAGGCCCAGGTGCTGTTGCGCAGCGCCCAGGAAATCATGACGAACAGCGTGCGCCACGCGCGCGCCCGGAACCTGTGGATCCGCGTTTCAATCGCCCAGGACGGCCTGGCCATGAGCGCCCGCGACGATGGGCGGGGCACCCGCGAGGTCCGCAGGGGTAACGGGCTGTTGGGCATGTCGGAGCGCATCGAGGCGCTCGGCGGTAAACTGGAGATCGAGTCGGCCCGGGGCGCCGGCTTCACCCTGCATCTGTGGATGCCCCTGGAGGGATAGAGGACGATGATCAAGGTCATGCTTGTGGACGACCAGAACCTGGTGCGCAAGGGCGTGCGTAGCCTGCTGGAACTGTCAGAGGAAATCGAAGTGGTCGCCGAAGCGCCGGACGGGGCCGAGGCGGTCGCACGCATACCGGAGGTGGCGCCGGACGTGGTCCTGCTCGACATGCGCATGCCGGGCATGAATGGGGTCGAGGTGCTTCGTCAGCTCAAGGACAACGACCAGCTGCCGCCGACGATCATTCTCACGACCTTCGACGACGACGAGCTCGTCCTCGCCGGCATCCGGAACGGCGCCAGGGGGTACCTGCTCAAGGATGTCGCCCTCGAAGAACTCGTCGGCGCGATCAAGACCGTTGCCGAAGGTGGCTCGATCGTCAAACCGGCCGTCACCGAACGCCTGCTCAAGGGTCTCGAAAACCACGAAACCGATTTCTCCGCGCTGGATCGCCCGGATCCCCTCACGGAACGCGAGACGGAAATCCTGCGCCTGATGGCCGGTGGCTACTCGAACAAGGAAATCGCCTCGTCCCTGGGCGTGGCGGAGGGCACGGTGAAAAACCACGTCTCCAACATCCTTTCCAAGCTCGGCGTCCGGGACAGGACGCGGGCCGTGCTCAAGGCCTTCGAGCTTGGATTTGTCTGAGTCTCGACGGGTATGAGGTAAAGGCCTGGTGCGCACCCCCTTTCAAAACCCAAGCGCGACGGCTTCGCATCCTTACTCTTTGCGCTGCGCGCAAAACGTGCGGTCGCTCTCGCCTGCGCTGTGAACCGCTCCCTGGGGGGTGGGTTCGCCGACCGTCGCCGTGGCGTTGCGTCAGGAGTCGGGGCCTGACGGGTCGGATGGCGAGGAGTCGCCGCGGTTGTAGCTACGGCGTTTGTTTTCGAGGCCGGGGATCGGCCAGTTCTCCGGTATTGGCCAGGCTTCGTTCGATGGCTGACACTCGCGGCCGGCATCGGTGGAGAACAGCCAGGCCTGGTCGGCAAGGCACTCGAACACGAGTTGCTCCCGGTGAAGCGACCACGCGATCGAGCGATGATAGGCGTCCACTTTCTCGACGTCGCCCGCCTCGAAGCG
>JAZBOL010000048.1:0-18083 GCA_036351115.1 Lysobacterales bacterium | reverse complement strand
CGCCATCGACGCGGTGGTCGATCCGGAGACCGGGGAGATCGTTTGCCGCTCCGACATCGATCCGAGCGCCACGGTGCCGCCGTCCTCACCCTTCCCGGCGCAGAACCCGAATTTCGGGATCTCGACCTTCTCACCGGGTGACGGGCAGTGCGTGCCGGTGAATATCTTCGGTTTCAATTCCATCAGCCAGGAAGCGGCGGATTTCATCTTCGTGCCGCAGACCAGCCTCAACGACATCGAACAGAACGTGCTGACGGCGACCATCGCCGGCGATACGGAACGCTACTTCAGCCTGCCTGCCGGGCCCATCGGCTTCGCAGCCGGTTATGAATACCGCAAGGAGAGCAGTGCGTTCCAGCCCGGGTCTCTCGAATTGGCGGGCCTGACCTTCGGAACCATCGGGTCCAACGGCGGGCCGGTGAACCCGTCTTCCGGCGAGATCGAAGTCAATGAGTACTTCGGCGAGGTCCGGGTGCCGATCCTTTCCGACCTGTTTCTGGCCGAACAGCTCGAATTGCCCGGTTCCTACCGCTACTCGGACTACGAAACGTTCGGCAGCACCGATACCTGGTCCGTCGGTGGCCGCTGGGCGCCGATCAACTCCCTGGTATTCCGGGGCACGGTGTCCCGCGCCGTGCGCGTACCGAACATCGGAGAGGCGTTTTCACCGCAGTTCACCGCGTTCCTCGGCGCCGACGACGATCCGTGTAACCCGCAGTTCATCGACGGTGGCACCGAGTTTCGCGAAGCCAATTGCCGGGCGCTGGTCGGTCCGGTCGGCGATGAACCGGGCGCCTACAACTCCACGAACTTCGTGTCCGCGCGGATTCCAGGGGTGAGCGGGGGCAATCCCAACCTCGACCCGGAAGTGGCCGATACCTTCACCGCCGGTTTCGTCTACCGGCCCTTCACTGAGTTCAATGGTGCGCTGGACGGGCTGATCGTCACCCTCGACTACTACCACATCGAGATCGACGGCCTGATCGACTCCCTCGGCGCCTTCGCCATCGCCTCGAACTGCGTCGATGCGCCCTCGCTGAACAACCAGTTCTGTGAGGCCATCGATCGCGACCCGACCGACGGCTTTATCACCGGGTTCCGTTCCGGGCTGATCAACCTCGCCGCGGTCGAGACCAGCGGCATCGACTGGCGTATCGACTACACCTTCGACGTACCCGGTGGAGGGGATCTCGGCTTCATCACGCTGTCATCGCTCGGGACGCACTTCCTGAGCAACGACGAGACGCGTGACGTGTCGGCCCCCGACCAGGTCACCGACGTGCTGGGCGAACTCAGCCGGCCGGAGTGGATCGCGACCCTGAATGCGGACTGGAACTTCTCGGATTTCCGGGTGGGCTGGAACGTTCGCTACGAATCGAGCCAGCTTCCCGCGGACGTGACGAACAACGACCTGGCGAGCAATCCCGATTTCGTCAACATCCAGAGCACGGGGTCATCCTTCGTACATGACTTCAACGCCTCCTGGTACCTCTCCAGCAAGCTCGAGCTGTACGGTGGCGTCCGGAACGCGTTCAACGAGAAGCCCTACATCGGCGCGCTGTCGCGGCCGACGGGTCCCCGGGGCCGGTTCTTCTATGCCGGTTTGAACTGGACCCTGTGATCGAACGTGCCGCGGTGGGCCCGGGTCCCGGGTCCACCGCGGCGCTTTCCCGTCACGAGGCGGGCAGGGTGGGGGTTTAGCCTTCCAGGGCCCGCTCGATGCGCGCCACGCACTCCTTTAGCTGATCCAGCGAGGTCGCGAAGGACAGCCGGATATGCCCCGGCGCACCGAACGCCGTTCCCGGCACCATGGCCACGCCGGCGTTCTCCAGGAACCACTCGGACAGCTCCACGTCGTCCTTGATGTCGTCCATGCGGTCGATGACGCCCTGGAAGGAGGGGAAGGCGTAGAAGGCGCCGTCGCATTCGGGGCATACGACGCCCTCGATTTTGTTGAGTGCCGGCACGATGTATTCGTAGCGCTCTTTGAACGCGTCGCGCATCATGGCCACGCAATCCTGTGGGCCGTTCAGCGCTTCCGTGGCGGCGGCCTGCGAGATGGAACAGGCGCCGGAGGTGCTCTGGCTCTGCACCTTCTTGATGGCCTTCATGAGTTCTTCCGGCCCGCCGGCGTAGCCGATGCGCCAGCCGGTCATCGCGTAGGCCTTGGACACGCCGTTCACCACCACGGTCCGGTCTTTCAGGTCCGGGCAGGCGTTGAGCAGCGTGCGGAAGGGCGAGTCGGCCCAGTAGATGTGTTCGTAGATGTCGTCGCAGGCGATGACGATGCGCGAATTTTCCCGCAGCACCTTGCCCAGGGCCGCGTATTCCTCTTCGCTGTAGACCTTGCCCGTCGGGTTCGAAGGCCCGTTGAGCAACAGCAGCCGGGTGCGCGAGGTCATGGCCGAGCGCAGCATGCGCGGGGTGACCTTGTAGTCGGAGTCCTCGCCCGTGTTGACGATGACCGGTGCGCCGCCGGCGATTTTCACCATGTCCGGGTAGCTCACCCAGTAGGGCGCGGGGATCAGCACCTCGTCGTTCTCGTTGAGCACGGCGCACATGAGGTTGAACAGCACCTGCTTGGCGCCGTTGCCCACGGTGATCTCGTTGGGCGTGTACTCGAGCTGGTTGTCACGCTTGAACTTGTCGATGATCGCCTGCTTGAGCGCCGGCGTGCCGTCCACCGGCGGGTACTTGGTGTCGCCGGCCTCGATGGCCGCGATGGCCGCCGCCTTGATGTGGTCCGGCGTGTCGAAATCGGGCTCGCCGAAGCCGAGGGAAATGATGTCGCGCCCCTCGGCGCGCAGTTCCCGGGCTTTCTGGGCCACGGCGATGGTAGCGGAAGGTTTGATCTGGGCGATGCGGTTGGACGGTCTCAGGCTCACGGTGCAATCTCTTCTGGCTGCTTCTTCAGGGTGCTTCGGCGGTCACTCTCTCGTCCCGGACGGCGTCGTACTGGAATGCGGCCCGGAACCTCCTAGTGTACCAACGAACGACGGTCCGGGGTGAGCCGAAGTGACGCGGGAGCCCGGTCGAACACGACGGAGCCATCCACCGGCGATGCGCCCGGGCCAAAGCCCGATTTTTCACACCGGAAAGCTATACTCGGCCGGATGAGCGAACGCCTCTTCGAATTGCATACCCAGTTTCGCCCCGCCGGCGACCAGCCCGCTGCCATCAAGCGCCTCGTGACGGGCCTCGAGGGCGGGGAGGGCAACATGACGCTGCTCGGCGTCACCGGCTCGGGCAAGACCTTCACCATGGCGAACGTGATCGAGCGCCTGCAGCGCCCGACCATGATCATGGCGCCGAACAAGACCCTGGCGGCGCAGCTCTACGGCGAATTCCGGGAATTTTTTCCGAAGAACGCCGTCGAGTACTTCGTCAGCTACTACGACTACTACCAGCCGGAAGCCTACGTCCCGTCCAGCGACACGTACATCGAGAAGGACGCCTCCATCAACGAGCACATCGAGCAGATGCGCCTGTCCGCCACCAAGGCCATGCTGGAGCGCCGGGACACGATCATCGTCGCCACCGTGTCGGCCATCTACGGCCTCGGCGACCCGAGCCAGTACCTCAGCATGACCCTGGGCCTGACCCAGGGCGACACCATTGACCAGCGCCACGTGCTGCGCCGTCTCGCCGAGATGCAGTACAGCCGTAACGACATGGAGCTGCGCCGCGGCACCTACCGGGTGCGCGGCGAGGTCATCGACATTTTCCCGGGGGACGAGGACACGCAGGCCGTGCGCGTGGAGCTGTTCGACGACGAGATCGAGTCCATCGCGCTCTTCGACCCGCTCACCGGGGAGATGCTCGAGCAGCTGCCGAGCATCACGATCTATCCGAAGAGCCACTACGTGACGCCCCGGCAGATCGTGCTGGACGCGGTGCAGGCCATCGGCGAGGAACTGCAGGTCCGCCTGGACCAGCTCCGCGACAGCCAGAAGCTGGTCGAGGCCCAGCGCCTCGAACAGCGCACGCGCTACGACATGGAAATGATGATGGAGCTGGGCTACTGCAACGGTATCGAGAACTACTCGCGCCACCTCACGGGCCGTGGTCCGGGGCAGGCGCCGCCCACGCTCTACGACTACCTGCCGGACGACGCATTGCTGATCCTGGACGAGAGCCACGTGATGGTTCCCCAGGTGGGCGCCATGTACAAGGGCGACCGGTCACGCAAGGAAAACCTGGTCACCTACGGGTTCCGCCTGCCGTCGGCGCTGGACAACCGGCCCCTCAAGTTCGAGGAATGGGAGCAGCGGGCCGGGCAGATGGTGTTCGTCTCCGCCACGCCCCGGGCCTACGAGCGGGAACACTCGAAGGACGTGGCCGAGCAGGTGGTGCGCCCCACGGGCCTGGTGGATCCGGAGGTGGAGATCCGCCCCGTGGCGGAGCAGGTGGACGATCTGCTGTCGGAGATCACCGACCGCGTGGCCCTGGGGGACCGCGTGCTGGTCACGACCCTGACCAAGCGCATGGCGGAGAACCTGACCGAGTACTTCGCCGAGCACGGCGTCAAGGTGCGCTACCTGCACTCGGACATCGACACGGTGGAGCGCGTGGAGATCATCCGGGACCTGCGGCTGGGGGAATTCGACGTGCTAGTCGGCATTAACTTGTTGCGTGAAGGGCTTGATATGCCAGAAGTTTCTCTTGTGGCCATCCTCGATGCAGATCGCGAGGGCTTCCTGCGCTCGGACAGCTCCCTGATCCAGACCATGGGCCGCGCGGCGCGCAACGTGCGGGGCAAGGTCATCATGTACGCCGACCGGATGACCGGCTCCATGCAGCGCGCCATCGACGAAACGGAGCGTCGTCGCCAGAAGCAGCTGGCGCACAACGAGGAGCACGGCATCACGCCCCAGACCGTGCAGAAGAAAATCGCCGACATCATGGAAGGCGCGCGGGACGGCCAGCCTTCGGGCCGGCGCCGCCGCAGCGCCGCCGTGGCGGAGGAAGAGGCGCAGTACGAGGCGCTCGGTCCGGCGCAGCTGGCGAAGGCCATCGGCGAGCTCGAGAAGAAAATGTTCCAGCACGCGGAGAACCTGGAGTTCGAGGAGGCCGCGAACGTCCGGGACCAGATCGAGAAGCTCAAGGACCGCGCCTTGAAGTCTCCGGAAATGACGGTATTTACCGATTAGGCGTTTTCAAAACCTCGCCGTCCCCTTCGGCATCTCCTGGAGACCGTTTGATGCATCGAATCCAGCACCACGAACCACGGAATACCCTGCACGCCGGTCGCCGGTGGGTGGGGTCGGCGCTGCTGGTCCTGGCGGGCCTGCTGTCGGCGGCCCCGGTCGTCGCCCAGGACGTGGTGCGCTTCGCGACCTTCAACGTGGCCATGGGGCTCGAGACCGAGGGTGAGCTGGCCGCGCGCCTGGCCACGGGCGAGGACGAAAACCTGAAGAAGCTCGCGGCGATCCTCCAGCTCAAGCGTCCGGACGTGATCCTGCTGAACGAATTCGACTACCAGGAAGGCGTGGACGCGGCGGCCCTGCTCAACGCCAATTACCTGGCGGTCAGCCAGCGGGGCGAAGACCCCATCACCTACGACTACAGCTTCAGCGCCCCGGTGAACACGGGCGTGAGCAGCGGCGAGGACATCGACGGCGACGGTGACATCGGTGGTCCCGGTGACGCCCTGGGCTACGGCACGTTTCCGGGCCAGTACGGCATGCTGGTGCTTTCCCGCTTTCCCATCGACGCGGCGGCGGCCCGCACCTTCCGGCGCTTCCTGTGGAGCGACATGCCCACCGGGCTGCGCCCCTACAACCCCGATCGCAGCACGTTCTGGAGCGACGACATCTGGACCACGCTGCCCCTGAGCTCCAAGAGCCACTGGGACGTGCCGATCCAGGTGGGGCGTTTCACCACCGTGCGCTTCCTGGTCAGCCATCCCACGCCGCCGGTGTTCGACGGTCCCGAGAACCGCAACGGCCGACGCAACCACGACGAAATCCGCTTCTGGGTCGATTACCTTTCCCAGGGCGACGGGCAGTACATCTACGACGATGACGGCCGCCAGGGCGGCCTGCAGCGGGGCAAGCCCTGGGTGCTCGCCGGCGACCTGAACGCCGACCCGAAGGACGGCGACTCCATCGACTCGGCCATCGAGGAACTGGTCAACAGCCGCAGCACGAACCGCAGCTGCATTCCTTCGAGCGCCGGCGCCCTGGAAGCGAGCCGCCGTCAGGGGGGCATCAACGCCCGGCACCGCGGCAACCCCAAGTACGACACCGCCGACTTCAACGACGAAACCACCGGTAACCTCCGCGTGGACTACCTCCTGACGGCCCGCCGCACCGACATCGTCGGCTGCGGCGTGTTCTGGCCGGCCGCCGGCGACCCCGGGCACGACCTCGTGGATCTGTCGGATCACCGCATGGTGTGGATGGACGTGGAACTCTGAGCCTTGGGCGGCGAGTCCCTCACGGATCTCTACCGGCAGGCGGTGATCGAGCATTCCCGCGAAGCCTACGGCAAGAACGCGGACATCCGGCCGACGCACAGCGCCGACGGGCACAACGCCCTGTGCGGCGATTCGGTGACCATCCACTTTCGCGTCCGCGACGGCGCCATCGAGGCCGCGGCCTTCAGCGGCGAGTCCTGCGCGATCTGCACGGCGAGCAGCGCCTTGCTGTGCCGCCACCTCGCCGGCTCGCCCATCGGCGACGTCGTCACCGGGCGTGACGGCTTCGCCGCGTCGATTCGCAGCGGCGAGGTCGCCCAGGCCCCGGACTTCATGCAGCCCCTGGTGCGCGTCCGGCGTTACCCGGCGCGGGTCGAATGCGCCATGCTGCCCTGGGACACGGCGGTGCGAGCCGCCCGGGGCGAGGACGGCGACGGGGGAGACTGAGCCGCCGGCCCGGCGGACAGCGCTTTCCCCGGAGGGCGCCATTTCCTATACTGGAGGGTGCACGGCGAAGGCCGATGCGCTGGGGAAACGGAGATCCCTCGAGGAAACCGTGTCGCGAACCGCAAGGTTCGCGACGTCGAGGAGCCGCAAGGCAATGATCTCATGAGACATCGGGGTGGGGCTGTGTCATCGACAAGAAGGTTGTTCGCGGCTGGGCTGCTCCTGGTCGCCCTGGCGCCGTTCAACGCCCAGGCACAGCAATACTTCGACCCCGGCATCTTCCAACGCGTTCTTCTGAGCGCTCCCGAGGACTACCAGCCCCCCGGCGCGCGCGTCGGCAGCTTCGTGTTCCTGCCCGGCGTCGACCTGGCCTGGGGCTGGAACGACAACGTCTTCTACCTCCCGGAAAACGAGATTTCCGACACGGCCTGGCACATCCGGCCCTACGCCGACCTGCGCAGCGACTGGAACCGCCACGCCCTGAACGTCTCCGCCTGGGGCGATATCGCCCGCTTCAACGACTTCAGCCGGAACGACTACGAGGACTGGTCCGTGCGCGCGGACGGCCGCGTCGACGTCCTGCAGAACAGCTGGTTCAGCGCGGACGTGTCCTACTACCGCCTGCACGAGGATCGACGGACCCCGGACGCCGGCGGGCCGATCACGCCGACCCAGTTCGACTACGGCGGCTGGGGGGCCGGGTACGACCACGTCTTCAACCGCCTGAAGGTCGGGGGCTACTACAACTTCAACAGCTTCGACTACGACGACAACATCACCGGCGACGGGGAGTTCATCGACAACTCGGACCGGAACCGGGACCAGGACCGGGTGACCCTGCGCGCCGACTACCAGCTGGGACCGGAAACGGCGATCTTCGGGTCCTACGGCTGGAACGACATTTCCTACGACCTGCCGGTGGACCGCAACGGCTTCAACCGGGACTCCAGCGGCAGCGCGGCCGTGGTCGGCCTGAGCTGGGACATGACCGACCTGCTCGTGGGCGACCTGTCCCTGATTTACTCGCAACAGAAATACGACGACCCGCGCCTGCCCGACGTGGAGGGCTGGGGCCTGGGCGCCGGGCTCACCTGGACGCCGCGCCAGACCAGCATCATCGACGTCCGCCTGCGCGCCAGCCCCCAGGAAACCAACCAGCCCGGCACCTCGGGCTACTTCAGCCAGCTCTGGTCGGCGCGCTACCAGGAGGAGTTGCGCAGGAACCTGTTGTTCAATCTGCGGGGCTCCTACACGAACAACGACTACGAGAACCCGGGTATCGACCTGGGCACGGAGCTCAGCAGCACGGAGGTCATCCGCGCGGACATCGGCCTGTCCTACCTGTTCAACCGGAATCTTTCCCTGAGCGGCGGCTACGGCTACGAGCGGCAGGATTCGAACCTGGGCGCCTTCGAGTACAGCGCCAACCGGCTGTTCATCCTGCTGGGCCTGGCGCTTTAGGGCCACGCGCCCGGGCCGCCCGGGCCGCCCGCGGCGGCGTATTGCTGGCGGTGCCCCGCGCCTAAACCCTATAATTCCCCTCCCGTTAGCGGCTTGTCCTCCGATCGTATGAATCCTGTTTCGCCCTTCCTGCAGGCCTTTCGCGCCACCGTGGCCCTGCTGCTGGTTCTCCTGTCCACCGCGGCCTGGGCGGCAACGCAGGAAATCGCCGACGGGCCCGTTTCGGAGAATTACCGGCTCGGACCGGGCGACCGGATTTCCGTCAACGTGTTCAACCACCCGGACCTGAGCGGCGACTACACCCTGGACGGTTCCGGGCGTTTCCCCATGCTGCTGATCGGCCAGGTCGAGGGCGCCGGCAAGACCGCCGCTGAGCTGGAGGTGGCCATCGTCGATGCGCTGCGGCCCGACTACCTGGTCAACCCGCGGGTCACGGTGCAGGTGCTGACCTACCGGCCTTTCTACATCATCGGCGAGATCAACAGCGCCGGGGACTACCCCTACGTGGACGGCATGACCTACCTGAACGCCATCGCCATCGCCGGCGGTTACACGTTCCGGGCCAAGCAGGACATCGTGTACGTGATCCGGGCCGGGGACCCGGAGGAAGAGGAAATTCGCCTGCCCGTCAGTGATCGCGTGCAGCCCGGTGACATCATCCGTGTCGATGAGCGGATGTTTTGATGAACGTTGATGACCTCACCTCGCGCCTACCCGTGACGCCCTCATGAGCACGCCCCTGCACGCGGTCGATCCACCCTACAAGCCTCCTTCGCGGCCGCCCGATTCGTCGCCGCAGGACGAGCCCTTTCCGCTGCTGGATTATCTCCAGCTGCTGTGGTTCCGACGCCGCCTGATTGCCGTGGTCACGCTGCTCGTGGCGGTCCTGGGCTACCTCTACGTGAATCAGCTGCAGTCCATCTACACGGCGCGCTCGGACATCCTGATCGGCGTGACCGACAGCCAGCCCCTGGATTTTCAGCAGGCGATCTACCAGCGCTACTTCGGCCTGGACACGCAGCAGGAGATGGAGGTCCTGAGATCCCGGCGCCTGGCGCAGAAAACCGTCGAGCGGCTGAATCTGCTCGCCCTGCCGGAATTCAACCCCAGCCTGCGCGACCCGGACGAGGGCCAGAGCTGGACGCGCTTCCTCAACCCGGTGAACTGGATACCGGATGGCTGGCTGGCGTCCCTGCGCGGCGCTTCCACCGGGGAAGTGGTGGTCGCTGAGCCGAGCGAGGAAGAGCAGGCGGAACGCGAGATGGTGCGGGCGGTGAACATCTTTCTGTCCAAGCTGGACGTCGCGGCCGTCGAGCTCACCAGCATCATCAACCTGACCTTCAGCTCACCGGACCCGAAGCTGGCCGCCCGCATCGCCAACGAGCACCCGGAAACCTACATCCGCGACAAGCTCGAGGCCAAGCTCGAGTCCGCCGAGCGCCTGTCCACCTGGCTGAGTGAGCAGTTGAGGGAGCTCGAGCAGAACGTGCGCGATTCCGAACAGGCGGTGGAGATCTACCGCATCGAGCAGGGCCTGACCGAGGGCGCCACCGGCGACCTGCTCACCCAGCAGCTCAGCGCGATCAACAGCCAGCTCATCATCGCCCGGGCGGAGCGCGCCGAGGCGGAGGCGCGCCTGGCCCAGGTGGAGCGTCTCCTCGTGGCCGACGCCTCCGGTCTCGAGACTGCCAGCGAGGTGCTGTCTTCGCCCATGATCCAGCAGCTGCGCAGCCAGGAGGCCGAGGTGCAGCGGCGCATCTCCGAGCTGTCCGTCGAATACGGGCCCAAGCACCCGCGCATGCTGCAGGTGAACGCGGAGCTGGGTGACGTGCGTAACCGGATCGACGAAGAGATCCAGAAGGTCGTGCTCGGACTCGAAAACGAACTCGAGGTCGCCCGGACCCGCGAAGCGAGCCTGGAAGACAGCCTGCGCGAGGCGGAGAGTGAAACCGGCGTGCAGAACCGCGAAGCGATCCAGCTGCGGGCCCTGGAGCGCGAAGCCGCGGCCAACCGCACGCTCTATGAGACGTTCCTGACGCGCTTCAAGGAAACGACGACGACGGAAGGCACGGAAACGCCGGACGCCCGCGTGCTGTCCAACGCCGTGATCCCGGGCAGCCCCTCGTCGCCGAACCGCCAGCGCATCCTGCTCCTGATCAGCCTCCTGGGCTTCCTTGGCGCCTGCGGCCTGGTGATCGGCCTGCACCTGCTCAGCCCCGGCATGCTGACGCCGGAGCAGATCGAGCAGCAGCTCGGTGTGCACACGATCGGCCTGATGCCGAAGTTGCCGAAGAAGACGCCCCCGCACGAGCACGTGACGACCCGCGACGGATCGGGTTTCGTGGAAGCGATCAACTCCCTCAAGATCAGTCTCAAGCTGTCGGACCCGGATACGAAAATCCAGGCCATACAGATCACGAGCTCCGTGCCCGAGGAAGGCAAGACCAGCCTCGTGCTGGCCCTCGGCCTCGTCCTCGCGCGCCAGGGCCACAAGGTCATCGTGGTGGACGGCGACCTGCGGCGTTCCTCGGTGGAGGACAAGCTCGGGGTCGACGCCAAGGGCCCGGGCCTGACGGACTTCGTGATTGCCGAGACGGACGACGTGACCGGTTTCATCACCACCCACGAAGAATCCGGCATGGACCTCATGCGCACGGGGGAGGGCAAGTACGTGAGCGCCACGGACCTGTTCGCCAGCCACCGCATGCAGCACGTGATTGACCTGCTCAAGGAACGCTACGACTACATCCTCATCGATGCGCCCCCGGTCATGGCCGTTGCCGACGCCCGGGTCATCGGCCAGGTGGCGGACAAGACCCTCTTCGTCGTGCGCTGGAACCAGACCCCCAAGAAAGTCGCCCGGGCGGCCCTCGACCTCCTGCGCAAATCCGGCGTCCCTCTCGCCGGCGTCGTCCTGCAGCAGGTGGACCTCAAGCGCTATGGGCGGCTGGGGTATGGGGACTCCGGCTACTACTACCACTACGGCCGCTACGGTCAGTACTACTCCTGATCGGGGCCCTGTCCTGCTTCGACCCCGGGGGTTGGGAGTCGTGGGACGCGACTTACCCCTCTAATCAGGACACGCCGTAAATACATCCCTGTAGGCTCTTCGGCGCCATCCCTGGCGCCGAAGGTCCTGATTAGAGGGGTAAGCCGCGTCTCCCAGCATCCCAAGGGGTCGAAGCAGGACAGCGCTGCCACCCAGGAGCAGTACTGGCCGCTCTGGGAAAGGCAAAGGCAACCCAACGGCCCCGTCGTTCCCTGCAGTCCCGTCCCGGGGTTTTCCCCCGGAGGAGGGCATCCCCTGGGAAACCCGGTTCGGAGGCTGGAGGTCCAAGGCGCCCTAAGCTTTTCGCCCGGAGCCTCGCGGATGCAGGTTGGGTGTGTGCCCCCCTGGTTCAGGACCTTCGGCGACAGGGACGTCGCCGAAGAGCCTACAGGGACGTATTCACGCGCGTGTCCTGAACCAGGGGGGCACACACCCAACCCCAGGCACGATCACCACGAGCGAAAGGCTCAGGGCGCCTTGGACCCCATCATCTGGAGCTTGAGGGTTTCCCAGGGAATGCCTGACTGGCGATCGATGCGATTGACCTCGGTGTTCACCGGCCAGGGATAGGAGCCGGACACGAACTGCCCGTTGATGAAGTGGTGCAGGACCGGCGGCACCGGCCTGACGTCGAAGGAGGGGGCGATGTCCACGGTGCGGGCGGCGATGAGCTGGTGGGCGACGCTGCCGGACATGTAAACCGGGACGCGGCCGATGCGTCCGGCCATGTCCGTGTGGCAGTGGCCGCAGATCACCAGGTGCACGTTGTCCGCGGCGTTGAGCACCTCGCGCAGGCCCTCGAACCATTCCGCACCGCCCATGTCGATGAACTCGATGCCCGTGACCATGGGCGGGTGGTGCAGGGCGATGAGGGTGGGCTTGTCCGACCTGGGCAATTCGCGCTCGAGCCAGGCGAGGTGGTCGCCGTCGAGTTCCGGCAGCTCGCTGCCGCCGGCGTGGCTGTTGAGCGCCAGCATGCGGAAATCGTCCATCTCCACGGCGTACTGGAACGTGTCGTCCGTGACCGGGAACCAGGGCGTGTCCGACAGGTGCGCGGTCATCATTTCCGGGTCGTCGTGGTTGCCGGGCAGCACGAAGACCGGAACCTGCAGCGGTTCGATCAGTTCCTTGAAGTGCTGGTAGCTTTCCCGGTCGGCGTTCTCGACCAGGTCGCCGGTGACGACCACCAGGTCCGGCCGGGGCCGGATGCGATTGATCTCCGTGACCGTGTCCCGGAGGTTTTCCGGTGTATCCACCTGGCCGTAGAGCAGCTTGCCCCGGTGGGTGATGTGCGTGTCGGTGATCTGTACGAGCCGTGTCATGACTGAACCCCCTTTTACAGGCCCCCAGGCCCTGGAGTCGAGATCAGTTCAGAACCTCTTTCCGTCCTTCCCGGATGCGGTTCTTTTCGTCGTTATGATCCCGATAGACATCGATGCGACTGGCCAGCGCTTCGTGCACCGCCTCCCCAAGGGCGTTGGCCGACTCGAGCCGGGCCATGTACACGTAATCCGCTCCCGCATCATACACTTTTTCAATTTCTTCAAAACGGATGGCGTTGGCGATGATCACGCCGTCCTCGTTCATCTCCCGCACCGTGTGTACCAGGGAGCGGTTGTCGATGCCGCGCAGCAGGTCGTCGGGAATGGTGCAGATGATGACCTCCGCCTGGCCGAGGCCGATGTGGTGCAGGGTCTCGGAGTTTGCGAGATCACCGTACTTCACCGTCGCCCCCAGGGCGCGGATGCGATCGTGTATGGCGACGTTGAAATCCACCACCAGCGTGTCCCGCAACAGCTCCGGGTCCCGGTCCGCCAGGTTGGCGAGCAGGGACGAGGCGTGCCGGTGAAAGCCGAGCAGGGCGAGACGGTAGCGCCTGCCGCCTTCGTCCCCCGCGTCCGGGGGCGACTTGAAGCCGAGGAGCTCGAGGGCGGGCTGCAGGAAGCGGTGAATCTCGTAAGCCTTGCTGTAGAGCAGCGGCGTCGCGAGGGCGGTCAGGACGAAGGCGAAGATCACCGCCGAGCTCAGGGCCGGACTGATGTGGCCGTACTGGGCGCCAAGGAAGCAGATCACCAGGCCGAACTCGGAAATCTGCGCCAGGCGCACGGAGGACACCATGGCGTTGCGCTGGTCCACGCCGGTGAAATAGAACAGGGGAAAGAACACGAACAGCCGCGCCAGGATCGCCAGTACCGCCAGCACGACCGCGAGGATGATCACGTCCCAGCCGTCCGGGGCCGGGATGGAAATGCCCAGGGCCACGAAGAACAGGGTGATGAAGAAGTCCTTCACCACGCTGACCTTGGTGATGACCTCGGTGGCGGAGGGCAGGTTGGCGATGCAGGCCCCGGCGATGAGCGCCGCCATGCCGGAGCCGACATTCATGTGCGGGTTCATGCCGGTGGTCACCTCGAACACCACGTCGATGCTCTGGCCGAAGAACACCACGGTGAAGCACCAGGCCAGGGCGGCGGTGAGGGTCAGCTCCGGGGTCTTGGCGATCCACTCGAAGCAGATTTCGAACACCATCTGCGACAGCATGACGCTGAACACGGCCAGCAGGAAGATGCCCGCGAAGGACATGAGGATGGGCATGATCTCCGGGTTCAGCAGGTTCGGCTGGATCAGGATCACGATGATGACCCAGATGTCCTGGAAGACGAGCATGCCGAGGGCCAGGCGCCCGGGTTCCGTATCGAGCTCGAAGTTTTCCTGGAACAGCTTGACCACGAGCAGCGTGGAGGAGCCGGCGATGACGACCCCGAGGTAGAGCGGCGCGTGTTCGCTCAGGGCCAGCAGCTCGCCGCCGATGCCCAGCAACACCATCAGCTTCACGGCGCCGAAGCCCAGGGCGATGGTCAGGGGGTACTGGAAGAAGCCGGACACGGTGACGGCCTTGCCGCTGCCGAAGATTTTCTTGAAATCGATTTCGAGGCCGATCAGGAACAGCAGCAGGATGAAGCCCAGCTGCGCGATCGTGTCGATGTTGTCCGGGTCCGTGACCTGCTCGAGGCCGAGGGGCCCGACGATGATGCCCGCGGCGAGAAAGGCCGCGATGCTGGGAATGTGCAGCCGGGTGAAGATCAGGGCGAGGAGGCCCGCAGTGAGCAGGCTGATGCCGATATCGTGCACCAGGGATGGCATTTCCCCGCCCGCGGCCCAGGCGCCCACCGGCGCCAGCAGGGCGAGCACGGCCAAGGTCACGGACAGCGCAGGCACGGCCGTCCGGGCGTGGGCGCCGCCCGCCATGGATCCAAATCCCCGGTTCAAGATTCTCCCTCGACCACGGTGCGTGGCCCGGTCTCCAGCGTCCCAGCGTACCTGACGCGAAGCTCGTCGCCTAGCAGGCTGGCGATTCCGTGCGCGGGGAGGGACAATCGGGCCATGACGGAACGACCGGGGGGAAATCGATCGGGGGCAGACCGCAGGGGCAGCCCCGCGCGCACGCGCCGCGTGCGCGGCTTCGCCGTGGCCGGGGTGGCCGTGACCGCGGCCGTCGCGCTGCTGACCCTCGGCTTGCCGCGTCTGCAGGCCACCCTGGCGTACCTGCCCGTGGACACGGCGCTGGCCCGCTATTTTCGCGAGGGAGAGGTTCCCCCGGGTCAGCTGGTGGCGCTGCGGACGCGCGCCGAGACCGCGATCGGACACCATCCCCATTACCGCTACTACGACGGTCTGAGCCAGCTGAACTACCTGCAGGCCCTGGATGCCGCCGGCAAACCCTGGCTGCAGCGCCCGGCGCTGGCCCGCTCCCTGGACGCGGGCCTCGAAGCCGTGGCGCGCGCCCCGGCCAAGCCGCGCACCTGGCTGCGCATCGCGCGGGCCCGCGCCGCCCTGGGCGAGGAGGCCACCGCCGTGGCGGAGGCGCTGACCATGTCGATCCTGACGGGCAGGGTGGAGCCGACCCTGCTGCTGCCGCGGGTCGAGCTCGGGTTCCAGGTGGCTCATGCCCTGGACGAGGAAGGGCGGGCCCTGCTCAGCGACCAGACCCTGCTGGCCTGGCGGGTGCAGGAACGGGCCTTTCGCCGCGCCCTGCGCGAGGGCCGGTTAGATCTTTCCCGCATCGAATCCGTATTAGGTACCAGAAGCGACACCATCGTGCGCGCACTGGAGAATCCGGGGTGATCGGGCTTTTCCGCAAGAAGAAGAACGCGCCTGCAGCCGGGGGGGAATCCGGTCCGCGGGGACCGGAGCAGACGCGCCTCTACGCCATTGGAGACATCCACGGGCGTGCGGACCTGCTGATCGACATGCACGCGTTGATTCGCGCTGACGCGGCGGGCTTCGAGGGTGAGCGCAGGATCATCTACCTCGGCGATTACATCGACCGCGGCCTGCAGTCCAAGCAGGTCGTCGAACTCCTGCTCGAGACGCAGCTGCCGGGGTTCGACACGGTCTTCCTGAAAGGCAATCACGAGCAGGCCATGCTCGACTTTCTCGACTACCCGGAAGCCACGGCCGGGTGGCTGAGCTTCGGCGGCCGCGAGACGCTCATGAGCTACGGCATCAACGTGACCTTCATGCCGCTCATGAAGGACATGAAGAACCTGGCCGAGGAACTGGCCCAGGTGTTGCCGGACAGCCACCGGGAATTCCTCGAGGACGGGCTGCTCAGCTACCGGGCCGGGGATTACTACTTCGTCCACGCCGGCATCCGTCCCGGCGTGGCTCTCGAGGACCAGCATTTCGAGGACCAGCTCTGGATCCGCGACGAGTTCATCGACAGCGACGCGGACCACGGAGCGGTTATCGTCCACGGGCACACCATCACGCCGGAGCCGGAGCTGAACGGCAACCGCATCGGCCTGGACACGGGCGCGTTTCACTCGGGCGTGCTGTCCTGCCTGGTCATCGACGGGGACGAGCAGCGTCTCCTGCAGACCGACGGGGAGCCCGGCGGCTTCTGAATCGGGAGCGGGGCTTTGCGTTGGCCCGCGCTTCGTGGCAAATAGGTTCCCATGAATCATCTGCTGTTTTTCGGCTTCGCCCTGCTGCTCGTGCTGGCGCCCCTGCCGCTGGGAAGCAACCGGGAGTGGTCCTGGACCCTGCTCTCGGTCGGACTCGGCGTGCTGGGCCTCGGCTGGGGCGTCATCGCCCTGGCGACGCCGGGGCGGGTCAGCCTGGACCTGCCGCGGGGGCTGCCGCTGCTGTTCGCCGCCGTGCTGGCCTGGGCCGCCGTGCAGGCTTTGACAAACACGCCGCCCGCCTGGCATCACCCGCTCTGGGCCCTCAACGGCGAGCTGCTGGGCGACCGCATGGCGGGACTCAGCGCCGTGTCCCTCGCGCCGGACGACGGCTGGACGGCGCTCATGCGACTGCTCGGCTACGGCCTGGCCTTTTTCCTCGCTTTTCAGCTGTGCCGTGACGTGCGCCGGGCGCGCTGGCTGTTCCGCGTGCTGGCGGGGGTCGGCTTCGCAGTCGCGGTTTACGGCCTGGTGCGCTACTTCGGCGGCACGGACAACTTCCTCGGTTTCTGGACGCTGGAGCAGACCGGCTCGGTGCACGGCACCTTCGTCAACCGGAACCACTTCGCCACCTGGCTGGGCCTGTGCCTGCTGTGCCTGGTGGCCCTGTTCCACGAGGCCCTGGCGGTGAAACGCCGCAACCCCGCCTACCGGCTGCCGGTGCAGCGCGAGGTGCGGCTCGAACAGTTCCTGGCGCGCGCCTGGCCCTACCTGGCGGGACTGATCCTCATGACCGGCGCCCTGATCCTGACCCACAGCCGCGGCGGCTTCCTGGCCACCCTCGCCGGCGGCGCCGTGCTGCTCCTGGCGCTCAACCACCGCCAGCCCATCGGCAGCCTGCGCACCCGCGCCGTGCTGTTTGCGACCCTGGCGTTCACGATCGCCACGTTCTTCATCACCAGCAGCATCCTGCTGGAGCGCTTCGACCAGTCCACCGCCGGCATGGACGGGCGCCTGCAGGCCTTCGAACTGACCACCGAGGGCATCGAGGACAACCCGCTCATGGGCTTCGGCTACGGCACCTACGCCGACAGCTTCCGTCTCTACCGCAGCGAACAGCTCGACGGCTACTACCACCGGGCCCACAACACCTACCTCGAAAACCTCTTCGAACTCGGCTGGCCCGCCGCCCTGGCGCTGTTCGCCTGCGTCGCCTGGATCGGATGGATCTGCCTCCGCGGCACCCGCCACCGCGGCCGCCACTGGGTCTATCCCGCCACGGGCCTCGCCGCAACCGTCCTCATCGCCACCCACGCGCTGGTGGACTTCAGCGTGCAGATCCCGGCGATCGCGCTGACCTACACGGCCCTCAGCGGCGCCGCCTGTGCCCAGGCCTTTTCTTCCCGCGCGTAACAGTGAGGGTAAGGGCTCGGTTGCCTGCCCTGCTTAGACACGCCGTAGATACGTCCCTGTAGGCTCTTCGGCGACGTCCCTGTCGCCGAAGGTCTTGCCAGGGGGGAGCCACCCCAAACCTCCACCACCACGGCGCGTGGGTATGCTTCAGAGGCCCTCCCAATCAGCAATCCAGCGCGCCCGCCGGGGAAAACCTCACGGGCCTCCCAGACGCACCATCCAGCGCACCGCGCGAGGGGCGCCCTCCCCCATCCCGAAGCCGGCCCCCTGTGCCCAGGCCTTTTCTTCCCGCACCCGGGAGCGTCACAGGGCTCGGTTGCCTGCCCTGCTTAGACACGCCGTAGATACGTCCCTGTAGGCTCTTCGGCGACGTCCCTGTCGCCGAAGGTCT
>JAZBOL010000047.1:0-10013 GCA_036351115.1 Lysobacterales bacterium | reverse complement strand
GGGTTGCGTCAGGGGTTCGGGCAGTCACCGGGTAACACGCCGAGTTCCTGTTTCCGGACCTCGAAGCGCAGGCTCGGTGTGCCGGTCCAGTCGATGTGGAAGGCGAATACCGTGTCGTAGTCCGCGTTGGTCCACTCGGGGACCTCCGCGGAGCTACCGAGGCGGCGAATGACCACCTGGGCGAAATTCATGATCTGCAGGTGCTCCCAGGCCACGTAAACCACCTTGTCCCGATACTCCGGGGCCAGCAGCGTGTCGGCGAGCAGGCCGGAATCATTGAAGGGCAACTGCGTGTTGATGGGCAGACCCAGGGCGATGGCCGTCGGCGCAATCGTGACCAGGGGCCGCACGTAGTCATAGCGCTCGCCGTCGCCGTGAATCTCGGTGGCGCGCACCGACGGATCGGGCGCGTAGATCGCATGGGGCGCCGGAAAGTTCGATGCCAGCCAGGCCGGGAGACGCAGGGCCCGCTGGAGCCCCTGGCAAGTCAGCTGACCGAGGCCGGCCGGGGGCTTCTCGGCGTGTCGAACGACCACGATGAGCTGTTCCGAGGCGATACTGCCGGCTGACGTGACCATCGCCGCCAGGAACAGCAGCGACGAGGGGATGACGGGGTAGGCGCGCTTCATGGGGAAAATCTCTTCGCTTCGAGGACCCAATCATAACGGGGGTGGCGATCAGAAGGCTCGTGCAGGTCGAGCCACGCATGAGCGGTGTTGGTCAACGACCGCCAACCCGACCGGCTTTTTGCCAGGCTGGCGGCTTTTCACCCGGAGAATCAGTCATGCCTGCCGTCGAATCACACAGGCTGCCCCTGGGACCGCCGGAGGCCGGCGAGCGGTCAAACCGTTTTCAGTAACCCAGGGCCCTCTTCGGTCGTGCGGCCGCGGGGGGTCACACGTCCGTTGGCGGCCTGGCGTCCGCCGGGGTCTGCTCGTTGTAGGCCGTCATGGCCAGCAGGCCGCCGATCATGGAGGTGCCAATGGCCATCACCAGGGTCAGGGCCACGAAGGTGAACACGGGTTCCGCCTTCAGGAACTGCGGGCCGAAGTTGATGGCGACGAAGCTGGCGATGAGGCCGAGCACCACGCCGGCGGCGCCGTACAAGAGGTGGGAGTTCACCAGGCGTCGGACGCCGGGATCGCGTGGGGTGAAGCTGGAATCAGTCATGAGCCTGTCCGGATGGGTGCGAGCGTTTAAGCTTGCTTTCCGCGGCATGAAACCCGCGTAAACCCCGCGTGACGGGATCAAGATCAATCACCGAGGGGAACATTGCCCAGGCCAGGGTGGTGACCGGCCTCGGTCCAGGCTAGCCGTCGAACTTGAGGTTGATGCCGTTGATGACCTTTTTCACGCCGCTCACATTGCGGGCGATCTCCACGGCTTCCTGGCGCTGTTCCTCGTTGTCCGCGAAACCGCTGAGCAGCACGGTGCCGCGGTTCGATTCCACGTTGACGTCCACGGCCTTGCCCAGGTCCGCATCCGCCAGGGCGCCGTTGACCCTGGTGGTGAGCACGCCGTCGTCGAGCAGCTCGCCCGCGGTGCGGCCCGGTTCCACGACGATGATCTGGTTGTAGACCTTCTTGACGCCCTCCACGCGGGCGGCGTTGTCCGGAATGGATTTCGCCAGCGCCGGGTCCGTGGTGAAGCCGGCGAGCTGGACCTCGCCCTTGTACACCTCGATGTTGATGCTGGCGCCCTGGTTCGTGGCCAGGTTGGCCTTGACCTTCGTGTGCAGCCAGGTGTCGTCCACGCGGTCGCCGGCGGTTTTCTCCTGTGCGAGGACGGCGCCGGCCAGCAGGAGCAGGGTCAAGGTGGTGAAGGCGGTCAGGGTCTTGCGGAGCATGGGTGATTCCTGTGCAGGGACTAATCGAGTTGGACAGCGGCGGCGCCTGGAGTTCCGCCTTGCAGCGGCGCGGATCGGGGTCGTCGCAAAACGCGCTTACCGGTCCAGGCCGGATTATAAGCAAGTTCGGTGGCGAACCTAGGGCAAGGGCGCCTGCTGGAAAAAGGGCAGCGCGATGAACGCCTTGATCGTGATGGCGTTGAGGATGTCGATGAAAAACGCCCCCACCAGCGGGATGACCAGGAACGCCTTGAAGGACGGGCCATGCTTGAGTGTCAGGGCGTCCATGTTGGCGATGGCCACGGGCGTCGCGCCCAGGCCCAGGCCGGCGAAGCCCGAAGTGATGACGGCGGCGTCGTAATCGCGCCCCAGAAGGCGAAAAACCACGAACAGGGCAAAGACCAGCATGAGCGCGACCTGGGCCAGGAGGAAGACGAGCAGACCGGCGATGTTTTCCGCGAGGGCGTTCAGGTCGAGGCTCATGAGGCTCATGGCGAGAAACAGCTGCAGGCTGACCTGCCCCACCTTGTCGTAGTCGCCCTGGCGGAGGGGTTTCCCGCGAGCGTCCGCCAGGTTGGTGATGACGATGCCCACCATCATGGCGGTGAGGAAGCCCGGCAGCTTGACGCCCGCACCGAACAGGAATCGGTTGACCACGTCCCCCAGGGAGACGCAGACGGCCATGACGAGGATGACCCCCAGGATACGCCGCGTGGTCACGGGTTCCAGTGCCGGCGCGTCTTCTTCCTCGTCCATCATCGCGTCGGGGGCGCCGCGACGGGCCGGGGCCAGGTCGTGGCGCTTGACGAGCCATTCGCCCAGGGGGCCGCCGATCAGCCCCCCGGCCACGAGGCCGAAGGTGGCGAAAGCGACGCCGATGCCCGCGGCATTGACCAGTCCTGCCGCTTCCGCCGTGGTTCCCCAGGCGATGGCCGTGCCGTGACCGCCGGCGAAAGACACGCTGCCGGCCATGAGGCCGTAGCCGGGGTGCACACCCATGGCCCAGGTCAGGGCCACGCCCACCAGGTCCTGCAGGACGAGAAACACGGCGGCGAGCAGCACGAGCATGCCCAGGGTCTTGCCGCCGGCCTTGAGGCGGCTGATCTTGGCGTTCAGGCCGATGGTGGAGAAAAAGGCGAGGAGGAAAATGTCGCGAAGCTGGAGGTCGAATTCAATGGCCGGTCCGCCGAGGCGGATCACGAGCAGCACCACCAGGCTGGCGATCAGGCCGCCGGTAACCGCCCTGGGGATTGCGTAGCGTTGCAGCGGCGGGACACGCCGGGTGATGAAGCCGCCCAGGGCCAGCACGCCGATGGCGATGATCAGCGTGTCCACGGGTTTTACCAGGATCAGCTCATGCACGTTCCGGGTCCGCCCCTGTCATGGCATTGTTCAAAACTGCCGGTTTGCTCCAATGGCCCGGTTCAGAAGCCTGCCAGGCGCTCGATGGTCCAGAACCCCGCCATGGCGCCGATGCCGTAAACCGGCACGCGCCAGGCCCAGTCCGGCCAGGAGATGCGCCTCAGAAGGGCACTTGTTACCAGCATAGCGGCCACGAACACCAGCTGCCCCAGTTCCACGCCGAGGTTGAAAAACAACAGGGCCAGGGGAATGGCGTGCTCCGGCAGGCCGATGTCGCTGAGCGCACCGGCAAAGCCGAAGCCGTGCAGCAGGCCGAAGGCGAAGGCCACGAGCCAGGGCCTTTGCCGCGTGATGCCGGGCCGGCCCTGGCGCCAGTGCACGATCTCCACCGCCACGAACAGAATACTCAGGGCGATGACCGCTTCCACCGGCGGGCCGGGCATATTCACCCAGCCCAGGGTCGAGGCCGCCAGGGTGATGCTGTGCGCCACGGTGAAGGCGGTGATGGTGGCCACCAGCTTGCGCCAGCCGGAAATGATCAGCAGCAGCGCCAGCACGAACAGCAGGTGGTCGATGCCCAGCAGGATGTGCTCCATGCCCAGGACCGTGTAGGTGGCGGCCACCTGGCCCCAGGACTCGGAATCGCTGACCGTGAAGCCCGGCGACGCCGGCGTCAGGCGCACCACCTGCGTGGTGCCATCCAGCCGCTCGTAGCGCACGAGCACGTCGGTCATGAGCGAGGACAGGCCGTCGATGAGCACCTCGTGCCCGGTCAGGCCGCCGGGGCAACTGACGCGCCACTGGTCCACGTACAGCGCGTTCTGCAGGCGCCGGGAGACGGGCTCCAGGGGCACGCAGTGCTCCGGCAGGACCACGTCCAGGGACAGGCGCAGGTTGCCCCGCGCCGGCACGCGCCAGAGCAGCTCGACGTGTTCCGTATCCTGCTGCTGGATGCGCAGGTAACCGGGCCGCACCTCGTGGGCCTGGGCAAGGCCGGCCAGGAGGAACAGGGTCAGGAGCAGGGCGGCCAGACCGGCCGTTCGCAGGCTCATGAATCCCGGGTCGCCTCTGCCATGGGCTCGACCACGATCTCGTAGCGCTCGCGCAGCCGGTCGTACAGCGCCGCCACGCTCTCCTGAAGCCGCCGGGCCTCGTAGTCGCGAAGCACCTGGTCACGCGCCTCGTCCAGGGTCACGGCACGCCCGCCGTCCACGGCGTCCAGGATCACCAGGTGCAGGCCGAAGCCGGAGGGCACCGGGCCCTGCCAGGCGCCGGGTTCCAGGTCTCCGAGGCTTTCGGCGAAGGCATCGCCGAAGCGGGCCGCCAGGGCCGAGGCGCGTGTATCCTGCACTGCCGGGGGCAGGGCGATGCGATCGCCGAGCTCCGCCCAGTCCGCGTCATCCGCCTCGCCGGACCGCAGCCGGTCCAGCAGCGCGAGGGCGTCCGCCTCCGTGTCGCCGCCGCGATAGTCCGTACTGAAATAGATCTGGCGCAGGCTGTAGCGCGGCTCGAGGCGGTAGTCCCCGGCGTTTTCCTCGAGAAAGGCCTGCAGGGTCTCGTCCGTTGGCTCGTCCAGGGCGATGACGTCTTCGGCGAGCAATTCCAGCTTCTGTCGCAGGCGCCGGCGGATGATCAGGTCGCCCGTATCCAGGCCCATGGCAAGGCCTTCTCGGTAGGCGATCTCCTCGCGGATCCAGTCGTCGACCAGGCCCTTGAACTCCTGCGGGGTCGGCGGTCGTTGCCAGGTCCGGGTAAAGGCGGTGACGAGGTGCTCCTGCTGGCCCTGGCTCACGACAATCCGCGTGTCGTCCTCGCGGCCTTCCTCGGGCGCCAGGGCGTCGTAGGCGTAGAAGATCAGCGCGCCGAGCAGCAGAAAGTGAATCAGGGGTTCAGTCAGCCAGCGTTTCACGGTGTACTCCGAAAGAAGATGTGCCCGGTAGATGTACCCGAATGGGCAAGAGCATCTTAAAGGAGAGGTCCGGTCGGTCAAACCGCGAGTTGACCTGGGGCAAAGCACGGTTCGGCCCGTGTCGCCTATAGTGAAGGCACACATTGATTCACCCCAGGAAACGGAGGACACCCCATGCCCAGCAGAGATGAAGTCATCGCCAAGCTCAAGGACCAACTGGACGTACTGAATGCCAAGCTCGCCGAGCTGGAAACCAAGGCCGACGAGGCCTCGGGCGAAGCCAAGGCCGAGTACGAAAAGCAGGTGCGCCACCTCAACGAGATGGCCCAGCCCGCCAAGGACAAGTTCGCCGAGCTCAAGTCGGCCGGTGAAGGCCAGTGGGACAAGGCGTCCGCCGAGGCCGACAAGTACTACAAGGCCCTGCGCCAGTCCTTCAACTACTTCAAATCCCAGGTGAAGTAGGACATGGCTCTCGCTGGTCCGGCTGCTGGTCCGGCTGCTATTTCGGTCGCTGTTGCGACCATTCTGTCAGCCGCCTGGTCCGGGTCACTGCGGCGCCTCGGGCTGGTCCTCGTGACCAGCCTGGCGGCGGTGCTGGCCGTGCCCGCCGGCGTGGCGACCGCGGACGATGAGCTCCCGGACGTGCTGGTCTTCGGCTCCGTCGAGGAGTCCAGGGCCTGGCTGGAGCAGGAGAACTGGTGGGGCCCCAACGAGCACGAGACCCAGCTCCAGGCACCGCGTGTGCTCATCACGGGCATCACCGACCGCTGGCTGGAAGAGTCCAACCGCATGACGGTAGCGGAGAAGAAGGAAGGTTTTTACCGCCTGATGCTCCCGCTGGTGCTCTACGCCAACGAGCTGGTCATGAAGCGGCGCGCCGTGCTCGAGGACGCCCAGGCACGGATCGCCGCCGGGGAGTCGCTCTCCAGCGAAGAGCTGACGGAACTGCGCGACGCCGCCGTACTGCTGCGCGTGGTCAAGGAGGAGCAGGCCGCCACGCTGGAAGCGGGTGACGACGGCTGGGTGCACCTGATTGATGAGATGCTCTACCGCCTCGACATCGTGCCCCCGGGCCTGGCGCTGGGGCAGGCCGCCTACGAGAGCGGCTACGGCACCTCGCGCTTTGCCCGGCAGGGCAATTCCCTGTTCGGCCAGTGGACCTACGGCGGCCAGGGCATCAAGCCCGAGCAGCAGCGCCAATCCCTGGGCGATCACCGCATTGCGGCCTTCGAGTGGCCCTTCGACAGCGTGCGCGGCTACTACCTGAACCTGTTCTCGCACCCGGCCTACGAGGAGTTCCGGCGGCTGCGGGCCAACCTGCGGGCGGAGGGCAAGCCCCTCGACTCGCTGGTGCTGGCGGACGGCCTGATCCGCTACTCGGAGCGGGGCCAGGACTACATCGACGGGCTCAAGGGCATCATCCGGGTCAACAGGCTCGACGCGGCGGACGACGCCGTGCTGCGGGACGAGCCCCTGCGCTTTTACGTGGGCGCCGAGACGCCGGAGGAAGCGGAGGAAATTCGCGCCGAGATCGCGCAGTTGCGGGAAAGCGGCGAGCTGGCCGGCATCATCGAGCGGATGGGGCTGGACTGAGTTTCAGGCGTGGCCAGCTGCGGCTGGGCCGGCAGGGTCAGGTTGACTTTGCCGCATAGCCCTGGACTAAGGACTCGTGGATCTCGCTGATCACGAGCTCTTCCGGGGCCATGGCCGGCACCGGTGAGCGCACGAAATCCCGCGCGTTGCGCGTGACGATCGCCGTACAGCCGGCGGACTCGGCCGCGGCGGCGATGACGGCGTCCTCGAAATCGTTCCAGTCAAAGCCCTGGGCCCGCTTGATTTCCTGGGCGCCCACGGGCGCGATTTCGAAGTGATTGATCACCCAGTCCACCGCCTGTCGGGCGATGTCCGCATCCCGGTACTTCCGAACCAGGTAATACAGCGTGGAGACACTGTCGGCGGATACGGCGGCTGCCAGGCGGCCGTTGGCGATGCGGTTGATCATCCGCTCGGAGGCGGCAAGGTGTGGTTCCCGGCGCAGCATGACATCGACGACGATGTTCAGATCGAGCAGGATCACAGGTCGTATTTTTCCTTGTAGTGCTCCCAGCGTGCCGCCTCCGGATCCGCGTCCGGGGGCAACAGGCCCACCAGCCACTGCACGTCCGGATGGAGTTCTTCCTCCGTGTCCTCCTGCAGGCGTTCGAAATAGCGGGACAGGACCTCCGTCACGGTCACCCCGTGGTTTTTGGCGAAGCGTTTGACGAATTCCACCTGCCAGGTGGGCAGGCGGATGGTCAGCTTGGTGGTGTCGGGTTTGCCCATGGTGCGGCACCTGTGTCGAGGCCTGCTCCATAGTATACGGCTCAATCTTGTATTTTGTACGGCTTTTGGATGCGCGGGTGTCAGAGATATACCCGGTAGCTTGCCAGCCGGAATCATCGAGCGGATGGGGCACGACTGAGCGGCGCCTTCAGCGGGGCGGCTTGTCCTCCCGCCGCCCGTCATACCAGAGCTCCAGCCCCTCGCGCTTGCGCGCGGCCCGAAAACCTCCGAACGCCAGGCGCAGCATGGTGCGCCACTGTTCGCCCGTGTCGTACAGGCGGAATTTGCGCCCGGAGGTCAGGACCGACGTTTTCAGCACCTTGAAGGGGCCGCGTCGTTTCAGGGCACGGCTGAGATGGATCTCTTCCGAGGCGTAGTAGCGCTCGTCGAAGCCGCCCACCGCCTCGAAATCCGCGCGGCGGCAGTACAGAAAGCACCCCGCGGCCCAGCCGGTCCAGCGCCAGATCGTGAGCACCACGGGCAGCAGGTAGCGCCCCGGGGCGGGCAGCGCCTCGTCGATGCGGATGCCGGCGCCGCCGCCCACCGCGCCTGCTTCCAGGGCGGCCAAGGCGTCGTTGAGTACCGCGTCGTCAATCTGCGTATCCGCATCCACGAAGACCAGGATCTCGCCCCGGGCCTGCGCGGCGCCGGCGTTGCGCGTGGCCGCGATCTGGCGGTGCTCGACGCGCACGGTGCGGGCGCCGTGGGATTCCGCGATGGCCGCCGTGTCGTCGTCGGAGGCGTCATCCACCACGATGATCTCGTAGGTGGCCGAATTCGCTGCGGCGGCCGCGTGGATCGCCTCGAGGCAGGCGCCGATCTCGGCGGCCTCGTTGTGAGCGGGGATGATGAAGCTGATCATTGGGTCGAGATTATGAGAGCGGGATCATGGGCACGGAGTGAGGGGCCCGGAGTCAGGGGCAGGGAATCACGGTCAGGGAATCTTAGCTGGAGAATCATGAATCGATGTGGGTGACGAAAATCATGCGGGTCCGGAACACGTTAAAATGGGGGGCTTTCACTCGCGATTGACCCGGTCAGCCGCTAAAATAGCGAAAACAGTCAGACCTGACGGTTTATTTGCCCGCTTACGTCGTCGGCGCCCCTTTCCCGGCGTCGCCGCACCGGAGAACACGGAGTCCCCATGAGCCGACCCGCCGACCAGATGAGTCACGATTCGACCGTGGCCGACCAGCAAGCCCTCGATACGCCGTTGCGTTTCGTCACGGCCGCGAGCCTCTTCGACGGGCACGACGCCGCCATCAACATCATGCGACGCCTGATCCAGGCCCAGGGCTGCGAGGTGATCCACCTCGGCCACAACCGCTCGGTCATGGACGTGGTACGCGCAGCCATCCAGGAAGACGCGGACGCCATTGCCATGAGCTCCTACCAGGGCGGGCACAACGAGTACTTCCGCTTCATGGTGGACCAGCTGAAGGAACACGGCGCGGAGCACATCAAGGTGTTCGGCGGCGGGGGTGGCACGATTACCCTGGAAGAGATTGCCGAGCTGGAGGCCTACGGCGTGGAGCGCATTTACCACCCGGACGACGGCATGAACCTGGGCCTGGTGGAAATGATCGAAGACGTGGTGGCGAGAGCAGGGCGCGACCGGCGTGCCGCCAGCGACCCGGGCGAGCTGCGCCCGGACAACTCCTCGGACGTGGCCGCCATGCTGACGCTCCTCGAGGCCGGGCGCTTCGGTGAGGCCGAGCTGAAGATGAAGCGCCATGAGTGGGCTGGCGCTGACCGCCAGGCGCCGGTCATCGGCATCACGGGCACGGGTGGCGCCGGTAAGAGTTCGGTGACCGACGAAATATTGAACCGCTTCCTGGCGAGCTTCCCGGACAAGAACATTGCCGTCCTCGCCGTGGACCCCACGCGCCGCCGCACGGGCGGAGCGCTGCTGGGCGACCGCATCCGCATGAATTCCCTGCGCTCGGAACGCATCTACATGCGCTCCATGGCCACGCGCCGCCAGCACCTGGCGACGTCTGCCATGCTCAAGGACGCCATCGCCTTCCTGAAGCAGGCGGGCTTCGACCTGGTGATCGTCGAGACCGCGGGCATCGGTCAGTCCGATTCCGAGATCGTCGATCTCGTGGATTTCCCCGTGTATGTCATGACCAGCGAATTCGGCGCCCAGAGCCAGCTCGAAAAGATCGACATGCTCGACTTCGCCGAACTCGTGGTGCTGAACAAGTTCGACAAGCGCGGCGCCGAGGATGCGCTGCGCGATGTGCGCAAGCAGTGGAAGCGGAATCACCTGAAATTTGACCTGGCGGACGACGACACGCCGGTGTACCCGACCATCGCCAGCCAGTTCAACGACCCGGGCGTGAGCTGGATGTTCGCCAACCTCATGCGGCTGCTGCGTGAGAAACTCGAGCTACCGGCGGATGAATGGACGCCGGACATCGACACGAGCGTCAAGGAGCCCAAGGCCACGGTGCTGATCCCCGGCGCGCGTAACCGCTACCTGGCGGAAATTGCGGAGCAGGGCAGGGGCATCAATGCCGACATCCAACGCCAGGCCGAGGCCGCGCACCTGGCCCAGCACTACTACGAGGC
>JAZBOL010000046.1:0-2378 GCA_036351115.1 Lysobacterales bacterium | reverse complement strand
CTCCCGGTTCTCGGGGAGCGCATGAAGGTGGCCTGGATTCGCCGTTCGCGCAAGGACGTGGTCGACTCGTTCGGCAAAACGGGAATCGAACAGCCGGCCAAGAATTGGCTCGCGGCAAACCTGTACTGGCTGGCCATGCGTATCATGTGCGGCCTGACCTATCTGCGGGTGCCGGCTTCCCGGCGCGCGAGCCTGGAGTTCGACGAATTCGTGGGGCGTCCGGCGGCGACCCTGGAGGCATTGGCAGGGGACCTTGACCTGGACCTTGCGGACGCAGTCGCCCGTGCTCGCGGAGAGGAGGATTTTTCCGTGGGCTGGCTGTTCGAAGGCAATCGCATCCGCAAGCAGCCGTCGATCGCGATCCGGCCGCGAGTGACTGCAGACCGAAACCCTTGAACAAGGCGACGAGGAACGATCGACCGATGAGAATCAGCATTTTTGGCATGGGTTACGTGGGCGCGGTGACCGCAGGGTGCCTCGCGCGCGAGGGACACGAGGTCTGGGGCGTGGATCCGAATTCCACCAAGGTCGATCTGATCAATGCCGGCAAGCCGCCCATCGTCGAGGAAGGCGTCGCCGAACTGATTTCAGACGCCGTGTCCAACGGACGCCTCCGGGCCACCGGAGAGCCGGGTCCTGCCATCATGAACACGGAGGTCTCGATGATCTGCGTCGGCACGCCCAGCCAGTCCAACGGCAGCCTCAGCCTGGAGTACGTTCGGCACGTGTGTGAGGACATCGGCGGGCAGCTCAGGGACAAGGATGGTGAACACGTGGTGGTCTGCCGGAGTACCGTGCTGCCCGGAACCATGGAGTCCACGGTACTGCCGACGCTCGAGTCCGCCTCGGGCAAGAAGGCGGGCGTGGATTTCGGCGTCTGCAACAATCCCGAGTTCCTGCGTGAGGGCACGGCCGTGCGGGACTTCTACTCGCCGCCGAAGACCGTGATCGGCTCCACCGACGAGCAGTCGGCCCGGACCGTTGCCGAACTCTATGCGGGCCTGGACGCACCGCTCATTCTGACGGACCTGCGGACAGCGGAAATGGCCAAGTACGCGGACAACGTGTGGCATGCTCTGAAAGTCTGTTTTGCCAATGAGCTTGGCAACATCTGCAAGGCCAGCGGCGTGGACAGCCACGCGGTCATGGACGTGTTTTTCCACGACCAGAAACTCAACCTGTCGAAAGCGTACCTAACGCCGGGGTTCGCCTTCGGAGGCTCCTGTCTCCCCAAGGACGTGCGTGCGCTGGTTTACCGGAGCCGGTCGCTGGATCTCGAAACGCCGGTCCTGAACTCGATCATCGCAAGCAATCGCCACCAGGTCGAGCGGGCCACTGACCTGATCATGCAGGCGGGCTCGAAGAACGTGTCAGTTCTCGGGTTCAGCTTCAAGGGTGGCACCGACGACCTCAGGGAGAGCCCGGTGGTCGAGGTGATCGAGCGCCTCATCGGCAAGGGCTACGATCTCCGCGTGTACGACGCCAACGTCAATCTTTCCAACCTGATCGGCGCCAATCGCGAATACCTCCTCGATCATGTTCCGCACATTTCCTCTATCATGGTTTCGTCAATGGCTGATGCCCTGTCCCACGGCGATACCATCGTGATCGGCAACTACTCCGATGAGTTCGAGTCAGTCGGCGACCTGCTTGCGCCGCATCAGCGGGTGATCGACCTGGTCCGGATCAAGGAACTCGAAGACAGGGCGGGTGCCTACGAGGGGATCTGCTGGTGAGCGCGGGCAAAACCACCGGGGAGGCCCATCCGCATGACCTTGCTCCTGCGCGGGGTGAGGATATCGGCATCTGGGACCTGGTTGCCGCTGTCTGGCGCTGGAAGTGGCTGATCGCGCTCATCGCATTGCTGGCCGGCGCGGCGGCCTACGGCGTCTCCTATCTCATGACGCCGGAGTATCGGGCTTCGGTCGTGCTGTCCCCGGCCACCGGAAACACCGAGCGCTCCAGGCTTGCCGGCCTCATGGGCCAGATCGGCGGTCTCGGGGGGCTTGCCGGGCTCGGGCTCCCGGAGTCCGAGCGGGACGAGGAGGCCTTCGCGACCCTGAAATCCCGCTCATTTACCGAGAGCTTCATCGAAAACCATGGCCTGATGCCCGTGCTGTTTCCCGCGGCGTGGGACGAATCCAGCGAGTCATGGCGGAATGAACCGGGCAGCGTGCAGCCGTCGATTCGTGACGGATTTGCCGTTATGGACGGCTCGGTGCGCACATTGGTCCGCGACCGTGAAACGGGCCTGGTGACCTTGCACATGGACTGGTCCGATCCGGAACAGGCGGCCAGCTGGGCGAACGATATGGTGAGCGACGTCAATGACCGCCTGCGCACCCAGACGGTTCGGGAGGCGCAGCGCAGTATCGACT
>JAZBOL010000045.1:0-12487 GCA_036351115.1 Lysobacterales bacterium | reverse complement strand
TCGATGGCGAGCGCCGCCTCGGAAATCAGATCGCCGGCGTGGGTGCCGACGATGCCGGCGCCGATGATCTGGTGGCTGGCGTTGTCGAAGAGAAGCTTCGTGAAGCCCTCGGGCCGGCCGTTGCCCAGGGCGCGGCCGCTGGCGGCCCAGGGAAACTTGCCGACCCCGTAGTCGATGCCCTGCTCCTTCGCCTCGTTCTCCGTCAGGCCCACCCAGGCGACTTCCGGATCCGTGTAGGCCACGGACGGAATGACCCGGGCATCGAACTGGCTCTTTTCGCCGGCGCAGACCTCGGCCGCCACCTTGGCCTCGTGCGTGGCCTTGTGGGCCAGCATGGGCTGACCGACGATGTCGCCGATGGCGAAGATGTGCGAGACGTTGGTGCGCATCTGGCGGTCCACGGGGATAAAGCCGCGGTCGGTCACCTCCACGCCTGCCGCCTCGGCGCCGATCCGGCTGCCGTTCGGCGCCCGGCCGATGCTGACCAGAACCCGGTCGAATACGGTGTGCCCGGGCACGTTTTCGCCCTCGAAACTGGCGTGGAGTCCGTCCTCCTTCGCGTCGATGCCGGTCACCTTCGTGCCGAGGCAGATGTTGTCGTAGCGCGGCTCGAGGCGCTTTTGCAGGGGCCGCACCAGGTCAAGGTCCGCCCCGGGCATGAGCTGGTCCGTGAGTTCGACCACGGTCACCCGGCTGCCCAGCGCGGCGTACACGCTCGACAGTTCGAGGCCGATGATGCCGCCGCCGACCACCAGCAGCCGGCCCGGGACTTCCTCCAGCTCGAGGGCATCGGTGGAGTCCATCATGCGCGGGTCGTCCCAGGGCAGGCCCGGGAGCTTGATGGCCTGCGAACCGGCGGCGATGATCGCCTGGCGGAACGTGACCACCTGGTCACCGTCCTCGCCGGTGATCTTCATGTCGTGCGGACCGGTGAACGTGCCGGTGCCCGTCAGCACGGTGACGCCGCGGCGCTTCGCCATGCCGGCGATACCCCCGGTCAGCTGACCGACGACCTTGTCTTTCCACGCGCGGAGCGGATCCACGTGGATTTCCGGCTCGCCGAAGACGACGCCGTGCTCCGACAGGTGCGCTGCCTGGTCGATAACCGCGGCCGCGTGCAGCAGGGCCTTGGAGGGGATGCACCCCACGTTGAGACAGACGCCGCCGAGATCGGGATAGCGTTCCACCAGGGCAACGTTCAGCCCGAGGTCCGCGGCCCGGAACGCCGCGGTGTAGCCACCGGGGCCGGAACCCAGCACCAGCACGTCGTAATCGAAGTCGCCCTCGGGAATGGACGGGGCGGGCGCCGGCGCCGATACAGGGGATGAGGCCGGTGAAGGCGTCTGTGCCCGAGGCACCGTCTCGGTCGCCTTTGCAGGCTCCGGCCCGGCTTCCGCCGCCGCACCCTGCCCGGCTCCAACGTCCGGTCGGGCGCCGGCTTCGTCAGCGGCGTCGAGCGTGGCGATCAGATCGCCCTCGGACACCTCGTCGCCCACCTTGACCTCGAGGGAGGCGACGGTGCCGCTTGCCGGTGCGGGGACCTCCATCGTGGCCTTGTCGCTCTCGAGGGTCAGGAGTGAATCCTCGGCGGCCACGGTGTCACCCACCGCCACCAGCACCTCGATGACCGGCACGTTTTCGAATTCGCCGATGTCCGGGACCCGGACTTCCCTTCGCTTGCTCATGGTGTCGACTCTTGTCTCATTCTTTCTGGCGGCGCGATATGAAAGCCCGGCTGCGTAACGACGCGCTCAGGAACCGGTTCCCGGTGTGGCGATGACCAGCGTGCCGTCTTCCTGGCGCAGGGAAAACTGCTTCAGGAAACTCATGCCCAGCAGCGCCTGGCTACCCAGGCCGGGGGTGATGCTCGCCCGCACGTTCTCGGCGCGCAGGCCGCCGATCTCCACCGCATCCAGGCGGGTGACCCAGGCCGGCGCGGGCCCCGCCGCGGTCATCACGGTGACCCGGGGCCCGAAGTCCAGTCCGAGGCGACGCGCTTCGGTTTCGGACACCGCGACGTCGGTGGCGCCCGTGTCCACGAGAAACACCACGGACTGCCCGTTGATGCGCCCCTCGGCGACATAGTGCCCACTGCGGCCCTGATCCAGCACGACCTGGGCGCGGCCGCTCGGGTCCATCCCGGTACGCATGGCGCCGCCCGGTCCCGGCGTCAACATGCCGAAAAACAGGGTCAGCCCGGCGAGCGCACCCAGCGTCGCGAGGAAGATCATGCCTCGCCCGAGACGGGCATCGGCAGTTGGGCCGGGTCCCGTCATCAGAGCACCAGGTTGTCCGTGTCCTCGATGTGCGCCGCCAGCGCCCGGCAGAAGCGCGCCGCCTGGGCGCCATCGATCACGCGGTGGTCGTAGCTCAGGGACAGGGGCATCATCAGCCGGGGCTGGAACTGCTCACCGTCCCAGACCGGCTCCCTGCGGGCCCGGGACACCCCGAGGATGGCGACCTCCGGCGCGTTGATGATCGGCGAAAAGGACGTACCGCCAATGCCGCCGAGGCTGGAGATCGAGAAGCTCGCCCCCTGCCAGTCCGCCGGCTTGAGCTTGCCGTCCCGGGCGCGCTGACTCACTTCCGCCAGCTCTTTCGCCAGGTCCGAGACGCTCTTCTGGTCACAGTCACGAAGCACGGGCACCACCAGCCCGTCCGGCGTGTCCACGGCGATGCCGAGGTGGTAATACTTCTTGAGCACCAGCGCCTCGCCCGCGGCGTCCAGGGACGCGTTGAAATTCGGGTATTCCTGCAGCGCGGCCACCACGGACTTCATGAGGAACGCGAGGGGCGTGAGGTTGAATCCCTGCGCCTTGGCCTCGGCCTTGTGCTTCTGCCGGAAGGCCTCGAGGTCCGTACTGTCCGCCAGGTCATTGTGCGTGACGTGGGGGATGGTGACCCAGTTGCGGTGCAGGTTCTTGCCGGAGATTTTCTTGATCCGCGAGAGCTCCACGGTTTCCGTCTCGCCGAACCTGGAGAAATCCACCTTGGGCGCCGGCGCCACCTCGAAACCGCCGGTCGCCGGCGCGGCGCCGCCCTGCAGGGCGGACTTGACGAAGGCCGTGACGTCCTCGCGCAGGATGCGCCCCTTGCGGCCGCTGCCGTTGACCCGCAGCAGGTCCACGCCCAGCTCGCGGGCAAACGCGCGAATGGCCGGGCTGGCGTAGGGCACCTTGCCGGGCATGAGCCGCTCTGCGCCCAGGGGCACGGGCGGCGCCTGGCGCTCGCCCGCCGACGTGGCGGGCTCCCGCCGCGGACTTTCCTTCGCCTGAGGCGTCGGGACCGTTTGCTCCGGCCCGGCATCGGCTTCCGGCCGGGGCGTCCCGGGCGGCGCCGACGCCGTCTTGTCCGGGGCGGCTTCGGTGACCGTGAGGGTCGCCACCAGATCGCCCTCGGAGACCGTGTCGTCCACGGCCACGGCGAGGGATTCGACCACGCCGGCCTGCGGCGCAGGCACCTCCATGGTGGCCTTGTCGCTTTCCAGGGTCACCAGGGACTGCTCGGCCTCGACGGCGTCGCCCCTGGCCACGAGCACCTCGATGACCGGCACGTCCTCGAAATCACCGATGTCCGGCACGCGCACCTCGACACTGGCCGCCTCAGCCGGAGCCGTGCCCCCGGCGTCCGGGGTTTCTTCGGATTCTGCGGCGGGGTCTTCCGCTTCGGCATCATCCGCGGCTGCGACGGTCAGTACCCCGACCAGGTCGCCCTCGGAGACCGTATCGTTGAGGGCCACGTCCAGGCTGGCGACCACCCCATCCGCCGGGGCGGGCACTTCCATGGTGGCCTTGTCGCTCTCCAGGGTGATGATGGACTGCTCCGCGGCGACCGTGTCACCGACCGCCACCAGCACCTCGATGACGGGCACGTCTTCGAAGTCGCCGATGTCCGGCACGCGAATCTCGATGCGTTCCGCCATGATCAGGCCCTCAGCGGGTAAACGCGGTCGACGTCGATGCCCAGCGACTCGCGGGCCGCCAGCAGGTCGTCGAGGGACAGGTCACCGGCCTTGTGCAGGCCGTAAAGCGCCGTGTAGGCCACCTGCCGTGCGTCCACTTCGAAGTGGCGCCGGAGGTTGGCACGGGTGTCGGAACGCCCGAAACCGTCCGTTCCCAACACGTAGTATTCCTGCGGCACCCAGGGCCTGATCTGCTCGGCGAAACCGCGCATGTAGTCCGTTGCGGCCACCGCCGGGCCCGGGCGCCCATCGAGACACTGCTGCACCCAGCTGGGCTCCGGCTCCTGGTCGGGATGGAGGCGGTTGCGCCGCTCGACGGTTTCGCCGTCGCGGCGCAGTTCGGTGAAACTCGTGGCGCTCCAGATGTCGGCCGACACGCCGAACTGCTCGTCCAGGATCTGCGCCGCCGCCATGACCTCCCGCAGGATGCTGCCGGAGCCGAGGAGCTGCACCTTGCGGTCTGCGGCCTTGCCCTCCTCGAGCAGGTAGAGCCCCTTGCGGATGCCCTCCTCCGCGCCCTCCGGCATGGCCGGGTGGTGGTAGTTCTCGTTCATCAGGGTGATGTAGTAGAAGACGTCCTCGCACTCTCCATACATGCGTCGCAGGCCGTCCTGCAGGATCACCGCCACCTCGAAGTTGAAGGTCGGGTCGTAGCTGATGCAGTTGGGAATCGTGCCGGAGAGGATGTGGCTGTGGCCATCCTCGTGCTGCAGGCCCTCGCCGTTGAGGGTCGTCCGTCCCGAGGTACCGCCCAGGAGGAAGCCCCGGGCACGCAGGTCACCGGCGGCCCAGGCGAGGTCGCCCACGCGCTGAAAGCCGAACATGGAGTAGTAAATGTAGAAAGGGATCATGGGCTCGCCGCTGGCGCTGTAGCTGGTGGCGGCGGCGATCCAGGACGACATGGCGCCGGCCTCGGTGATGCCTTCCTGCAGGATCTGCCCTTCCTTGCTCTCCTTGTAGAACATGAGCTGGTCCGAATCCATGGGGTCGTAGAGCTGCCCCTTGGAGGAATAGATGCCCAGCTGGCGGAACATGCCTTCCATGCCGAAGGTGCGGGCCTCGTCGGCCACGATGGGCACCACCCGCTCCTTCAGATCCTTCTGGCGCAGCACGATGGCCATGGCCCGCACGAAGGCCATGGTGCTGGAAATCTCGCGATCGCCGGTCCCGGTCATCAGGGATTCGAAGGCATCGAGTCCGGGCACCTCGAGGGCCGGCACCTCGTGTCGCCGTTCCGGCAGGGGGCCGCCCAGGGCTTTCCGGCGTTCGAGCATGTACTTCACCTCGTCGCTGTCCTGTCCCGGGTGGTAGTAGGGAACTTCCTCCAGCTCCTCGTCGGGAACGGGCACGTTGAAGCGGTCCCGGAACTGGCGGATCGAGCCCACGTCGATCTTCTTCTGCTGGTGCGTGATGTTCTGGGCCTCGCCGCTGGCGCCCATGCCGTACCCCTTGACGGTCTTGGCGAGCACCACCGTCGGCCGGCCTTTGTTCTGCGTGGCAAGCTCGTAAGCGGCGTAGATCTTGTGCGGGTCGTGGCCGCCGCGGTTGAGGCGCCAGATGTCCTCGTCGGAAAGCGTGGACACCATGGCCTTGAGCTCCGGGTACTTGCCGAAGAAATGCTCCCGCGTGTAGGCGCCGCCCTTGGCCTTGTAGGCCTGGTACTCGCCGTCCACGGCCTCGTCCATGCGCTTGCGCAGGAGGCCGTCCTTGTCCTTGGCGAGGAGCGGATCCCAGTAGGATCCCCAGATCACCTTGATGACGCGCCAGCCGGCGCCGCGGAACACGCCCTCGAGCTCCTGGATGATCTTGCCGTTGCCGCGCACGGGGCCGTCCAGGCGTTGCAGGTTGCAGTTGATCACGAAAATCAGGTTGTCCAGGCCCTCGCGCCCGGCGAGGGAAATGGCGCCCAGGGATTCCGGTTCGTCCGTTTCCCCGTCGCCGAGGAAGCACCAGACCTTGCGCTCCGACGTGTCGGCGATGCCCCGGTTGTGCAGGTATTTGAGGAAGCGTGCCTGGTAGATGGCCATGATCGGGCCGAGGCCCATGGACACGGTGGGCAGCTGCCAGAAATCGGGCATGAGCCACGGGTGCGGATAAGAGCTCAGGCCGTCGCCCTCGACCTCCTGCCGGAAGCGATCCAGCTGCTCCTCGCTCAACCGGCCCTCGAGGTAGGCGCGGGCGTAGATGCCGGGCGAGGAATGGCCCTGGATGTACACCAGGTCGCCGCCCCCCGGGTGGTCGTTGCCCTTGAAGAAATGGTTGAAGCCCACGTCATAGAGCGTCGCCGCCGAGGCGAAGCTGGCAATGTGTCCGCCCAGGTCGCCGCCGCGTTTCCCGGCGCGGAGCACGGTGGCCATCGCGTTCCAGCGAATGATGGAACGAATTCGCCACTCCAGGTCGTGGTCACCGGGACTCTTCGGCTCGAGGTGCGGCGGAATGGTGTTGATGTAGGCGGTGGTCGCATCGTAGGGCAGGTAGCCGCCGGACCGGCGCGTGTAGTCCACCAGGTGCTCGAGCAGCTCGTGGGCGCGTTCCGGCCCCTCGCGTTCGATCACGGCCTGCAGGGATTCCAGCCACTCGGTGGTTTCCTGCGGATCGGAATCGGCCACACCATGGCGGCCGATGGGCTTCAGGGGACCGGTCATGAGGCGTCCTCCCGTCTGGTTCCTGCGTGAGGGTTGCCGGTTCGTCGTGTCAGGGTTCGTGGTTTCATGTTTCTTGCTTACGGCTGTTGACCTGCGCGTCCACGGCGGCGATCGCGGTCATGTTGACCACGCGCCGGACCGAGGCTGAAGGCGTCAGTATATGGACCGGCCGCGCCATACCCAACAGGATGGGTCCGACGGTCACCGCGTTGCCGGCCAGGCGCGAGAGGTTGAACGCGATGTGCGCCGAGTCGATATTCGGCATGACGAGCAGGTTTGCGATGCCCTTGAGCCGGGAGTTGGGAAACACCCGCTCCCGGTAGGCGGCGTCGAGGGCCGCGTCCGCCGTCATCTCACCTTCCACCTCCAGTTCCGGCGCGCGCTCGGCCAGGAGCTCGAGGGCACGCTTCATCTTGCTGGCGCCGGCGTCCGTGTGGCTGCCGAAGTTGGAGTGGGACAGCAGGGCAACCTTCGGCTCGATGCCAAAGATGCGCACCGCGTCGGCGGCCATGCGCGTGATCTCCGCGAGCTGCTCCGCGTCCGGGTTCGGATTCACGTGCGTATCGCAGACGAAGTAGGCGCCGGTCTCTGCGGCGGCGACACCCAGGGTTGCGACCGTTTTGCCGCCGGCGCGCATGCCGATCACGTCCAGGGCGATGCGCAGCTTCTTCTGGAAGCCGCCGACCACACCGGTGATGAGCGCGTCGGCCTCGCCCCGGCGAACCATCAGGGAACCGATCACCGCGTCGTTGGCCCGCACGATGGCCTTGGCCGCGTCCGGAGACACGCCCTTGCGCTCCATGAGCTCGTGATAGGTGGTCCAGTAATCGTAGTAACGCGGATCCGACTCCGGGTTGGTGATCTCGAAATCGACCCCCGGCCGGATGCGCAGACCCAGCTTCTCGATACGGTTCTCGATCACGTTGGGCCGGCCAACCAGGATGGGCTTGGCCAGCTGGTCGTCGGCGATGACCTGCACCGCGCGCAGGATCACCTCTTCCTCGCCCTCGGAAAAGCAGATGCGCTGCGGGTTGTGGCGCGCGGCCTCGTAGAGCGGCTTCATGAGGAGCCCGGTTCGCCAGATGAATTGCTCCAGCCCCTCCGTGTAGGCGTTGAAGTCCTCGATCGGGCGCGTGGCCACGCCGCTGTCCATGGCCGCCCGGGCCACGGCCGGCGCCAGCTGCGGCAGCAGGCGGGAATCGAAGGGCTTGGGAATCAGGTAGCCCGGACCGAAGCGCAGATCGTCGCCACCGTAGGCCGCCACGGCATCCGCCGGCACTTCCTTGCGCGCCAGCTCCGCCAGGGCCTCGACGCAGGCCATCTTCATCTCGTCGTTGATGGTGGTGGCGCCCACGTCGAGGGCGCCCCGGAAAATGTAGGGGAAACACAGGACGTTGTTGACCTGGTTCGGAAAGTCGGAGCGACCCGTGGCGATGATCGCCTCCGGCCGAACCGCGAGCACCTCCTCCGGCATGATCTCGGGCTGGGGGTTGGCCAGGGCCAGGATGACCGGGCGCTCCACCATGGAGTCCACCATCTCGCGGGTCACCACGCCGCCCACGGACACGCCAAGGAACACGTCGGCGCCGACCATGATCTCGGCGAGGGTGCGCTTGTCCGTCTCGTGGGCGAAGCGCGCCTTGTGCTCGTCCATGTCCACGGTGCGACCGGCATGGACCACGCCTTCCCGGTCGGAGATCCAGATGTTCTCCGGTTTCATGCCCAGCTTGACCAGGAGGTCGAGGCAGGCCATGCCCGCCGCGCCCGCGCCGGAGGCCGCCAGGCGCACCTCGCCGATGTCCTTGCCCACCAGTTCGAGGGCATTGATCACGGCGGCGGCGCAGATGATGGCCGTACCGTGCTGGTCGTCGTGAAATACGGGAATGTTCATGCGCTCGCGAAGCGCGCGCTCGACCTCGAAGCACTCGGGCGCCTTGATGTCCTCGAGGTTGATGCCGCCGAAGGTCGGTTCCAGGGCCGCGATGATGTCAACGAGCTTTGCCGGGTCACGCTCCTCGATCTCGATATCGAAGACGTCCACGTCGGCGAACTTCTTGAACAGCACGCCCTTGCCTTCCATGACCGGCTTGGCCGCCAGGGGGCCGATGTCGCCCAGGCCGAGCACGGCGGTGCCGTTGGTGACCACGGCCACCAGGTTGCCCCGGATGGTCAGGTTGCGCGCCTCCGCCGGGTCGGCGTGGATGGCCTCGCTGGCGGCGGCTACACCCGGCGAGTAGGCCAGGGACAGGTCCTTGGCGGTCGTCAGGGCCTTGGTGGGGGCCACCTTGATCTTGCCCGGCGTGGGCAGGCGATGGTAATCGAGGGCGCGGTCCTTGAATGATTCGCTCATTGTCTGATTTCGCTGGTCAGTGCAGGTCGAGCTCGGTCTGGGTGTCCGAGAAACCTTCCTCGCTCACCTGGATCAGCCGCATGGTGTTCGTTCCGCCCTGGTTCGACAGGCGGTCGCCCATGGTCAGGAGCACACGGTCGCCCACCCGGATCAGCTCCCGCTCGAGCATCATTGAGATGGCCTTGCGCAGGACCTTTTCCATCTTTTTGCCCTGCGGCTGGTGCGCGATGGGATAGACGCCCCGGTACAGGGCCATGCGGCGGCGGCTCGCCGCTACCGGTGACAGGGCGTAGATCGGCGCGGAGGTTCGCACGCGGGAAAGCCACTGGGCCGTGGAGCCGGACTCGGTCAGCGCCACGATCGCATCCACCCGTACGTGCTTGACCAGGAACATGGCCGCCGAGGCGATGGCCTGGTCGATGCGGTGGAAGCGCACGTTCAGCTCCTGGTTCTCCTGGTGCACCTCGAGGTGGCGCTCGGCGCCGAGGCACACGCGGTCCATGGCGCGCACGACCTCCACGGGGTGATTGCCCACGGCGGTCTCGGCCGACAACATGACTGCGTCGGAACCGTCGATCACCGCATTGGCCACGTCCAGCACCTCGGCCCGGGTCGGGATGGGGTTGTCCACCATGGACTGCATCATCTGGGTGGCGGTGATGGCGACGCGGTTCTGGTGCAGCGCCGTCTTGATGATCTGCTTTTGCAGGGAAGGCAACTCCGCGTCGCCGATTTCCACCCCGAGGTCGCCGCGCGCGACCAGGGCCGCGTGCGAGGCCTCGATGATTTCCTCGAGGTTGTCGATGGCTTCCGTGCGTTCGATCTTGGAAACGAGCCGCGCCTGGCTGCCCGCTTCCCGGAGCAGCATGCGGGCCTTCTGCATGTCCTCGGCGTTGCGCGGGAAAGACACCGCCACGAAATCGGCGTCCATTTCGGCCGCGCGCTGAATATCGCGCTGGTCACGTTCGGCGATCCCGGGGATCGACAGTCCGCCTCCCTTCAGATTGATGCCCTTGCGGCTGGATAGCTGGCCGCCGTTTTCCACGGTGCAGTGAATCTCGTGATCCCGGATCTCGCGCACGGTCATGGTGACCAGACCGTCGTCGAGCAGCAGCAAATCCCCGGGCTTCACGTCGTTCGCCAGGCCCTTGTAGGTCACGCCGACCCGTTCCTGGTCCCCGAGCGCCGGATCGGGGCCTGCGTCCAGGATGAAGGGGTCGCCGCGCGCCAGCTCGATGCGGTCGTTGTGAAAGGACTCGGTGCGGATCTTGGGTCCCTGCAGGTCCACCAGGATGGCCACTTCCTTACCCACTTCGGAAGAAACGCGCCGCACCGTGGCGGCCCGGGTCATCTGGTCCTCCGGGAGGCCGTGGGACATGTTGATGCGCACCACGTCCACGCCGGCGATGATCATTTCGCGGAGCACCTCCGGGTCGTCGGTGGCGGGGCCCAGGGTGGCGATGATTTTCGTCTGGCGGATTTGCGAAGTCACGAAGCGGTTCCGGATTCGAGGAGTAAGCGGCGCATTATGGCGCATGCCCCGAGGCTAGGTGAAGGATAAGACAGGCGTACGACACGAAGGCGCCTGGACATGGCGACAGGACACGCGAGCCGCTAGACTTTGTCAGCCTGAACATGGACCTGGGAGCAACACCATGCGAATCCTTCGCACCCTGATTTTCATTGGCCTGGCGGCGATCTGCCTGCCTGCCGCCGCGCAAGACAAACCCAACATTCTCGTCATCTGGGGCGACGACGTGGGTTTCTGGAACATTTCCTACAATTCTCGCGGCATGATGGGTTATCGAACACCCAACATCGATCGCATCGCGAATGAGGGCATGGCGTTCTCCGATTACTACGGTGAGCAATCCTGCACTGCGGGACGATCCTCTTTCATCATGGGGCAAAGCGTTTTCCGCACCGGCCTGTCGAAAGTCGGGCTGCCGGGAGCCGAGGAAGGCATGCAGGAAGAGGACCCGACCATCGCCGTGATCCTTAAAGACCAAGGGTACGCTACGGGGCAATTCGGAAAGAATCACCTCGGCGACCGGGACGAGCATCTGCCGACCAACCACGGCTTCGACGAATTCCTGGGCAATCTGTACCACCTCAATGCCGAGGAAGAGCCCGAGAACGAGGACTACCCGCGCGACATGGTGATGCCGAACGGAGAAACCTTCGTGCAGCGCTTCGGCCCCCGGGGCGTGATTCATTCCTACGCGGACGGCCGCATCGAGGACACGGGACCGCTAACGAAAAAGCGCATGGAAACCGTGGACGACGAAACCGTGGCCGCGGCCCTGGAGTTCATTGATCGCCAGCATGCCGCCGGTACGCCCTGGTTCGTCTGGTGGTCTGGCACACGCATGCACTTCCGCACCCATGTCAGCGAAGAGAAGATGGCGTCGTGCAAGGCGCGTTATCCGCGGGCGGACGAGTACACCTGCGGCATGGTGGAACACGACGATCACATCGGCCAGTTTCTCGAAAAGCTCGATGAACTGGACATCGCAGACAACACCATCGTGTTCTATTCCACGGACAACGGCCCGCACATGAACACCTGGCCCGACGCCGCCATGACCCCGTTCCGGGGCGAAAAGAACACCAACTGGGAAGGCGGCTGGCGTGTGCCCGCCTTCGTTCGCTGGCCTGGGAGGATCGAAGCCGGAAGCTACACGAACGAAATCGTGCATCACATGGACTGGCTTCCCACCTTTGCCGCGGTCGCCGGCAAGGACGACATCAAGGCTGACCTGATGGACGGCTACCGGTCGTCGGCCCTCGGGCGTCGTTACAAGGTGCACCTGGACGGTTACAACATCCTGCCGATGCTTACCGGCGAAACGAACGTCTCGCCGCGGGAAGAGATTTTCTACTTCACCGACGACGGGGACCTGGCGTCGCTGCGTTACCGTGACTGGAAGATCGTGTTCCTGGAACAGGAGGAGTACACGACCCTCAGAGCCTGGATGGAGCCGCTCACCCCGCTGCGGGTGCCCCTCATTTTCAACCTGCGTCGCGACCCTTTTGAGCGGGCCCAGTTGACCTCGAACACCTACTACGACTGGATGATCGACCGGGCCTACATGCTGGTACCAGCCCAAACGTACGTTGGCAACTTCCTGGCAACCTTTAAGGACTACCCGCCCCGGCAGGAAGCTGCCAGTTTCTCCCTCGACAAAGTGATGGAAAAACTCAGCGATCCGGGCGGCGCCCAATAGACTGCGTTCTTCGCGATCTCTTCAAGCGGGGGCCAAGCGCCCCCGTTTTTTTGGGTTCGCATCCGGCGAATGGCTCGGGCATCATTAAGCTTCCTGTACCCAGGCACTCCGTCCTGATGATTCGATCCGCTGTACTGCTGTTGGCCACGCTGGGGACAACGCTTCAGACTGCCGCCATGGACGACGGGGCCGCCGACGATCCGGCCTACGTGGGCACCGCGACCTGCGCCGGCTGCCACGTGGACGAGCATGCCGCCTGGCAGGGCTCGCACCACGACCACGCCATGCGCCACGCGGGCCCGGA
>JAZBOL010000044.1:0-89297 GCA_036351115.1 Lysobacterales bacterium | reverse complement strand
TTGCATGGTCAGACCTCCTGTTTGAGCTGGTGACCGTCATGGAAAACCTCGTGGCGGGTGTCGCCCTCGTGCATCCGGCCTCGGCGCCTACTGCTCCCGGAGCGCCAGGGCGACCGGCGTGCGCGCCGCCCGGATGGCGGGAAACAGCCCGCCAAAAAAACCGATCACCAGCGCGAAAAAGATCCCCGTCACCAGCAGCGGCCCGTTCACATCGAACGCGAAGGTGATGGCGCTGAAGCTGGCGAAGTTCAGGGTCGCAGCCCGGAAGCCGTCAAAGGCCAGCCAGGCCGCGCCGGCGCCGAGGATCCCGCCGGCCAGGGCCAGGAGCAGGGATTCGGCGAGCACGCTGATGATCACCGGACCGGAATTGAAGCCCAGGGCGCGCAGGGTGGCGATTTCCCGGGTGCGTGACGAAACCGCCGTGTACATGGTGTTCAGGGCGCCGAACACGGCGCCGAGCCCCATGATCAGGGCGATGAGGGTGCCCAGGCCCGTGATCAGGTTGTAGAGCACGCGGGACTGGCCCGAGTAGTACTCCGCCTCGGTGAGCACGGAGACGTTGAGGCGCGGATCGCTGGTCAGCGCGTCCTTGAATTCGTTGAAGCGGTCCGGCGAGCTCAGGGTGGCGTGCACCGACTGGTAGGAGTTGCCCCGCCGGAAGGCATTCTGCAGCACGCGCGCATCGGTCCAGACCTCCGATTCGGAAATGCCGCCGCCGGCCTCGAAGATGCCCACCACGGGCCACTCCTCGTTGCCCACCTCGATACGGTCGCCGAGCTTCATGCCGGCGAATTCCAGGCTGGCTCCGGCGCCGACAATGACCTCGGCGATGCCTTCCTGGAACATGCGGCCCTCGACGATCTCGAAGCCCTGGCGCACGCGGGTGGCCGTGGTGTCGATGCCGCGCAGGGGTACGTTGGCGTCCGTGCCCGTGGAGGCCAGGGGCAGGTTGATGATGACGAACAGCTCGCGGGAGGCCAGCACCTGGTCACCCTCCACCGCCAGGCCCGGGGCCTCGGTGATGAGCCGGGCGTCGTCCCCGCCCAGGCCGCTGGTCATCTCCGTGTCCGCCCCGCTGCGCAGCACCATGACGTTGGCGTCGTCGGTGGAGCCGGTCATGGTGGTCAGGATGCCCTGGGCGATCGAGAGCACGCCGACCATGACGGCCACGACGCCGGCGATGCCGAGCATGGCCGAGGCCGAGGAGCCCAGCCGCTGCGGGAGCGATGCCAGGGAGAAGCGGGTGACGGAAACGATCTGGGACAGGGCGCGAAACATGATGAGCCTCCTCCGTCAGCGCCGCAGGGCGTCCGCTACCTCGAGGCGCTGGGCGGAGCGCGCCGGGAGGATGCCGACCACGAAGGCCAGGGCGAAAATCAGGACAATCCCCAGCAGCAGGTCCTGCGTGGGGATGAAGAACACCGGCAGGGCGCCGTTGGTCGGATCGCCCGCCGCCACGAGCAGCCAGGCCAGCACCAGCCCGATGCCCCCGCCGATCGCCGTGATCACGAGGGATTCGCCCAGCACGAGGCCGAGCACGCCCGTGTCCGTAAAGCCGATGGCCTTGAGCACGGCGAGCTCGTTGGTCCGCTCGCGCACCGTGTAGGCCATGGTGTTGCCCGCCACGAGCAGGATCGTGAAAAACACCGCGCTCACGATGGCGCCGATGATGAAACCGATGTCCCCCACCTGGTTGGCGAAGCCCTGGATGAAGGCGCCCTCGGGCTCGGTCTTGGTTTCGTCCGGCGAGTTGGCGAAGGTCCGGTCAATTTCCTGCGCGATTTCCGCCGCCCGGTCCGGGTCGGCGATGCGCAACGTGTACCACCCGACCATGCCCTGGCCGCCCCGGCGGGCCTCGTCGAAGTAGTCGTAGCGGATGAACATCTGGGAGGTGTCCACGCCGTCCTCCGCGCCCTCGTAGATGGCGGAAATGTCGAAGGCCCAGTCCCGGCTGCCATCCTCCTGGGACCAGATCGGCGAGAGCAGGGGCACGCGGTCGCCCACGGACCAGCCGAAGCGATCGGCCAGCGAACGCCCGACGATCACGCCGGTGCGGTTGCCCAGCCACGCGGCCTTCTCCCCGTCACTGAGCACGTACTCGGGGTAGAGGTCGAGGAACGGCTCCGGCTCGACAACGAACTGCGCGAAGAAATTGCTCGGTTGCTGGTAGATGCCGCCGAACCAGCTCTGGTGCGTCACCAGATCGACGCCGTCGATGGTGGCGATGTCGTTCTTGTGCGCCAGCGGCACCAGGTTGATCAGGGAGACCTTGTTGCGCGTGATCAGCCGGTCCGCGCCCGCCACGTCGACACCGGCCACGAAGGCCGTCTTGATGGCGGACAGGTAGCCGAACAACAGGAAGGCCACGATGATGCTGAGCACGGTGAGCACCGTGCGCAGCTTTTTGCGCCGCAGGTTGGCGAAGATCAGGGACAGGTATTTCACACCGCGTTCCTCACGCCGTTGCCCTCACGTCCATGCCCTGACGCCCTGCGCCTCATGGCTGGGCCTCGTCGACCAGCCGGCCCTTGTCGAGGTGCAGGGTGCGCGAGGCCCGGTCGGCGGCCAGCTGATCGTGGGTGACCATGATGATGGTCTTGCCCTGCTCCGTGTTCAGGGCGTGCAGCAGGTCAAGGATCTCGCCGCCGGCCTTGCGGTCCAGGTCCCCGGTCGGCTCGTCGCAGAGCAGCAGCGTCGGGTCCGTCACGATGGCTCGGGCGATGCCCACGCGCTGCTGTTCGCCGCCGGAAAGCTGGCGTGGATAGTGCCCGAGGCGGTGGGACAGGCCCACGATCTCGAGGGCGATGGTGGCCCGCTTCTTGCGCTCGGACGCCGACAGTTTGGTGAGCAGCAGGGGCAGTTCGACATTCTTGCGGGCATTGAGCACCGGCATGAGGTTGTAGAACTGGAACACCAGGCCCACGTGGCGCGCCCGCCAGGCCGCCAGCTTGCGGTCCGACATGCTGTCGATGCGCTGGCCGCCGATGGTGACGCTGCCCTGGGTGGGGCGGTCGAGGCCGCCGATGAGGTTGAGCAGGGTGGATTTGCCGGAACCGGAAGGGCCCATCAGGGCGAGGAACTCCCCGTCGGGGATCTTCAGGTCCAGCCCGCCGAGCACGTGGACTTCTTCCGAGCCGCGCTTGAACACCTTGTCGACGCCGCGGACGTCGACCAGGGTGGAGGCGCCGGGCGCGCGGGTCCCGTCAGGCTGGGCGCCGGCCAGTTCCTCGTCGCTGTGCAGTTCACTCATGTCGTCACGCTTCCCGGCGCGGCCGGGTCCAGAAATCAGATTGTCCGTTTGACCGGGTCAGTTGATGGACCTCACGGCCATGCCGTCGATCAGGTCCGCCGGCGGATTGAGAATAACGCGTTCGCCCCCCTCGAGACCCGCCGTGACCAGCACGTCGTCGTCCTGGTCGTTGCCCGTCGCCACGGCGCGGCGCTCCGCCACACCCTGGTTGACGACCCAGGCAATGGCGCGGCCTTCGTCTTCGCCCAGGGCCTGCCGCGGCAGCAACACCCCGGCGCGACGCTCCTCGACCGGCCGGTCATCCTGGAATGCCACCTTGACGCCCATGTCAGGCAGGATGCGCGGATCGAGCGCATCGAAGCCCACGCGCACCTCGACGGTGGCGCGCTGGCGGTCCGCGGTGGGAATGATGGCGATGACGTGACCGGGAATGTCCCAGTCCGGGTAGGCGTCCAGGCGCGCCGTCACCGGCTGCCCCGCCTCGACCCGGTTGATGTAGGCCTCGTTGACGTCGATCTCGATCTCGAGGGAGTCCATGTCCACCACCGTGCCGATGCCGGTGCGGGTGAAGCCGCCGCCGGCGGACACGGGGGAAATCATCTCACCCGGCTGGGCGTTCTTGGCGATGACGATGCCCGCGAAGGGCGCGCGAATCACCGTGTCCTCGAGCTGCTGCCCGAAGATGGCCACCTGGCGTTCGGCCACGGCGGTGTCGGCGCGAATGCGCTCGAGGCGCGCCGCGAGGGCAAGGACCGCAGTGCGTGCGCGGTCCAGCTCCTGGTCGCTCGCGAGCTGGCGGTCGATGAGGTTCTCGGTGCGGGCGAGATTGGCGCGGGCCTCGGCGAGGAGAGCCTCGGTCTCCTTGCCGGCGGTTTTTTGCGCCTCCAGCTGGGCCACGGCCAGCTCGTGGCTGCGCCGCACGTTGGAGTCGTCGAGGGTGGCCAGGATCTGGCCTTCCTCCACGCGCATGCCCTCCTCGATCAGCACTTCCCGGACCTGGCCGGTAAGCTTGGAGGAAACGGTGGCGTAGCGACGGGCCGTCACGTAGCCGGAGGCATTCAACACCGTCGAAGCCGCGGTGCCCGACACCGCGCGCGCGGTCACGGTCCGAACCTCGAGCACGGGCTCGGGCCGAAAGAAATACACCGCCGCCGCCACGGCCAAAACCCCCAGCACACCGAGCACCCACCACAGCGCCTTGCCGGCAGACCCCTCGGTCTCCGGCTCCCGCTCGATCCTCAACTGCTCCAGCTTCGAAGGTTCCACGCCCACCCCATGCATCTCCCCGCATGATAGGCGCATTCCCCCCGCCAACAAAACCCAACCCCCGCCGCAACGGCGACCGCCCCTCCATTGAACCTGGCGGGAGCCGTCCAGCGTTCGAATGCCGTCAACTCTGTCAGGCTTCAGGTGGAGTCGTCCAAGCGAGGAACGACTGCGGGGGATGCGGGTTCCGGGTGCGCTGCCCGGGTCTTGCGGGACCGTCGGCGGCAAGGATGCCGCCGACGAGCCTACAGGGACGTATTCACGTGCGTGTCCTGCAAGGCCCGGGCAGTGCGCCCGGAGCCCGACTCGATGTCACGCAACGGTCACTCCTTGACGAACTTCAAGGTAAAACGGTCAGTGTTGCCGGTCACCGACTTCCGCCCAACCTCGTAACGCAATTCGTCGTCCGCCCTGTAGTGAATCGGCGAGTAGTCCACGAACCGGAAGCCGGCTTCCTGGATCTCCTTGATGGCCAGTACCGGGTCGATGCGGCGGCGATTTTCCGGGTCGTCATCCTGCATGTGGCGACGGGTGTGATCCACCACGGCATAGACGCCGCCCGGCTTGAGCGCGTCGTGGACCGCCCGGTTCATGGCGGCGCGGCCCTCGGGGCCGAAGTTGTGGTAGTTGCGAAAGGTGAAGACGATATCCGCGCCGGTGACTTCCAGGCTGTCCATCTCGATGTTGTACAGCCGCGCGCCTTCCGGCCGGAAAATCCGCGCGTCCTGCGCGACCAGGTTCATCTCACCGAACCCCGGCTGATCGGCCAGGGAGGCGATGCGACTCGTGCCGAGGGCCGCGTAGTACTCGCCGTTCTCGGCCAGGGTCGGCGCCAGCAGCTTCGTGTACCAGCCGCCGCCCGGCATCAGTTCGACCACCTTCATGTCGTCACGGAAGCCGAAGAATTCGAGGGTGTCGACCGGCCGGCGGTTGCGGTCGCGATCCCGCTCGGCCTCGGTTCGGACCTCCGCGTCCAGGGCAGCCTCGAGCTTGGCCTTGGTGGATTCCCAGTCCGCCGTGGCCAGGCCCGGCAGCATCAGCATCAGGCTCAGTAAAACAGTCACTCGCATGGGGTCACTCCGCATCATTGGAAAGAGCCGCGCAGTATTGCCAGCGCTGCATCAAGGAGGCGTGAGCCGCAGGGCCAGGGATCAGTTCTCCGACCCGTATTTTCCGTGCTCGACGAAGATCAGCTCGTCCGTGGGGAAGCCGGCGTTCCGCGCCCGGTCGACGAGTGCGTCGATGGTCGACCGGGGCAGTTCCGGTTGCCGCGCCAGCAGCCACAGGTACCCCGTGCTGGGCCCGGAAACCAGGGCATACCCGTAATCGGGCGCCTGCTCGTCCAGCGCCATCACGTGGTAGCCGCCGTAGAAAGGCCCGAAAAAGGAGACTTTCAGCGATGCCACGTCCGGTGTCTCGGTGAAGTAGGCCCGGCCTTCCACGGCGTCCCAGGAAGCCTCGTCGACGTCGTAGCCCCGGTTGAGCACCGAGATGCCGCCGTCGTCACGCTTGCCGTAGGTCGCGGTCACCTCGGCGAGCCCCCGCTCGAACCGATGATCCAGGCGGGCGATCTCGTACCAGGTGCCCAGGTAACGATCGGCATCGAAGTCGCGAACCGGCTCCACGCCTTCAGGCGGCGCCAGGCTGCAGCCGGCGACGAGCAAAGCAAGCGCTGCAGTCAGCAGGGCCCGTACAACGGGAAATGGCCTGGGCCGGATGACGTTCATAAGCTTTCCACCTAAACAAATGTTAAACAAAATGAGCTACACTCCGCGGTTTCGCCCGGAACGTTCCCATGTCGCAAGCTCCCTGCATCGTCTGGTTTCGCCGCGATCTGCGCCTCGACGACAACCCCGCTCTCGTGGCAGCGCTCGAACGCGGCGGCCCGGTGCTGCCAGTGTACCTGTATGCACCGGAGGAAGAAGGGGAATGGGCCCCGGGGGGCGCCAGCCGGTGGTGGCTGCATCATGCGCTGAAAAGCCTGGCGAACGCCCTGGACGAGCATCACCTGCCGCTGGTGATCCGGCGCGGTCCATCCCTCGAGGCGCTCGAGGCGCTGATTGACGAAACCGGGGCCGATGCGGTCACCTGGAACCGCCGCTACGAGCCGGCCATCATCGAGCGCGATACCGAGATCAAGGCGACCCTCAAGAAGCGCGGAATCTCCGCGTGGAGCGGCAATGCCGGCCTGATCTGGGAACCGCACGAGGTCGAAAACAAGCAGGGCAAGCCGTTCAGGGTGTACACGCCCTTCTGGCGCCACCTGCGCACCCTGGCGCCGAGCCCGCCGGTGGTGCTGCCCGACATCGACACCGCGCCCCCGGAAACGATTCCCGAAAGCCTTGAAGTCGAAGACCTGGGCCTGCTCCCGGAACTGGACTGGGACGCGGGGTTCCCCGAGCGGTGGAATCCAACCCTCGAGGGGGCCTCGGAGGCCCTGGAGGCGTTCCTCGACGGCCCGGTGGAGCGCTATACCAGCCGCCGGGACCGGCCTGCCCTGCGCGGGACATCGCGCCTGTCACCGTATCTCGCCCACGGCCAGCTCGGCCCGCGACAGGTCTGGGCCGCGGCCCATGCCTCCGGTGCCTCGGACACGAGGGACGGTTTCAAGTACCTGAGCGAGATCGGCTGGCGGGAGTTCGCCTACCACCTGCTCGTACACTTTCCGCACACCCCCACGGAGGCCCTGAACGACGCCTACAGCGACTTTCCCTGGGAGCCGGACGAGGCCTACCTGGAAGCCTGGCAGAAGGGCCGGACCGGCTACCCCATCGTGGATGCGGGCATGCGGGAGCTGTGGCACACGGGGTGGATGCACAACCGGGTGCGCATGATCGTCGCTTCCCTGCTGGTCAAACACCTGCTCCAGCCCTGGCAGGCCGGCGCCCGCTGGTTCTGGGACACGCTGGTGGATGCGGACCTGGCCAGCAACACCATGGGCTGGCAGTGGTCCGCGGGCAGCGGCGCGGACGCGGCGCCCTACTTTCGCATCTTCAACCCCATGCTCCAGGGGGAAAAGTTCGACCCCAGGGGCGCCTATGTTCGCCGCTGGGTACCGGAGCTGAAGGACTTGCCGGACGAGCACCTCCACACCCCCTGGGAAGCCCCGGCGGACGTGCTGAAAAAGGCCGGCGTGAAGCTCGGCGAGACCTACCCCCGCCCCATCGTCGAACACAAGGCCGGCCGACAGCGCGCCCTGGACGCCCTGTCGGAGAACAAGGCGCGCAACGAGGCTCGGGAGGACTGAGCCGGTGACGGAGGCTTCGGCGATCCGCGACGGGGTTCTGAAATCCCGGGATGCGCTCGTGGTCGGCGCCAGCCGGGGCGTAGGCCTCGCCCTGGCCGAGGCGCTCGCCGCCGGGGAGCCCGGCGGGGTCCCCCGCCGGCTGTTCGTGACCCACCGCGGCGACCGGCTTCCCGCTTCACTCGTCGCCCTCAGAGACAGCGCACGCTGTGAGGTGGTGCCGCTGGCCTGCGAGCTGACTTCCGATGAGGAAGTGGCCGGCCTGGGCCGACAGCTGGCGGAGGCCGAAGCCACCCTGGCCGTGACGATCCACGCCGCCGGCATTCTCCACGAAGACGGCCTCATGCCCGAAAAGGCGCTGCGCCAGGTCGATCGCCGGGCGCTCAGCCGCGTGTTCGACATCAACGCGTTCGCCCCACTCCTGGTCGCCCAGGCCGTGCTGTCACGCATCCCCCGCCAGGGGCCGAGCCACTTCGCGGCGCTGTCCGCCATGGTGGGCAGCATCGGTGACAACCGCATCGGTGGCTGGTACAGCTACCGGGCCTCCAAGGCCGCGCTCAACCAGCTGCTGCGGACCCTGGCCATCGAAGCGAAGCGCACGCATCCGGAATTGTGCGTGACGTCCATCCACCCCGGCACCACGGACACTGACCTGTCGCGTCCTTTCCAGGGCAACGTGCCGGACGGCAAACTGTACACCCCGGCCCGGAGCGCCCGGCGCATTCTCGACGTCGTGCTGTCCGGAACGCCGGACGCCTCCGGCCGGTTCATGAACTGGAACGGCGAAGCGCTCCCCTGGTAAGGAGAACCCCATGACCGACACTTCATCGAAAACCGACAGCGATTACACGATCGGCGCCGTGGCCCGCCTGACGGGCCTGAGCACGCAGCTGATTCGCGCCTGGGAACAGCGCTACGGCGCCGTGGTGGCGCGCCGCGCCGCCAACGGACGACGAATCTATTCGACCGACGATGTGGAAAAGCTGGGGCTGCTGAAGGTCCTGACGGAACGGGGCATCGCCATCAGCACCATTGCCAACCTCGAGCTGGACGCCCTTCGCGGCCGCGTCAAGGAGGCCGACAGGGTGGCCCTGAAACCCCTGGAGGGCAAGGTCCGTGTTGCGGCCCTGGGGGCCTTCGTACCGGACCTGCTTCGGCGGGAGGTAATCGACAGCAACCCCGTTGACCTGGTCGCCTGGGGGGCAGACCCCGATCGCTTCGCCGCGGACACGCGCCAGCTTCAGCCGGATGTACTCGTGCTGGAGGTCGACAACCTGGCCGGCGACTCCCTGGACCTGCTGTCACGGTTGAGGGAGAACAGCGGGGCCGGCGAGACCATCGTCGCCTACGGCTTCGCACGCAGCGAGGAAGAACGTACGCTCGCGGGCGAGGGCTTTCGGCTGATCCGCACGCCCCTCATGGCCGATGAACTGGCCGTCGCGGTCCTGGCCGCGGCCGTCAAGCTGAGAGCCGGTGAGCACTACCAGCCACCGGCGAAACCGGTGGATACGGCGGAACAGCGGGAAGCTGCGGCGCCGCCCCGGCGCTATACACAGTCCGACCTCGCACGCCTGGCCGGCATCGAAAGCGCCGTCGACTGTGAATGCCCCAGGCACCTCGCCGAGGTGGTGCAGACCCTGTCAGCCTTCGAAAGCTACAGCGCCCACTGCGAGGACCAGAATGAACAGGATGCGGCGCTGCACGCCTATCTCCACCGCAGCACCGCGCAGGCGCGTGCGCTCATGGAAAAAGCGCTCGCGCACCTCGTCGAAGTCGAGGGAATCGACCTGTAAACAACTTGCAGTCTGTTTAGGTTTTGTGTATCTTTACATCATCGATTAGCTAAACAGACGAGTAACCGACTTCCCAACGACTGTTCGCATCTTCCCTCTGCACTTCGCACTCCCATCACTCTGATGGATGTGAACGGTCTCTCGCCCGCTGGCGCAAACCAGCGGGCGTTTTTTATGGGGCAGCACAAAGCGAGGAGCGGCGGGTCAGTCGGGCCCGTCTTCCGCGTGGTGATAGTCGTGATCATGGTCGACGTCGCCATCACCATGGTGGTGGTCGTACTCGCCGGCATGGCCGTCGTCTCCATGGTGATGTTCGTGTTCGTCCGCGTGGCCATCCTCACCGTGGTGATGGTCGTGTTCGTCTGCGTGGCCATCCTCACCGTGGTGGTGCTCGTGCTCGGAATCATGGCCGTCCTCACCGTGGTGATGGTCGTGGTGTGCCTGCGCGTCCGTCTTGGCGTGTCCGTCGGCCAGGGCGGTGAGCGGACCGGCGGCTGCGACACCGAGAGACAGGGCGATGGTCGCCGCAATCGGGCGCAGAAGAAACTGGGATTTCATGGTGCGGTACTCCGGGTTAATGTGTCTGTCTTTGTTGACACGCTGAATAGTACATTACAGTTGACACATTTCCCACCATGGGCCCTGGACGGGCGTGGCATGGCCGGTTCAGAGCGATTCGATGGTGTCCAGCACCCGTTCCGCACTCGCGAGGATCGCTTCCCGCTTGTCCTCGTCCATGCGGTCCCAGCTGCGATAGATCATGCCGATGCGGGGATTGCCGTCGAAGCGTTCGCGGTGCCGCTGCATGAAGTGCCAGTACAGCGGGTTGAAGGGACAGGCCCGCTCACCGGAGCGCGCCTTCTGATCGTAAAAGCAGCCGTTGCAGTGGTCGCCCATCTTCTTGATGTAATTACCCGAGGAGACATAGGGCTTGCTGGCGATGACGCCGCCGTCGGCGAACTGGCTCATCCCCCGGGTGTTGGGCATTTCCACCCACTCGATGGCGTCGATGTAAATGCCCAGGTACCAGGCATCGACTTCGTCCGGATCGACACCGGCCAGCAGCGCGAAGTTGCCGGTCACCATGAGCCGCTGGATGTGATGGGCGTACGCGTGATCCAGGGACTGGCCGATGGCCTGTTTCATACAGGCCATGCGCGTGTCGCCGGTCCAGTAGTAATCCGGCAGCGCGCGGTCGTGCTCCAGGTGATTCAGGTCGGCGTACTCGGGCATGCGGGTCCAGTAAATGCCCCGCATGAACTCGCGCCAGCCGATGATCTGCCGCACGAAACCCTCCACCGCCGCCAGGGGATAGCGGTCCCTGTCCCCTTGCCAGGCGTCCAGCACTGCTTCCACCACTTCCCGGGGCGAGAGCATCTTGCTGTTCATGGAAAAGGACAGGCGTGAGTGGAACAGGGACCAACCCCGGTCCGTCAGGGCATCCTGGTAATCACCGAAGGACGGCAGCAACTCGCTGACGAAGTGCTCGAGCAAGTCCAGCGACTGCGCCCGGTCCACGGGCCAGCCGAGCACGTCACCCTCCAGGTGACCGAGGGTCTCGATGCCGTGCTTCTCCAGTCGCGCCCGGGCATCGCCGATGTCGTTCCCGAACAGCAGCGCCTCCGGCGGCTCGACCTCCGCCGGCATGGCCTTGCGGTTTTCCACGTCATAGTTCCACTTGCCGCCCACGGGCTCGTCGTCCTCGTCCATGAGCCAGCCACTTTCCTTGCGGATGCGCCGGTAAAAGTGCTCCATGCGCTGTTGCTTGTCCGTGGGGAAGCGCGTTTCCAGCTCGTCGAAGGGCACCAGGAAGTGGTGAGTCCGGACACAGGCCGACGGCAGATCGAGGCCGTCGCAGAAGCGCGAAAGCTGCTCGAGCAGCCGCCATTCGTCGGGCCGCTGGTATTCGAAGGTCCCGGCGCCCGACGCCTCCAGCAGTTCGCCGAGCAGGGCGGGCAGGTCATCGAAGTCCGCCGTGTCGTCCAGGTCGAGGTGGAGCACGCGGTGGCCGCCCTCCTCCAGTTCCCCGGCAAAAGCCGCCATGGCGGCGAAAAAGGCCAGCACCTTCTGCAGGTGGTGACGGACGTAGGTGGCCTCCTGGTGCAGCTCGGCAAGCACGTACAGCGTGTCGTCGTCCGTATCGTCGAACCAGGGATGGGACCGGTTGAGCTGGTCGCCGAGTACCAGGCGCAGGCGTTTGCAGGCGGGGACGTTCTTCATGGGAAGTCCTTCATGGGCAAGAGTTCATGCGCAGGTGTTCAGAGGCAAGGGTTCATGGGCAAGGGTTTAGGGGCAAGGGTTTAGGGGCGGGTCATTCCGGCCGGGGCCTCACTGGCGGTTCCGGTTTCGCCGGCAGCGCTCCGAGCAGTACTTCACCTCGTCCCAGCAGTCCGCCCACTTGCGTCGCCACTCGAAAGGCCGCTGGCACACCGGGCAGGTCTTGACGGGTTTGGGTTTACGGCGGGTCATGGTGAACAGGCGCGGGGTATCGAGCCTGCCGTTCCCGCGGGAACGGTAGGCAAGGACCTCGCGGGCTACGGTCAGGCGGGCCGTTCCGCCAGCAGATGCACGTCGCTGATGGCGCGCTCCTCGAAGCCCCCCTCGCAGTAGCAGAGGTAGTACGCCCACATGCGAATGAAGGTCTCGGAGTAGCCCAGCTCCCGCACCTCGTCCAGGCGCTCGAGGAAGCGGCGGCGCCAGTGGTTCAGGGTCAGGGCGTAGTCCAGGCCGATGTCGTGCAGGCCCGTGACCATCATGTCGCTCTGACCGGCGATCGCGTTCACCATGGCCTTGACCGAGGGCAGGTTCGAACCGGGGAAGATGTAGCGCTGGATGAAGTCCACGGATCGCTTGGCCTCCTCGTAGCGCGTCTCGGCGATGGTGATGGCCTGGATGAGCAGGCGCCCGCCGGGCTTGAGCAGCTCACCGCACTTCTTGAAGTAGGTGTCGTACTGGCGCCAGCCGATGGCTTCGATCATCTCGATGCTGACCAGCTTGTCGTACTGGCCCTCAAGGTCGCGATAGTCCTCGAGCAGCAGTTCGATGCGGTCCTCGAGACCGGCGGCGGCGATGCGCTCTTCGGCGAGCTTGTGCTGCTCCCTGGAAATGGTCGTGGTGGTCACACGCACGCCGTAGTTCCGGGCCGCGTGCAGCGCCAGCCCGCCCCAGCCGGTGCCGATCTCCACCAGGTGCTCTCCCGGCTGGAGGTCCAGGCGCTGGCAAATGGCGTCGAGCCGCGCGACCTGGGCCTCGTGCAACGGCGTGTCCGGCCGCTCGAAGATCGCGCTGGAGTACATCATGGTCTCGTCGAGCCACAGGGCGAAGAAATCATTGCCCAGGTCGTAGTGCGCGGCAATGTTGCGCCGTGCCCCGTCGCGCGTGTTGCGGTTGACCCAGTGAAAAGCCTTCTGGATCGGCGCCGTGACGCGCGCGGCGCCCCCTTCCATGCCGTCGAGCACGTGGCGGTTGCGCAGCAGCAGGCGCACCAGGGCCACCAGGTCGTCGCAGTCCCAGGCGCCGTGCATGTAGGCCTCGGCGGCGCCGATGGAGCCGCCGAAGGCGACGTCGGACCAGAAGTCGGCCTCGCGCACGGTGATGGTGGCGGCCAGCCCTTTGCCGTCGCCGTACTCATCCTTCCGGTCGCCGTAAATGAGCGTCACGCGCCCGGTGGCCAGCTGCGCGAGCTGGGACCGCACCATGCGCTCGGCAAAGCGATCCAGGGCGCGCGGCTTACGCGTCCCCGAGAGGTGATGCTGGGAGGAGAGGCTGACGGCTTTCATGGGGTTCGCTCCAGGGTCGCGGCCTTGTCCGGGTGATCGTAAACCGGCGAGCCCTTGATCCAGAGTTTGAGGGCCTGCCAGTGAATGGCGGCGATGACCTTACCGGTCATGAACGGATGCGCGGCCAGGTTTTTCGCCAGGGCGCCGGCGCTGATCTCCTGCCGCTGCAGGTCCAGCGTCGCATCGAACATCTTGTCGCCACCGCGGTGATTTTCCATATGCACCGTGAGGCGCTCGTCAGGGGCCCGGAAACGCCAGTCATAGTCGACGTCCATGGGCATGAAGGGCGACACGTGCATGCGCTTGGGCGGTGCAAAGCGCTGGTGTGGCCCGACACGTTCGCTGTCATCGCACAGCACGTAGCAGGTGCGCTCGCCCCAGGGCGTGTTGTTCACCTCGGCCACGATGGCCTCCACGCGCCGGTCTTCGGCGTCGAAACAGTAGTAGAAGCTGACCGGATTGAAACAGTAGCCGAAGTACTGCAGATGCGTCAGCAGGCGAATCGGGCCCTCGGGCCGATGCCCCGACTCGGTGGCCACCAGCGCACGCACGCAGTCGGCCAGCGGGCGCTGCGGATCGCCCAGGTGATCTTCCCGCCGAAAGCGGGCAGGAGCGGCTCGGCGCGTGGACCAGAACCAGCGTCCGTCGAACACCCTATCCACCTCGTCCAGGTCGAGATACATCATGAACAGCCGGTAGCTGAACGCATGCTCCACCGGCTGAAAGCGCCGGTGCCTAACCTGTCCGCTGAAGATCGCGCTGTGCATGGGAGCTGTCTTCGGCAAAATGCTCGAGGGCGTTGATCGCGCTGACCACGCCGTCCTCGTGAAAGCCGTTGCGCCAGTAGGCGCCGCAAAAGCTGGTGCGGTTGCCCTGGTTGATTTCCCGCTGGCGGGCCTGGGCCGCCACGGCCTCCGGCGTGAACACCGGATGGCTGTAACGGTAGGTGTCGATGATCCGGGCCGGGTCGATCGCGTCCGTGTGGTTCAGGGTCACACAGAAGGTTTCCGGTGCATCGAGGCCCTGGAGCATGTTCATGTTATAGGTCACGGCTGCCGGGCGCTCAGGCTGTTCCAGCAGGTGGTAGTTCCAGGCCGCCCAGGCGAGGCGGCGTCGGGGCAGGACGGACGCGTCCGTGTGCAACACGGCCTCGTTTTCCTGGTAGGCGATGGCGCCGAGCACCTCGCGTTCCTGGGGGGTCGGGTCCTGCAGCATGGCCAGTGCCTGGTCGCTGTGGCAGGCAACAAACACGTGGTCGAAGCGGACCGGCTCCTGCCCCCGCACGGTGACCTGAACGCCGTCCGGCAGCCGGCGGATCGCCGTCACCGGCGCATTCAGGTGAATCCGGTCCCGGTGGCCAGCCACGAGCTTGCGCACGTACTCCCGGGACCCGCCGCGAATGACGCGCCACACGGGCCGTTCATTCACCGACAGCATGCCGTGGTTCTTAAAAAACTGGACGAAAAAGCGCACCGGCATCTGCCGCATACGCTCCTGGGTCGCGGACCAGATCGCCGAGCCCATGGGCACCACGTAGTGATTCACGAAGGCCTCGCCATAGCCCTCCCGTTCGAGCCACTCGCCGAGCGGGACGTCTTCGGCGCCGGCCTCCAGCAGCGCCGGCGCCTGTTCATGGAAACGCAGGATGTCCCGGATCATGCCCCAGAAGGACGGGCGAAACAGGTTGCTGCGCTGGGCGAACAGGGCATTGAGGGACGTGCCGTTGTACTCGAGGCCCGTGCGCTCGTGCTTCACGCTGAAGCTCATGTCGCTGTCCTGCCAGCCCACGCCCAGCTCGTCGAGCATCTCGATGAAATTCGGGTAAGTCCAGTCATTGAACACGATGAAGCCCGTGTCCACGGCCCAGGTCTCGCCACCGAGGGCGACATCCACGGTGTTGGTGTGGCCGCCGATGCGCCCGTCCGCCTCGAACACGGTCACGTCGTGTTCCTGGCTCAGCTTCCAGGCGGCGTAGTTGCCCGCGATACCGGTGCCGATGACCGCGACCTTCATGAAGCCGCCGCCTCCGCACGCCGGCGATGGGCGTCGCGCCGCTCGCGGGGTACGTACCGCAGGTCCCAGACGATGCCCAGAGCGGCGAGGCCCCGCAGCACGTAGTAGGTGAGGTCGATCTCCCACCAGTAGAAGCCCTGGCGGACCGAGGCCGGGTAGTGATGGTGGTTGTTGTGCCAGCCCTCACCGAAGGTCAGGAGCGCGAGCCAGAAATTGTTCCGGCTGTCGTCCCGGGTCTCGTAGCGGCGCCGGCCCCAGCGGTGGGCCAGGGAGTTGATGGTGAAGGTCGCGTGGTAGAGCACCACGGTGGAGATGAAAAACCCCCAGACCAGCATCTGCCAGGCGTTGGTGCCCAGCTCCGGCGCCGCGCGCTCGAGCCAGCCGCCGAGGGCGAACAGGCCCCAGGCGAAGAGCACGGGGATGAAGATGTCGAAGCGATCGAGAAAACGCAGCTCGGGAAAACGCAACAGGTCGCGGACCCGCTTTTCATCGGTGCCGAAGTGCTCGCGGGTCAGAAACCAGGTCGTGTGGCTGCGCCAGAAACCGTGCTGCACCGGGCTGTGCGGGTCGTCGGGCTGCTCGGAGGCCACGTGATGGTGACGGTGATGGGCCGCCCACCAGATCGGCCCACGCTGCACCGAGGCGGCGCCGATCACGCCGAAGATGAACTGAACGGGCCGGGACGTCTTGAAGCTGCGGTGCGAAAAGTACCGATGATAAAAGCCGGTGATGGCTACCATGCGGATCGCGTAGGCCAACCCGGCCACCGCCACGGCCACCGGGCTCCATCCCACCCAGAGAACGCCCAGGCAGGCCAGGTGCATGCCGAAGTAAGGGACCGTCCGCAGCCAGTCGATGCCCCCGGGGCGTGACGCGTCGCCGACCAGCTCCGCTGTCGTCGCCGAGCTGTCGAACCAGCTCAGGAAAGCGCGGAGCGGACGGCTCACTGGGCGGCCCCATGCTGCGGGACCTTGCGCATCTCCGCCAGGTCGTAGCCCATGCCTTCGATCAGCTGCATGAGTTCCTGGTAGCGGGACTCGGGAATCTCGGGCTCCCGCGCCATCAGCCAGACGTAATCCCGCTTGTTGCGACCGATGATCGTCACGGAATACGCCTCGTCGAGATAGACGACGCGATAGTCGGCCTTGATGGGCCAGATGAAGCGCATGCCCCACACGGCGTTGTTGGTGCTCGCATCCGGAAAGCCCTTGGGGTTATAGGTTTTTTGCTCACCGTCGAAGGACCCTTCGTTGAACGTGAAGGTGGTCGCCACCGTACCGTCATCGTTCAAGGCGTAGGTCTCCACCGCATTGTAGGCATCCTTCTCGATCAGCGTCGGAATGTGAGCGATCACGTACCAGTCGCCCATGAAGCGATCGAGGTCCACGCGGTCGACGGTCGCGAGCGGCGGCATGCTACTGCACGCTCCCAGGGACAAACCCACGAGGGCCAGCAGCGAGAGCAGAAAAAGGCGCGGCGCGGTGTGGATACCGGCCGGCGATTGCTTGGATGAGGTCATGATTCCGTTCCATGGTCGATGCTCAGGCCGCAGACTTCGGTGGGCCCGGAAAAAAAGCGTTGGTTCGTTCAATGTAGTCCCGGTACCTGGGACGCCGTTCGCCGATGTCCTTCTCCAGCAGCGCCACGCCGGACACGCGCAGCAGCAGAAAGCTCATGAGCAGCGGCGAGAGCAGGGTCCACCAGCCCCCGGCGCTCACCGCCAGCAGGTAGTAGCCCCACCAGAGGGTGAACTCGCCAAAGTAGTTCGGGTGGCGCGTGTAGCGCCACAGGCCCGAGTCGAGGACCTTGCCTTCGTTGTCCGGATTTGCCTTGAAGCGGGCGAGCTGGGCGTCGCCCCCCACCTCGAACACCATGCCGACAACCCACAGCGTAACGCCGGCGACGTCCAGCCAGCCGAGGGGGGCATCACTGGCGACCGCGACTGCCAGGGGCATGGCCACGAGCCAGGCCAGCAGGGCCTGCAGCCCGAACACAATGTACAGGCTTTTCCACCAGAATCCTGGCTCGTTGTTCTCGCGGATCTTCTGATAGCGGTGGTCTTCACCCTCCCCGTGGTTGCGCGTCGTGATGTAGGCGGAAAGGCGCAGGGACCACGCGGCCACCAGGACCACGACCAGCCAGCCGCGCGGCTCTCCAATGCCGACCTGGAGGGCATAGCCGACGGTCACGATCAGGAACATGAGGGACCAGAGGCTGTCGACCGCGCTCACATCCTTGCGAAACACGCTGTGCACCCAGAAACCGAAGCCGATGACGGCGAGGGTGGCGAGCATGAGGGCGTAAGCGGACCAGGTCACGGGAGATTCTCCAGATCGGGGGCGGCGATCAGGGCGCCGCGAGGTGGGCCGGCATCGCGCCGGTTGGGGTCAGGGTGCCATCGAACCGCTTCGCGAGGCGGTACAGCAGCAGCAGGGCGACGCCCCAGCTCAGGCCGAGTCCGGCCAGCGCCAGGGGTTCCGTCGACAGGGTGAGTGCGCCGAGCCTTGCGCCGAAGGCGTAGATCAGGGGCGCGCCGACGAATCCGAAAACGAAGGCCAGTACCGGGTAATCGCGCAGCCAGCGCATGCAGGTGTTCAGGGTCGTGGCGAACCCCACCCACATGAGGACCATCCAGTAGGGCGCCAGGCCTTCGACGATCACGCCGGTGTCGAAGGACAACCATCCCATGGCCGTGGCGAGGCTGTCGAGCACCGCACCGATCAGCAGTGCTGACAGCATCAGACGCAGCTCCTTGCCCGGTTGCGGCACGATGGTCAGGTGCAGGGTCGCTACCATGAGCACGATCACCGGCCCGACCCACGGCAGCCCGGCAGCGGCGCCGAGCACGCTGCCGAACCAGCCGGCCAGGAATGCGAGAAAGTTGACGGTGAGTTTCATGACACTACCGGTCTTCCTGCCGGGAGAAGCGGTAGTGGCACACCATCCACTCCTGGCCGCCGTTCAGCCCGAAGAGCTCGGCACAGGCCATGAAGAAGATTCGCCAGCGCTGGATCCAGGGGTTCACGGCGGCTTCGCCGTACACCGGGGTCAGCACGTCGCGGACCTCGGCGCGCCGGGCGTCCAGCAGCTCCAGCCAGGCGTTGGCGGTTTTTTCGTAGTGTCGCCCGTCCCAGGTCCACTGCCGATCCAGGCGCAGGTCGCGCTGGAAGCGCAGGGGCAGGTCGGCGCTCGGCATGATGCCGCCGGAAAAGAAGTGGCGGCTCATCCAGTCCCCGGGCCCGTTGTCGACGAAGGCATAGGGCGTGGAGCGGTGACAGAAAATGTGCATGAAAAACTGCCCGCCGGGGCGCAGCCAGCGGCTGATGCGGCCGAACAACTCGCCGTAGTTCCGCATGTGCTCGAACATCTCGACGGACACGGCCCGGTCGAAGCGGTCGTCGGTGTGGAAGTCGTTCATGTCCGCAGTGATCACGCGGATATTTTCCAGGCCCCGGGCTTTCGCCTCGGCCTCGATGAACCGCCGCTGCGGCGCGGAGTTGCTCACGGAGGTCACGGAGCAATTCGGATAGTGGCTGGCGATCCAGAGCGACAGGGAACCCCAGCCGCAGCCCAGGTCGAGGACGTCCATGCCGTCCTCGATACCCGCGCGCTCGCAGCTGATGGCGAGGCTGCGCGCCTCGGCGTCATCCAGGTTGTTGGTGCTTTCGTCCCAGTAACAGGCGCTGTACTTGCGGTGCTTGCCGAGCACGGTGTCGAAAAAGGCGGCGGGCACCTCGTAATGCTGCTCGTTCGCGAGTTCGGGCACCGGCGCGACCTCGGCCCGGTTCATGGCCGCGACGAAGGCGTTCTTGGCATCGGACGAAGCCTGCAGGTCGCCGGCCCGGATCTCATCAAGCCGCTGGCGGCACAGCCGGCGAATGCCGGCGCGTATGGCGCCGTCGGGCACCAGCCCCTTCTCCGCCCAGCCGATCGCGCGGCTGCCGCGCTCCTCGTTTTCTTTCATCACTTCCGCCTCTGCGGTCATGTCCTGTTCCTCGTTGTGGGCCCCATTGTCCGGTTCCGGGGGGGCCGTGTCATGTCCTGCGTATCCGGAACACGTTTCCGGAATTCCGTCAGCTCAGGCCTCCAGCGGCACCCGCTGTTCCAGCTTGGCCAGCCCCGTGTCGACGTCGGCGCCCAGGGGCTCGATACCGCAGCGCCGCACCGCATCGAGGGACCGGACCGAAGCCCGGCCACCCATGAACACGGGCATCTCCGCGGCGTCGACCAGGGCCGGCAGTTCCTTCTTCAGCAGGTGCGGCGGCAATTCGAGCAGACCGGACAGCACGATCGCCGCGCTGCCGGTGCGCTCCGCTGCCTGCGCCAGGTCCTCCAGGGGCATGTCCGCACCGAGGATCACCGGTCGGTAGCCAGCCTCGTTCGTCGCCAGGGCCAGCAGCAGCAGACCGATTTCATGCCGTTCGCCAGGCAGGCAGGCCATGAGCAGGCGCGGCCCACGGGCATTGCGGCTGCGGTGGTGAAAGCGGGCTCCCAGCTTGTTGCGCAGGTAGAATCCGAAAAAGTGCTCCTCCGCCACCGTGCCCTCGCCCGTGCTCCAGCGCCGTCCGATTTCCACCAGCAGCGGCGTCACGAGACGGCGTGTCACTTCCTTGATCGGATAACTCGACAGGGCCTCGTTGTAGACGCTTTCGAGAGACTCCTCGTCGAAGCGCATGATGGCGGCGAGCATGCGGTCGAGGAGGCGACGCCAGTGGTCGACGGATCCATCCTTGCCGCCGGTCTCGATGCGACCGGCTTCCTGTTCCAGGTACGCGCTAACGTCCGAGATGCGCATGCCGGTGTCGAGGAGCGCGACGATGCGGTGCACGCGATCGATGTGATCCTGCGTGTAAAGCCGGTGACCGCTGGCCTTGCGCAGCGGTTTGATGATGCCGTAGCGGTTTTCCCAGGCGCGCAGCGTGATCGCATTCACGCCCGTGAGCTGGGCGACGGTCCGGATCGGGAACAACCCGACGCTGGTGTCATCGATAATGGGAACCGCCTTGACCATGATTCATCCTGTCTCACACCTGCCGCACCCTCGTCTAAAATCTTTCTCATTACTTATACAAAAAAGAAACCCCGGCGCATCGCCGGGGTTAAGGGCAATCGGGAGTGAATGAGGGTACAGAGGCTGACACTCCCGGGGAGTTGGGGCGTCCAGGCAAGCCATCAGGCGATGATCGGGCTGCCGTGGATCCGTTTAAAAAGTCTGCGCCCGCCTTCGTGAAACGCGTGTCAAGGGGTTTTCACGCTGCATGGATTACGCTCCAATTCCTATACAACCCCGCGACAGTGCGGAGGCAGGCACCATGGCAATCATCAGCACCAGTTTCGCAGCGCTACTGAATCTCGCCCCGGGCCCCTGGGAGATCGTCAATGACGGTGTCATGGGCGGACGTTCCACGTCGCGGGCGGAGGCCTTTGGCGACGGCCTGCGCTTTCGCGGCCGGCTTTCCCTCGAGAACAACGGTGGCTTCGCCTCGACCCGGCGAGCGGTGGACAACGTTCCTCCGGAGGCTGTCGCCGTACGGTTGGAAGTTCGCGGCGACGGTCGGCAGTATCAGCTTCGCCTGCGCCAGGACCAGCGCCGTGACGGCGTGGCCTGGCGCGCCCCCTTCGAAACCGGTGAGGAATGGGCCCGGGTGGACCTGCCCCTGTCCGATTTCGAACCGGTGTTCCGCGGCCGGACCGTACCGGATGCCGGCGCGGTCCGGTCCGAAGCCATTACGCAGCTCGGCTTCATGCTCGCCGATGGCCGGCCCGGGGACTTTACCCTGGAAGTCCGGCGCCTGGAGTTCATCGGGCGCAACGACTGACGGGGCGGATCACCCCGGTACTTCCCTCGGCACCGTGACCATGGAGACAGGCGCGGGGCGCGCCCGGTGACGTATGCTCTGCCTCGTCACAAGAGGGCATGACCATGGCGTTTACCAACCTCCAGATCGATCCGGACACCCTGCCCCGGGCCGAGGAACTCGACCTCAAACGTCTTCCTCCCGCCCACCGCAGGGAATTGCTGACCCAGGCGCTGATCACAACGGGGATCTTCCTCCTGCCGTCCGCCATCCCGCTGATCACGCCGCTCGAGGAACGCGTCGGCAACTTTGTGCTGGCGCCCCCGGCCGTCGTGATCGCGTTCGGCCTCCTGTTGACCGGCCTGGCGCTGGTTCGCTATCGCCATAAGGGCTATGCACTGCGCGAGCACGACGTCGTGTTTCGAAACGGGCTCTTCTGGCGAAAAACCACGGTCCTGCCCTTCGACCGGGTGCAGCATGCCGAGGTCACCCAGGGACCGCTCCAGCGCCGCTTCAAACTCGCGACCCTGAAGTTTTTTACGGCCGGGGGCACCAGCGTGGATTTGAAAATCGACGGGCTGCTGGCGGACGAGGCCGAGCGCTTGCGCGAAGCCGTGCTCCGGCGAAGCGACCGTGTCGACTGAGCCGGACCGCACCGCACACGGCGTGACGGCGCCTGCAGACGCGAGCGACCCGTACGGGGAATGGCGGCGGGTTTCACCGGCGGCCGTCATCGACATCGTGTTTCACATGGTGCGGCAGGGCGCGCTCCAGGCCCTGCCCGCCCTTGCCGTGCTGTTTGCCAGCGCCGCATCGTCGGACCGGATCGAACTGACCTGGGCCTTCCGCGGCGCCATCCTGCTCCTGCTCGTCGGCATCGCCTGGTCCGTGCTCAGCTATCTGCGCTTCGGCTATCGGATCCGGGGGGCACGCATCGACGTGCGCAAAGGCGTGCTGCACCGGGAAACGCTGAATGTCGATTTCGACCGCATCCAGAACGTCTCCGTGCTCGAGCCGTTCTATCTCCGGCCCTTCGGCATTGCCGTGGTCGGTATCGACACCGCCGGCAGCAGCGGCAAGGAAATCCGCCTGCCGGGATTGACCCTGGAGGATGCCCGGGCGGTGCGCGAACGGCTCGTGGCGCACCAGGAAAGCGCTGCGGCTGCGGATACCGGCGCTTCGGAACGGCTGACCACGAACCCGGCAGGGACGGGCCGCATCCTGGTTCAGCTGACCCGCAAGGACGTCATCATCGCGGGCCTGACCGCCAACTTCATGCTGTGGGCCTTCATCGCCATCGGCACGGTCTTCGGCGCCGGCGAAACCTCGGAACGGCTCGTCGACTGGCTCGTGAACACGGCGAACCTGCGCGAGGCGGCGGATGCCGTCCGCGCCGAAGGTGGTGGCCTGCTCCTGGGCGCCGTTACCGCCGGGTTCGCCATGCTGGCCCTGGCGCTGTTGCCCCTGGCCTCCGTCGTCGGCGCGCTGTTTCGCTATGACGGTTACACCCTGACCCGGGACGGAGACCGGTTTCGCCGCACCAGCGGGATGCTGAGCAAGCACGACGACTCGGTACGGCAGCACAAGATCCAGGGAGTGACCTGGCGCCAGAACCTCATGGCCAGGCTGTTCGGCCGAATCAATCTGCAGCTGCGCCAGGCCAGCGCAGGCGTCAGCGCGGAGCAGCAGGCGGGCATGAGCGGCCGCCCCGCTTTCGATGTTCCTTCCCTGAGGCCGGCCGAGGCGGAGCGCCTGACGAGCGAGTTTTTGCCCGGCAGCCAGCCGGGTGACGCCCGGATCACGGGCGTGGACCGGGGCCGCTACCTGCTGGTGATGTCAGCGTGGCCGCTGCTGATCCTGGTCGGGCCGACCCTGTCCCTGTCCATCGCGCTGAGCCCCTGGTTCGGACTGGTCTGGCCCCTCGGCGCCGGGATCACGCTGTGGGTGGTCGATCGATGCTGGCGCCAGACCGGCTGGGCGGTGGACCGGGACACGGTGCTGTTTCGCAAGGGATTCATCGGCAGTCGGACCACGCTTTTCCCCCTGTTCAAGGTGCAGCGCGTTGACCTGGTTCAGACCCCTGCCCAGCGCCGGCGCGGCCTGGCACACCTGACGCTGCACCTGGCGTCACATTCGGTGACGATGCCCTGGATGAACCACGAAGACGCGGTGCGCCTCCGCGACCTGGCCCTGTACCGGGCGGAAAGCACGACGGAGGCGTGGTTTTGAGGCGGGGAACCGGGTCCGGCTCCTGAATCAGCGGATCTGCTTGTGCCAGCGGCGCACGAGCTTTTTGACGTCGATGTCCACACCGCCGTGGCGCCAGCTCTTGGTGAAGTCGATGTCCGCGGCATTGGGCGGCGGGCTCGGACGGTTCACCTGGAAGCGAACCGGAATCGGCACGCCCTCACCCATGGCGATGACTTCCCCGGGACCGAGGCTGGTGATCGACGCCAGCACGCCCTGGGCCGAATCGGGCACCATGGCGCGCATGTACTCCTGGTCGTTCGGGTTGGTCGTGCGCAGGCAGACGTAGGTGCCGCACTGGGCCAGCACGGTTTCCGAAACGTCATGGGGCCGCTGGCTGACCACCAGCATGCTCACCCCGTACTTTCGCCCGACCTTGGCGATGCGCTCCATCATGCGCTTGGCCTGCTTGTAGCGCGGATGGGAACCCCGCGGGATGTACTCGTGCGCTTCTTCACACACCAGGGTGATGGGGAACTCCCGGCACTTCGGATTCCAGAAGTTGAACTCGAAGGCCAGGCGCGCGATCTGCGCGGTGACCATGGGCGCCACGTCAATGGGCACGGCGCTGAGATCGAGCACGGTCACGGAAGCCGTCTGGTCACCCCCGAGCCCGACGAAATCTTCCATCAGGCCGACCAGCGACTCGGTGGAGGTTCGCAGCTTCGGCCGCAGCAGGAAATCGTAACGGTTGTCGTTGAGGAGGCTCTCCATGCGCACCAGCAGCTGGTCGAACTTGCCGAAGGTGGCCGACTTGGTCTTGCCGAAGTCGCTGGACCGCTTGTTGGCGTCCTTGATGCGCTGGAACAGATCCATCATGGGGAAGTAGACCGGCGCGTCCACGGTGATCTGCCCGAGGTCCGCGTCCGCGTTGGTCTCGCGTTTCAGGTCGATGAGGCTGGAGCGCAGCAGCGCCTGCTGCACCGCGGCATTCGGATCGTCATCGTCGATGAACAGCTCGCAGAGCTCGGCGAAGCTGAGCAGCCAGTACGGCACTTCCAGGTCCCGGGCGTCCAGGCAGCGTACCTTGTTCTCCGGGAACGGTGAGCGGGCCTTGACGCCCATTTCCTTGTCACCGTATTCCGCGTGCATGTCCATGATGACGATGTGCGCCGAGGGCATGGTACGCAGGGCGTTCTGGATGAAGCTGGTCACGGTCCAGGACTTACCGGCGCCGGACTGGCCCAGGATGGCCGCGTGGCGGCCGAAAAACTTGGAGGCGTTGAAATAAACGTCGGTAGTCTTCGAGGCGCTGAGCTTGCCGACCTTGTAGCCGCCCTCGGCGGTGTCGGAGAAGATCCGCTCGAGCTGCATGCTCGACATCGCGTGGAGCTCGGCGCCCGTGGTCGGAAAGTTGGAGACGCCACGGCGGAATTCACCGCCAATTTCCATCTCACCCATGGGGCTGAGGCGGATCATGTGTTCGACGCGACCGTCGTGATCACGCTGCTGCCAGGTGCCTTCGACCATGACGATCACGTCGTGACCGTGCTGCACCACCTTAAGGTAGGAGCCGACCTGCCCGACCCGCACCTTGTGCATGCCCACCATGCGCTCGGAGATGAATTCACCGCCCCGGCTGATGAGTTTGCCGACGAAACCGTCGCCATTGATTTCGGTCAGGCGACCGACCAGGGTTTCCGAGTTGGTGTTGCTCGCCTGGGCAGCACCCGCGTGAACATTCGCTTCTTTTTCTGACAGCACTGTGGCTCTCCTTGCCGCGGGAGCTGCGTCCCATTCGTTAGGCCGAACGCCTAAAGCCTACTTTTTTTAACGATTTAGCGCAAACAATTAACTTCACTTTTGACCGGCTTTCACGCCGGCGCCGCCCGTCCCGTCGATTCAGGGACAGCTCAGGCCCTCCGGTTGCGTGAGCCGCTGCAGGGCCAGGGTTCCATCCGGGAACCCGGTCTCGCGGGCGGTCCACCGAGCGGTCCCTCCGTCACATGTCAGTTCGAGCTCCAGGGACCCCCAGTCGGGGAAGGAAACATGCCCCGGGTCGAAGGCCTGCCCGAAGAGGCCGCCGGCAGAGGTGCTCATGGACTCAAACGTCAAAATGCCGCCATCCGTCTCACCCACCCCAAAGAACCAGCGCCGGTTCTGCGCCGTATCGAAGCTGAACCAGTACACCAGGGGGCGCCCGTCGGCGAGTATCTGCAGCACGTAACCCTCGCCGTTGTGGGTCGGGTCGAACCACGAACCGGTCAGCCCCGCGTTGTCCGGCGGCGGCGTGCCGATCTGGGGCGGCGGCGGCTCGCCGGGGTTGAGACACCCCACGCCGCCGACGTGCGCCACACGCGCCAGGCGCTGCCGTCCGAAGGCCTGCGCCGCCAGGCCCGGTGTCAGCGTCCAGTCCATGAATCCGGCGCCGCACTCGGTCCAGGTAAAGGCCGCGGTCCCCACGATGTCGCGCGTGACGTCGTCCGGGTCGAAACCCGGGCCGAATTCCCCGCCCGAGACCCGCAGCAGTTCCGGGAACAGGACGCGGCGGCCCCTGACCTGCCCCAGGGCGATGTACCAGTCCTGGTTGCCCTGCCCGTCATAAGTGAACCAGTAAACCACCGCGGCCCCGCCGGGAAGGACCTCGAGCAGGAAACCCTCCCCGTTGCGGTCGAGGTCGTACCAGGCGGAGGTCATGCCGGGCTGGATGACCAGGGGCTCGATGTCCGCGTCGGCAGCCGAGAGCACCAGGCGCTGGTTGGTCGACACGTCTTCCAGCACCGTCACGCCACCGTGGGGCCAGGTGACCTCGAGGCGATCGATGGTCCGGGCGCCGCCCAGGCCGAAGTGCTGCACGAGTGGATTCTGTGACTGGTAGTTGCTCCCGCTGGTCACTTCCCGGGTCTGGGTCACGTCCCCGGTGATGACGCGAATCACCGCGCCGACCGCCGCGGGGTTGTTCACTTCCCCGAGCAGTTCCACCTGCAGCCAGTCCCCGGCGGCCACCGGATCCCGCGTGTTGCGGTACAGCGTGCTCTCGCCGAAGGAATTCGCGCTGAAGATATCGAGGTCCCCGTCGCCGTCCGCATCGAAGCAGACCACGCCCCGGCCCTGGCGGTCTTCGGCCACCAGGCCGGTATCGAAGGCGTCAAAAGTCCCGTCTCCCCGATTCATGAACAGGCGGGACCGGTCCCGGGTGAAGTCCTCCGCCGGCGGCTGGGTGAAGGGCATGCCGTTGACGTGGTAGATGTCCAGGGCGCCGTTGTTGTCGAAATCCGCGGCGCAGGCGCTCCAGCCCCAGGCTCCGTCACGCACGCCGGCTTCATCGGTGGCGTCCGTGAAGTTGCCCTCGCCGTCATTGCGGTAGAGCCGGTTGCCATGGTCCGGGATCGGGTTGGTGTAGAAGATCGAGCTCACGAACCAGTCCACGTCACCGTCGTTGTCGAAATCACCGGGCGCCGAGCCCATGCCGGACTTGTCGTCGATGACACCCAGGTTGCGGTTTTCGAAGCGGATCCCGTCGAGGTTGATCAGCGTGTGGCTGGTTTCGAAATCGCTGGTGACCAGCAGGTCCTGCCGGCCGTCTCCATTCACGTCCACGAAACTCGGCGCGAAAGACCAGTCCAGCAGGGCGTAGATCCCACCCACGCCGGCGAGCTGGTCCCCGGGTACGAAGGTGCCGTTGCCCGTGTTGATCCAGAAGTGGGTTGTCCGGTCCGCGGCGCCCCAGTGCCCGATATACAGGTCCAGGTCCCCGTCCCCGTCCGGATCGCCGGCAGCGATGGACATGTCGTTCTGCAGCAGCGTGTCCTGGGTGATGCCGCCGCTCGTGGGATCCAGTTCGAAGACGCCGCCACCGGTGTTGCGGAAGAGCTTCAGCCCGGTCCCGGAGATGCCACCCACCACAAGGTCGAGATGGCCGTCCGCATCGAGATCGGCGAACAGCGGCGCGGTGGACTCCAGGCCCGGCATGGCCACGCCCCGGACCGCACCTTCATCGGTGAAACGGCCTTCGCCGTCATTGATCAGCAGGCGGTTCGGGTGGGCGCCGCCGGTAACCAGGTACAGGTCCGTGTCGCCGTCGTTGTCCACGTCTCCGGCGGCCACGCCACCGCTCATCTGCAGCGGGGTCGAGAGCTCGGCGGGATTTTCGTAGGGCAGGGCGATGTCGTGCGGCCAGCCGGCGTTCGCCTCGTCGGAGACGTCGACGAACGCCGGCGGCGCCTGCGCCACCGCGTTCACGGACACGGCGACGAGCAGTGACGTGAAGAGCAGAAGCGGCTTGCGGGATCGCGGTGCGTACATGGTTCGATGGCCTGGCGAGGGCTTGCAGCGGGCGTTTCCCCGCCATGGCACCATTGTGAACCCCCTGAGCCCTTCCGACAACGGCGCCGGGCCGGTTGCAATCGTAATCATCCGCAGCCCCGGCCGTCGGGGCTTCACGGAAAGCATCGAATCGCCTAAGCTGGAACCGGCGCACCACGGTGGGCCGGGGTGGGAGTTTCCGAAGCCAGCTATTGGCCGTACCCGGCGTGACCGGCCTGCCGCCCGACCCGTGACGTGTCCCATGATCGATCGCCCCACTCACCCAATTCGGCACCTGCTCTGCCTGAGCCTGCTCCTCGCGGGCCTGTTGCTGGTGCAGCATACCCGGGCGGCATCGGACATACCGGCTGACGCCTCGGTCGCGCGCCAGTGGAATGAGGAAATGCTCGCGGCCATCCGCCGGGACTTCGCGCGGCCCACCGTGCATGCGCGGAACCTCTTTCACGTGTCCGCCGCCGCGTGGGATGCCTGGGCCGCCTACGACCCGCACGCCCGGGGCTGGCTCGTGCTCGAGAAACACGCCGCGGACAATGCCCCGGAAGCGCTGGCCGCGGCCCGGGAAACCGCCATCTCCCATGCCGCTTACCGAATTCTGCGCTGGCGCTTTCGCGCATCGCCCGGGGCGGTGGTGACGCTGCGCGCCCTGGATGAACGCTTTCTCAGCCTCGGCCTGGACCCGTCGTTCACGGACACCACCGGCGACTCCCCGGCCGCCCTGGGCAACCGCATTGCGGCGGCCTACCTGGCGCTGGGTGCGCAGGACAATGCCAACGAGCGCAATGACTACGCCAACCGCTTCTACGAGTCCGTCAACCCACCGCTGGTGATGAACGACCCGGGCAATCCGGACCTGCAGGACCCCAACCGCTACCAGCCGCTGCAGCTGCCCTTCTTTCTCGACCAGGCCGGCAACCCGGTCTCGGCCGGATTCCCGGAGTTCCTGTCGCCGGAGTGGGGGCAGGTCACGGCCTTCGCCCTCGATCCCGCCGACCTGGAAATCGCCCGCCGTGACGGCTTCGACTACTGGACCTTCCATGACCCGGGCGCGCCGCCGCAGCTCGGCGGCCCCGGCGACCAGGCCTACAAGGACGGCTTCGCCCAGGTCGTGGAATGGAGCGGCCTCCTCGACCCGGCCCAGGGCGAGACCATCGACATCTCCCCGGCCACCAACGGCAACGGCCCCCTGGCCTTTCTCGGCGTGCGCGGCCACCCCTTCAACCCGGCCACGGGGCGGCCCTACACGCCCCAGCGCGTTCCCGCCGGCGACTACTACCGGGTCCTCGCCGAGTTCTGGGCTGACGGCCCCGACTCGGAAACCCCGCCCGGCCACTGGTTCACCATCGCCAACGGGGTGAGCGACCACCCGATGCTCGACCGCCGCATCGCCGGTCGCGGCGCGGTCGTCGACGCGCTGGAGTGGGACGTGAAACTGCATTTCGCCCTGGGCGGCGCCATGCACGATGCGGCGGTATCCGCCTGGGGCGTCAAGGGCAGGTACGACTTTATCCGGCCGGTCTCCGCCATCCGCGCCATGGCCGACCGGGGCCAGAGCAGCGATCCCGCCGGTCCGTCCTACCACCCCGCCGGGATTCCCCTGCGCCCGGGCCGCATCGAGGTCATCACCTCGGCCAGCAGCCGGCCCGGCGAGCGGCATGCCCACCTGGTGGGCGATCAGCGCGAGCACCTGGGCAAGATCGCCGTCCATGCCTGGCGCGGCCCGGATTTCATCGAGGACCCGGCGGTGGACGTGGCGCGCGTGGGATGGATCCTTGCCGAGAACTGGTGGCCCTACCAGCGGCCGAGTTTCGTCACCCCGCCCTTCGCCGGCTACGTGTCCGGGCACAGCACCTACAGCCGCGCCGCGGCGGAGTTGCTCGAGGCCTTCACCGGCTCCGCCTATTTCCCCGGCGGGCTCGGTGAATTCCCGGCGCCGGCCAACGAATTCCTCGTGTTCGAGCGGGGTCCCAGCGTGGACATCACCCTGCAGTGGGCCACCTATCGCGACGCCGCGGACGAGAGCGGGCTGTCGCGGATCTATGGCGGCATTCACCCCACGGCGGACGACATCCCGGGTCGCCTCATGGGCGCCGTGATCGGCCTGGATGCCTGGCGGAAAGCTGCGCGCCATTTCGACGGCCTGCCCGACGACCACATCGCGCGCCATCCCCTGCTGCCCACTGCGGCGCCCGAAGGACTCGCGGCGTTCAGCGGCAGCTGGGCCGTGCGAGGCCGGGAGGGGGAAGGCTGGAGCGTGATCGCACGAACCGGCGACTCGGCCCTGGTGCACTGGCTGACCTACGACGACCACGGAGCGCCCCGCTGGCTGTCGGGCCTGGCCCGGCGCAGCGGCAACCTGCTGGCTGGAAGACTGGTGGCCTTTGGCCGCGACGACGGCGGTGATGGTGAGGCATGGGGCAGCTTCGCGTTCACACTCCAGGACTGCAACACGCTGCGCATCGACCTGCGGGCCGATCGTGCACCGCGGCGGGCTGTGCAGCGCGTCGCCCGGCGGGTCAACGGCCTCGACGGTCTGCCGTGCACCCCAGGCAGCGGGAACCCGCCCGGCGTTCAGGCCGGGCAATCGGGATTCTGGACCAGCGACGGCCTGCCCACCGGCGCCTTCCTGCTCCACATGGTCGCGGCAGACCGGGGCCTCGTTTACGAGCTGGCGTTCGATGATGACGGCCAATCCACCTGGTCCCTGGGCTCGGGTGCCCTGGAAGATGGCGACACGCTGCGACTCGAGCGCTTCGCACCAGGCAGCCCCGGGGCCGGCGACGACCCGGAGCCGGACGGCCTCGAGCTGACGCCCCTGCCGCCCCTGGAATGGCGCTTTGACGGCTGCGGCTCGGCCCGGGGCTTCCTGGCGGAGACGGGGGAATCGTTGACGCTGCAACGCGGCCTCGCTCCGCACGCTCTGCCCTGTCCGTGACGCGAGCCGGCATTGGCGTGCTCGGCGCACGCCGGACCATACACCCCGCGCCGACCCATGACCTTCGCCACTCCCGCGACGGCTCCCCGAGCCCTAGCCTTTTGCTCGCTTTCACCGTGTTGCAGTAAAGTGACCGACCGGCGCCGGCCAACTCGTGCGGCGCACCCCCAGAGAATCCACCCCCGAGGGAAGAACGCATGGACAGACGAGACTTCGTCAAACTCACCGGCATCGGCGCCGCGGGCCTGATGCTGCCCATTACCGGGCGCATCGTGAGCGCATCGGAGCTGGTGCAAACCGGCATGGACTTCGCGACCAAGAAAGACCTCGCGAACATCGCCCTGAATGCCGCCACGAAGGCCGGCGCGACCTACGCCGATGCCCGCATCGGCCGCTACCTGAACCAGTTCATCACGGCCCAGGAAAAACGCGTCGACAACATTGTGAACACGGAATCCGCCGGCATCGGTGTCCGCGTGATCGCCAACGGCACCTGGGGCTTCGCCGCTACCTCGAGCATGACGCCGGACGCCATCGCCGAGGCCGCGCAGAAGGCGGTCGCCGTCGCGAAAGCCAACTCCAAGTTTCAGACCGAGCCGGTCAAACTCGCTCCGGTCACCGGCGTGGGCGACGTGCAGTGGCAGACGCCGATCCGAAAGAACGCGTTCGAGGTGCCGATCAAGGAGAAGGTGGACCTGCTCATGGAGGTCAACAACGCCGCCCTGGACAACGGCGCCAACTTCATCACCTCCGTGCTGTTCCAGGTGAACGAACAGAAGTTTTTCGCCTCCACCGACGGTTCCTACATCGACCAGGACGTGCACCGGCTGTGGGCGCCCTTCTTCGCCACCGCCGTGGGCGCCGCCGGCTTCAAGCAGCGCGGCGGCCTGGGCAACCCGGTGGGCATGGGCTTCGAGTACCTCGACGGCGACCCCGCGGAACAGATCAACGTGCAGGGGGCCAACGTCGGCTACCGCTGGTCCTACGACATGGTGCGCGACGCGAAGGAAGCCGGCCAGCAGCTCCAGGCCAAGCTCAAGGCGCGCTCCGTCGAGCCGGGCAAGTACGACCTCGTGCTCGACCCGCACCACCTCATGCTGACGATCCACGAGTCCGTCGGCCACCCGCTGGAGCTCGACCGCGTACTGGGCTACGAGGCCAACTTCGCCGGCACCAGCTTTGCCACCCTCGACAAGTGGCGCAGCGGCAACTTCCAGTACGGCTCGGACATCGTCAACCTCTTCGCCGACAAGACGCAGAAACACTCCCTCGGCTACGTTGAGTACGACGACGAGGGGGTTAAGACGAAGGAATGGGACCTGGTGAAGGACGGCATCCTGGTGAACTACCAGGCCATCCGGGACCAGGTGCACATGATCGACCAGGACGAGTCCCATGGTTGCTGCTACTCCCAGAGCTGGGCCGACGTGCAGTTCCAGCGCATGCCCAACGTGTCCCTGCGGCCGAATCCGACGGAGGATCTCAGCGCCGACGACATCATCAAGGACGTCGAGAATGGCATCTACATCGTCGGCCGCGGCTCCTTCTCCATCGATCAGCAGCGCTACAACTTCCAGTTCGGCGGCCAGCTGTTCTACGAGATCAAGGACGGCAAGATCACTGACCAGATCGAGGACGTGGCCTACCAGTCCAATACCCAGGAATTCTGGAACTCCTGCGTGGCCATGGCCGGCGAGTCGGATTACCGCGTGGGCGGCTCCTTCTTCGACGGTAAGGGCCAGCCCTCACAGGTCAGCGCCGTGTCCCACGGCTGTCCGACCACGCGCTTTAACGCAGTGAACGTGATCAACACGGCCCGCAAGGTCGGCTGATCGCCCCGGATAACAGGATTTCAGAGGAAACAAGCATGGCTATTTACACGGAACAGGAAGCCCGGGCGCTGCTGGAGAAAGTACTGTCCTACTCCCAGGCCGACGAGTGCTGGGTCAATCTCGACGGCTCCGAGGCCGGCAACATCCGCTACGCGCGCAACACGGTCTCCACGGCCGGCGAGGTGAGCGACGTCACCCTGGCGGTGCAGTCGTCGTTCGGCAAGCAGACCGGCACGGCCACCATCAACGAGTTCGACGACGCCTCGCTGGAAAAAGTGGTGCGGCGCTCCGAGGAGCTCGCCCGCCTGGCGCCGGAAAACCCGGAGCACATGCCCATGCTCGGGCCGGCAGAGTACGACACGGTCGACGCCTGGAAGGAGTCCACGGCCACCATGACCCCGGCAAAACGCGCCGAGATGGCGGATGCGAGCATCGGCCCCTCCAGGGAGAATGACCTGGTGGCGGCCGGGTTCCTGAACGACACGCGGGGCTTCAGCGCCATCGCCAACCACAAGGGCATGTTCGCCTATCACAAGGCCACGAACGTGGACTTCACCGTGACCATCCGGACGGAAGACGGCCGGGGCTCCGGCTGGGTCACCCGCGACTTCAACGACGTGGACAAGCTCGACACGGGCGCCGCTTCGGCCATCGCCATCCAGAAAGCCCGGGGATCGGTGGAGACGAAGGAGATGGAACCGGGGCGTTACACGGTCATCCTGGAGCCCGCCGCCAGCGTCACGCTCCTCGCCAACATGGCCGGTGCCATGGGCCAGCGGCAGGCCGACGAAGGCCGCAGTTTCATGAGCAAAAAGCCGCCGGAAGGCGAGGCGTTGCCGGAAGGCGCGCCGCGCAACCGCGTGGGCGAGAAGATGTTCGACGAGCGCATCACGGTGTGGAGCGACCCCCTGCACCCGGAGGTACCCACACCGGCGTTTTCCGGTGAAGGCGCCCCGGTGGGCAAGACGGTGTGGATCGACAAGGGCGTGGTCAAGACCCTGCCCAACTCGCGCTACTGGGCCGAAAAGACCGGCGTCCCGCACGTGCCGACGCCCTACACCGGGGGCGGCCTCTTCGGCGGCGGCGTGCAGCTCATCATGGAAGGCGGCGACGCGACCCTCGAAGAGATGATCCGGGACACGCGCCGCGGTGTCCTGGTGACGCGTCTCTGGTACATCCGCCAGCTGGACCCGCAGACGCAGCTGTACACGGGCCTGACCCGCGACGGTACGTTCTACATCGAGGACGGCGAAATCAAGTACCCGATCAAGAATTTCCGTTTCAACGAGTCGCCCATCGTGATGCTGAACAACATCGAGGAACTGGGCAAGCCGGTGCGCATCAACGGCTCCATGATTCCGCCCATGAAGATTCGCGACTTCACCTTCTCGAGCCTGTCCGACGCCGTCTGACGACCCGGATCGCCGCCGGGGCCGTGTGTCCCGGCGGCGACCCGCTTCAACGCGACCCCGGGATTCGACCTTGCATCGCCGCACCCTCCTCACCCACCTGCTCACGACGCTGCCGGCCGGCATGCTCGCGGGATCGGCCGGGCTGCTTCCCCTCGCGGCGCGGGCCGGGGACGTTGCGGATTTCGTCTTCACCCGCCTGAGCTACGAATCCGGTGACTGGGACGTGGACGAACGCGCCCCGGCGAACATCCTGAACGCGCTCATCGAGTACACGACACTCCGGGTCGACATCAACGAGCGCGTGGTGGCCCTGGGCGACCCGGCCATGCTCACCGCTCCCTTCTGCTACCTCGCGGGCCGCCGCCTGGTGCGCTTCAACCACGCGGAGCGGCAGCACTTCGAAACCTATGTCCGTAACGGCGGCTTCGTGTTCGTGGACGACTGCAATCACGACATCGACGGCCTGTTCGCGCGCAGCTTCGAGACGCAGATGGCCGAGCTCTTCGGGCCGGACGCACTGAAGAAGATACCGAACGACCACCCGATCTACTCCAGCTTTTTCGAGTTCGACGGCCCGCCGCGCACCGGCCAGGAACTCAACGGCTGGGGCGACGACCTGGTGCACGAGTACCTCAAGGCCATCGAGATCGACGGCCGGATCGCCGTCCTCTACAGCAACAAGGACTACGGCTGCGAGTGGGATTACGACTTTCGCAACAAGCGCTTCATGGTGGAGGACAACACGAAGTTCGCCGTGAACATCGTGATGTACGCCATGACGGCCTAGGGCAACCGATGAACGAAACCGATATCCAGCAGCTCCTCGATAAACTCTCCCGCGCCGCGAACGAGATCGGCAAGGTCATTGTCGGCCAGCGGCAGGTGGTGGACGAAATGCTGATCAGCCTGCTGGGCGGGGGGCACTGCATCCTCGAGGGGGTGCCGGGCCTCGCGAAGACGCTCATGGTGAGCACGCTGGCGCGAACCCTGGAGCTGGACTTTCACCGGGTGCAGTTCACCCCGGATCTCATGCCCAGCGACATCATCGGCACGGAAATCCTCGAGGAGGACCACGGCACCGGCAAGCGCTTCTTCAAGTTTCAGCGCGGCCCGGTCTTCACCAACGTGCTGCTCGCCGACGAGATCAACCGCACGCCGCCGAAGACCCAGGCCGCCCTGCTCGAGGCGATGCAGGAGCATGCCGTGAGCTACGCCGGTGAGCGCCACGTGCTGGCCGAGCCCTTCTTCGTGCTCGCGACCCAGAACCCGGTGGAGCAGGCCGGCACCTATCCCCTGCCCGAGGCCCAGCTGGACCGCTTCCTGCTGTTCATCCAGGTCGGCTACCCGGATCTCGAGGAAGAGGTGGACATCCTGGAGCGCACGACCGGCAAACCCGCCCCCGCCGTGGAGCCGGTGCTGGACGCCACCGACATGGTGCGCCTGCAGGCCCTGGTCCGGGAGGTGGAAATCAGCGACGCCCTCATGCGCTACGTGGCAGCCATCGTCCGGGCGACCCGGCCGGCGGACAGCGGGATCGAGAGCGTAAAGCAGTACCTGCGCTGGGGCGCCGGCCCGCGGGCCGGACAGGCCCTCGTGCTGTGCGCCAAGGCGCATGCCGTGCTTCGCGGGCGCTTCGCCGTGACCCTGGACGACCTGGGCGCCATTGCCCCGGCGGCGCTGCGCCACCGCCTGCTGCTGAACTTCCAGGCCGAGGCGGACGGCGTCAGCACGGACGCCATCGTGGCGCAGGTGTTTGACGGCGTGCCGAAGCCCGCGAGCCGCCTGGACTGAGGCCCGGCGGCGTCAGGGACCGGTCGGACGAGCCAGGCCATGGAGCGATTCATCGACCCCAGGACCCTGGCGCGCGTTCGTGACCTGCCCCTGGTCGCCCGAACCGTCGCGGACGGCTTCCTGCATGGGATCCAGCCGAGCCACCAGCGGGGCGTGGGCATCGAATTCAGCCAGTACCGTGCCTACGAACCGGGCGACGATCCGGCGCGCATCGACTGGAAACTCTACGCCCGCTCCGACCGCTATTTCGTCCGCGAAGCGGAGCGGGAAAGCGAGATCGCCATCTGGTTCGTGCTGGACGCGAGCCGCTCGATGGCGCAGGCGAGCGAGGGCGGCGCCTGGAGCAAGTTCGACTACGCCCGGCACCTCGTGGCCACCCTGGCCTATCTCGCCCAGGGCCAGGGCGACGCGGTAGGCTTGCTCGCCCTGACCCAGGGGCGGCGGCACCTGCTTCCGCCGGCCACCGGACAGCGGCAATGGCACCGCATCATCAAGGCGCTGCATGGCGTTCAGCCGGAGGGCGGGTTTCCCGATCCCGGTGATTTGCGCGTTCACCTCGACCGGCTGCAGGTCCCGGGGCTGGTGCTCGTGGTCAGTGACCTGCACCAGCTCGACACGGAAATCGAGACCTTTCTGCGCCAGGCCAGCACGCGCCACAACGACGTGGCGGCCCTCCAGTTGCGGTGCGCTGACGAACTGCAGTTCCCCCACGACGGGCCGACCCGCTTCGAGGACCTGGAAACCGGGGAGACGGTGCTCGTGAACGCCACCCGGGCCAGGGAGGGCTACCGCCAGGCTGCGGAAGCCTACCAGGAACGACTCCGACGCCGGCTCGGCGCCCTTGAGATCAGCCTGGACGAGATCGACATCGACCAGCCCCTGGACGAGGCCATGGCCGCCTTCCTGGGACGGCGCCAGCGCCGACTCGTGTCGTGAACGGACTGACCCTGCTGGCGCCCGCGGGCCTGTTCGCCCTGGCCGCCCTCGCGGTACCCCTGCTCATTCACCTGTTCAGCCGCAGTCGCGGCAAGCGTGTGCTCGTGGGGAACATCGCCCTGTATCGCCAGGCCCAGCGGCAACGGGTCACCGAGGTCCGCCTGGTGCAATGGCTGTTGCTGCTCCTGCGGCTGCTGCTGCTCGCGCTGGCGGCCCTCCTCCTGGCCCAGCTGGCCCAGCGGGGCCTCGAGACCCTGCAAGGCGACACGGCCTACGTGACGCCGGAATGGCTCGGGCACACGCCCGATGTGGCCGCGGCGCTCGCGGCCTTCGACAACCGGTACGTCCTGGGGCCCGGCACCGGGTCGATGGCGGGGGTCGATGCCTCCGGCACGGAAGACCCCTGGAGCCTGCTCGCGGAGCGCCTGGCCACCGTTCAGCACACGGGAGAGGTGCACGTCTTCGCCCTGGGAGCCGCCGGCCAGTTTCCCGATGCACCGCCGGCCTTCGGCAGTACGCTGACCTGGCACATCGATCGGGCCGCGGGCTACCCGGCCACGGGAACAGCCACCCCGGCCGGCGGCCGGTTCGCCCAGCTCGCGATACAGCTTCTCCACGCGCCGGGACGTGAAGCGGACGCGGCCCGGATACAACTGGCCCTCGAAGCGCTCGCGACTCACCGGAACCTGGCGCTGAGCCTCGACCGTGGACCGACCAGCCGGCCTCCCCGACCGCCTTCGGCGACCACCGAGGCGGAGCAACGCATCATGATCTGGCTGGGTGATGCTCCGGCGCCGCAGGACCTGGTCCGGGCCTGGGGCGACGGGGTCTGGCTCGAGGACCGCCCCGCCAATCCGGCGACGGTGCGCTCCGAGGCGAGGCTGCCGCATTTTCCGCAGCTGCACGCCATGACCCGCCGCGCCGGCCCGGCGGACGGCATCGCGGAAACCGAGGCCGTCCCCTGGTGGAATGCCGATGGCCAGCCCCTGCTGTTGGAAACCCGCCTGGGACAGACCAGGCGCCTGGTCTACCAGGGCCGCCTGGACGACGACGGCCTGGTCGCGAACGCGGCCTTCCCGGAAGCGTTGTTCCGCCTGCTCCTGGGCGAGGCAGCCTGGGGCGCCGGTTTCGATCGGGCGCCGGCGGACCCGACCGCCGTTCTCACACGCGAAAACACTGCATCCACGGGGCCCGCTCGCCCCCTGGCGCCATGGCTGGCCCTGGCGATCGCCCTGCTCTTCGTGCTGGAGCGCTGGCTGAGTGAGCGGCCCCGGAGGTCAGCGCTCCCGTGAAGCCCATCCTCCTGGACGGTGACGCGCTCGTCCGGCGGTTTCGCCGACGCGGCTGGCTGCGGGCCTTGCTGGAAGGCGCCGCTGCCGGCATGGCAGCCGGAGCGCTGGCCTCCTTTGGCGGCTCGGCGGCGCCCATCCCCGCCCTGGCCGCCGCCATCGTCGCCCTGTGCACCGTGCTGCTGCGCGCGGGCAACAGCCGCGCAATCCGGGCGGACCGGCAACGCGTGGCGGAACACCTGGACCGGCGCTTTTCGGCGCTGGAGGAAAGCGCCCGGTTGCTGCTGGAGCCGGCTGAAGGACTGACGCCCGTGCAGCGGCTGCAGCGCGCGCGCATCGAGGCAACCGCGTCAGCCATCGGGGAACACCCCGAGCGCTGGCTGCCTCCCCTTCGCGCCCTGCCCCTGCTGATCGGGATTGCCGCAGGCGCCGTGGCCTGGTGGGGGGCGCCGGCCCTGCGCGATGCGGCCCAGCCCGCCGCACCGGGGCCGGGCGAACGGGCCGGGGCGCAGGCCTTCGCGACGACCCTGCCGACCCTGCGCGACATCGAGATCGTGCCACCGGCGTACACGGCGCTGCCTGCCCTGAGTGAAACGCAATACGACGTCACCCTGCCCGAAGGCGCAGCGGTCACCTGGCGCCTCGAGGACCCCGTCGAGGCGCCGCTGCGCCTGGTGCTCAGTGACGGCAGCGGAACGGATAAATCGCTGCTCCTAGGCCGCGGCCCGGATGGCCTGCGGCAGGGCACCGCGGTGGTACAGCGGTCCTCCCTGTACCGCTTCGAACGCCTGGACGGCACGGAGATCCGGCCCCTCCCCGGCGTGCACACGCTGACGGTCACCCTCGACCGCGCTCCGCGCCTGCGAGTCCGGACACCCGCGGTAACTGCCGTGGAAGTTCCGCCGGAAGGGCCGGTGACGGTGGATTACCGGGTGGACGCCGAGGACGACTACGGCATCGGACCCGCCGAGATCCGCGCCTCCGTGGCCAAGGGTTCCGGGGAAGGCGTCAAGTTCCGGGACGCGGTGTTCGGCTTCGACGCGGAATCACCGCTGGAAGGCGGGAAGCGCCTCGAGCGCCAGTGGAACCTCCGGGAACTCGGCATGGAGCCCGGCGACGAGGTGTACTTCTTCACCGTCGCCCGGGACAACCGGCCCGACGATCCCAACGAAAGCCGCTCCGACACCGTGGTGGTCCGCTGGCTGGACGAGGCGCCGGAGCCGCTCCTCGCCGAAGGCCTGGCCATGGACGTACTGCCCGACTACTTCAAGAGCCAGCGGCAGATCATCATCGAAACGGAACAGCTGATCGCCGATCGGGACAGCCTGGCAAGGGAAGAATTCGACGACCTGTCCCGGGCCCTCGGCCAGGCCCAGTCCGATCTGAAGGGCCGCTACGGTCAGTACCTCGGCGACGAGTTCGAGGAGGGCGGTTCCCCCTTCGGCGCCGGTGATGGCGAGGAAGATCCCGCTGATGCCGGCGAAGACCACGATCACGATCATGATCACGATCACGGCGACGACGCGCCGACCGGCCCGGACACTTCCGGCAGCGCCGCGGACCTGGTGGCCCGGTTCATGCACGACCACGGCGCCGCGGACATCGGGCCCATCACGCGCCGCAATCCGGTCGGCCTCATGAAGCGCTCGATCGCGAACATGTGGCAGGCGGAGCTGTTCCTTCGCCTGTCGAATCCGGAAGAAGCCCTGCCTTACGAGTACGAAGCGCTCAAGTACCTGAACCTGGCCCGCCAGGCCGACCGCATCTATACCCGCCGCCTCGGCTTCGAACCGCCACCCGTGACCGAGGAACGGCGACTCACCGGGGAGCTGGACGAGATCGAGAGCCGGATCCGCCGGGAAAGCGCCGCGCCGGACCCTGACAGCACGGCCCTGATCGCGGCGTTGCAGGCGTGGCTCGCTACCCGATCCCCGTCCGCGCCCGTGGACGAGAACGGACGGTTGCTCCTGCGCCAGGCGGCGACGGAGTTCACCCGCCGTTCGGCGCAGCGGCCCGCCCTGATTCGGCAGGCCGCCACCCTGGAGAAAATGCTCCTCGCCGGCCGCCTGGAGGTTCCGGGCTGTCCGGAATGCCTCGACCGGTTGCGCCAAGCCACCTGGTCCCTGCTGCCCCCCGCCACCCCGGCGCCAGCCGGCGGGCGCCGACCGCCGGTGGATGATCTGGGCCGGGCTTACCGGGAGGCGAGTGGGTCGCTGGAAGCACGGGAAGGTCCGCCGTGAACGCGCCCGCGACGCTCGAATGGTCCCTCGGCGCCTGGCGCGTGGCCGCGGATGGCCTGACGCTGGCCGCCCTCGCCGCGGTCATCGCCGCGGTGCTGCTCACGGCCTGGCGGGCGAGCCGGCGGCTGGCTGACGCGGGCGCCCTTCGCCGCCTTGGCGTCATCGCGCTGAACCTGCTGGCGGGCGCCGCCGTCAGCCTGCTCCTGCTTTCCCCCAGCAAGGAGCGCGAAGCGGATGCCACGGTCGTCCTCGTCACCGAGGGCGCCCGGGACGGTTCCGCTGAGCCGACGGCCGACCGCGCGCCGACGCTGGGACGGCGCTACCACCTGCTGCCGCAAGCCCGCGATGCAGCGTCGACCGGTTCGGAAACGGCGGCGCAGCGGGAGACTCCAGCGACCGGGCGCCTCGCCGGCGAGACCCTGGTGACCGCCGGGCAGCTGATTCTCAGGGAACCCGGCCTGGATGCCCTGAGCGTGCTGGGCCACGGACTGGACGACGGGCAATGGCGGGAACTGCCATCGGACCTGCAAGTACGCTTCGAGCCCCCGCCCCTGGCCGGCCCGGTGCAGGTGCAATGGCGCCCGAGGCTGGTCCTGGGCGAAGCGCTGACCGTCACCGGCGTCCTTCGCCTCGAAGGCGCGGAAGACGTGGCGGACGTGGAACTGGTCGATCCCGCGGGCGGGGTGGTTGCGACGGCTCCGGCCCGTTCGGGCCAGGGCTTCGCCGTAACCACCACGCCCCGGGGCGTGGGCGCCCTGGAATACCGGCTGCGGGGCCGGCGTGGCAACACTTCGTTTTTCGACGAACCGGTCAGCGTGCAGGTCGTGACGCGCGAGGGAGCCCGGCTGATGGTCATCCAGTCCGCCCCGTCTTTCGAGACCCGCCGGCTTGCCAACTGGGCCGCCGACACGGGCCACGCACTGATCGTACACAGCCAGGTCAGCCGGGACCGGGACCTGGCCCAGGGCATCAATCTCGAGGCAGGGTCGCCCCTGGAGCGAACGGCGGCGCAGTATGCCGAGACCGACCTGGTGCTCATGGACGGGCGGCGCTGGGCGGCCCTGCCGGACCAGGAGCGGCAAACCGTCCTCGACGCCGTCCGCTCGGGACTTGGGCTCCTGCTCCTGGCGGATCCGGAGCTGGCGGCGTGGCTGGACACGCCGGCGCATGCCGCGCTGGTGGGACTGGACCTCTTGCCTGCGCCGGCCGTTGACCCGGTCTGGCCGAGCTGGCCCGGACTGGCGCCGGAACAGCCCCTGCCGTTGGCTCCGTTTCGCCTGGCGCTGGACGGAGCCCGGTCACTGACCCGGGACGAGAACGGGCTGCTGCTGGAAGCCTTGCAGCCCGTCGGCGACGGGCGGATCGGAGTTTCCCTGCTGCGGGAGCGGCATCGCTGGGCCACCAGCGGAGAATCCTCGACCTTTGCCCGCTACTGGGCGCGCCTCCTGAGTGAACTGGCTCGCACGGACCTGGCGCCCCGCTGGCTGACACCACAGGCCGACGTGCGTGCTTTCGCCGGGCGACGCATGGCGCTCTGCGCTCCGCTGGGGAACGACACCGCGCTAGCGCTGCGCCTGGCATTCCATCGCCTCGATAGCCGCGATTCGACCAGCCGGGACGAGGCGGAAGCGGTGCCCCTGGTCCCGCACGCCGCGGGGGCTGGCCTGCAGTGCGCCGTGGTCTGGCCGGACACACCCGGTTGGCACGTGGCGGGACTGGTCGATAACCAGGGAAATGTCGTGGACGAGCTGCTGATCCGTGTCCATGGGCCGGAACACTGGGAGGCCGATCGGCATGCGCGCCGACAGCTCGCCACCCTGGGCCGGGCGGCGACCGGCATGAGCGGCCCGGACACCGGGGTGGAGCGGCGCCGCGTCGAGACCCCCCTCTCTCCCTGGTGGCCCTGGGCCCTGCTGCTGCTCGCCGGCGGTGCGCTCTGGGCCGAACGGCGCCTGTTCGAACTCGACTGACGATTGTCCTGGGTCAGGCGCAAACCGCGCGCGGCTCGCTAGAATGAAGGGTGAGTCTTCGAGCCGATCACCGGAGGGTACGCCATGAATTGCCGATGCATTTCCAACCGTCGCCTGTCGATCGCCGCAACGGCCGGCCGATTGGGCGCCCTGATCCTCGTGGCCCTGTCCAGCGTCGTGTTCACCGGTCCGCTGTCCGCCCAGGACGGTGTGGTCCTGGAAGCCGAAGATGCGGAGATCGTCGCCTGGCGTGAGCGCTATCTCGCCCTGGGCAAGGATGTGTTCGAGTGGGCCTGCGCCGCGTGCCACGACGTGGGAGAAGGCGCGGCGGAGACCGGTGCGCCGCAGCTGGGGAACCGTGACAACTGGTCAGACCGCTCGCCACTCTGGTCCGCCGTGCTCCTGGAACACGCCCGGGAGGGCTACCTCGAGATGCCGGCCAAAGGGGGACACCCGTACCTCAGTGACCGGGCCGTGCAGGCCGCGGGGGAGTACATGCTGGGTGTCACGTTTCCGGAAAAACCCACGGACTGAGTCCGACGCGGGCCAAAGCAACCGGGCGCTGCACCGGCGACCGGCCGTCATCAGGCTGCCGTGGTCAACCGCTCTCGGTCAACGGGTGCAACGCGTGATCAGGGCTCGCGCGGCGTGTAGCGCTCGGCTTCTTCTTCCGTGAGCTGAATGACCTTCAGGTGCCAGTTCGCGAAGGACGAGGACACGCGAAAGTAGAAGCGCCCCTCGTTGTCGAACAGGCGGACGCCGTTACCCGGCTGCTTGGTCATGAGCACGCGACCCTCGTGTGCGCCGATACCGGCCGTCTCGAGAGACACCTCCACGGCCGACTCGTAGGCGCCATCGGTGGTGATCCGCCAGTCGAGGAGCCAGGGCGCGCGCACCTCGAACTCGGGTGTGTTGCGAGATTCCGACCCCCGAAAATCCATCACGAGTTCCTCGGCAATCGCCGATGCGGGCAAGGCGCAGGCGGCGAGGCATAAGCCGAACAACGCCAGCATGCCGGGACTCGAACGAAGCGGGTTCAGTGCCATGGAGGCAAGGCGTTCGGGAGACGGACGAAGGCGGGACGATTCACGGGTTTCGCGCGACGCAAACGCCTTCGATCTCGGCCTGGTTTTCCGTGCAGGTGGGGATTTCGGCCACGGGAATATCCCCGGCTGGGTCTTCCGGACGCACCGTGGCCGCGGAGTCGGCGGATTCCATCATGGTTCCCTGGATCTGATCCGGAGGGAATTCTCCATCCAGAAGATCATGCCAAAACGGCTTGAAGCTGGTGTACAGCAGGGTGGCGATGGCGCCGAACACGAAGGTCCAGCTCAGGTATCGAATCAAGTGTTCCACGGGAAAAAGTTGGGGGCACCTCTGACGGATCGCAAGTGTACGAGGCGGCCGCCAGGACCGCCCCTGCCAGAAGTCATGCTTCCGGTGCGCTGATGAGGGGCACGAGCCGTTGCGGCAGGGGACGGAACACGAGCGTCGGGTTTTCCTCCAGCATGGCCTCCGTGAGCTCGAGTCGCAGGACGCCGCGCTCGTCCGCGGTGAGGGTTGCGGCGCCCGGTCCTTCGCCGGCGATGACTTCTCCCCGCTCCCCCGGGCGGTATTCGAAGATCAGGCCCACGACTTCCCCGGGCGGCGCCGCCTGCACCCCCTGCATGGCGCTGACGGCCACGTCCAGCTGGCGAACGGTCTCCCAGAGCCATGCGTATTCAACCCGGGTCCCCGGCAGGGTCTTGAGAATGAACGTGACCTGGAGATCCAGGGTACCGGCGGGCTGGTTGCTTTCGATCAGCAGGCCTGCTTCGCGCCAGTCGTCGCGCAGCGGAATCGCCACGTCGCCGTACTGGCCCACGGTGAAGGTGTGCCGCGTGTCGCCGTCGTCCAGGAACAGGAGAATGTCCTCCGGATCGACGTCCCGTTTGCGGGAGCGCACGATCACCGTGACTTCGATGCGATCAAGGTCCGTCACGGTTTCCACCGCTTCGATCATGGGCACGAGGGCGTCGTAGGGCACCGTGTCCCGTTCCTCGGGAAGGCTGTCCGCGACACTGCCGCGAGCGACGGTGCCCTGGACCCGCTCCGACGACAGCTGGTCGATCTCGGCTTCCGGCACCTGCTTCCACAGCTGGGTGTACAGCAGCCAGGCCACCGCCCCCATCACCACGATCCAGCTTACCCAACGCACTGTTTTTTCACCTCGCTTCCTGCGTAAGCGTTTTCTTTTGCTTAGTTGTAGTACATCCTGAAGGGACTTTCGTTGAAAGATTGTCCCAGGAGCCCGCCATGAACCCTTCCGTTCCAGACCTCTGCGATGACTTCGAAGACCGTCTCAGGGTCCTCGAACCCCTGTTTCGCGATTTCGGCGGCCGGGAAAGGTTCTCCGGTCCCATCTCCACCGTCAAGTGCCACGAGGACAATTCGCGGGTCAAGGAGGCGCTCGCCGAAGCGGGCGAGGGCCGCGTCCTGGTGGTGGATGGCGGTGGCAGCCTGCGCCACGCCCTGCTCGGCGACATGCTGGCGGCCATGGGGGCGGAAAATGGCTGGTCCGGCGTGGTCGTTTACGGCTGCGTCCGGGACGTCGAAATCACCCGGACCATCGAGCTGGGCCTTCGCGCCATCGCGCCCCATCCGGTCAAGTCCGTGAAACGCGGCGAGGGTCAGCGCGACGTGCCCGTGCGCTTCGCGGGAGTGACGATCCAGCCTGGCGCCGTGCTCTACGCGGACGCCAACGGGCTGGTGATCGCGGACGAGGACCTCGGCGTCAGCTTCAACGGCTGACGGTATCCACGCCCGCGCCGCGCACGTCCTCGGCTCGCGCCAGGGCGTCATGGAAGCGGGCCTCCTCGGGTTTCAGCTCGATGGACCGGCGCAGCAGGACCAGTGCCTGGTCCGTCCGGCCCTCCTCGAGCGCCGTTTCCGCGAGGAACAGCAGATGGTAGGGGTTGCGCCGCCGGTACCGCTCGACCTCGCGGGCCATCTCGTCGGCCCGGGCGTCATCGCCCGCGGTTCGGTAAATTTCGTACAGGTTCGAGCGCGCCGAAACCGCGTCATCGTCCCGCGCCATGGCGGCCAGGTAGGCCATCTCCGCTTCCGCATACTGGGCATTGCGGCCGAGCACCACGCCCAGGTTCACCCAGGGATCGGCGCGTCCCGGGGCGACCTCGATGGCGCGGGCCAGCTGGCCGTAGGCCGTCGCGAGATCCCGGGCGAGCAGGGCCTCGGCGCCGAGGTTGTTGTGGTAAGCGCTCAACGCCTCCGCATCGCTGAGGCGCCTGCGCTGATCGGCCGGATGAAAGGCCAGCCCCGAGGTGTCGAGCACGTAGCCCCGGCGGGGAGTTTCCACCACGACGTTGATGTGGCGGGGCACGAGCACCGTTTCCTCCGTCCCGTCCCAGGCGGACAACCGCTCGATCTCCTGGAACCGGGCTTTCAGCCCCGAGGCCCGCGCCATGGCGACCACCAGGTTCGCGTAGGCCACGCAATTGCCCTGCCTTCGCTCGAAAGCCTCCGCCGCCGTGAGGGTCAACCGTTCGTCGTAGCGGAAACCGAGCATGGCGGAATCGCCAATGGACCGTGCAAGTAGCTGCACCCGCGTGTCCGGGTCCGCGTAGGGCCGCACGAAGCGGTCCAGGAACGCCTCCATGGCGGGGGTGACGGCGAGAGGATCGACGGCTTCGGCGGGAACGGGCGCCGCATGGTGCCGGAACTCCGGCAGCTCCTGGCGGGGCACGGTGCCGGCACATCCTGTCAGCAGCAGCATGACCAGGAGCGCCGGCAGGGCGACCTGCTGTCGCCAGGATCGAAAGACCCTCAGCCCGGCGACCTTACCTCGCCAGGCGCCAGCCGAACCTTGACCGCCGCGGGTGTCCACCCCCTGAGCTTACGCCCTTGCCGCCCGGCCGTCATCCGCGTCGCACCGCGTTCAGCATGAAGCGCCCGGCGCCCGCGTCGCCCTGAGTGCCACCGCGATGCGCCCGGCCAGGGCCGCGTTGGCGTTCATGAGCGCCTGGTTGACCGCCAGGCTGTCGCCGCCGGTGGCTTCGAGCACCCGGGCCAGCAGGAAGGGCGTAAGGGCCTTGCCGCGAATCCCCCGGGCCTCGGCCTCGGCCAGCGCCTGGTCGATCGGCTGTTGCACGCTCGCGGCCGGCAGGGCCACCGACTCAGGTGCCGGCTGACAAACGAGAATGCTTGCGCGCAGACCCAGGCCGCGCTGGGCGCGTACCAGCCGCGCCACGGATTCCGGATCATCGACGCGGGCATCGACCGGGTGCCCGGAGCTGCGGGACCAGAACGCGGGCAATTCGTCCGTCCCGTAACCGAGGACCGGCACGGCATGGGTTTCGAGCCACTCCAGCGTCAGTCCGAGGTCGAGGATGGCCTTGGGACCGGCGCACACCACGGTCAGCGGCGTCGTGGCGAGCGCGGGCAGGTCCGCCGACACGTCGCCGTTGAGCCCGGCGCCCCGGTGCACGCCGCCGATGCCGCCGGTCGCGAATACCCCGATGCCGGCGAGGTGGGCCAGGTGCAGGGTTGCGGCGACCGTCGTGCCGCCGGTGGCGCCGTCCACCTGCGCGAGGGCCAGGTCCCGCAGGCTGCATTTGCGGGCGGCACCGGCAGCCCGGGCCAGGGACTCGAGGCCCGTCTCATCCAGGCCGATCGTGGGCTGGCCGGACAGGACCGCGATGGTCGCCGGTTCGGCGCCGGCGCTGCGGACCGCGGCTTCGGCGGCGCGGGCGGTTTCCAGGTTGGCGGGATACGGCATGCCGTGGGTGATGATGGTCGATTCGAGCGCCACCACGGGACGCCCCTGGTCCAGGGCGCGGCGCACCGCCGGGCCCAACTTCAGCGATCCGCCAGGGTGCGCGTGGTGTGACGGCGTCATCCGGCCGGGCATCGCGCGACATGGATCACGTCGCGGCCTCCGCCGACCCGGTTCTCTTCGGCCGGACCGGTGGCGCTGCACGGAGCCGGTTGCGAAGGGCGCACAGCACCTCGGCGCCGTCCGCGGGCAGTTTGAGGGTGGCGAGGTCGTCGGCGCGGGTATCCCCCCGGTTGACGATCAACAGCGGTTTGCGCGCCTCCACCACCTGGCGGCAGAACCGGAAGCCGGAATACACCATCAGGGAAGAGCCCACCACCAGGAGCGCACCGGCCCGGTCGATCGCCGACTGGACCCGTTCGACCCGTTCCCTCGGCACGGTGCCGCCGAAAAACACCACGTCGGGCATGAGCATGCCCCCGCAGGTCCGGCAATCGGGGACGTCGAAGCCGGCGACCTGCGCGTCGGGCACATCCGCGTCGCCGTCGGGCCGGGGCGCCGCCGCGGTGCCGGCGACGCCGGGGTTGCGTTCGAGCAGTTCGCGCTGAAACCTGGAACGGTCGATGTTCGCGCCGCACCCGCGACACACGACCCGGTCGAGGCGGCCATGCAGGTCCACGACCCGGTGCGACCCCGCGCGCTGGTGAAGGCGGTCGACGTTCTGCGTGACCAGCAACTCCACAAAGCCAAGCGCCTCGAGGTCGGCGAGCGCCCGGTGCGCGGCGTTGGGCGTTGCGCGCTGCACCGGTTGCCAGCCCGCGAGGCTCCGCGCCCAATACCGCTGGCGTTGTTCCGGCCGGGACACGAAACCCTGGTGCTGGATCGGATCACTGCGCAGCCATTCACCGCGGTCATTGCGGTAGGTAGGGATGCCGGAGGCGGCGGACAGACCGGCCCCCGTGAGCACCACGAGCGGAGCGTGAGCGCGCACGGCGTCCAGGAGCGGTTCGATGTTCGACAGCCCGGGCGTGGGCACCGGCTCAGATGCCGAAGGCGGCCACCGCGAGACAGGCGACGACCACGGCCGTCAGCGTGACACGCAGGGAGAAGAACCAGCCGGGCGACAAACCGGCCTTCTTGAGCATGAAATCGTTGGCGAGAGACCCGAGGAAGGCCACCATGAGCAGGATCAGGCCGGGCAGCCGGGGCATCAGCAGGGCGATCCAGGCCGCGAAAAACGGGGCCATGCTCGCGAGATAAAGCGGATCACGCTGGCGCTGCCGCGTCACGGCGAGCCCCCAGGTGATGCCGCCGAGGAAGGACAGGATGACCGCGCCGTAGGCGATCAGGCCACCGCTGACCCAGTCTTTCCAGCCCTCGGGCCCGATGAGCGTCAGGGCGGCAAGTACCACGAACGGAATCAGACCGCCGAATCCGAGGACCTGGGGAGAGACGCGCTTCAGCGCACTCTTGCGGCGGGATGTGCCGGCCTCGTCCATCGCTCAGCCGGTCCCGCTGCCCACGACATGAAACGTGCGGCTCGCACTGAGCATGTAGTTGACCATCATGAAGTCGGTGAGGTGCAGGCTCTTCCGGAACGGATTGACCCGAACGCCGATGCGGTCGGTGATTTCGATACCGTCCCGCATCAGCAGGCCGGCAATCTCCCGGGGTTTGCGCAGCAGTTTGTACCGGTGCGTGCCCCTGGGCATCCAGCGGAGCACGTACTCGGCGCCGAAAATCGCGATCAGCCACGCCAGCGGGTTGCGGTTGATCGTGGCGACAAACATCTGACCGCGCGGAGCCATGAGCCGGCTGGCCGCCGCCATGAAGCCGGGCAGGTCCGCCACGTGCTCCACGACCTCCATGTTCAATACCAGGTCGTAACGGGCGCCGGTCTCGGCGAGCGCCTCGGCCGTGGTCAGTTCGTACCTAAGGTCGAGAGCCTGGCCCTCGGCGTGCTGCCGGGCGATGAGGATGTTGCGGTCCACCACGTCGATGCCGTGCACGACTGCGCCCAGCCGAGCCATGGACTCGGAAAGGATGCCGCCCCCGCAACCGATATCGACCACGCGAAGACCCTGCAGCGGCAGGGCCGCTGCAGGGTCCCGCTCGAAATGCTGACAGGCGTGTTCGAGAATCCAGGGAACGCGCAGCGCATTGAGACGGTGGAGCGGCCAGAAAGGCCCGGCCGCATCCCACCAGGTGGTGGCGAGGCCGCGATAGTGCGCGACCTCGCGCGGGTCTACGCTGGGCGCAGAGACGCCCCCAGCCGGCTGCTCGGCGTGCTCAGCCCGGGAGGCGGCGTCCAAGGTTCCAGCAACCGCTGCCTGACAACCGGCCTCTTAGCCGGCCGCGACCCAGGCGCTGCACCAGCCTTCGGCGTTGACCAGCTTGCCGGGGAAGATGCCGCAGTTGCCCCAGCCCTCTTCGCCACCGGCGGAGTAGAGACGGCAGTTGGTGCAGTTCTGATCGTCGGTTTTCTGCGGGAACTTCGCCGCGTCTACCGTGCTGGCGTCATGCTTGTAGCCCAGCGCTGCGGCGGCGGGGTCATCCTCGGCCACTTTGGCCTGGGCCAGGGTGACCACCGGAATACCGGCGAGTGGAATGGCGACACCGGCTGCGACGGTGCTGCGAAGGAAGGTGCGTCGTGCTACCTTGCGGTCTTTCATGTTTATTTCCTCGTGCCTGGTCCCCAGGGTCGTTTTCCCTGGGCGGATTGGGTACGGCGTGCCCGGGGGGCGCGCCACGAGAGCTGGGAAAGTCTACGTTTCGTCCATCATGAGGACGTGAAGCGCGAGTCTACGATTCATGAGCCCCAAACCGCAATAAGAGGTGCTTCCGGAAGACGGTCCATGTCGAGTGTATCCCACCCCCCACAACCGGCCCTGGATTCCCTGGCCACGACCTGTTGGCAGCGTCTGACAGCAGCCACCGACGATCACACCGATCCCTGGCGAACACCGGCGATCGCCACGCGCAGCGGGAATGGCGCGGCGGTCCGCACCGTGGTGCTGCGCGAGACGCAGACGGCGCAGCGGGCCCTGTCGCTCCATACCGACGCGCGCTCCGCGAAGGCCGGCGAGCTGGCACAGGCGCCGCAGCTGTCCTGGCTGTTCTGGGATGCGGTCGCCAGGGAGCAGCTGCGCTGCCAGGGTCGCGTCACGCTGCATCTCGCCGACGAGGTCGCGGAGACACACTGGGCGCAGTTGACCGCCGGCAGCCGCTCCAACTACCGGCACCACGACGCACCGGCGACGGCGATCAGCGACCCGCAAACGGCCGCTGCCCGGCGGGATGACGAGAACACGGCCTACGGCCGGTTCCTGGTCGTCCGCTGCGTCGTCGAGCGCATGGACTGGCTGCACCTCGATCGGGAAGGTCATCGACGCGCCAGGCTGATCTGGACCGGAGACCACTGGGACGCCGGCTGGGTGGCGCCGTGACGCCGAGACCACAGAGACTCGACACCGCCCAGGGCCCCCTGCACTTCACGATTGCCCACCGGCCGCGCATCACGCGGCGAATGCACCTCGAGATCGACGACGACGGGGGTCTTCGCGTGGTGGTGCCGCAGGACTGGCCAGACTTTTACACCCGGCGGCTGCTGCGCAAACACCTGGACAAGGTGCGCCGTTTTCTGCACCGGGCCCGTACCCGCGCCCTGGAGCCGCTCCGTTACGCCGATGGCGCCATCCACCTGTTCCGGGGGCGGGAAATGCGGCTACGGATTCAGGCTCGAAGCCCGAGAGCGTCGGCACCGGCGCTGTCGGACGACACCCTGTTCCTGCCGGTCCCGGACACGGCTACCGACAGGATCCGGGACAAACTCAACGCCTGGTACCGCGTCCAGGCCGAGTCGCTGTTCGCCGAACGCCTCGCTCACTGGCAGCGCCAGGCGAGCTGGGCCTCGGACCGCAAGCTGCAACTCCGCCTTCGCCGCATGCGCAAAACCTGGGGTACCTGCAGCAGCGCGGGCGTCATCCGGCTCAACACGCATCTGGTGAAAGCACCGCCTGCCTGCCTGGACTACGTGATCGCCCACGAGCTTTGCCACGTGAAGGAGATGAATCACGGTCCGGCGTTTTACGCGCTGCAGGAGCGGCTGTTCCCGGACTGGCGCGAGCAACGGGCGCATCTGCGGGCGGAGGGCGCACGCTACACCCAGGAGTGATTTTCGTATTTCGATGTTTTTAGCGATTATTAAGAGTTTTTAACCACTTTTAATTGATTTTAGAGCCCTGTTTTCACGGCAGAACCGATAGAGCTCATCCCGTTTCAAGACAGCCATGCACCTCTTTTTCGATTCGTTATTTTCGAGACATTTCAGAGAAAATAATCCATTTTTTCTGTTTTTTGCCGCCTATAAGCCGATTTTAACGGCCCTTTTAGCCTCGAGGCGGCGGGAAGAACGACCCGGGTTTGCCTGGAAACCCTGATCCGGGGCGCAAAAAGACGCCGAATCAACAGAAAGAAAAGACATGTATATCTTTGAACAGGCAGCTTAATGACGTTAAATTTCGCGTTCCAGCAATGAATCGCACTTTTCGATCGAAGTCCGGGCGCACCCCTGGCTGTCCGTGAATCCCACGGAGCACACCCCGCCGTTCGCCTTCTATAATGTGTCTCACGAACAACCAAAGTCGTGCTCATGAATCGACGATGCGAACACCGCCCGGTCACACGCGGATTTCTGCTCCTCGGCTGCCTGTGGCTCGCGGGCTGCGCCCCCTACCAGCCGAAGATCGACGTCATCGAGGATTCGGCGAAGCCGGTAACGGCCTACGCCACCTGGAATTTTGTCGATCCGATGACCGTGGAATCCACCGGGTACCCGGAAGCCGTTGTCTCCAGCTTCGAACGCAACATCGAGGCGGCCATGGCGGCCCGGGGGTACCTGCGGTCCATGGAACCGGAGCTGCTGGTCAACGTGGCCGCGGCCCTTGCCGTCGAGGTCGATGCGTCCCTGCAGAGTGACGCCTACCAGGCGATTCACGTGCAGCGGGGCACGTTCCACGACAGCTGGCGCGGCTACGGGGAAGGCTTCGGGGCCTCGACGCGGCAGCAGCGCTACGGTGACGGCAGCATCAGCATCGGCCTGGTTGCGGCCGGTCCCAACGAGCTGGTGTGGGAAGCCGTCGCCTCCGGTCGCCTGAGCGGCCAGCGAAGCGACGAAGCCATGATCGAGATGATCGACTCGGTAACCCGGCAGATGCTGGAGCGCCTGCCGGCGCGCTGAGCGCCGGGATCACCCCGGTCGGACGCGTGGACCCTGGCGAGGCCCTCCGGCCAGGAGGACTTCCGGTCAGGGCGCCGGGGGCATCAGTTCCAGCAGCGCCACCACCGTCGACTCGATGCCCGCGCGCACGGAGGTTTCCGGCTCGATTTTGAAGAACGGGGAATGGTGGCCCGGAACCGGCGGCCCGCCGTTCTCTGCCGCGATGAACGCCGCCTTCGGCGTCCCGCCAACGCGCCAGTAGACCGTGTCCACCGACGGATCCACGGTGAAGAATGGAAAGTCCTCCGCACCCATGCCCTTGCTGGGAATATCCACGACCCGCTCGGTCCCGAGGGTATTCGCCCAGGCGCCCTTGAGGCGCTGGGCCAGGGCCGGCGTGTTCTGGGTCGGCGGCACCGAGTCCTCGGAAACGATAACCTCGGGCAGCCTGTCTTCCGGCAGACCGGCAGCGCGGCCCAGGTTCTTCGCAATGCGTTCGATACCCCCGAGCAGCAGCTCGCGGGTTTCGGGCTTGGTGTTCCGCACGGTCAGCTGCAGGTGCGCCCGGTCTGAGATGATGTTGTGCTTGGTGCCGGCGTGGAACGAACCGACGGTGACCACGCCCGCATCCCGGGGCGGGAGCTCGCGGGATACGAGGGTCTGCAAGCCGAGGACAATCTGGGCGCCCAGCACGATCGGGTCGATGGCCTGGTGCGGCGAGGCGCCGTGTCCGCCCACCCCGTGCACGATGATGTCCACGGAATCCGCGCCGGCGTAGGGACTGCCCTCGCTGACGTTGATCACCCCGGCTTCATCATTGGCGCTGACATGGAAGGCCAGGGCGGCATCCGGGGTGCCGAAGCGGGTCCAGATGTCGTCGGCGCGCATGGCCTTGGCGCCGGCGCCCGTTTCCTCCGCCGGCTGCACCACCAGCATGAGCGTGCCGGACCATTCGTCCTGGCGCTGCACCATCTGCCGCGCCGTCCCCACCAGCGCCGTGATGTGCACGTCATGGCCGCAGGCGTGCATGGTGTAAACGGTCTCACCGGTGATCGGACTGACCTGCTGTTTGACCGAGGCATACTCCAGGCCGCTCGCTTCCTTCACCGGGAGGCCATCCATGTCGGCGCGCATCATGATGAGCGGCCCGTCGCCATTCTCCAGCATCGCCACCAGGCCCGTGCCGCCCACGTTTTCCGTGACGTCGAACCCTGCATCGCTCAGCTCCAGCGCCATGCGCGCGGCCGTCTCGTTCTCGACCGTGGACAGCTCCGGGTTGCGGTGAAAGTGCTCGAACAGGGGCGCGAGGTACCGGTCGTAGTCGGTCTTGACGCTCATGGACAAACTGTCCGCAGACAGCGGTGCGGCGAACAAGGCGCAGGCGGCGAACAGGGACAGGTGACGGCGCATGGCGAATATCCGATTGTTGGGGTAGGGCGCCAGTGTACGCGTCGGCCGCGGCGCTGCAAGAGACAGCAAATCTGTTCCCGGGCATTTGATACGATGTGCGTCTTTTGTTTCCCTGGGTCGGCGACCATGAGCCAGACAGAAAGCGAAGCCCTCACCCTGGGCTGGCGCGAGTGGGTGTCCCTGCCCGACCTCGGCATCGACCATATCAAGGCCAAGGTTGACACGGGCGCGCGGACTTCGGCGCTGCATGCCTTCGAGGTCGAGGCTTACGACAAGCAGGGGTCGCCCTGGGTGCGCTTTCTCATGCACCCGACCCAGCGTGACCTCGGCACGGTGCGGGAATGCCACGCCCCGATCATCGACGAGCGCGAGGTCCGGGACTCCGGCGGCCACGTGACCCGCCGCTACGTCATCCGGACGAGGCTCGAACTCGGGCCTCATGGCTGGCCCATCGAGGCCACGCTGACGCCGCGGGACGACATGCTGTTCCGCATGCTGATCGGACGGACCGCCATCAACGGACGCTGCCTGGTCGACCCGGCGCGCTCCTACCTCGTGGGTGAGAAACCCGAGCCAGACCGATGAAGACGACGCATCCTGAGCCACCCATCCTGAGTCCATCCTCATGAGCAAGGCATCCTCTATCACCGTCGGCGGCGTGGACATCGCGCCGGGGACCCGCGTCAACGTGGACCTGCCCATCGCCGACCTGTACACGACCACGGCCCTGCACATGCCGCTGCAGGTGATTCACGGCCGCAAGACCGGACCGATCGCTTTCATTTCCGCGGCGGTTCACGGTGACGAGATCAATGGGGTGGAGATCATCCGCCGACTCCTGGGCATGAAGGCGCTGGACCGGCTCCACGGAACGCTGTTGCTCGTCCCGGTGGTCAACGTCCACGGGTTTCTGGACCGCTCGCGCTACCTGCCGGATCGGCGGGACCTGAACCGCAGCTTTCCCGGCAGCGCCACGGGCTCCATCGCCGCGCGCCTGGCCCACGTGTTCACCCGCGAGGTCGCCTTCCGCGCCGATTTCGGTATCGACCTGCACACGGGCGCCCTGGATCGCTCGAACCTGCCCCAGATCCGCATCACCCGGGGGGACGAAGAGGCCGAGCGCCTGGCCATGGCCTTTGGCGCACCCGTGATCATCGGCGCCAGCGAACGCGGCGGTTCCCTGCGCAGCGCGGCCTCGGACCGCGGCATTCCCGTGCTCGTCTACGAGGCCGGTGAGGCCCTGCGTTTCGACGAACTCAGCATCAAGGCGGGCGTTCGCGGTATCCTTCGCGTCCTTCGCGCCCAGGACATGCTGCCGCGGCGCCGGGAAAGAGGCACGGCCGCGTCCGTGGTGGCCAGCTCGACCACCTGGGTGCGCGCGCCGGAAAGCGGGATCGTCACGCAGCGCGGCGCCCTGGGGCGGCGCGTCAAGAAAGGCGAGCACCTGGCGATGGTCACCGACCCTCTTGGAACCCGTACAGCGCCCGTGATCTCGCCCATCAGCGGCCTGATCATCGGCCGCAGCAACCTGCCCCTGGCGCACGAAGGCGACGCCCTGTTTCACGTCGCCGGCTTCGACAGCGTCCGGGAAGCGGAAAACGTGGTGGAGGATTTCGCCACGACGCACGACCCGGCCCTGGGCCGCGCCGTGGAAAACGAACTCATAGGAACCTGACATGAAAATCGCCGTTCTCTCGACCAACGGACGTCTGTACAGCACCCGGCGCCTGCTGGAAGCGGGCAAGGAGCGCGGGCACGAGATGCTGCTCCTGAATCATCGACGCTGCTATATGAACATCGCGTCGCATCGCCCCAGCGTCCACTACAAGGGCGAGGCGGTCACCGGCATCGACGCCATCATTCCCCGCATCGGCGCCAGCGTTTCTTTCTACGGCACGGCCGTGGTGCGCCAGTTCGAGATGATGGGGGTCTACTCCCTGAACGAATCCCTGGCCATTTCGCGCTCCCGTGACAAGCTCCGGGCCCTGCAACTGCTCGCACGCAGGGGTATCGGACTGCCCGTCACGGGCTTCGCCAGCGCGCCGGACGACACGGAGGACCTGCTCAGCTTCGTGGGCGGCGCACCGGTGGTGATCAAGCTGCTGGAGGGCACCCAGGGCGTGGGCGTGGTGCTCGGGGAAACCAAGAAGGCCGCAGAAAGCGTCATCGAAGCCTTTCGCGGGCTGAATGCCAACTTCATGGTGCAGGAGTTCATCAAGGAAGCCGGTAACTCGGACATCCGCTGCCTGGTCGTCGGCAACAAGGTCGTGGCGGCCATGAAGCGCACGGGCAAGGAGGGCGACTTTCGCTCCAACCTGCACCGGGGCGGCTCCGCGACCCTGGTCAAGATCACTCCTGAGGAGCGGTCCACCGCCGTGCGCTCGGCCAAGATCATGGGTCTGAATGTCGCCGGCGTGGACCTGCTGCGCAGCAACCACGGGCCCGTGGTCATGGAAGTCAACTCCAGCCCGGGCCTCGAAGGCATCGAGAACGCCACCGGCAAGGACGTGGCCGGCAGCATCATCCAGTTCCTGGAAAAGAACGCCAAGCCCGGCAAGACCAAGACCCGCGGTAAAGGCTAGGCCGAGACCGGCCACCCTGGAAGCGCGCCGTCGCCGGTATCAGCGCAGATAACCACCCACTGCCTGCAAAGGCCTGAGCCGGTCCCGCACCGTGACCCAGGCCGCGACCGCGCCGGCGTCCTCGCTCTGTGGCGGCAGCCGCAGCTCGCCACGGTACCCGCCCTCATCGCGATCCAGGGCCCGGCGGGACAGACCGAGCACCACGAAGTCGTGTTGCAGGAGCTTGCCCCGGTTCTCCCCTGCGGCAACGCGGGATTCCAGGTTCATGCCGAGCACCGCGACGTGCAGCATCAGGTCGTCCGACCCGACACCCGACGGGGCGAACTGTGCGCTGACGTCACGGCCCCGGATCTGCAGCCGGAGTTCGCCGGTCCTGGGACGGGTCGGCTCGAGCGGCTCCCGGGAGAAGAAGCCACGCCACTCCCGCCCATTGGCGAAGAAGCCGGGCGTGTACACCACGTCGCCGTTGCCCTCCCGGACGTGCCGGCGTTGCCGTTCGCTCCAGGCCGGCTTCGCAAAGCGGTCCTGCCACCCGATCCAGTCCCAGTAGTCCACGTGAAAACTCACGGGCACCACGTCGCGCCAGAGCCGGGGGTCTTCAAGAAAGCGGCTCATCCAGCGGTCGGCCGGGGGGCAGCTGCTACAGCCTTCCGAGGTGTACAGCTCGACCAGCGTGACCTGGTGCTGGCCGCTCGAAACCTCGATCGACCGATCCGTGGAGTCCGCATGGCCCGGGCCGGCAAAGGCCAGCAAAAGCAGGACGATCGCGATCAGGGTGGGGTGTCGTTTCATCAGACAGGGGCTCCGGGGTTCACCCCACACAAGACCGGCGAAGCGCCGGATAACTTTCGGGTAGCCGACCAACCGCCAGCCAGCCGAGCGGTATGTTGATCGTTAATTAACCCTGGCGCACGGCGAACGCCTCGCCCAGGTGTATGGCTGCTACGGGGGATGCCACGGCAGGGACATGGAAGGGGAAGTGTTTTTCGAAGACCCCCTCTTCGGCCGGGCCGTCGCCCCCAACCTGACGGCCGCGGTCCGAAACACCACGCCGGAACAGTTCGAAGCCATCGTGCGCCAGGGCATCCGGAAGGACGCCACGGGGGTCGGTATCGATGAATCTCGGGACCTGGGGCTCATGGCCCGCGTGTCGGAGCGCCGGTTCAGCCACCTGACCGACGCTGAGGTCGACGACCTCTACGACTACCTGGTGTCGCGCTGAACGCCCGGTTTTTTCGTGGCGTGATTCGGCGATAGGCCATGGGCATACTGGCTATAGCCAATCTGGCAGTCCGGCTATAGCCAGTTCGGTAAATCGTCTATAGCCAGTTCGGTAAATCGGCTATAGCCAAATCGGTAAATCGTCTATAGCCAGTTTGGCAAAGGGGCTATAGCCAGATTGGCAAACCGGCTATAGCCACTTTTGCGCGATTGAGCGGCAACTGGCCGGTCAGCAGCCTCGGCGTTCAGCGATCCAGGGGCGCGCTGATGCTGACGGTGACCCCGCGAAATTCGCCATCGCTGCTGATGCGATAGCCGACACTGAAGCGGTCGAAGCTGAAGAACCACGCCCTGAGCGGACGTTCGCGCCAGCGGAAGCCCGCGTAGAAACGCCATTCATCGCGGATGCGGACGTCGGGATTCCCGCGGCTGCGGAAGGTCAGGGCATCGGCATACCAGCGGTAGCGCAGGTCCCAGGTGGCGTTCAGCGCCCCGCCGTCGGCTGAGCGGAGGACGGTAACCGGTACCTCGCCCTCCGCGCCGAACCCCATGCCGCCCAGGCTGCCGGCGGGGCCGGTGTCGGGGTTGTACCCGGCGTGGAAGACCTCGGCGAGCGCACCCCAGTCGACGCGTCCGGCCGGGAATCCGTAGCGGGCGCGCAGGCCGACGTCCCAGATCAGGGCGCGTTCGTCTTCTGACAGGTCCAGGCCGCCGCCGGCGTGGGCGTAACCGCGGAGCGTCCAGCGCTCCGACAGGGCGTAGCGCAGGTCCACCCCCGGGGTGAAGCTCAGCGTGCCGAAGTTCTCCGGGTCGAGCGTCCCGCCGAAAAAATCGAGCCGGTGCACCCCGACGGTCAGCGGGAAATCGAACTGGATTCCGACGTCGCGCCAGCCGTTTTCCCCGGTGCCGGGCGCGCGCCAGTCCCAGTTGAAGGGCATGTCCAGGATGTAGACGTCCCGGTCTCCCGAAACCCGGTAGTAGCCGGTCCCGAGGAACGAACTGTAGGCCCAGTGGATGTCCTGGCCTTCCCCCGATTCGGGCGCGGGCGCCGGCCCGGTTGGCGAGCCCGGCGCTTGCGCCTGTACGCCCGTCGTAACCAGCAACACCAGGAGGGCCCGGCTTTTCATTCGTTGCGGGACGAGCGCCTGGCGCGGGGCCTCAACGCGGTCCCGGCTCCGCGTACTTCGCGATCCAGTCCCGCACTTCGCCGTACCAGTGCAGCGAGTTGCTGCGCTTGAGAATCCAGTGGTTCTCGTCCGGGTAGTACACCAGCCGAGAGTCGATCCCTTTGGTCTGCAGCGTGCGATACAGCTCGAAGGCCTGGCCCACGGGCACCCGCAGATCGGTCTGGCCGTGGATGATCAGGGACGGAGTCTTGAAGTTGGCCGCATAGTAGTGCGGCGACACCTCACGGTAGATTTCGGGCCTGTCCCAGAACTCGCCGAAACGCTGGCCGTGCACGGTGAAGTCGGCGGACATCTGGGCGTACAGGTCGTAGACCGCTGCGTGGATCACCAGGGCGTTGAAGGGATGCTCGCGACCAAGAATCACCGTGGACAGGTAACCGCCGTAACTGCCGCCGCCGGCGACCATGCGGTCCTCATCGATCCAATCCTGATTTTTGAACCATTCCGCGGCCGCCATGACGTCCGCGTAGGGCTTGTTCATCCAGTCCGGGTTGATGGAATCGGTGAAATCCTGGCCGAAGCTGGCGGAGCCGTGGAAGTTCGGCCAGGCGGTGACGTAGCCCCAGGAGGCGAAGGTCTGCGCGTTCCAGCGGTAGTGGAAGTTGTCCGTGATCGCGCCGTGCGGGCCGCCGTGGATCAGCAGGAACAGGGGATACTCCTTGTCCTCGTCGAAGCCCGGCGGGTAGTGCACCCACATCTGGATGTCCCTGCCGTCGGCGCCGGTATAGGTGACGGACTCCCGGGTACCGATGGCCACGTCGGCCAGCACGTCGTCATTGAAGCTGTCGATGCGCTGCGGCATGGGCCAGGCGTCGTCGAAGACCACGACCCGCGCCGGGTGCAGGCTGCTCTGGTTGAGCGCCACCATGCGACCCGTGTCGCTGATGTCGAAGGCGCCGAAGTCCGTGTCCCCGGTGAACGCTCTGGGCTCGCCTCCACCGACCGGGATCTCGAAACCCCGCACCGTGCCGGCGTCACCGATGCTGCCGAGGAAGGCCTGGCCGTCCGGCCGCCAGGTGAGACCGGTCATGGAACGGTCCCAGTCCTCGTGCAGCGACTGCACGCGGCCCGAGTCCAGGTCACGGATGCGCAGCTTCATCGTGTCGCCGTAAAAACCGGGAATGGCCTGGCTCACATAGGCCAGTTGACTGCCGGACGGGGAAAACCGGGGCGCCGTGTCCGGCGCCGGGTTGCCGTCCGTGATGTTCTCCGCTTCGCCTCCATCGAGGTCGAGCAAATAAATGTCCGGGTTCGGATAGACGCCGCCGGCGTTGCTGTCCGCCACGAAGGCGAGCAGGCGTTCGTCCGGGGAAACGTCGTAGTGCCCCGTATCCGCGGTGGACCGGGACAGCGCGAGCCCCGTGCCGCCGGTCAGGTTCTCGACCTCACCGCCGCGTGCGGGAATCCGGAAGAGGTGCCGGGCTCGGTTGGCGTCGAGGTAGTGATCAAAATAGGAGTAGGGCATGTCGTCCCACACGAAGGCGGATACCTTCGACTCGTCCTTCTCTTTCTGGGCGTCCGCCTGCTCGTCGAGCGGCCGGCTCGCCCAGATGTTGGAGATGAAATAGAGGTGTTCACCGACCCAGCGCAGCGCCGAGACCCCGGTCGCGAATTCCGTGAGCCGCTGGGCTTCCCCGGGCCGGCCCAGGGGCAGCAGGTACCCCTGACCCGCCTCGTCGTCTCCCCTTTCGCTCACGAAGGCCAGGGTGCTCCCATCCGGGGAGAACACCGGGCTCGACGCGGTAGCGCCTTTCGCCGTGAGGGGGCGCTGGGGCTCCTCGCCCTCGGGATCCAGGGCCCACAGGCGCGTTTCGGCCTCGTCGGTCTCCGGGTCGTAGGTCGTGACCGGGACGACGACAATTTCGCCATCGGGTGAAATGATCGGGGCGCCGACGCGCTCGAGCTGCCACAGCACTTCGGCGGAAAGACGTTGCTCCTCCTGGGCCGCGGTACCGGTGGAAAACACGAGCAGCAGCGTCAGCAGGACGCAGCCCAGCATGGCAGGTCGGGATGAATTCATGAAGTTTCTCCGATGGGATAAGGCGACGGAAAGCAGGTCGAAACGTTAACGCGCGAGCCTGGACTTGGCAATCAGCAGTTGGCGGACGGGACTGGCGGACGGGGCCTGGCGCGCCCGGGGCTTGGCAAAGCCGGCACGGAACGATACGGTGCGGGCTCAGGAAAGCCACACTGAAGTCCGGAGGCCGCGCCATGGCGACGATCGAAATCTATACGAACGGCTGGTGCCCATTCTGCACCCGGGCGAAGCGCCTGCTCGATAAACGGGGCCTCGAATACCGCGAGTACCCCATCGATCAGGAACCGGAACGCCGCGCGGAAATGATTCAGCGCTCCGGACGCCTGACCGTTCCCCAAATCTTCATCGGCGAGACCCACGTGGGCGGCAGCGACGACCTGGCCCGGCTGCATGGAAACGGCGAGCTGGACCGGCTCCTCGAGCAGTCCGGACGCAGCGCCGCCTGAAGCAACACCCCGCGATCGGGGCCGCGGACCTCGTGCCTTGCGCGGTCAGTGCTCGGCCGCCGGCTTGCCCTTGCCGAACAGCTTCCTGCCCCCTTCGATGATCGCCACCACGAGGGCGCCGAGGACGACCCCGATCAGGCCCGCGAACAGCGTGCCCGCCAGCGTGCCGACCAGGCCTCCGCCCACCGCGGCCTCGATCGTTTCCTGCAGGTGGTGCAGGGCCGGTATCCCGTGCACCACGATGCCGCCCCCGACCAGGAACATGGCGATGGTGCCGGCGATGGACAGGAATTTCATGAATTTCGGCGCAAAGGCCAGGATCCAGCGCCCCACGCGCCGGGTGAAGGCCCGCGGTCGCCTGGTCAGCGCCAGGCCAAGGTCGTCCATCTTGATGATGGCCGCCACCACGCCGTAAACCCCGACGGTCATGAGGGCCGCGATGGTCACCAGCGTCCCGATCTGGGTCACCAGGGACGCGGTCGCAACAGCGCCCAGCGTGATGACGATGATCTCCGCGGACAGGATGAAGTCGGTGCGGATGGCGCCCTTGATCTTCTGACGCTCCAGGGTCTTCATGTCCACGCTGGGATCCTTGAGCGCCTCGTGAATTTTCTGCTCCGCCTCGGCCTCGCTCTCGGGGTGCAGGAACTTGTGGGCGACCTTTTCCATGCCTTCGAAGCAGAGAAAGGTGCCCCCCAGCAACAGGACCGGCGTGATGGCCCAGGGCGCGAAAGCGCTGAGCAGCAGGGCTGCGGGCACGAGGATGCACTTGTTCACCGCGGAGCCCTTGGCCACGGCCCAGATCACGGGCAACTCCCGGGCCGCGCTGACCCCCGTCACCCGTTCGGCGTTGACGGCGAGATCGTCCGCCAGCACGCCGGCGGTCTTCTTGGCCGCCACCTTGCTCATCACGGATACGTCGTCCAGGACGGTGGCGATGTCGTCGAGCAGGGCGAAGAGGCTACTGGCCATCGAGGAAACTCCGGTTATATGCTGACTCGATCATACCGAAGGCGTGGGCCGCTTGTGCGTCAAGGCCGCCTGGCAGATGCGAAGGTCTGACAGTGACCCGGAACACAAGCCTGCAAAGTCTCATCCTATGCGCTAGGTTCAGGTAAGCGTTTTACGGATACCAAGAACAATGACTCAAGCGCGCGATCTCCTTCAATCACCGTGTACGGCTCAGTGGGTGCGACTTGTTGCCTGAGCCCCACCCGGCGGCCCGGGCCGAGCGAACCGGGACGCCAGGCGGCGCGTCGATAACGCTTCTCACTGTTCTGTGCCTCGTCCTGTCCACGATGGCCCTGGCCGAGTGGGACGTGCCGGAAGCGCTCAGTGAGCGGATTGCGGGCCTGCAACCCGAACAGGCGGACTTCCTCACCTCCGGAGATGCCCTGGAGTTCATGCCCCGTCGGCAGCTCGAGCACGAGCTCACCACGCGGAGTGACGAGGAACTGGACCAGTTCCTGGACGACCTGATGGGCCTGGCTGCGCAGATGGCCTACGACCCGGAACGGGACATGGGCGCCATCCCCCTGAACCTCAGCGCGCGTTACTTCGGACTGCGCGAACCGACGCCCGAAGCCCTGCGCGACTTCGAGCGGGAGCCTGGGCCCTTCAGCGTGCACCGCTACCAGTTCCCCCAGTCCGGCGTACCGACCTTCGCCGGCGCCATGGTCGCGATCTTCCCGGAAGACCTGGTGGCCGGAAACGTGGACGTGGCGATTGTCGGCGTGCCCAGCAACGCCGGCAGCGGCCGGCGCGACGCCTCCAACGGCCCGAACGCGCTGCGCGCCCTGGAGACGCTGGCCCTGCCGGACGACCGCAGCCTGGTCGATCCCCTGGCGGTGCTCTCGGTCGTGGACTACGGCGACTTCCGGGTCGACCGGCTCAGCCAGGAGCGCACGGCGATCGCCGTGACCCGGCGCGTGGCGGAGACCGCCGCCACCGGCGCGGTGCCCATGCTCGTGGGAGGCGATACCTCCCTGCTGTACCCCGGCGTCAAGGGCGTGGCCGAGGCGCAGGAAGACCCGTTCGGGCTGCTGCATTTCAGCGCGCACCCGGAGGCCAACCGGCATGACGCGCACACAATTTCCGACGACCAGGCGATCCATGCCCTGCTCGAGGAGGGCATCGTCGCGGGGGAGGACACGGTGCTTTACGGCATCCGGGGCGCCGCTGCCGACCGGGACACGCTGGCCTGGCTCAAGGCCCGGAAGGTGCGCTATCACACGCTGGTCTCGATCCGGGAGCGGGGCTTCGAACGCAGTCTGAAATCGGTCCTGCGCGAGGTAGACCGGGGGCCGGACCGGTTCTACGTATCGGTGGATGTCAGCGTGCTGCGCCCTGCCGACATGCCCGCGGCCGGCCGCATCACCCCGGACGGCCTGGCGGCGAACGAGGTGACGCGCGCCATTCGCGCCGTGTGCGCCGACAAGGAGATCGTCGGCTTCGAGGTCACGGACCTTGCGCCGGTGCTGGACCCGACCCGGGTGTCCGCCCTGCACGCGGGCGCGCTGGTGAACGCCTGCCTGAACGGCATCGCCGTGCGGCGTTCGGGCATGGACTCCGACGACATTCATCCCCTGGTCGCGGACCATGGACAACGGTGACGCCATGACCCGGGAACCCCCTTTCCAGCCGGACCGCCCACGGACGTGGCAGAAACCGGGGCGGACCCGGACCGTGACCCTGGCGCTGTTGCTGGCGACGCTCGCGGGCCTGGGCTTCCCCGCTGCCTGGGGGCAGGAGCCAGCAACCGCCAGTGAAGACGAGGAAACGCCTTTCGTGCCCATGCCCACTCCGGAGACGCCGGAACACGTCACCGGCTCGGGCCGCTACCCCATCGATACGGTGGATCCCCGGGATAAAACCTTCGAGGCCATCGACCTGGCGTCGGAGCTGCCCGGAAACATGAACGAGAACCAGGTCACGGCGCTGGCCGACAAGCTCGCAACCCTCTCCGCGGAGGAACGCGCCTTTCTGGAAAGCGCCGAGGCGCGCCGCTACCTGGGCGACCTGGAGGGCACCCTGGAGGAGCTGGAAGAGATCGGGCAGGAAGATCTCAGGGCCTATGTGCAGGCCCTCATGGAAGTGGAACGGATCCGCGTGTACACCGAGGGCGAGGACGCCCCCAACATCCCGCTCAATACCGACTCGGAACGCTTCAACGCCTGGCGCCTCGAACGCCCGCGGTCGCTGGATCCGAAGCGCGAAGACGGCCCCATTCAGCTGGGCCGCTACGGCGGCGAGGGCGGCCCGCCGACCTTCGGCGGCCTGCCCCTGGCCCTGACCCAGGCAGACCTGGTCGCGGGCGAGGTGGACGTGGCGGTCCTCGGCGCACCACTGAACATGGGCTCGCGCTGGCGCGACTCGGGGCGCATCGCCACCACGGACCTGCGCCTGCTCGGCCGGCCCATCGGCGAGCGGGACCAGTACGTACAGGTGAGCGCCGGCAGCGTCCTCAACATCGTGGATTACGGCGACGTGGCCGTGGACAACGAGAGCACGGAACGCTCCATGCAGCACGTGCGCGAGATCGTCCGCGAGATCGCCGAGACCGGCGCCGTGCCTTTCATCGTGGGGGGTGACCACTCCCTGTCTTACCCCAACGTGGCCGCCCTGGCCGACGTCTACGGCAAGGAACAGGTCTCCGTCATCCACTTCGATTCGCACTACGATGCCTGGTGGGGCTGGGACGCGCACCTCATCGGTCACGGCTACCCGGTGTACCGGCTGATCAACGAGGGCCACGTCCGCGCCGCCGACTATATCCAGATGGGCCTGCGCGCCAGCGGACCGGACAAGTCCGGGTTCAAGTGGATGCGGGAAAACGGCATGCGCTTTCACACCATGGCGGAGATCGAGCGGCGCGGCTGGGACGCGGTGCTCGACCGGGTGGTGGCGGAGGCCAGCGAGGAAGGGCGCAAACTGCACATTTCCTTCGACATCGATGTGCTGGACCCCGCCTTTACCGTGGGTACGGGCACCCCCGTGCCCGGCGGGCTGACCATGCGCGAGGGCATTTCCATCGTGCGCCGCCTGTGCGCCGAGTCCAACGTGGTGGGCTTCGATCTCGTGGAACTGCACCCCTATCTCGACCCGACCTACCAGACCACCCTGGCCAGCGCACACATCATCAAGGCCTGCCTCACGGGTATCGCCATGAACCGGGAAGGGCTCACGGACCCGCACTACCTGAGTCCGCTGGCGTCCGAGCATGCCCTGGACAACTACTACGGCGACCAGCAGACCTATCTCGACGCGACCCGGGCCGAGGAAGAAGCGAACGACGCGGAGGAGGAATCCGGGACAGAGACGCCGGATACCGCGGACAGCCAATCGACGGCGGGCGACGGCGAAGGCTGACCGCTCCAGTCGGCGGTGACGTGTCCGGCAATGCGTTAACCGGGGGGACAACAAGAGGAGAATCCCATGCCCCTGAGAATCATCAAGATCCTGCTCAGCCTGTTCCTGGCGTTGCTCGCCCTGTTCTACGCCACCCAGAACGTGGTCAACCTCGAACCAGCCCTCGGCGCCGTGGGCTACGTGCTGGGGCGCGTCGACCAGGCGGTCTATCCCGCCTCCTTCTTTCCGGCACTGACGCACCCCCTGCTGGTGGGCGGCGTGCTGGCGCTGATCATCGGGCTGGAGTACCTCGCCGGCGTGGTGCTGCTAAAAGGCACGCTGGACCTGTGGCGCGCCCGCCACGGCGATGCGTCGACCTTCGCCGGGAGCAAGCAATGGACGCTGGTGGGCGCCGGACTCGGAATGATCGTCTGGTTCGGGCTGTTCCACGTGTTCGGTGGCGCTCTGTTCCAGCAATGGCAGACCCCGGCGGGGGACGGCTCGCTCCAGGGTGCCTTCTGGTACGGCGCCATGATGGCGCTGGTGGCCCTGTATATCGCCCAGATGCCGGACGGTTGAACCGGTGGAGAAACATCGTACGCGCCGGCGCGCTTTACGCCGTGGGCGGGTTTGCCGCCGGGTTTCTGCTGGGCCTGCTGCGTGAATTTTGGTGGGCGCCGCGCTACGACGCGGCGGTGTTTCTTGCCCTCGAGGTGCCCGTGTTGCTGCTCGTGTGCTGGATGCTTTCAACGCGTCTCGTCACGAATCACGGCATCAGGTCGGGACGTGATCGGCTTCTCATGGGCTTGCTCGCCCTCGCCCTGCTCATGCTGGCCGAGATCTGCCTGCTGATGGTCACCGGCCGCTCACCCCGGGACTGGGTGTCCGGCTGGTCCACGCCAGGCGGCGCCTTCGGGCTGGCCGGTCAGATTCTGTTCGGGCTGCTGCCCTGGCTGGGCGGGATTCGCCTGAAGTCAAAGAGCTCCTGATGCGAATCCAACCCCGCATCAAACCGTCGTCTCCGGCCCAGCCGGCGCTCAGGCGAACCGATGGCGCGGCATGGCGCTGTTGCCCGCTTTGCGCCAGAATGGAGCGAACGGGGAGTGGGGAGAGAAATGCATGAGCGATGAAGGTTCAGGTTCCGGAGGCTTTCTCGAGAAACTGAAACGTCGCAAGGTGATCCGGGTCGCCATCGGCTACGCGGTGGCCGCCTTCGTGCTCATGCAGATCGCCGACGCCACCTTCGAGCCCATGAACCTGCCCGACTGGTCGGCCACCCTCGTGCTCTGGCTGCTGATCCTCGGCTTTCCCGTGGCCCTGTTCCTGGCCTGGGCCCTGGAGGTCACGCCCGAGGGCGTCAAGCGCACCACGGAAAACACGGCGCAAGGCCACCCATCGGGGCAGGCGCCGACCCCTGAGACCGGGGGCGTTGCTCCGGCCAGGCCCGAACCCGCTACGGCGGCCGCCATGCCGGAACCCACTGCCCCGGCCACCACCGCGCCGCCGGTGGATATGCGGCGCGCCCGCGGCGACGGCCGCCGCTCCATCGGCGTGCTGCCCTTCGTCAACATGAGTGACGACAAGGAGAACGAATACTTCTCCGACGGCATCTCGGAAGAAATCCTCAATCTGCTCGTGAAGCTTCCGAAGCTGCGGGTGGCTTCCCGCACCTCGACCTTCGCCTTCAAGGGCAAGGACGTGAGCATTCCCGAAGTCGCCCGGCACGTGGGCGTCGAAACCGTGCTCGAGGGCAGCATCCGGCGCGCCGGCGACCGGGTGCGCATCACCGCGCAGCTGATCGATGCCGCCACGGACTCGCACCTGTGGTCGGACACCTACGACCGGGAGCTGAAGGACGTCTTCGCCATCCAGGACGACATCGCCCAGAGCATCGCCGATGCCCTGGAAATGACCCTGACCCCCAAGGAGCGGCGCTCGATCCAGAACGTGGCCACCGCCGACACCGGCGCCTACGACTACTACCTGCGCGGCCGCAGCTACATGTACACGATGACGCAGCGCGACTACCAGCACGCCATCAACATGTTCAAGAAGGCCATCGTGCACGACGACAAGTATGCCCTGGCCTATGCCGGCATCGCGGACGCCTATTCCCACATGTTCCGCTACACGGACGCGAAGAAGGAGAACGCCGAGCGCGCCCTGGAGTTTGCCGCGAAGGCCGTGGAAATGGATCCGGACTCGGCGGAGGCCCGGGCGTCCCAGGGCCTGGCGATGTTCATCAACGAACGCTATGACGAGGCGGAGAAGGAGTTCGCGAAGGCCATCGAGCAGAACCCGAACCTGTTCGAGGCCTACTATTACTCGGGCCTGGCCCATTCGTCCCAGGGCCAGTTCGCCCGCGCGGCGCAGATGTACCTCAAGGCCATGGAAGTGAGCCCCACGGACTACCAGCCCGTGAACTTTCTCAGCCAGGCCTACGCGTCCCTGGGGCAAAAGCACGATGAAATGAAAGCGCGGGTCACCTCGGTCGAACTCATCGAGCGCCACATCGAGATGAACCCCCACGACACGCGCGCCCTGTGCATCGGCGCCAACCAGATGAGCAACATCGGCGAGGTCGAGAAGGGCGAGCGCATGGCCGAGGAGGCACTGGTGCGCGGGGAGAATGAGCCCCTGGTGCTGTACAACATCGCCTGCTTTTACTCCATCAAGGGGGACGCGGACCGAGCCATCGAACTGCTCAACAAGGCCGTCGAGAAAGGCTGGGGCGACAGGGCCTGGCTCGAGACCGACAGCGACCTCGACCCGGTGCGGAACGACCCGCGCTTCCAGGAACTGCTCGACCGCATCGACTAGCTTGATCGACACCCTGCTCCCTTTCCTCATGCTCGGCATCTTAGTGGGACTGCTGTCCCGGGCGCGACGCGAGGCCGCCACGAGCACCCCGGGCAAGTCACCCTGAACTGGGTGCGCGCCGATTTTTGTTTACACTGATGCCGCCATCGTCAGCGTGGCATCCAGGACCCTATCTGCCCAGGTAAGCACCATGCCCAAACAACGAACCCGAACGCGCCTCTTTTCCCTGATCGGCGCCTTTACCCTCGCCGCCTGTCAACCCGGCGATCCGGAAGCCACACCGACCACGCCGCCCGCAGAACCCGCGGGTAGCGTCGCGATAGAAACGGCGGACGCGATCTATTTCGGCGGCCCCATCGTCACCGTTGACACCGCGCTGCCCTCGGCGGAGGCCGTGACCATCCGGGCGGGACGCATCCAGGCGGTGGGGACGCTGGCGGAGCTGGAGGCCTACGCTGGCCCCGACACGCAACGCGTGGACCTCGAAGGTCGTACCCTGGCGCCCGGCTTCATCGACGGCCATGCGCACGTGAACAATCTCGGTTTGCAGGCCGTGGGCGCAAACCTCCTGGCCCCACCGGATGGCGATGCCAGCAGCATTGAAGACGTGGTGCAGAGCCTGGCGCGCTGGGCGGAAACCTCGAACGACGATGAACGCATGGGCTGGATCTTCGGCATGGGCTTCGATGACGCCGTGCTCGAGGAACAACGTTTTCCGGACCGGGACGACCTCGACCGGGTCAGCACCGAAAAGCCGGTCATGGCCGTTCACATTTCCGGTCACTTCGCTTCGGTCAACAGCAAGGGGCTCGAGGTACTGGGCTACAGCGCCGACACGCCGGATCCCGAGGGAGGCATCATCCGCCGCCGGCCCGGCAGCCAGGAACCCAACGGCGTACTGGAAGAGTTGGCCGCGATCCCGGTCATGATGTCTGCGCTGACGCCGCGAACGCCGGAAGACATCACCTACTTCCTGGAGAAAGGCCTGGAGCTGGCCATGTCCTTCGGCTACACCACGGCCCAGGAAGGACGGGCTTTCGCCAGCTCTCATGACGGACTGTCGGGTTACGCCGAACAGAACGGCTTTCCCATCGACGTGGTCAGCTACATCGACTACACGGACACGGCACCGCTCGAATCCGACTGGTACGGGCCTGATTACCGAAACGGCTACCGGGTCGGCGGTCTGAAGATCACCCTGGACGGCTCACCCCAGGGCCGCACGGCCTGGCGGACCGAGCCCTACCTCTTGCCACCGGACGGCCAGGGACCCGACTACACCGGCTACCCGGCCATCCCTGATGACCAGGTCGTGATCGACCTGGTGGACCAGGCCTACCGCGAAGGCTGGCAGGTGCTCATGCACGCGAACGGCGACGCGGCGGTGGACCAGATGATCCGTTCCATCCGCCCGGCGCAGGAGCGCTACGGGCCCGGCGACCGGCGCCATACGCTCGTTCACGGGCAGTACACGCGGCTGGACCAGCTCGATGACCTGGCCGAGCTGCAGATCGTGGGCAGCTTTTTCCCCATGCACACCTTTTACTGGGGGGACTGGCATTCGGAAATCATCGGCCCCGACAAGGCCCGGCACATCTCGCCCACGCGTTCGGCCCTGGACAAGGGCATCCGCATCACCAGCCACACGGACGCGCCCGTGGCCCTGCCCAACCTCATGCAGGTCATGTGGGCCACCGTGAACCGGGTCACCCGCAGCGGCAAGGTGCTCGGACCGGAAGAGCGTCTCACGCCGGAAGAAGCACTCAAGGCCATTACGCTGTGGGGCGCCTGGCAGCACTTCGAGGAAGACGACAAGGGATCCATCACGCCCGGCAAGCGCGCAGACCTGGTGATCCTGTCCGACAACCCGCTGACCATCGAGCCCATGCGCCTGAACGAGATCGTGGTGCTGGAGACCATCAAGGACGGCGACACCGTGTGGCGGCGCCAGTCCCCCTGATGCGCAGGTGAGGCTTTAGCCAGTTTGGCAATCCGTCTATAGCCATTTTGGCAAACAGGCTATAGCCAATTTCGCAGGGTCATTTAGCCACTTTGGCAGGCCGTCTATAGCCATTCTGGCGCCTCGGCTATAGCCAATCTGGCAATCGGTCTATAGCCAGTTTGGCAGACGGGCTATAGCCAAAATCGCATGAAATGCCGCGCTACGGCCGTTACGCGTATGATGCGCGGATGCTGCTCGAGCTTGCCCGCGCCCTGTTGGCCCTTGCCGTGTTCGTCGGCCTGGGCTGGCTCCTGTCCACCCAGCGACGGGCCCTGCCGTGGCGCGTGATCGGCTGGGGCATCGGGTTGCAGGTGGCGCTTGCCGTGCTGGTGCTGAAAACCGGCCCCGGGCAGGCCGCCATGACCCTGGCGAACCGCGCGGTCACCACGCTCGTGGAGATGGCCAACGTGGGCGCAGAGTTCGTGTTCGGCGAAAGCTACACCGACCACTGGGTCGCCTTCGCCGTCCCCAGCACCATCATTTTCTTCTCCGCCCTGATGGCGGTGCTCTACCACCTGGGCGTGCTGCAGGGGGTGGTGCGCCTCATGGCAACGTTGATCGTGCGCGTACTGCCCGTGTCCGGCGCCGAAACCCTCGCGGCCTGCGCCAACGTGTTCATCGGCAACACGGAATCGCCGCTCATGATCAAGCCCTACCTGGCGCGCATGACCCAATCCGAGCTGACCACCGTGATGTTGAGCGGATTTGCGACCATATCGGGTGGGATGATGGCTGTTTATGTCGGTTTCGGCGCAGATGCCGGCTACTTATTGACGGCTTCCCTCATGGCGGCGCCCGCCAGCTTGATGATGGCCAAAATCCTCTGCCCGGAAACGGGCGAACCCGAAACCCTGGGCCGGCAGCGCGTGGAGATGAAGTCCGAAGAGGTCAACGTGCTGGCCGCCCTGTGCGGGGGCGCCAGCACCGGGGCCAGGCTCGCGATCAACGTGCTGGCCATGCTCATCGCCTTCATTTCGGTGGCGGCGCTGATCAACGTGCTCTTCGGCCTGCTGCCGGACGTGGCCGGGGCGCCGCTCACGGTGGAGCGAATCCTCGGCTGGGGCTTTTCACCCCTGGCCTGGCTCATCGGCGCCGATGGCGGCGAGGCGCTGGCGCTGGGTCAGCTGCTTGGCGTCAAGCTCTTTCTCGGTGAATTCCTGGCCTTCATCCAGCTGGGCGACATGGCCGGAACCCTCTCGGACAAGACCTTCGCCCTGGCCACCTTCGCCCTGTGCGGCTTCGGTAATTTCGTGGCCGTCGGCATCCAGATCGGTGGCATCGGCACGCTGGCGCCGGAGCGCCGGGACGACCTGGCCCGCATCGGCCTGCGCGCCATGCTCGGCGGAACGCTGGTGACCATGATGACGGCCACCATCGCGGGCGTCCTGCTGTAGCCCGACGCGGGCATTAAAAAAGCCCGGCATTGCGCCGGGCTTTTCCGATTATCGCGCCTGCCGGTTATTGGATCAGGCGCTTATTTCCCTCGTCGCTGCGCCAGAGAGCCTCACGCCGGCCGAACGTCCGATATCCGCCAGGGTGACGATGCCGCTCAGGCGCTTGTCTTCCGCATTGTCGAGGACGACGAGTCGGTAGACCTCCTGCTCGCCCATGTTGCGGGCGGCGTCTTCGGCCGAGTCATCCTCGAAGCAATACAGCACGCGATCCGATTTCACCCGATCGACGGTCGTGTTGGCCGGATCGAGGCCCTTCGCCACACCGCGTACCGTGATGTCGCGGTCGGTGACCACGCCCAGGAGCTTGTCCTGCGGTGTGCTTCCGATGGGGAGGAAGCCTGTGTCGAGGCGCTCCATGGTTGCGGCCGCTTCCTGCAGCGGCGTGTCCGCGCTGATGGTTTCCACGTTGCGGGTCATGATGTCACGAATTTTCATTGATGCCTCCTTCTTGCGAGCGTTGGATTTGACACCGAAAAGACGGGAACCGGGCCCGGGGCGATGCCCCGGACGGACTTCCGTTTTCCGGTCGAACACTCCGCCTCAGGCGGCTTTCGTGATGCGGTCTTCGTGCCGGCCTTCGCGGGTCTCTTCGACGATCTTCGCGATGAAGGCCTGAAGGTCCTTCGGGCTGCGGCTGGTGATCAGCGCCTGGTCGACCACGACCGGCTCATCGATCCACAGGCCGCCGGCATTGGTGATGTCGGTGCGAATGGACGGGTAGCTGGTCAGCTTCCTGCCGCGGGCGATATTCGCTTCCACCAGCAGCCAGGGGCCGTGACAGATTGCGGCAATCGGCTTGCGCGCATTGAACATCTCGCGGACGAACTGGACCGCCTTCGCGTTGGCGCGCAGCTGGTCCGGGTTGTACAGGCCGCCGGGAATCACGAGCGTATCGAAGTCGTCCGTGGACGCCTCGTCGATGGTCAAATCCACCGGGACGCTGTCTCCCCATTCACCGTTGGTCTCGCCGCGAATGGTCCCCGGCTCGAGGGACACGACTTTTACCTCGGCGTCGACGTCGCGCAGCTGCTTCATGGGTTCCTGCAGCTCGGACGCTTCGAAGCCATTGGTTGCGAGAATGGCGATGCGTTTGCCTTGTAACATTGTTCCTCCGTTCAGAAATGAATGACCCGGCGAGTCGCCGGGAATAACTTGCTTACATTCAATAACATAGGGTCATTCTGACGGTTTTCAAGGGGCGCCGGGAGATTGCCCGGAGCGCTAGCGCTCAAGCGCCCGCCGCACCCAGGCCCGGGCAAAACGCAGTTGCCGCTTGGCGGTGGACTCGGACACGTTCATGGCCTCGGCGATTTCCATCGTCGTGTAGCCGCCGAAATAGTGGAGCTCGAGCAGGGCCTCGAGATCGGCGTCGCGCTCGGCGAGATTCTCGAGGGCTTCGTTGAGGGCGAGCACCTCCTCGCTTTCCTGCTCCGCGGAGTACTGGCCCTCGTTCAGCGTGAGCATGACCTGGCCGCCGCCGCGCTTGGCGGCCTTGCGGGCCACGGCGTGGTTGACCAGGATGCGCCGCATCATGCGCGCGGCGAGGGCATAGAAGTGGTGCCGGCTCTGGAGCTCGAGCTGGGCGTTGGCCAGCTGCAGCCAGGCCTCGTTGACCACGGCGGTGGGCTGGAGGGTCTGGGCGCCGTGCTCGTTGCGGTAGGCGCTCTGGGCCAGCTGCCGCAGGCGTTCGTAGACCAGGGGCGTGAGTTGTTCCAGCGCGTTCGGGTCACCGTCGCCCCAGGCGACCAGCAGCTGGGTGAGTTGGTCTTCGTCGGTCATGTCGCTTCCGCTACCTCGCCCTCGACGGTGTCTCCTTCCCCGTCCCCCGGCGCCGGTGCGGCGATGGCCTCGTAGGTCGCCGCCTGCTCCGGTTCACCCATGGCCGAGTACAGGGCCGCCAGCCGCTGCGCGGCCTCCACCCGGTCCCAGGCGGTATCGTCCAGGGTGCGGTCAAAGTAGTCGAAGGCCGCCAGCAACAGGGACTCCGCTTCGGCGAAGTTCGCCTGCTCCGTCAGCACGGCGCCGAGGTCGCTGTGAATCTCCTGCACGAGCCGGTGTTCCTCACCCACGTTGTCGATGCGAATGGCGAGCATTTCCCGGAAAATCGCCTCGGCCTCGTCGAGCCGGTCCACGAGCAGGTACACCTGGGCCTTGCCCGCGCTCGGAAACGTGCGGTTGAAGTGGTCCGGCGGCAGGCCGATGGCGTCCTGGGCCGCCAGGGACTTGTCGAAATTTTCCAGGGCTTCGTCGTAGCGGTGCAGGTCGAGCAGCATGAAGGCGAGGTTGTTGTAGGCCGCACCCAGGGCCGGCGCCGGACCGTCGAAGCGGGACTCGATGATGTCGATCATGCGGGCGTTGGCCTCCATGGCCTCCTCGCTGCGCCCCATGTTCGTGAGCAGTTGGCTGTAACCGTTCCAGCTGACGGCGACCTCGTAGTGGTCCGGCCCGAGCATGTCCTCCTGCAGAGCGATGGCCTCGCGGTAGAGGGGCTCCGACTCCTCGAAGCGGTCCGAGTTGCGCAGGGTGCCGCCCAGCTGACGGATCATCTTCGCGGTGAGTGGGTGGCGACGGTCACCCTGGAGCCGTTCCATCATGGCGATGCCATCCCGCAGCAGGGCCTCGGCCTCGGGGCGGCGATCCTGGGTGCGGTAATAGCCGGCCAGCTCCGAGTGCGCCTGGGCCAGGGCCACGTCGTCCTGGGGATAGAGGGCCTCCGCCATGGCAAAGGCGGCTTCATGCAGGCGCCCCGCCTCGTCGAAGTTTGCCAGCGTTTCCTGCAGGAACGCCTGGGCTGCCACGGCTTCGCGTACCGCCTCGTGTTCGGGACCCAAGGCGTCGACACGCTGATCATAGGCGTACTGCATCGCCTCGACGGCCGTCTCGTAGTCGCCTCGATCCTGGGCGATGATGCCGAGGGAAAGTCGGCTGCTGGCGGCTTCCAGTCCACCGCGCTCCCGGAACTGGTCGTAGGCGTCGCTAAACAGTTCCCAGGCCACGTCCGAGTTGCCCACCTCGTAATAAACCTCGCCGAGAACGCGCTTCATGGTCGCCTGCAGCTCGGGCTGATCGGCCAGGTCAAAGTCGATGTTGGCGCGACCGGCCTCGAGGATCTGGCGGGCCGTCACGTCCTCACCCAGGCTGTTGTCCGGGTCGGCCTCGAAGAACAGGTTGGTCAGGAACTCCACCACCGTTTCGGCCTTTTCCTGCTGGGCAAGCGCCGTGTCCCGCTCCTCCTGCAGCCGGTGCGTGTAGTAGGTGATGACGCCGGCGAAAGCCAGCACGACCGCCGCGGTGGTGGCCACGCCGGCGCGGTGGCGGCGAACGAACTTGCGCACCCGGTAACCCACGCTGGGATTCTGGGCGCGCACGGGCTGGCCATCCCGGTGCCGATCCAGATCGTCCGCCAGCTGCTCGGCGGAGGCGTAGCGGCCCTGGGGCTCGGGCCGGATGGCCATGAGGCAGATCGTGTCGAGATCGCCGGCCAGGGCGTGCCGCAGGCGTCCCGGGGGCACGGAACGGCTCGCGCTGATGGCCTCCAGCGTGCGTTCGGGCCTGCCGTCAGCGTCCGCCGGCTGGCGGGTGATGACCGTGCTCGGCTTCGGCGCGTCGCCGGACAGGATCTCCTGGCGGAGTTCCTCCGGGCTCTTGCGGGCCTCGAAGGGACGGCGGCCGGTGAGCAGTTCGTAGAGGATCACGCCGAGGGCGTACACGTCGGTCACCGTGGTGACGGGCTGGTGGTTGAGCTGCTCCGGCGAGGCATAGGCCGGAGTCATGGCCGGCATGCCGGTGCGGGTCAGCTGCGCGTCGCTGTCCTCGTCGAGCAGCTTGGCGATACCGAAGTCCAGAAGCTTCACCGTGCCGTCCTCCGTGACCAGGATGTTCGACGGCTTCAGATCCCGGTGCACCACGAGATTCTGGTGGGCGTGGTGAACAGCGCGGCAGACGGATTTGAAAAGCGCGAGGCGCTCATCGATGGAGAGCCGGTGCCGGTCACAGTACTCGGTGATGGGCAGGCCATCGACATACTCCATGACCAGGTAAGGCCGCCCGTCGGGCGTGACGCCGCCATCCAGCAACGCGCTGATGCTCGGATGATCGAGCTGGGACAGGATCTGCCGTTCGGCGACGAACCGCCGGACCACGGTTTCCGTATCCATGCCCCGGCGCACCACCTTGACGGCCACCCGGCGTTCGAAGGCGCCGTCGGAGCGCTCGGCCAGGAACACGGTGCCCATGCCGCCGGCGCCGATGCGCTCGAGCAGCGTGTAGGCGCCGAGCTGGCTGCCCTCGAGCTGGTCATCGAACGACGTCGCCGATTTCAGTCCGTCGGAAAAGCCGCCGGGGGGCGACAGGGTATCTTCCGCGTCGGCGTTGAGCAGCGCCTCGAGCTCTTCGCGCAGGACCGTGTCCTCGCCGCAGACGGCGTCGAGATAGGCGGCGCGTTCCTCGCCTTCGAGTTGAGCGGCAGCTTCGAACAGCGCCTGGAGTTCTTCCCAATCTGCCATGACGACCTCGTCCCGGGCTCGCTCATGGCCCCCCATGAGACGGAGACGCATCGTTTTATCGATGCGCCGCAGCACCGACTATAGCACCGGGCATCGCCCCCAAAAAAAGGTGATCCGGATGCCGCCGGGTCGACATCCGGCCGCAGGTTACCGGCGCGCGACAGGCGGCCGGCCCGGGGCGACAGACTTCAGAGCGTCGGGATTTTCAGTTCCTGGCCCGGGTGGATGAGGTCCGGGTTGTCGAGAATGTCGCGGTTGGCCTCGAAAATCGCCCGGTACTTCGATCCGTCACCATAGTGCGCCTCGGCAATCTTCCACAGGCTGTCGCCGGACTTGACCGTGTAGGTCAGGGGCTCGGCGCCGCCGGCGACGGTACCGCTGTCCGAAGCGGCCGGGACCGTGCCCGTGGCCGGGGCGTCGCCGAGCGCCTCGGCCACCGGTCCGTCCGGAGTGACCGCAGCCCCGGCGTTGGCCGCGTTCACGGCAGGGTCCGCCGGCGGGCCCTCGGGGTGGGCACCCAGCTCCGGCACGTCCGTCGGCTCGGGCTGTGCCTCCGGAGCGGGCGGGCTTCCCACCTGCAGCTGGTTGTCGATTGCCTTCACTTCAGGGATCTTGCCGACCACTTCTTCGATGTGCTGCTTGCGGTTTTCATCCGCGACATGGCCCGTGATGGTCACGGTGCCGTCACCGCCAAAACCGAACTTCAGGCCCGAAGGGTCGATGCCCGCCTCGCGCAGCACGGCGCTGGGGCCCTTGATGCCTTCCGGCTCGTCATCGCCGTCGAAGGCATCCTTGATCTTGTCGAAAATTCCCATGGTTCACTCCTCGTTGCACGGTGGGGTCTCGTTAAGGACTTGGGTTCTCGCCGGGCCTTTTCAAACCGGCAACGGCAGCGGGTCCGCCGGTTCAGCGGTGGAGATGGCCGGTTTCGGGCACGGGCATGATCCAGTAGCGCAGCCGTTCGTTGCCGGATGCCCGTCGCAGCGTCTCCAGCAAGCGCGTTTTCTCCGTCGCTTCGAACAGCACCTCGAAGCGGCTGTAGTCACGGTAGCCCGCCACCTGTTCACCCAGGCTGAAACCACTGTGCTCCCGGCTGTAGCCCAGGGCGGGGGTCAGGGTGAATCCGCTGATGTGGTCGTTGCCCATGAGCGCATCCACGAGGTCGTCGCGCCGGCCGGCGGGCGCCAGCAGGACGAGCAGCAGGCAATCAGACATTTCGTCGCTCCACGAATCGATAGATGAGGGGCAGGAAATACAGCGTGGTCAGGGTCGAGGTGAACAGCCCGCCGATGACCACGATGGCCAGGGGGCGCTGTACCTCGGCGCCCGGCCCGGTGACGAACACCAGGGGCAGGAGGCCGAACATGGCGGTGGTCGCGGTCATCAGGATCGGTCGAAGGCGCTGGGCCGAGCCATCGAGAACGCGGGCCTCGAGGCTTTCCGAGAAGGGACGCAACTGCTCGAAGTGGCTGAGCATGACCACGCCGTTGAGCACCGCCACGCCGAGCAGGGCGATGAGGCCCACGGAGGCCGGCACGGACAGGTATTCGCCGCTCAGGTACAGGGCGATGATGCCGCCCATCAGCGCGAAGGGGATGTTGCCCAGGATCAGCCCCGCCAGGGTGGTCGAGCGGAAGGTCGTGAACAGGATGATCAGGATCAGCAACAGCGCCACGGGGATGACCAGCGCCAGGTTGCGCATGGCGCGCTGCTGGTTCTCGAACTCGCCGCCGAAGGCGATGCGGTAACCGGGCGGCAGCGGGGCACGATCGCGGAGCGTGGCTTCCAGCTCTTCCACGAAGCCCACGATATCGCGATTCGACACGTTGACCGTCACCGAGGCGAAGCGATCGCCGCGCTCCCGCTCGATGAGTACGGGGCCTTCCTCGTAGCTGACCTCGGCAATGGCGGCCAGGGGCGCCAGGGTGCCGTCGGGCAGGAGCACATCCCGCCGGGCGAGATCCGCCGCACTGGCCGGTCCGGCGTCGCTTCCGTCCACGGGCGCCAGCAGCACCGGTGTGCGCTGCCGGCCCTCGATGACTTCCGAGACCGGCAGGCCCTCCAGCTGGGCCTTTAGCGCATCCGCGAGGGATTCGGCACTGAGCCCCCGGTCGGCGGCCACCTCGCTCCGCGGCCGCACGGCGAGAAACTTGCCGCCGTCCGTTACCGTGGCCTGCACGTCCACGGCGCCCTCGACATCGCGAACGACCCCGGCGGCGCGCTGCGCCCAGTCGGCGAGCGTGGCGAGGTCTTCCCCAAACATCTTGATGGACACGTCGCCCGTGGTGCCCGTGAGCATCTCGGAAACGCGCATCTGGATCGGCTGGGTGAAGCCGAAGTTGATGCCGGGGAAGCGCAGCAGCACGGTGCGGATGTTTTCCTCGAGGGCCTCCTTGTCCGGCACGCTCCATTCCTCCCGGGGCACCAGCTCCATGAAGATGTCCGTCTCGTTCAGGCTCATGGGATCGAGGCCCAGCTCGTCGGCGCCGGTGCGGGCCACGATCTGGCGGATCTCCGGGATCTCGGCCAGCAGGGCGCGCTCGATCTGCTTGTCCAGCTCGACGGAAGCGTCCAGGCCGATGGTCGGGCTTTTCTCGAGCTGCACGATGACGTCGCCCTCGTCCATCACCGGCATGAAGGCCTTGCCGATGCCCAGGAACAGCACGACGCTGACCACCAGCAGCAGCCCCAGGGTCACCAGCAGGGGCAGCGGCCGCTCGAGCACCCGGCCCAGGCTGCGCCGGTACAGCGCCTGGACGCGCACCATGTACCCCGGCATCTGCGCCGCCTTCCCCGAAAGCAGCAGGGAGGCAAGCACGGGAATCACCGCCAGGGCGATGACCAGCGCGGAGAGCATGGCGAACACGATGGTGAGGGCCACGGGGGCGAACAGCTTGCCCTCGAGGCCCGTGAGGGTCAGCAGGGGCGAGAACACGATCACCACGATGATCGTGCCGGCCACCACGGGCTTCGCCACGTCCTTGGCGCCCCGGTAGATGATGTGCAGGCGCGGCAGGGGCGTGCCGGCGGCCAGCCGGCTGACGACGTTTTCCACCACCACCACGGAGGAATCCACGAGCATGCCGATGGCAATGACCAGCCCCCCGAGACTCATGAGGTTCGCGGACAGGCCGCTGACGGACATGAGCAGGAAGGTGGAAAGCGCCGCGAGCGGCAGGGACAGGGACACCACCAGGGCCGCCCGCAGGTTGCCGAGGAACAGGGCGAGCAGGGCGATCACGAGCACCACGGCCATGACCAGCGCGACGGCGATGGTGCGCACCGCCGTTTCGATGAGGCGCGCCCGGTCGTAGAACACGTTGAAGCTCGACCCCGGGGGCAGGCTGCTTTCCAGCTCGGCCAGGCGGGCCTTGACGCCCTCGACGACCTCCCCGGTGTTGGCGCCCCGGAGAGCAATGACGAGCCCCTGCGCCGTTTCTTCCCCGTCCCGGGTGACCGCGCCGTAGCGGGCGAGATGGCCGATGCCGATGTCGGCGAGGTCGCCGAGCCGGTGAACCGCGCCGCTCGGGTCGGCGACCGGGACGAGCCCGAGTTCATCCAGCTCCGTGACCCGCCCTTCCGTCCGCACCACCAGCACGTCGTTGCCCTGGAAAATACGGCCGGCGCCGATATTGCGGTTGTTGGCGTCGAGGGCCGCGCGCAGGTCGTCCAGGCCAAGGCCGAGCTGCGCCAGGCGGTTCGTATCGGGCGTGATGTGAAAGGTGCGGACCCGGCCACCCAGCACGTTGACGTCCGCCACGCCGGGGACGGTACGCAGCACCGGGCGCACCACCCAGTCCAGCAGCCGGCGCCGCTCCATGAGCGATAGCTCCGGGTCCTCCAGGGTGAACATGAACATCTCGCCCAGGGGCGTGCTCATGGGGGCGACGCCGCCGGTGACCGTGGCCGGCAGCTGGTCGCGGACCGCGGCCAGGCGCTCGTTGACCTGCTGCCGCGCCCAGTAGATGTCCGTGCCGTCCAGGAAATCGAGGGTGATGTCCGTGATGGCGTACTTGGTGGTCGAGCGCAGCATGGACTGGCGGGGAATGCCCAGCAGCTCGGTCTCGATGGGATAGGTGACCCGCCGCTCGATCTCTTCCGGGGTCATGCCCGGTGCCTTGAGGATGATCTTGACCTGGGTGGGCGAGATCTCCGGAAAGGCGTCGATGGGCAGGGTGAACCACGCGCGCACGCCGAAGCCCACGAGGATCGCGGTCAGCACCAGGATGAACAGGCGCTGGGTCAGGGAAAAGCGGACGACCGCGCCGAGCATCAGCCGCCGCCCAGGCCCAGCAGAATGCCCTGGACCGCGCTCACGGAGCGGACCAGCACTTCGCCACCGGCCAGCGCCGGATCTGCGGCGACCGCGTAGCCCCCGGGGGCGTCGGCGAGCAGTTCCACCGGTTGGGCCAGCAGCGCATCACCCTGCCGCAACCACACGTGGGGCGCCTGGCGCCACTGGAAGACCGCTTCCCGGGGCAGCAGGAGGGCGTCCTCGTCGTAGCGGGGCTGCACGCTCAGGGACGACCCCGGCAACCGGGCGCAGGGACCTTGCAGCGGAGCGCTCCAGGCCAACCGGTAAAAACCGCGCGCGGCCTCCTCGACCCGGTCGATGGCCACCTCGCAGTCGTCGAAAGCCAGGGCCACGAGGCGCGGGGCGCGCTCGGCGGGGACTTCGACACGCACGCGCAGTCCGTCGCGAGGCAGAATCTCGAACAGGATGGTGCCCATCTCGAGCATGGGTCGGGCGGAATCGTAGAGCACCCGGCCGTCCCGGGGCGCCAGGGCCAGCACCGACTCGGAACCCTCGCCGGGCGCCGGCTGCAGCCATTCCCGAAGGTGCGCGATGTGCTCGAACGCCAGCTCCAGCTCGAAGTAGCGCTCCTCGATGGCGGTCCAGCGTTCGCCGGACAGGGCGCCTTCCTCGTACAGGGGCAGGTTGCGTTCGTAACGCTGCCGCGCCGTCTCGTGGCGGGCCGCGAGCGCGTTGTACTCGAGCAGCCAGTGATGGATTTCCGGACCCTCGATGACCGCCACCGGGTCGCCAACCTCCACGGCGGCGCCGGGCTGCACCCGGAACACGGCGCGCTGCGCCTCCGCAGGCAGCCGGATCTGCAGCGCGGCGCCGGGGTCGGCCACGGCTTCCGCGCGAAGGGCCGGGCCCGGCACCTGGGACAGCGGCTCCAGGGAGGCCCAGGCGAGTTCCAGGTCGCCGAGGGCGTCGAGGGTGACGCGCTCCTGGGCCAGGATGTTGGCCGGTAACAGGAAGAAGGCCCCGAGCATGAATGGGAGCAGGGTCAACCCCCCGGTTCGTCGGCGCCTTCGCAGGCGATTCGGAAGGCGCTCTGGCGCAGGACTCATGTGCTTTTCGTGATTCACAGGGATCTCCCGGCCGCCTGGCGCAGGCGGGCCTCGTTCTGGCCGATGAGGGCGTCGGTGAGACTGGCCTCGGCGCGGGTGTCGAGCACGTCCAGCAGGCGCTGGAGCAGCAGCTCGGATTCGACTTCACTGGTCGCGTCGAGCCGCTCGAGCTGCGTCTCGATGCGGTCCGCCAGCGCCACGGCCTCGGCGAGGATGGCCTGGCGGCGCTGCAGCAGCGCGGCCTCGGCACGCAGGGCTTCCCACTCGACGCGCAGGGCCAGGGACAGGCGGTCCCGCTCGAGGAGGTACTCGCGGCTGGCGGCCCGGCGAGCGCTCAGGTTGCCGGTGTTCTGGATGCCCGTGAAGCCCAGGGGCAACTCGACGCTCAGCCCGTACTGGCGATCGTTGAAGCCCGCCGGCCCGTCGAAATCCCGGGCCACGAGGCCCAGGTTCCAGTCCGTGTTTTCCGGGGCGTCGAGGGCGAGCAGTTGCTGCTGCTGATCGTTCCTGCGATCGAGCAGCAGCAGGGCCGGGTGCGTGGCGTAATCGGGGGCGTCGGGCAAGGCACCGGGCTCGGACAGGTCGGCGGGCACATCACGCGACCCGGTCAGGGTGGCGTAGGCTGCACTCGCTGCATCGCGCTCGCTGGCCAGGGTGACCGCCGCGAGCTCCGCGGCCAGGCGCTCGCGCTCGACGATGAGCCCCTGGTAGAGCGGCACCGCCCCGCGCTCGGCGAGCCGCTGGATCCGTGCGGACAGGGTGTTGAGCAGGGTCCGCTTTTCCTCGGCGGCCGCGAGCCGCAGGGCCGTCAGCCTGTGCGCCCAGACGCGCTCGCGCACCAGGCCCGAGTAGACCCAGCGCCGGTGCGCCTCGCTGGCCCCCGCCAGGCCGCCGTCCAGGGCGTCGAAACCCGCGTCCAGCCGTCGGCGCGCGGGCGATTTGAAAGGCAGGTTGAAGATCAGCTCCGCCTCGTCCGTGCCCTGGTCTTCCTGGCTGTCGTAGTAGGCCACCATGACGCTGGGCAATCCCGCCAGCCAGGAGCCGGCTTCAGGCAGCGTGTCCTCACCGGCCATGTCGGCACGCGCCAGGGCGGAGTCGAGGGCAGCCTGGAGTGGCGTGCTTTGCGCGACCGCGGGTCGGAGCGGAAGGATGGCCAGCAGGGCAAGGACCAGCCAGGCGGTCGCCAGCAGGGCAAGGGCCGGCAAACGGGGCGACGGCCTGGAGGGATAAACGCGGGGGGAAACGCGGGGGCCGCGTACGGGAATGGATGGTCGGGTCATGATCGGGCCGGTGACGGGTTGGCGCGTCCAGACTGTCCCAGACCTGCGGCCCAGGGGCAAGGGGGCGCATGCCCTACCCCCGGGAAGATCCAGGGGGCATATGCCCCATGCCCGCGCATCAGTCCACCAGGAGGGGTGAAAAAGCTGCGCTCGAGCGCCAGGGATGACGCTGGGATCAGCGCCCGGGTGCTACGGTGCCGCAACGTTTGTCCCGGAGCGGAACATGTCCTCAGAAGCAAACCCACATCGGCTCGATCCGAAGCCCGTCAGCGCTTCGCGCACCACCATCACGGAGCTGATGATCCCCAGCTATGCCAACTTCGGCGGCAAGATCCACGGGGGCATCCTGCTGTCGCTCATGGACAAGGTCGCCTACGCCTGCGCCAGCCGGCACGCGGGAACCTACTGCGTGACCGTGTCCGTGGACGGCGTGGACTTTCTGCAGCCCGCCGAGGTCGGGGACCTGGTGTCGCTCAAGGCGTCGGTGAACTACGTGGGCCGGACCTCGCTCGTGGTGGGCATCCGCGTCGAGGCGGAGAACGTCGAGCGCGCGGAAATGCGCCACACCAATACGAGCTACATCACCCTGGTGGCCAAGGACGAACACGGCGAACCCACGCCCGTGCCGAAACTGATCCTCGAAACGGACGAGGACATCCGGCGCTTCGTGACCGCCTACGAGCGTCGCCAGGACCGGGCCCGGGATCGGGAGGTGATGGCCCGTTACAAGGACCAGTTCTCCATCGACGACCGGGCGCGGGACGTGCTGGCGGGGGCGCGGTGCCTGGTGGAAGACGCGCTCAGGTCCTGACGGACGGCAAGGCCTGATCCTCCCCGGGCTCCCGATACAACTCCCGGATCTGGACCCCCTGGACGATATCGAACAGGGCGTGGAACAGCATGGGTAGCCAGATGGAACCGCTGGCCACGAACAGGATGGCGAAGAGCAGACCGATCAGACCGGTGCGCAGCATGCCGCCGGCGCCCTGGTAACTGTGCGCCAGGCCAAAGGCCACGGAGGACAGCAGCACGGCCGCCCAGAGCGGCATCCCCTGGGCCAGGACCCAGAGCACGAACCCCCGGTAGAGCAGCTCTTCCACGATGCCCGCGGTGATGGACAGGGCGAAGAAGCTGCGCAGGTCCCGGTCGTCCTGGGGCAGGAAGGGCTCCAGGTCACCGAGCCCTTCCCGCTGGGCTGCCCGGGTTTCCGCCGGCGCCTCGCGCAGGCGCAGCGCCAGGAACCCGAGCACACCGAGGCTCACGAGCCCGAGTACGCCCACGACGAGGAAGCCCGTGCCCAGGTCCCCGTGAACGCCCAGGTCGGCCCAGGACCGGTCCAGCCACCACCAGGCGGCGAGCAGCACGGCGAAGCCGGCCCACTGGCCCAGCATGGTCTGGGCGTAGAGCGTGACCCGGTCCGGGTAGACCCCGGCGGCGACGGCGCGCTGGAGTTTGACCCAGGCGTGCCGGCTGTAGAGCGGCTGGATCACGAAGAGCACCAGCAGGAAAGCGATATCAAACCAGGTGATGTCCCAATTCATGTCATTTACCTCGAAATGAATATTCACGTTAATGTGAACATTATTATTCACGTTATGATGAATAGTCAAGCAAGGCCCCGAATTCATCCACCGGCCCGGCCGGTGAAGGCGCGAGGATCGCGATGAAAGACGTGCAGAAGATCGAGAAGCTGGAGCAGCTACGGCTGCTGTCAGACCCCCTGAAGCTGTCCCTGCTGCAGGTGTTCGGCGAGGACGAGGGCACGGTGGCGTCCGCCGCGGAGACCCTGGGCGAACCCCAGACCAAGCTCTACCGGCACGTGGATGCGCTGCTCGACGCGGGGCTCATCGAGGTGACCCGGGAGCGGCCCAAGCGGGGCACCGTGGAGCGCTGGTTCCGCACCGTGGCCCGGCGCTTCGAGGTGGCGGACGAGCTGCTGGCCACGGACGACCCGGCGGAGGAGGAAAAGGCCGTGCGGGACGTGCTCCGCGGGGCCGAAACCGAGCTGCTCGCGGCGCTCCGGGAAAAGGACGAGACCGTACCGCCGACCTTCGCCCGCTTTCGCGCGAAGGTCACTCCGGCACAGCTGGAGGAACTGCGGGAGCGGCTGTTCGTGTGGCTGGACGAGCTGAACGAGGTGGACGGGGAGACGCCGGAGGGCGAAGAAGCGATCGACGTGGGGGCCGTGGTGGCGCTTTACCGGTTGCCGGGCAAGGGAGGGGAATGAGTTCCGGGGATCAGCCGTCCGGCCGCTCCGCCGCCACCAGCAGATCCTCGATGAAGAAAGCCGCCAGCTCATGGCGGCCGGCGCACCCCGCCTTGGCGTAGACGGAGGCCGCCTGGCTCCGCACGGTTTTCTCCTTGACCTGGCGGACTTCGGCGATTTCCTTCATGGACAGGCCCTTGACCAGCAGGAGGGCGACTTCGGCCTCCGAGGCCGATAGCGTCCAGCGATCGAACTGCTCCCGTATGACCGACAGCATCTCCCCCGCCAGGCGGGCGGTCCTGGCGCGCTCACGGCGCACGGCGCCGTGCAGGCGCCGCACCTGGCGAAGCTCGGCGGCGAGGACGATGGAAATCGCGAGGAACACGCCCGCCTCGAGCCCGAGGTGCCAGAACGTGTCCGTGCCGTCCCGCAGATCGAAGGCAATGTCATAGGCGAAGAACGCCATGGCGACAGCCAGAACGATCGAGGGCAGGTACTTGGTGATATTCACTCGTGAAACACCCCGTGCACGAAGCAGGTGGGGCGCGACGCCCCGGTCAGGGCATCATTCTACGCAGTACCCGGTGGCCTGCCAGCGTGTGCAGCGTCACGGCGCCCACGTGGAGCAGGAGATAGGCGGGCACGAGCGATTCGCCGACCTCGTGCAGCTCCTCCAGGACCTCCATGGCCTCGGACTCGCCGCCGCCAAGCAGGTACAGCCCCACACCGGTGAAGGCCATCCACGCGAATACGGTCAGGCCGAAGGCCTGCACCAGGAGGGAAAGCCCCTCGTGCTGAAGCCGGTTCGGCAAGCGGAGCCGCAACAGCCCCCGCAGGTCCTCGGCCAGGGCACGCCACTGTGTCCGGGAGAACAGGTGCCAGTGCCGGAAACCCAGGGCATCGGAATCGGTCAGCCCGGCGCCCAGGCGCACGGTCATCACCGCCGCCAAGGACAGGCCCAGGTAGGCGTGGACCAGGTAGCCGGCGCCCCGGGCGCCGTGCTCGGCGAACTCTGCCGTCAGGTAGGCGGCGATACCGAAGACGGCCAGCCCCAGGTGAAGCCAGCGCGCCAGGGGCGGATAGCGCATGGCCTGGTCGTTCGAACCCTTCTCGTCGAAGGCGTCTTCGTGCAGGACCTGGTGTTTCATGGCGGACTCCCGTTGCGAAGCGACTGCTCCATGACGGCATCATGGCCCTCGAATCGCGCGGAATCATGGGGCAAGTGATGGAGAATTCGCCCCCTGGGGCATGTGTCGCATGCCGGTAACCGGGTACATCGCAGGCCCGCTTAGTCCCTCAGCAGGCGTTCGCTGCGCCAGACCCGGACCACGCGCACCTTGCCGGGATCCAGTCGGTAGACGATCCGGAATGGCGGGTGTATGAGCTCGCGCAAGAACGCCTGGCCGAACTCCGGAACGATTCGGCCGAGCTCCGGATGGTCGACCAGCGCCTCGACTCGCGCGAAGACTTCTTCGACCAGCCGTTGTCCGACCTGCGGTACCCCTTGCTCGTCATACCAGTCGATGACCGCTTCCAGGTCGAGCAACGCCGATTCGGCGAAGCTCAGGGTTGCGCGGGGCAAGCGTCAGTCCAGGCCGAGCCGTTTTCGGGCCTCCCCCAGGCTCGACTCGCGACCGCTTTCCGGCCCGGCTTCGAGATCGGCCAGACCGGCGACCACGGCACGCATGAAGTCACGTTCATCCTGGGCTTTCTCGTAGTCGGCCAGGGACTGGACCACGGCAACGCCGCGGCCCCGGCTGGTCAAAAGCACGGGACGGTGCACCTCGGTGGCGTGCCTGACCACGCGGCCCGGATTGACCTTAAGGTCGGTCAGGGGAACGAGGTCTTCGGAAAATTTGACGGTCATCACGGGATTCCTGGTGGCGCTCTGCAGGTCTTTTTAGCACTGTGAACAGGTCCAGACAACAGGTCTTTTCCGAGCGCTCTGTCAGAAATCCACCCTGGCAGGCGGAAAGCCCGATGAGTCATCGAGGCCCGCCGCGCGGGCGAACCGCCGCTTCGTTGTGCCCACCCAACCCTTTGAGAGAGAATGGGGAGAACGGGGAGAGGCAACAGGCATGAGCGACCAGCCGTCAGGCACGAACGGGTTCTTCGAGAAGCTGAAACGCCGCAAGGTGGTGCAGGTGGGCATCGCTTACCTGGTGGGCGCCTTCGTGATCATGCAGATCGCCGACGCCACCTTCGAGCCCATGAACCTGCCGCCCTGGTCCGCCAGCCTGGTGCTGTGGCTGCTGGTGCTCGGTTTTCCCGTGGCGCTGTTCCTGACCTGGGCGCTGGAGCTAACCCCGGAAGGCATCAAGCGCACCACCGCCGACACGCCGCAGGGCGGCGCGGACAGCGAAGCGCCGGCGCACCGCGCCTCGACCCCCGAAGCGAACCGGGCGCCGGCCCCGGTCGTCGCCGATACGGCTGCCGCCCTCGCACCGACAGCCGCAAGCACGCCGGCACGGACCTCCTCCAGTGAGGCCTCCATCGCCGTGCTGCCCTTCGTGGACATGAGCCCGGAGAAGGACCAGGACCACTTCTGCGAGGGCATGGCCGAGGAGATCATCAACGCCCTGGCCAAGATGCGCGACGTGCACGTGGCCTCGCGCACCGGATCCTTCCAGTTCAAGGGCACGAACACGGACATCGCGGCCATCGGAGACCAGCTCCGGGTGAACACGGTGCTCGAGGGCAGCGTGCGCAAGGCCGGCGACCAGCTGCGCGTGACGGCCCAGCTCATCAACGTCTCGGACGGCTACCACCTGTGGTCCGAGAGCTTCGACAAGGAGTTGAAAGACGTCTTCGGCATCCAGAAGGACATTGCCGAGGCCGTGGCGAAAGCCTTCCAGGTGACCCTCAGCCCCGGGGAGGAAAAGGCCATCGAGCAACAGCCCACGGACAACGTGGAGGCCTACGAGTACTTCCTGCGCGGGCGGCGGAGCTTTTACCAGCTGAACGAGGAGGGCTGGGCCAACTCCCGGGAAGCGTTCAGCCGCGCCATCGAACTCGATCCGGACTACGCTCTGGCCTACGCGGGCCTGGCGGACTGCTTCAGCTTTCTCTACATGTACGCGGACTCCTCCGCCAGCAACCGGCTGCAGGCGGAGACCAACTCGCGCCTGGCCCTGCAGCTGGCCCCGGACCAGGCGCCGGTGCACGCCAGCCGCGGCCTGGCCCTGAGCCTGGGTCAGCGCCATGAAGAGGCCGAGCAGGCCTTTCGCAAGGCGCAGGAGATCAACCCGAAGCTCTTCGACGCCTACTACTTCCACGCCCGCCACGCCTTCGCCCAGGGCAAGCTGGAGCAGGCGGCGGAGCTGTTCGAAAAAGCCTACGAGGTGCGCCCGGAGGACTACCAGGCCATCAGCCTGCTGGCGCAGGTGTACCGGGGGCTCGGCCAGGAGGACAAGCGCGCGGACGCCCGGCGCCGCACCCTCGTGGCCATCGAGAACTACCTGCACGCCAACCCCCGGGACCCGCGGGCCTTGTGCTTCGGCTCCCTGAATCTCTATGAAGAAGGACAGGAGGACAAGGCCCGGGCCTACCTGCAGCGCGCCATCGACTCACACCCGGACGACGCCATGAACCTCTACAACGTGGCCTGCGTGTACTCCCACATCGGCGAAACGGACAAGGCCCTGGACGCGCTGGAAAAAAGCGTCGGCAAGGGCATGGCCGAGCTCGAGTGGATGCAGAACGACTCGGACCTGGACAACCTGCGGGATCATCCCCGCTTCAAGAAACTGCTGGCGCAGGCCGGCGGGGCCTGAACCGGGCGACGCCCCCGCCCGTCGATGGCAGCGATGGTCAGGCCGAGTCTTCCTGTTGCCGCATGTAGGACTCCCTGAGACCAGGGAGATCCACCGGACAAGCCGGCCGGTCCCCGACCGGGGTGCCATCCTCGATCCACTGCCGCGCACGTGGCCCGATGGCCCCCGGCCCCTGGCTGAGGCGGGGCCACAGGCAGACAATGGCCGGAACGCTCAGGAATCCATTGCCGAAGCCGGCGAAGCCAAGGTTGTTGATGGCCGCCTCGGGCAGCAGGCCCTGGTCGACCTGGAGAAAGGTGGTTTCGAACAGGCGCACGTCGGCGCGCACGCGCCGGTCGACCGCCAGCCAGTCGGTGTAGCTCCAGGCCTGGATGGACCCAGGATCAAAGGCCTGTTCGTAGAGGAGGTTGAGCCGGTCATCCATGGTCTGGTGAAACTCGGAGGTGGCGATGCCGATGGCCTGGAACGCCGCCGCCCGCGCCTGCACGTTGGAGGCGCGCAGCTCGAGCCCGACGAAGATCAGGGAAGCGAGCAGGCCGAAGATGCCGACCAGCTCGACGGTGTTTCTCAGTTTGTCCGAACTCATGATTCCTCCAGGGCTTCTGCGCAGCCGATGCA